>JAAWHG010000010.1 GCA_022795735.1 Oscillospiraceae bacterium
TGGTGAAGATCTAAAGGAACATAACCCGAAAACCATTGATAAACCAAGACTTTTTAAGGAGACGAAAAGCAATATGAAATTAGGCATCGTCGGCCTGCCCAACGTGGGCAAGTCCACCCTCTTCAACGCAATCACCAGCGCCGGCGCGGAGGCCGCCAACTATCCCTTCTGCACCATCGAACCCAACGTCGGCATGGTCACCGTCCCCGACGCCCGGCTGGACTGGCTGCGGGAGGTCCACCAGCCCAAGAAGTTCACCCCTGCCGTCATAGAATTTGTGGACATCGCCGGTCTGGTCAAAGGCGCGTCCAAGGGGGAAGGTCTGGGCAACAAATTCCTCTCCAATATCCGCTCCACCGACGCCATCGTCCACGTGGTCCGCTGCTTTGACGACCCCAACGTCACCCACGTCGAGGGCTCCACCGACCCCCTGCGCGACATTGAAACCATCAATCTTGAGCTCATTCTCGCCGACGTTGAAATGGCCGAGCGCCGCGTTGACAAGGCCCAGAAGGCCATGAAGGGCGGCGACAAGCGCTTCGCCCGGGAAGTCCAGGTTTTCCAGGCCCTGCTCGAGCATCTCAACGAGGGCAAGCTGGCCCGTACCTTCGAGGCCGCGCCCGACGATCTGGCCCTGGTCGCCACCTCCGACCTGCTGACCCTCAAGAAGACCATTTACGCAGCCAATCTGGACGAAGCCAGCGCGGCCAACCCTTCCGCCAACCCGCACTATCAAGCGGTATGTACCCTGGCCGCCGGGGAGGGCTCTCAGGTCCTGCCCATCTGTGCCAAACTGGAAGCCGACATCGCCGAGCTGGACGACCCGGAGGAAAAACAGGCGTTCATGTCCGAAATGGGCTTGACCGAATCGGGGCTGGATCAGTTAATCCAGAAAAGCTACGCGCTGCTGGGCCTGATCTCCTTCCTGACTGCCGGAAGCGACGAGTGCCGCGCCTGGACCATCAAAAACGGTACCAAGGCCCCCCAGGCCGCCGGCAAAATTCACACCGACTTTGAGCGCGGCTTCATCCGGGCCGAGGTCATCGCGTTTGACGATCTGCAGTCCACCGGTTCCATGGCCAACGCCCGCGCCAAGGGCCTGATCCGTTCCGAGGGCAAGGAGTATGTGATGCAGGACGGCGACGTGGTCAACTTCCTCTTTAACGTGTAATGACGCCGCTGATTCTCGCCCCCATGGCCGGCGTAACCGACCTCGCCTTCCGAACGGTCTGCGCCGAGCTGGGCGCCGATGTGACCGTCACCGAAATGGTATCCTCCCGGGCGCTGGTCTACCAGGACAAAAAAAGCATCACCCTGCTCAAGCGCACGCCCGGCCCGGGCCGCTGCGGCGCGCAGATTTTTGGAAACGACCCCGCCATCATGGGACAGGCCGCCCAACTGGTCCTCCGCCACGGCGACTTCGACTTCATCGACCTGAACATGGGCTGCCCGGTCCCCAAGATCGCCGGAAACGGAGACGGGAGCGCGTTGATGAAAGACCCGGACCTGGCGGCGCGAATTGTGGAGTCGGTGGTCCAGGCCGTCCCGGTACCGGTTACCGTCAAGACCCGCAAGGGCTGGGACAAGGCTTCGGTCAACGCCGTCGCGTTTACCAAACGTCTGGAAGAGGCCGGCGCGGCCGCCGTGACCATCCACGGCAGGACCAAAACCATGGGCTACTCCGGCGCCGCCGACTGGGATATCATCGCGAAGGCGCGCGAAGCCGTTGCCATCCCGGTCGCGGCTAACGGCGACATAGACTCCCCTGACGCCGCCGTGCGCTGCCTAAAGCGAACCGGCGCCGCCGCGCTGATGTTGGGACGCGGCGTCTTTGGCGACCCCTGGCTTTTCTCCCAGGCCCGCGCCGCGTTGGACGGGCTGCCCGTCCCCCAACGTCCTCCCCTCGCCACGCGGGTGGAGGTGGCCGTCCGCCAGTTTGAGCTGGCACGTGCGGACAAGGGGGAACGCATCGCCTGTCTGGAGGCGAGGAAGCATTTCGCCTGGTATCTCTGCGGGGTCGCCCACAGCGGTTTTTACAAGGAAAAAATCTCCGCCATCGCAAGCATGGAGGAGATATACCAGATTGCCAAGGGCATCCAACGGGATTTGAGGTGAAACGAGTGGACGAAACCCTCATCCGGCAGGCCGCCGCCGGGGATCAAAATGCCTTCGCCGCGCTGCTGGCTGCCTATCAAAAGCCGGTCTACAATCTCGCCCTGCGCATGACCGGCAGTCCGGACGACGCGCTCGACCTCTCCCAGGAGGCCTTTCTCCGCGCCTGGCGCGGCCTCTCCGGCTACCGCTTCGACGCGTCCTTTTCCACCTGGCTCTACCGGCTGACCGGCAACGTGTGCATAGATTTTCTCCGCCGCCGAAAAAAGGAAAAAACCATCCCCCTCTACTACACCGACGAGGAGAATGAGGAACAGGAGCTTCCCCTCCCCCATCCCGCCCCCGCTGCCGAAGACCAAGCCCTCCTCCGTCTGGAGCAGAGCCAGGTGGCCGAGGCCATGGCCAAGCTGGAGCCGGAATACCGCCAGGCCCTGATACTGCGGGTAATCGACGGACTGAGCTACGCCGAAATCGCCGCCGCCACGGACGTCCCGGAGGGCACCGTCAAATCCCGCATCGCGCGGGCCCGGGAAAAAATGCGCCGTCTTCTCAAAAAAACCGGGAACAAATCCCCCGCTCCTTCGTCTAAGAGAAAGAAAGGGGGCCCGGGATAACGATGGAATGCGAACAAATCCTGCTCCTTCTCTCGGGTTACATCGACCGGGAGAACACAGCCAAGGAGGAGCGCCAACTGCAAACCCACCTGGCGTCCTGCGCCAAGTGCCGCGCCCTCCTGGCCGACCTCGAGGCCATCGACCTGGGCGTCGCGGCCCTCTCCGCCGAGCCGCCCGAGGCGTTGGCCGCCGGCGTCATGGCCCAACTCAAGACCCCCGCGAGAAAACGCCGCCTCTACTTTGGCGGCGGCACCCTGGCGGCGGCCATGATTGCCCTAGCGGTAATTTTACCCAGCCTGTCCAGCCCCAAAAACGACGCCGTACCCGCCCCTGCCGCGCTGTCCGCCCCCGCCGGCGAACCCGCCGCGCAGGCGCAGGACGGCCCATCCTCCAGCCCGGACGGGGGAGCCCAGCAAAAGCGCCGCACCGCCGCCCAATTTGTCACCGCCGCCGAGCCGCTTCTCATTGAAATTGCCGACGACCCCGACCTCCCCGCCGCCCGAAACATCGCGCCCTTGGCGCAGCTTCCCAGCGCGCTGGTTGACGGAAGCCCGGAGTATTATGTGGACGCCGCCGCCGCGCGGGAAATCGTGGACGCCGCCGGTCATTACACCGTCCTGGTCCCGGACGCCCTGTCCGGCGCGGACGACGGCGCACCCTGCCTTGTGCGGATTGTCGCGGCGAAATAGCGCGGAATATGAATAAATCGGTCTCTTTTTCACAGACTAGCTCCGAATGAGGTGAGTTTGTGAAGAAGAGGCTGTTTTTATGCGTATTATGTCTGCTCCTCGCCCTCTCTCCTGCCCATGCGGCGGACGGCTATATCAAATGGGTAGACTTTGACATCGGCGCGAGCGCGATGGCCCGGGCGCTGGCCCTCGACATAGAGTCCCGCGACAGCGAGCAGCCGGTCAATTGGATTGACATCCTGGCCCTTGCCGCCACATGGACCGGCAGCGGCAAGTTTTCCAACACAACGGTCAACAAAGCCGCCCGCGCCCTCACCGCCGATCAATCAATTGAGAAGCAGTTGGGCAACCAATATAAATATTTTTTATACTTCCGCGAAGCCTACGGCGCGGTGCTGGGCGGTCTGGCCGGCAGCTACGCCATCGAGGTCACCGGAGAGGACGGCGAACGGTACTGGAAGCCCGCCTATGGCCTGAAAGCCTTCTCTCCCATCGCCGCCGGCTACTGGTACAGCCACTATGAGGACTTCGGAGCGAGCCGGGGCTATGGCTTCAAGCGAAAGCACCTGGGCAACGACCTGATGGGCGCGCTGGGCACCCCCATCGTCGCGGTGGAGGGCGGCACGGTGGAGGCGCTGGGCTGGAACCGTTACGGCGGCTGGCGAATCGGCATCCGTTCCGACGACAAAAAACGGTATTGGTACTATGCCCACCTCCGCAAGGACAATCCCTACGCCGAAGGGCTCCAGGAGGGCGACCACGTCCAGGCCGGTGATGTGATCGGCTTTATGGGCCGTTCCGGCTACAGCATCAAGGAAAATGTGGACAATATCAAGCAGGTCCACCTGCATTTTGGCCTTCAGCTTATCTTTGACGAGAGCCAGAAGGAGTGCGACAACGAGATTTGGGTTGACGTATACGACATCGTCTGTCTGCTCAACCAGCACCGCAGCTCGGTGCGGTACGACGCGGAAAGCAAAACGTGGAAGCGCGTCTATCCGTATAAAGACCTGGACGCCGAATGACGCTGTTCGCCGCCGGAGGCCGTATACGCGGTCCCCGGCGGCGGTTTTTTCCATACGAAACGGTTGTTCAAGCGTATTCACGATCTGTCTCCCTCGCGCCGCTGACGATCTTATAATACACGTTGGAGGTCCCCCGGTATACCAGGAGGTAAAAGAACGCGAAAACCAAAAAGCTGATTCCAGTGGTAGCCGCGAACAGCCGCACGTTGTTCAAATTAAACAGCAGCAGCAGCTTGCGCAGCATGGGGAAGGCAAAGGCCATATGCAGCCCCGCGCCCACCAGCGGGAGGAAGAACACCGTCAAAAGCTGAGAGTTGACGCTCCTTCGTATCTCCCGCTTGGTCATCCCCACCTTCTGCATGATCTCGAAGCGCGATTGATCCTCGTACCCCTCGGAAATCTGCTTGTAGTAGATAATCAGCACCGTTGCGAACAAAAAGACGATACTCAGCAAAATGCCCAGATAGAGGAACCCGCCGTAGGTGCCGTAAAAATCGTCCCGCTCGGCGTTCCGGCGCTCAAAGGAAGCCCCAATTCCCCCATCGGTGCTCTCGGAGATCTCAGCAATTTTGTTAATCAAATTCTGAAACAGTTCGTATTCCGCCGTTTCGTCGAGACCTGTGTCGAAATTATATGCCCAGCGGAGGTTAAATTGTTCAAGACTGCCCTCCAAACCCGCCGCCGTTTCGTCGAAGTCTGGGACCACCACGCTCAGCGTAGGAAGAACATCCGCCGCCGCCAGACTGTCGGAAAAAATTTCCTCCACCTGTGTTTGGACCCGGAAGGACGGGCCGCCGGCAAACGAAATGGAATCCGATGTAAAAGGAATCCGGTAAGCGGAAACCAGAGCCTCTCCTTCCGAAAGTGTTGTTTGCTGTCCGTACATGTCGTTATAATCCGAAAGCGAGAAAATATGTACCTGCACCACGTTGGAAATATCCATCCCGTCCATACGCGCCGCCGGTTCAATGGCGCCGTCCCGCAGAACTCCGGCGAAGCTGAGCGAACGATAGTCCATACAATTCCTGGGTTCCGCGCCATTCCTCCATACCGTCCCCACCAAATCCTCCCGGATGGCGTCCACCTTTTCCCGCGTCATAACCTCCGTATTGGGAAAATACAGCATAAGATTAATCTCCCGCGGATAGCGGGCGATCAGCGCCCCCTCGCCGCCGAAATAGAGCGCCGTCGTCGAGGACAGCATCACCAGCACCATTGTCGCGAGGATACAAATCGAAGCAAGTCCCGCGCCGTTGCGCTTCATCCGGTACACCATCGAGGAAATCGAAACAAAATGATTTGGTTTATAGTAATAACGTTTATTTTTCTGTAAAATCCGGCACAGCAGCACCGACCCGGCAATCATCAGCAGATAGGTCGCCGTGATGACCAGAATCACCGCCACAAAAAACAGCAGCATCGCGCTCACCGGGTCGCCGATGGTCACCGCGATGCAATAGGCCGTCCCCAGCAGCGCCACGCCGAGCAGTCCCAAAAACCAGTTGCCCTTGGGCGGCTTTTCCCCCGCGTTTTCACTCCGCAGCAGGGCGAGGGCGGTGGAAAAGCGAAGCTGCCGCAGTCCGTTGAGATAGAGCAGCAGAAAGATGGGGGTGAAGACCGCCACCGTGTGACACAGTCCGGTGATGGAAATGGAAAAGTCGAAGCTGGTCTGCCCCTGGAGCAGACGGACCATGCCCAGCTCGGCGAGCTTGGACAGAGCAATCCCCGTAATCAGCCCCACGACAAAGGAAAAGGCGGCAACGAAGATGTTTTCCCAAAACAGGACCACGCCCAGATTTCCCTTGCCCATGCCCAAAATATTATACAGGCCAAATTCCCGCTTTCGCCGCCGCATCAGAAAGGCGTTGGTGTAAAACAGGAACAGAACGGAGAAAAACGCCACCACCCAGGTTCCCAGGCTCAGCACGAACCGCATGGTCTCCCCTCCTCTGGGAAGGGAAATTCTACCCTCCTCGCTGAGAAAGGTCAGGATATAGAACATTGCCACCATCCCGGCCCCGGTGAGCAGATAGGGGATATAGAGCCGCCGGTTTTTCCGCATTCCCTCAAAGGCCAGCTTTGGATAAAACTCCCACCTCATAGCTGCTTCCTCCCCGCCGCCAGCATGGTCAGGGTGTCGGAAATCTTCTGGTACAGCGCCTCGTCGGACTGATCTCCGCGATAGAGCTGGTGGTAGACCTCGCCGTCCTTGATGAAGAGCACCCGGTCCGCCGAGCTGGCCGCCTGTACCGAGTGGGTCACCATCAGAATGGTCTGCCCCAGCCGGTTGACCGACCGGAACAGGCGCAGCAGCTCGTCGGTGGACCGCGAGTCCAGCGCGCCGGTCGGCTCGTCGGCCAAAATCAGCTTGGGCCCCGTTATCATCGCCCGCGCCACGGCGGCCCGCTGCTTCTGCCCGCCCGACACCTCATAGGGATATTTTTTTAACAGCTCCCCGATGCCCAACTGAGCCGCCACCGCGTCCAGACGGCTCCGCATCTCCGGATAGGGCCGCCTGGCAAGCACCAGGGGCAGCAGAATGTTGTCCTCCAAGCTGAAGGTGTCCAGCAAGTTAAATTCCTGGAACACAAAACCCAGCTGGTCCCGCCGGAAGGCGGAGATCGCGGCGTCCCGAATCTGACCCAGCTCCACCCCGTCCAGCACCACGCTTCCCCCCGTCGGCCGGTCCAGCGCGGCCAGCAGATTCAGCAGCGTGGTCTTACCCGATCCCGACTCGCCCATGATCGCGACATACTCCCCCGCCTCGACGGTGAAGTTAACGTCCCGCAGCGCCTCCACCCGGTTGCCGCCGAAGCGGCCCACATAGGTTTTCTTGAGGCCCTTTACTTCCAAAAAGCTCATTGTAACGCCTCCTGTCTGATTTCTGTAGGCATTATAGCAAAGACGGAAAATGTCCGCCATCGAATTGGCTTACATTTCCCGTCCCCGACCTTACAATTTTGTCATATCCGGCGTCAAACCGCCTCTTTGAAATCAACCACAATCGCCGTCCCGGCTCCCGGTCTGGACTCGGCCCAAATTTCCGCGCCGAGGTTTTTGCAAATCCGTTTGCACAGATACAGCCCCAGCCCGCTGGCCTGCCGGTCCTCCCGCCCCCGGTTGCCGGTAAAGCCTTTCTCAAAGATTCTGGGCAAGTCCTCCGCCTCAATTCCGACGCCGGTATCGGCAACGCAAAGGGCGGACCCGCCCCGCATTGAAATGGTAATCCCGCCCGTCCGGGTATACTTTAACCCATTGGAAAGCACCTGTTCCAGCACAAAACCCAGCCACTTGGCATCGGTGACCACCACCGCGTCAATTGGCTGGTAACGGAGCTTCAGACGCCTCGCAATAAATTCCTCTGAAAAACGGCGCGCCGCTTTTCGAATGATAGCGTCCAGCGGACAGGCCTGAAAAACATAGTCGGTCGAAGTCGAGTCCAACCGCAAAAAGGCCAGCACCATCTCCACATACTGCTCAATCCGCAGCAAATCCCGCGACAGGCTCCGGGAGACCTCCGTGTCCTCCTTTTGCAAGGTCAGGCGCATGGCGGCAATGGGGGTTTTGATCTGGTGGGCCCAGAGGGTGTAATAGTCGGTCATCTCCCGGTATTTCTCCCCCTCCCGCTCTGCCAGAGCGCTCACCTCCGCCTGGAGGGAACGGACAAGGGCCTGATACCCCTCCTCAATGGCGTCCCCCGGAACGGGAAGCCCGCCGGCCAGCGCGGCGCCCTGGCCCGCCAACCGCGCAACCGCCTCCCGCCGCCGCCGGAAGCGTAAATAATCCAGCCCAACCAGGCACAGGCCCAATCCCGCGCACAGCGCCGCCGGGTACGCCACCGCCGCCAACGGCAGCCGGTACAGCGCGAAGGTCCCGGCAAAAACCGCGCAGAACAGGACCAGCACCGCCATACTCCGCCGGTGAAGCCATATGTAGCTCACAAACAGTTTCATGCTTCAATCCCGTAGCCCACGCCAACCTTTGTCATAATAAAACCCTCCAGCCCAGCCGCGTCCAGCTTCCGGCGCAGCCGACCTACGTTGACCGTAAGGGTGTTTTCATCCACAAAGGCATCGGTCTCCCACAGCCGCTGCATCAGCTTCTCCCGGCTGACAACCTTTCCCTTGTTTTCCAGCAGGCAGAGCAGAATACGGCATTCATTTTTCGTCAGAGGCAGGCCTTCCCCCTGGTAACGCAGAACCTGTCCTCCCACGTCCAAAGCCGCCCCCCGGTGTTCCAGAAGGGGCGGTGCGGCGGCATAGTCGTAGCTCCTGCGCAGCATGGCCTGGAGCTTGGCCGTCAGGACGCTCTGGTCGAAGGGCTTGGCCAGGAAATCGTCGGCTCCCAGGTTCATTGCCATGACCATGTTCATTCCATCGGAAGCCGACGATAGAAACAGGATGGGTACCTGGGAAACCTTACGAATTTCCCGGCACCAGTGGTAGCCGTCGAAGAAGGGCAGCCGGACGTCCAGCAGGACGATGTGGGGCTGGAAGGCCAGAAAGTCATCCAGCACCCGCCGGAAGTCCTGCGCGCAGCGCGCCTCCAGCTCCCACAGCTCCGCCTGCGCCCGCACCGCCTCCGCGATGCCAGGGTCGTCCTCCACAATCAAGAGCCGGTACGCCATGCCGCCGCCTAGAATCCCCAGTCGAAGAAATCAAAGGGATTGATGCGGTAGGCGTCGCCGTTGTTGGGAGTCGGCTGTACTGGCACCTGTTGCTCCTGCGGCTCGGGCGCGGGCTTCTCGTCCAGAACGCCCTGCAGGGTCATCATGTCGCCCTCCCGGTAGACCGTCATCTCCACATCCTGCCCGGCGCGGCGGCGGCGGAGCGCGAGGGAAAGCTCATTATAGCTCTCCACCGCGTCGCCGTCCAGAGCGGTAATGATGTCGCCTTTCCGCACCCCGGCCTTCTCGGCGCAGCTTCCCTCGCTCACGCTCTCCACAAAAACGCCCATCGGCAGGCTGTAAGACTTGACCGTGTCCGCGTCAAGCTCCCGCAGGCTGACCCCGAGATAGGCCTCTCCGGTGACGTAGCCATGCTCTCTGAGGTCGTTAATGATGTCCACCACATCGTTGATCGGGATGGCAAAGCCGATTCCCTCCACGCTCGCGCCGCTGGAATAGCCGCTGCTGGAAGCCTTGGCCGTTGTGATGCCGACCACCCGGCCGCTCATGTCGAAGAGAGGGCCGCCCGAGTTACCCGAGTTGATGGCGGCGTCGGTCTGCAGCATATTTATGGGGGTTCCGTCGGTGTTGATGGAGCGGTCGAGCGCACTGACATAGCCCACCGTCAGTGAGAAGGTAAGCTGTCCCAGCGGGTTGCCGATGGCGGCCACCTCGTCACCCACGGCCAGCTTGCTCGAGTCGCCGATGGTCACGCAGGGCAGATCATCCGCCTCCACCTTGAGCAGCGCCACGTCGTTCTCGCCGTAGGTCCCGACCAGCTCGGCCTCATAGGAGGTCCCGTCAAAGAGAGAGACGGTGATATCGTCGGCGCTCTCAATGACGTGATTGTTGGTGACAATATAGCCGTCTTTTGAGATAATAAAACCGGAACCGGAGGCCGCGAAGGGGGTCACGTAGCCCCAAACGTTGGTGCCCGCCTTGGTGCCGGTGACGTTGATGCCGACCACCGCGTTGACGTTCTGGTTATAGACCTCCTGGGGGGTCATGTTCTTCTCGCCGGTGCTGGTGGTGACCAGCGCGTTGACCGCCGGCTTGTCCGTCTCCCCGCCGGGCTGGTTGCGGACGGTCTCCTTCGGAGCCTCCGCCCTGTTCTCGCCCATTGCCGGTACCGCCGCCTCGGCGGACGCGGCGGGCTCCTGGCGGTTCATCATCATCGCGGTCAGCCCCGCGCCGCCCGCGCCGCCGGCAATGGCGCACACCAGTGCCAGCGCGGTCACCTTCAGCGCGATATGTTTTTTCTTCCGGGGGGGCTCCGCTTCCTCCACCGGCTCGAACTCATAGGGTACGTACTCATTATTGTCAAGCATGGTTCGCATCTCCTTTTCTGAACTTTATGATGCTATCATAATCCCTAATTATGAAAAAAATATGACCGTCCCGCAAATTAAATTTTAACAAACCCATCGAACACCGGGTCCGTTGGAAAAATACGCTTGTCTAAAAAAATTTTTTGAAAAAAAATAGGGCTCTGGATCGTTTTATAAGCGAAGGGAGTGAAACGCATGGAAACCAACGAAATCCGGCGCGTGGTGGAGCAGTACAGCGAATTGCTGCTTCACATCGCGCTGACGAGGACCGACTGCGCCGCCGACGCGGAGGACGTGGTGCAGGACGCCTTCCTCAAGCTTATGACCCGCAGCCCCCGTTTCCGGGACGGGGGCCACGAAAAGGCATGGCTGATCCGCACAACCCTAAACCTGGCCCATGACCTGCGCCGCTCCGTCTCCCGGCGGAATCTTCCGCTGGAAGAGGCCGCCTCCGCAGAGGCCGGGACCACGCCGCCGCTCCTTTCCGCCGTCCGGGCGCTGCCGGACAAATATGGCGCCATCATCCATCTGCATTACTATGAAGGATACACCATCGAAGAAATCGCCAAGCTGCTTCGTGTGCCCGCCGCGACGGTCGGCACCCGTCTCTCACGCGGCCGGGAACGTCTAAAAAAACTGCTGGAGGAGGAATTGCTATGACCCAAAAGGAATACCGCGCGGCCATCGACGCCGTGCGCCTGTCCGAAGACTTTCAGGAGCGGACCGTCCGGCGGCTGGAGCAGCAAGTAAGAAAGGAGCCTCCCGCTATGAAAAAAACAAGAACCCTCCTGTTCGCCGCCTGTCTGGCCGCCGTGCTGATCGGCTCGGTTGCCGCCGCCGTCCACATGCTCACGCCGGGCGAGGTCGCCGCCTTCCACGGGGACGAAACCCTTTCCGCCGCCTTTGCCGGCGAAGACGCCGTTGTGCTGGACCAGACCGCCGCGTGCGGCGAGTACACCTTCCGTCTGGCCGGTATGGTCAGCGGGGCCGGGCTGTCCGATTTCTGCCCGGACGCCGTTTCGGACCGGAGCTATCTGGTCGTCTCCCGCGCCCGCACCGACGGGACTCCCCTCCAGGAGGCAACCATCACCGACTATACGGTTACCCCCCTGGTCGCCGGTTACCTGCCCTGGGAGGTCAATATCTGGACCCTGGGCGGCTCGGCCAGCGCCTTTTTACGGGACGGCGTCGTCTATTATATTTACGAATTTGACAGCGTCGAGATGTTCGCCGATCACACGGTATATCTGGCCGTTTACGAGGGGGGAAGCGCCCCCAGCGCGGAGGTTTTGACCCCGGCGGAAGACGGCTCCATATCCTACAATCCGGACTTCACCGCACCCCACGCGATTTTTGAAGTCCCCCTGGACGCCTCCAAGGCCGATCCCGCCGCGGTTGACGCTTTTATGAGCCAGTTTGCGGAATAGCCCCGGCGCGCAGGCCGGATATCGAATATAAGGAGCGCGACGCGGTCATTGGTCCCGCGTCGCGCTCCTTGCGATTATTTCACAATGGGAATCAACAGCATCCCGCTCAAGACGGCCTCATCCTCGCCCAGGACGTTGGCGTCGCGGATAGACGCCATGGTGGTACGGCACTGCTTAGCGAGGCTCCATAGGGTGTCCTCGGGCGCGGCGGGGCGCAGAATCACCGACGGGCGCTCCTCCTCCGGCAGCGGCTCATCGCCGATCTTTCCGCCGCACAGGGTTTTTAGCGCCCCGGCGGACAGCGAGTCCAGCGTGAAATCCACCGTACAGCGGACCTCCAATCCGTCTCCCGCTGGGACGGCGAACGCTTCTCCGGAGATGCACGCGCCGGGGCGGCAGGTACAATTTTCGGCCAGCTCGGTCTGACAGGCCGCCTCCATCCGGGTGGCGGCCCCTTGTAGCTCGCCCTCCTCGTCCCGGTAGAGTACGCTGGCCGTCATGGGGGCCACAATTTTGACCGTCTCTCCCTCCCTGCGGGCAACCGGCTCGTCGAGGAAGACCTGGGTGTCAACCACCGACTTGACCCTCGGGGCCTGAACCGCCGCCCGGACCACCTCGGACTGCCGCTGTCGGTCCAGCCGTCCGGCGGCGTTCAGCTCCTTCCACTCCGGGGTGAAGGCATGGCGGAGGCTGAACGCGTCCTCTACAATTTCCAACTCCTCCTGCCCCAGCGCGGTACACTGGGCAAGCATCTGAAGCTCCGCCAGCAGCCGTCTTCCCTGCCCGTTGGCGTCCTCCACCGTGAGGTCGGTGACAGCCAGCTTCACCTGGAGCTCCTGGTCCTCATACTCCTTGTCAAACTCCACATATTGGGAAAAGGGGAGCTGGCAGCTCCAGGGGCAAAGCTCCCCCTCCTCGGTCAAATAGAGCAGACGCAGGCTGACGTTGCCCTTGAACACTCCTTTGTTGCCCACAATCCGGGACTCGACGATGTCGGTGGACATCTGACTACGGCACAGCTCCCGCATGGGCGAGCCGCCAGGCAGCTCCACCTCCTCGGAAATGCTGAATGGCTTCTCCGCCGTAGCCAGGGCGCGGAGCACCGGGTAGGTCGCCGGTTTCAGTTGCAGATCACCCGTCTGGTCCGGCTCAGGGTGGTACAGCTCCTGCGTCGCCGGCTCATATCCTGTCACGCTGCCGCAGAGGTTGACCCGCACCATAACCTTGCGGGAGTTGAGAATCCGGGCGTCGGCGCTGCGCACCCGGCAGTCCACGCTGATTTGACTCTGCTCGGTCAGCGCGCTGTTGTCCACGCGGATGGTGAAGGGTATATAATAGTGCAGCGTCCGGGGGGCCGAGTGATCCTCGGGCGCATAGAGCACCCCCGCGTGGACGCCCCCCGAAATGCTGGCGCTCCCGCTGCGGCATTCCTTCCCCCGCAGCACCACCGAGCCAAAGGCGTCCAACACCCGCTCCACGTCAGGACAGCTATCCGGGACGATGGTTTCCCCGGTCTCCTCCTGCGAAATGGGGGCGAATAGGACCTCCTGCAAAAATTCGCAGGTCACGGGCTCAAATTGAAACTCCATATGCTCACTCCTCCCATGCTTTTGCAGTTTCGGGGCCTCCGCCCGGTCACAAAAGACATGCCTTTCTGCTAAGTTATATGTTCGGAGCGGCGGAGATATGTGTCATTTACACCACTCGCTCAGCAGGACGCCCAGGAGAATCAACGCGACGCCCAGCAGGATGGTCCAAATGCTCCGCGGGATCAGCATCGACACCAACAGCCCCGCCCCCAGGGCCGCCAACGCGCCGCCGATCAGCGTATTTCGTCTGCACATAAAAATCGCCTCCTGCAACAGTATACGCAGGAGGCGAGAAAAAAGCACATTATAATAAAGTCCGCCAATCCACCGGCCCGTTCCGTTCCGACCGGACAATCCACGACGCCCCCGCGCCGATGGT
This sequence comes from Oscillospiraceae bacterium, assembly GCA_022795735.1. GTDB lineage: Bacteria > Bacillota > Clostridia > Oscillospirales > Oscillospiraceae > Avoscillospira_A. The sequence goes on from JAAWHG010000010.1 coordinate 13,830, forward strand.
AATGGTCACGGCGCCGGCCGGCTCATTGCTCACCGTCAGACTGTCGCCGCGCCGGACCTCCGGCACGTCCAGCGGATACTTGCCGCCGGTAATGCGGACGTTTTGCAGACGGCGGTCCATCGGCAGGATGGCAAAATAACGGTACCCCCTCTCCGGCAGGCGGAGAGGACCGCCCGGATGGTAACGAATCTCGTTCCAGGGGTCCAGGATGAAGGCCTGGAGGCCATCCTCCCAGGCCCGTTCCAACAGAGCCAGGTTGGCGAGATGATGGTCCTGCCGTCCTCCGGTGCAGGCCGTAAACACCGCCGTCCGGAAGCCATGGTCCCGGACGTATTCATACGCGGCCTGCAGGTCGGTCAGGTCCTTCTCCGCGGGCAGCACCACCGATGCAACACCGGTGTGGGGCATTCCGCCCGAGTCGCCGTCCCCGATATAGACGTCCGGTGAAAACCCGGCCTCCTCCGCGAGGCGCACACCGCCGTCGGCGCAGATCACCGTGCAGCGGCCCCGCAGAGGCTCCAGAAAGGTCCAGTCCTTGTAGGGTATGGAACCGAAAATTAACGCCGCTCCCATTCCTTAATCTCCTTTGCCCGTTCGTAGAGGCGGACATAGCTGTCGTAGCGGGTTTTTTCTATCTCGCCCCTCGCGAGGGCTTCCAAAACCTTACAGCCCGGCTCCCTGAGATGGGCACAGTCGTTGAATTGGCAGCCGCCCAGGTAGGGCGCGAAGTCGGGGAACGCGTATTGCAGGTTTTCCTTGACCACCAGCTCCATTCGTTCGGTGTCGAAGGAGGAAAAGCCCGGCGTGTCGGCCACCTGCGTCCCCCCCGGCATGCGGTAAAGCTCCACGTGCCGCGTCGTGTGGCGGCCCCGGCCCAGCTTGTCGGAGACCTCCCCCACCCGAATGCCAAAGCCCGGGTCGAGGCGGTTGAGCACGCTGCTCTTCCCCACGCCGGAGTTTCCGGTAAAGGCCACCACCTTGCCCCGGATGGCCTCCCGAAGCGCCTCGATTCCCTCGCCGGTCTCGGCGCTGGTCTGGAAAACCGGATAGCCGGCGCGGCGGTAAATGCCCGCCAGCTCGTCCCCGCCGTTCAGGTCCACCTTGTTGACGCAGAGCAGGACGGGGACGTTTTGTTCTCCGGCGATGGCGGTAATGCGGTCAATCAGAAAGGGCTCGGTCACCGGAATCACAGCGGAGGCCAACACAACCAGCGCGTCCAGATTGGCCACCGCCGGACGGATAAAGGCGTTGCGCCGGGGCAGCAGCTCCTGGACGGTCCCCTTCCCGCGCTCGACGGTGAAGGTTACGCGATCCCCCACCAGCGGGGTCACACCGTCCTTGCGGAAGCGGCCCCGGGCGCGGCACTCGACAATCTCTTCGCCGGATTGTACATAATAGAAGCCGCTGACGGCCTTGACAATCAATCCCTCCATGCCGTCACGACCCGAAGTCCACGGTTTCGCTGTACCCATTCGTGCCGTCGAAGTAAACCGTTACGACCTGCATCCCGGTGCCTTTTACCTCAAGGTCTATGGTTCCCAGTTCGGTATTGTAAGTGGTCGGCACACCCTGGGGGACGCCATCCACCGAATAGGACACCGTTGTGGTAACCCGGTTTTGGGGAAGCGGGATATTGAAGATGGTTTTGCTCCTTAGCTGCGGCTCTTCCGGTTCTTCCGGTTCTGTGCCGTCTGGGTCGTTTTCTCCGGGCGGCTCTTCCGGGTCCGGCTCCTCCATGTTTGGCTCCACCGGCTCGACGGGCTCCTCCGGGGGCCCCTCTGAGAGGCGCAGATTGATGACCGTATCGGCGGGCACCTCTACGGTGGCGTCGATGCTCTGGAAGGTCACCACGTCTTTCTCCAGGTCGCTCTCGTCATAGCCCACCACCATCGGCTCCGCCGTGAAGCCCGCCTCCACAAGCTTGGCCTTGGCCTTCTCAATGGGAAGTCCACGGAGGCTGGGCACCTTGGACAGCCTTTCCTGCGGGCCGTCGCTGACGTTGAGAATGATGATCTGCCCCGGCTGTAAGGTGGTCCCCGCTGTGGGTTCGGTGGAAATGACATTGCCGGCGGGGACGGTATCATTGTTTTCATGGTTGGTCTGACAGGTAAAGTTCATCGCCGTCAACTGCTCCCGGGCGCTGTCCACGCCGTCTCCAACCAGGTTGGGCATCACCACCGGCTGCGGCGGCTCCTCCTCCACCTCCGCCGGACCGAGCGAGGCCACGGCGAAAATACGGGCGCCCGTCTTGGCCGGGGTCCCTGACAGCGGGTCCTGGGAGATGATTAACCCCGCTTCCGCGCCGTCGTTGGCGTAGGTTATTTCCAGTTTAAAATCCTCATACGCCTCATTCCCCTGGACGTCCTCCACGCGCTTGCCCACCAGCTGCGGAATTGGAATTTCCTCCGTGGGGGTAAACAGGTCCTTGAGGAAGGTCGCGTAGAGAAAATAGAACAGTCCGGCTACCACCAGAACCACCGCGATCACGCCGGCCACCACCGCCAGACGGCCGCTGCCGTCCGACTCTCGCCGTTCGGGCTCCGGTTCGGCCTGCTGGCGGCGGGCGGGCTTTTTCTCGTGTACCACCCGGCGGAGCGCCGCGTCGGACACCGTCTTGAGAACCTGGGTCCGTTCGGACACCGGCTGGGGCGCGGAAAAATCGAACACCACGTTGGGGTCCTTTCGGAACTCCTCCAAATCGGCCAGCATGTCGGTAGCCGACTCGTAGCGGCGGTCCATCGCGGCGCACATGGCGTGCATCGTAATCTGTTCCAAGCCCTCGGGGATGTTAGGGTTCATCTCCCGCGGCTGAATCGGGGTGCCGTTGATGTGCTGAATGGCAACCGCCACCGGCGATTCGCCGTTGAAAGGGGGTTTGCCGGTCAACATCTCGTACATGACCACGCCCAGCGAATAGAGGTCGGACCGTTTGTCCACCCGGCTGCCTCTGGCCTGCTCGGGCGAGATATAGTGGACCGAGCCCAACGCCTCGCGGGTCAGCGTGCTCTGGGCCGAGGTGATGCGGGCGATGCCGAAATCAGCCACCTTGACGCTGCCGTCCTTCAGAATCATGATGTTGTGGGGCTTGATGTCCCGGTGGATGATGCCCCGGCTGTGGGCGTGCTCCAGCGCCTTGGCGATCTGGGTGGCGAAGTGAAGGGCCTCCCGCCAGCCGAGCTGAATTTTCTGTTCCAGATACTGCTTGAGGGTGATGCCCTCGATCAGCTCCATGACGATATAGTCGCTGTTGCTGGAATGGGATACGTCATAGACGCTTACAATGTTGGGGTGGGAGAGCATCGCGACCGCCTGCGATTCCGCGTGGAAGCGGCGGCGGAATTCCGCGTCCTGCGAATACTCGTCCTTTAAAACCTTGATGGCCACCAGCCGGTTCAGCCTGTGACAGCGCGCCTTGTAGACAACAGCCATACCGCCCATTCCGATGACCTCAAGGATTTCATACCGGTTGTCTAGCATCCTGCCTATGTAATTGTCCATAGATGCCGCCTCCTTTGGGTTCGGAAATGATTATACGGTCGCGACGATTACCGTCACGTTGTCGGGCGCGCCGCGGTTTTTGGCGATTTCCAGCAGACGCTGGCAGCATTGCTCCTTCTGCACGCCGTGGACGACCTCGAACAGGATTTCCTGGTCGGCCATCAGGTTGGAAAGGCCGTCGGAGCAGAGAACCAGCGCGTTGCCCGGCTTGAGCTCCATCCGGTAGATGTCGCAGGCGACGGCGGCGTCGGTCCCCACGGCGCGGGTGATGACGTTTTTGCCCGGGTAGTTTTTGGCCTGCTCCCGGGTGAGCTCGCCCCGGCGCACCATCAGCTCCACCAGAGAGTGATCGACGGTCACAAAGCGGATACCCTGCCCGTCCATCAGATAGGCCCGGCTGTCGCCCACGTTGGCGATCACCGCGCAGGCGGGGAGAAGGAAAGCGGCGACCAGCGTCGTGCCCATACCCTCGAAGTCGGCGCTGATTTGGGATTGCTCGAAGACCGTCTCGTTGGCGAGGGAGACGGCGTCCCGCATAATCAGACCGATTTCCCGCGCGCCCATGCCCTCGCGGACCGTCCGTTTGATCTCGCCCACGAAAACCTCAGTCGCCAGACGGCTGGCCACGTTGCCCGACTTCGCGCCCCCCATGCCGTCGCAGACCACCAGGAGGAGCTGCTGCGGGCCGAGGCGCACGATGTCATAATAATCCTGGTTTTGCTTGCGGACGTTGCCGGTGTCCGTCAGTCCCCATGCTTCCATTCTGTTCCCTCCTCCTCACCTGCGTATTTCCTGCGCAATTGCCCGCAGGAGGCGTCGATGTCTCCGCCCAGGCTGCGGCGGACGGTGGCCGTGACGCCCGCCCGCTCCAAAATCTCCTGAAACCGCGCCACCGACGGTCTCGGGCTGGGGCGCAGCGTCCGTTCGGCAACGGCGTTGAGGGGAATCAGGTTGACGTGGGCCGCCATTCCCCGCAGCTTCGAGGCCAGCAGCCTGGCCTGCGCCTCGCTGTCGCTGACGCCGTCGATCATGGTATATTCAAAGGATACCCGCCGCCCCGTCTTTTCAAAATAGCGGCGGCAGGCGGCCAGCAGATCGTCCACCGGCCAGCGGCGGTTGACCGGCATGATGGCGCTACGGCTCTCGTCGTCCGGCGCGTGGAGGGAAACCGAAAGGGTCAATTGCAATTTCCGCTCCGCCAGCTCGTCGATCCGTTCCACCAGACCGCAGGTGGACAGGCTGATGTGGCGCATGCCGATGTTCAATCCCTCCGGACTGTTGACCAGCTCTAAAAACCGCAGGACGCTGTCCAGATTGTCCAGCGGTTCGCCGATGCCCATGAGGACGATGTTGGAAATGGGCATCTCCGCGTCCTGGCCCGCGAAGAGCACCTGGTCCAGCATCTCGGCGGGGCTCAGGCGGCGGACCAGCCCGCCCAGGGTGGAGGCGCAGAACTTGCAGCCCATCGCGCAGCCCACCTCGGTGGAAATGCAGATGGTATTTCCGTGGCGGTAGCGCATAAGGACGCTTTCCACGCAGTTGCCGTCCCCCAGACGCCAGAGATATTTGACGGTGCCGTCCCGCTTGGAGACCTGCTTGCGGGCGATCTCCGGGGCGGTGATGAAATACGTCTCGGCAAGGGTCGCCCGCAGGTCCTTGGGCAGGTCGCTCATGTCCGCGAATCGGGTTGCGCCCCGGTGCAGCCAGGTAAAGACCTGCTTGGCACGGTAGGCGGGGAGATTCCGCGCCTGAAAGGCCGTCCGGAGCTCGGGCAAGGTCATGGACTTGATGTCTAATTTCATACAGTTTTCCTTAGCTTTGCCAAAAAGAAGCCGTCGCATTCGTCCACGCAGGGCAGAAGGGTCAGCATGGCGGACGGTTCCCTGCGAAGGGCTTCCGGCAGCGTCATAGGCTCCGGGACAAAGTCCCGGTTCCGCTCCAGGAAGGCCTCCGCCACCGCCTCGTTCTCCCGTTTGAGCACGGTACAGGTGCTGTAGAGCAGCACGCCGCCCGGTTTGACATAGCGCCCTGCGTTTTGCAGGATGCTCGCTTGCAACTCCAGCAGGCGTTCCATTTTTGTCAGATCCTTATAACGGACGTCCGGCTTTTTGCGAATCACGCCCAGGCCGGAACAGGGCACGTCGGCCAACACCGCGTCCATCTGTTCTATCCAGTCCTCCCGCATTACGGCGGCGTCCTGTTGGACCGTTTGGACCGCTTTTACGCCCAGCCGCTCCGCTCCAGCTTCTATCAAAGGCAGCTTGTGGGGATGGATGTCACAGGACAGAATTTCGCCCCGGTTTTCCAATTCGATGGCGGCGGCGAAGCTCTTGCCGCCGGGGGCGGCGCAGCAGTCCAGCACCCGCATCCCCGGTTTCAGGCCGGCGGCCCGTACCGCCAGTCTCGCGGCGGCGTCCTGGACGTAGAACCAGCCCTCTCGAAAGCCTGGGAGCGACGTTGGGTCCCCCGTCAGTTGAAAGCAGCCCGGCATCCAGGGGTGGCGCGTCCATAGAACGCCCTTTTCCTCCCATGCGCCCAGCAGTGCCGGCTCCGGGCAGCGGAGCGGGTTGTGCTGGACGGCGGTGGGCGGGGCCGCGTTGTTGCTTTGGAGCAGCGGTTCCAATAGGGTTTCCCCTACGTTCTCCCGGAAAAGTTCCACCAGCGGGGCGGGGTGGGAATACTTTGTCGCCAGATCGGGCGGCGCGGGTAAATCTTCTCCCGTCCGCGCCATGGCCCGGAGCGCGCCGTTGACCAGGCCCGCCGCCTGACGGTTGGCGCTGCGCTTGGCCTGCTCCACCGCCTCATTGATGGCGGCGGAGGCCGGGATGCGGTCGGTCATCGTCAGCTGGTAGGCCCCCAGACGCAGAATGTCCAGCACCACCGGCTGTAGCTTTTTCAGAGGCGGCTTTACAAAGCGGGACAGGTAAAAGTCCAGCAGCAGCCGGTTTTGGAGGACGCCGTAGCAGAGCCGCGACGCCAAAGCCGCGTCCCGGGCGTCCAGCTTATCCCGGCGCAGGTAGTCCTTCAGTACCCCGTCGGACCACGCCTCCCGCTTGCGGCAGGCGATGAGGGCGGCCAGGGCGGTATTGCGTGCAGACATAGCGTTCTCCTAAAGCTCGATGGGATGTCCCCGGAAATAATCGGGCGTCTTCATACGCTTGCCGCCCTCGGCCTGGAGCTCGGTCACGCAGGCGACGCCGCCGTCCCCGCACGCCACCTCCAGCCCGTCCTTCGTCAGGGCCAGAAGGGTCCCCGGCGCTTTGCCGGTTTTCTTTTCCGTCGGGACGACCCGGTGCAGCTTGAATTTGCGTCCGCCAAGCTCCGCTGTCGCCACCGGCCAGGGGTGCAGGCCCCGGACCTGATCTACGACCTGTTTCACGCTCCCGGTCCAATCGACGGGGGACATGGCCTTAGTCAGCATGGCCGCATAGGTCGCCTGTGCCGGGTCCTGCGGCGTGCGGGCCGCCTTGCCCGCCTCGATGCTTCGCACCGTCTCCACAAGGAGCTCCGCCGCGAGACCGGTCAGCCGTCCGGTCAGCTCCCCCGCCGTCTCCAACGGACCGATGGGGGTCTTTTTCACGGCGATCATGTCCCCCGCGTCCAACTCCTCCGCCATATACATGGCGGTGACGCCGGTTTCGGGCAGGCCGTCCAGCACCGCGCGCTGGATGGGGGCCGCGCCCCGCAGGGCGGGCAAGAGGCTGGCGTGAATGTTGACGCAGCCCAGGGGCGGAATGTCCAACACCTCTTGGGGCAGCAGCTTGCCGTAGGCGACCACCGCGATCAGGTCGGGACGCAGCGCCCGCAGCGCCGCAAGCTCGCCGCCGTCCCGCAGGGTATCCGGCTGGCGGATGGGCAGGTCCGCCCGCTGCGCGACCGCCTTGACCTCACTGACGACCAGCTTCATGCCCCGGTTTTTGGGCATGTCCGGCTTGGTATAGACGCCGGCGATCGTCTGGCCGTCCGCAATCAGCGACGTCAAACAGGCGGCGGCGATGGCGGGCGTGCCCATGAAGACAATCCTCATTGCTCCTCCCTCATCATCTCTTCAATCTCCTCGTCGGTGAGATACCGCTCCACCCGTTCGGTGTAGAGATGGCCGTCCAGATGCTCCAGCTCATGGCAGAAGCCCCGGGCGAGCAGTTCCTCGCCCTCCACTTCAAACCAGTGGCCCTCCCGGTCCTGGGCGCGGACCCGGACGACGTTGGGCCGGGTCACGATGCCGTAGCGGCCCGGGACGCTCAGGCAGCCCTCCGGGCCCGACTGTTCCCCGCTCTGGGCGATGATCTCCGGGTTGACCAGTTCGATGACTTCCTCCCCGTCGCACACCACCGCCACGCGGCGGAGCACCCCTACCTGGGGGGCGGCCAGGCCGACGCCGTTGGCCTCCTCCATGGTATCAGCCAGGTCGTCGAGCAGGTCGTGCAGGCGGTGGTCAAAACGGGTGACCGGCCTGGCAGTTTTCATCAGCGTCGGTTCCCCATCGGTCAAAATGTTACGCAGTGCCATTTCTTTCCCTCTCAATCATAAGGATTGCAGTCCGCAAACGCGGTGACCCCCCGGCTCCGCTTGTCCTTCGCGAACGCGCGGAGCAGCCAGGAAATCAGAAGTCTCAGTTCTTTGGAATTAGGGCAGCAGATGGTCAGCCGATAGCGGTAGCGGTTGTTGACCTTGAGTACCGCCGCCGGGGCCGGTCCCAACACCGTCACGCCCGGCCCCCAGTACGCCCCGCCGGCCAGCGCGCGGCCCAGCTCATCCCGGAAGCGAACCGCCCCCGCCGACACCTGGTCCTCCCAGAGGCCGGTGAAGGTCACGACGGTCAGGTCCCGGAAGGGGGGGCTGCCGCGAAGCCGCCGCAGCTCAATTTCGGTCTCATAGAAGCGGTCGTAGTCCTGCGCCGCCGCCAGACGGAGCACCGCGTTTTCGGGCGACATGGTCTGAATCAGCGCCGTCCCGCCGGCCTCTCCCCGCCCAGCGCGTCCCACCACCTGGGTCAGCATGGAAAAGGTGGTCTCGGCCGCGCGGAAGTCCTCCATGTACAGCGACATGTCGGCGTCCAGTACCCCCACCAGGGTGACGTTTTCAAAATTCAGCCCCTTGGCCACCATCTGGGTGCCCACCAAGATGGGGATGCGCTCCCGTTCAAACCGGGCCAGCAGAGCCTCGTGGCTGTGGGCGGCGCTGACTGTGTCGGCGTCCATCCGCAGAATTTCGGTCCCGGGCAGGAGCTGTTCCAGCTCTGCGACCGCCCGCTGCGTTCCGGCTCCCACCGGCTTGAGGTGACCGCCGCACTGGGGGCAGCGGCGGGGCAACGGCTCGGAATGACCACAGTAGTGGCACATCAGCCGCCCGTTGGCCGCGTGGAAGGTCATGTGGACGCTGCACCGGGGGCAAACGGGGGCCTCCCCGCAGTCCACGCACACCACATAACGGCTCGCCCCCCGGCGGTTGAGCAGGAGGATAGCCTGCCGCCCCTGTTCGACATTGCGCCGGAGCGCCGCCGCCAGCGGGGCGCTGATGACGGAGCCGTTGCCCGCGTGGAGCTCCTCTTTCATGTCCGCCAGACGGACCTCTGGAAGCGCCCTGCCGTTATAGCGGCGGGTCAGGCGGTAGAGGCTGTAATCCCCCTTTTGGGCGTGGTACATGCTTTCCATAGACGGCGTGGCCGAGCCGAGGACCACCAGGGCCCGCTGCCGGTAGCCCCGGTAGAGGGCCACCTCGCGGGCATGGTAACGGGGAGCCTGCTCCGATTTGTAGGCGTGCTCCTGTTCCTCGTCCACGATAATCAGGCCGAGGTTTTCCAACGGGGCGAACACCGCCGAACGGGCCCCCACCACGACACGGGCCTCGCCGCCGTGAATCCGCTTCCATTCGTCGTAGCGTTCCCCCACGCGCAGGCCGCTGTGCAGGGCTGCCACGCGGGCACCGAAGTGCGCGGCTACCAAACTGAGAAGCTGGGGCGTCAGCGCAATCTCGGGCACCAGAAGCAGCGCGTTTTTCCCTTGCTCCAGACAGTGGGAAATCAGCTTTAGATAGACCGCCGTTTTACCGCTGCCGGTCACGCCGTAGAGCAGCGCGACGCCGGGCCGCTCCCGCGACCACTGCGCCAGCAGGCCGTCGAAACACCTTTGCTGTTCCGCACTCAATTTTAACGGTTCCGCCGGCGCGGCCTGCGGGGGCGGCCTGCGGGACGCCGGGCGCTCATACAGGGTGACATAGCCCAGCCGTTCCAGCCGCCGGAGGGTCGCCGCCGACGCGCCGGTGAAGTAACAGATTTCCTTGGTGCTCCCGCTGCCGATGGCGCACAGCAGCTCCAGCACCGCGCACTGCACCGGCGCGCTCCGTTTCCGCCGCGCGGCGTACTCCATGGTCTCCTCGACGGTTCCGGCCAGGGCGGCGATCCGTTCGGTTTTATCGCCCGTCTTTGGGGTGTACTCCGCCTCCACCACCGCCAGCCTGCGCCGGGTCAGTTCCCCGAGGGCGGCTTTTAACCGCGCCTCATCCTGAAACTGTTCCTTTAAAAATGGGTAGCCCGCCTCGCCGCCCAAGCCGCGAATCAGCGCAAGCAGCCGCTCCGCCTCCGGTCCGGCCGCCGTATCCGCCGGCGCGCCCGGAAGCAGCCGGACCCGCTCCGTGTGACGGAACCAGAGGCCCGCCGGCAGCATGGCTCTGACCGCTGCGTAACAGGTGCAGTAGCAGCGTTCGCGGACAAAGGCCGCCACGCGCAGGTCTTCATCCCGCAGAAGGGGCGTCTCGTCCAGACAGCGGCCGATGCTTTTGAGGCCGTCCTCCTCCCCCTCTTCCAGGGCCAGGACAATCCCCTCGCTCGAACGGTTTCCCGCACCGAAGGGGACGGCCACCCGCATCCCCGCCGCCACGGTCATGTTGGGGGGGACGCGGTAGGAATAGGGCTTATCAATGGCGTAAACCGCCGCGTCTACCGCGATTTTCGCTATCATTCTACAAGCCCCCTTGACGCGCGTTCAAGGCGTAGAGATCGTCTACGCCTTGAACAAACGGTTATTGCAGATACTCTTCCTTGATGGAAGCGGTCAAGTCCCCGTTGGCGACCTCCTTGATCGCCAGTGTCACCGGCTTGTCGGTCAAAGTCTCCTGCCGCTGGTCGGCCTCAATGGAGATTTGGCGCGCACGGCGGGCCACGACGTTTACCAGAAGATAACGGCTGTCGATTTGCTTGAGTAAGTCGCTCATGGGGGGATATAGCATAAACAATGCCTCCTAAAATAACTAGAATTAAAAGCTGTATCCAGCACGCCGCGCGCTCAACGCGCGGCGGTTGCCTGCAAGACTTCCCCGCGGAACGCCGTCCGGCATCCCTCGGCTACCAAAATGGCCTCCACCTCGCCGGCGGCATGGGCCACCTCGTCGTTCACCACAACGTAGTCATAGCGCGCGGCCTGTTCGTATTCCCAGCTTGCCCGCTCCAGGCGTTCCCGCACCACCTGCTCCGGCGTGTCGCCACGGGCGGACAGGCGGCGTTCCAGCTCGGCAAAGCTGGGCGCGGCCATGAAGATCAGAATCGCGTCGGGACGCCGCTCCCGCACCTGCAGCGCGCCACAGGGTTCAATGTCCAGCAGGACGTCAATCCCCTTGGACAGCATTTCGTTAATGGGCTGCTCGGGGGTGCCGTAACAGTTGCCCACATACTCGGCGTGCTCCAAAAGGGCGTTCCGCGCCAGCAGTTCGTCAAACCGTTCCCGGGTGATAAAATAGTAGTTCTCTCCGTCTACCTCGCCCGGGCGCATCGCCCGGGTGGTCACCGAAACCGAAAACCTGAGGTTGGGCCGCCGGCGCATGACCTCCGCCACCACCGTACTCTTGCCCACCCCAGAGGGGCCTGACAATACGATCAATCTGCCCTGCTTCACGCCTCTTCCTCCTCCGCGTCCACAGCGTTTTTCTCGTTTAAGCGGCCCGCCACCGTCTCCGGCAGGATGGCCGAGAGGATGATGTGGTCGGTGTCCATCACGATCACCGAACGGGTCCGCCTGCCATAGGACGCGTCGATCAGCATCCCCCGGTCCCGCGCCTCCTGAATGATGCGCTTGATGGGCGCCGAGTCGGGCGAGACGATGGCAATCAGACGGTCCAGCGATACCATATTCCCAAAGCCAATATTGATGAGCTTCATTCGTTCTCCTATTCGATGTTCTGAATCTGTTCCCGAATTTTCTCCAGCTCCGCCTTGATCTCGACGACGGTCCGGGTCAGCTCAAGATCGCCGCTCTTGGAGCCGATGGTATTGGCCTCCCGGTTGAGCTCCTGAAGCAAAAAGTCCAGCTTCCGCCCGATGGGGCCCCCTGTCTTGAGCATTTCGTCCAGTTGGGAGAGGTGGCTGTGCAGGCGGACCGTCTCCTCGTCCACCGCGACGCGGTCTGCGAAGATCGCTGCCTCCGTCAAAATGCGGCTCTCGTCAATCCCCTGCTTTGCTAAAACCTCTTCCAGCTTGGCGGTCAGCCTCGCCCGGTACTCTTCTACCGTCTGCGGGGCGCGGGCCTCAATTTTCTTTACCAAGCCGCGGATGGTTTCAGCGCGACCGCGCACGTCCCGCTCCATGGCCTGTCCCTCGGCGGTCCGCATGGCGTCGTAGGCGGTCAGCGCCTGGTCCAGCGTTTGCAGCAGATCGGCGGTGATTTGCGCCTCGTCCGCCTCGGTTTTCTTCACGACAAAAATATCCTGATTGCGCGCCACCGCCGACACCGTGATATCATCGGTCAGGCCAAAATCGTCCGCAATGCTCCGTAGCGCCGTGAGATAGCTCTCCAGCACCGGACGGTTGAGGGTGATGTCCACCGTGTCCGCCCCCGAGGCGGTGACGGTGAAATACACATCCACCTTGCCGCGCGCGATGGTCTCCTTGACCCGCCTGCGGATTGGCTCCTCGGCAAAGGCGTAGAGCCGGGGCAGTTTAACGCCGCAGTCCAGGTAACGGTTGTTGACGGAGCGGACCTCCGCCGTAATCTCCCGGCCCCCGGCGGCCAGCGCCGCCCGCCCGTAGCCGGTCATACTCTTGACCAAATCGTTATTCCTCCTCATGCCGGGTCAACGACACCGAGACGGCGTATTCGCCCAGCGTCTGCACACCGGCGGCCCCGCTGATCTCGATGGACACCGGGACACTCTGGATTCCCTCGTTGAGACTGGAAGCGTCCACCACCGCCCGGAGGTTTTCTCCCGTCAGGCGGGTCACCGCCTCCTTCGGGCCGCGAACCTTTACCATCAGCTGCATCGACAGCACATTAACGTCATAACCCTGCGGACGGTTGACCGTCCAGAAATCGGTCAGCCGCACGCTCTTGGTGGACAGGCGGCTCCCGTCAATCTCCAGATGTACCTCTGCGGTTTGGAGGTCGGGAATGTTGACCAGGTCGTTTGGCAGCGCCACCGGCAGGACCTCGTCCACGGGCTCCTCCACCTGGCTCAGGTCATATTTTCCCATTACCACCTGATTGATGGTCTCCAGTGCCGCGGCGTCCCCGGCCACTGTAACGGTTTTGGGCTCCACGCTCCACAGCACGTCGTCCGCCGTGGCGCCGCCGCCCTCGGAGAATTCCACCACCAACGGCAATTCCTTAATGGACAGCACCGGCTGGCGCGCCTCGACAGTGCCCAGTACCACGCCGCCGGAGGTCACGGTCAGGTATTCCGACTCCACTGCCCCACCGTTTTCGTCCACCAGCGTGAACGGAACCATTTGGGTTAAGGTCTCGCTGAGACCGGTCTCTTCCATGACCACCTGGGCGTAGCTGATGCGGCTGACCACCGACTCGGGGCCTTCCACCGTCAGCTCGCGCGGCGTGCATTCCATTGGCGACTCGTAGCAGCCCTCGGCCACCGAACCGTTAAAAACCCCCTTGACCGGCACGTCGGTGCGGGTGGTGAAACGCTCCACTGTCACGGGAATGGTTTTGGGATTTCGCGCCACCGTGACCCCGCTGCTGGATACGCCGTTGGGATAACTGATTGAATAGTCCAAATTATATTCCCCGGCCTTTTTGATGCGCGATACGTCGGCCAAAACCGTGACGTTTGACGTCGCGCCGCCACTCAGCTTGGTCAGCGTCGCCCGGCTGCATGTCACCTTGAGGTTGACGGTGGACTCCAAGCCGTCGGTTATCGCCAGGTTGGAGTCGGCCAGAATCTGGTCCGCGCCGACAAAGGTCACTGGGACGTTGTAAAGGGTGTCCGTCCCCACCTGATTGACCACCGTGACCACATACACCCAGAGGCAAACCGACGCCGTCAGCGCAAAGAGGAAGGATATCAGCTTACTTCTCATGGGCCTCCTCCTTCTTCCCCAAGCGGCTGCGCAGCCGCCCGTACAGCGTGGCGGGTTTTCTCTCCCCGGTCTCGCTCTCCAGCTCGGCCTGCAAAAGGCGCTCCAGCGTCCTCGCGGCCAGGTGCCGTTTGAGCATCCCGCCAATGGCGACCGAGATGGTGCCCGTCTCCTCCGAGACCACCACCACCACCGCGTCCGACGCCTCGCTCATGCCGATGCCCGCGCGGTGCCGGGTCCCCAGGTCGCTGCTCAGATGCTGGTTTTCCGACAGGGGAAGCACGCACCCGGCGGCGGCAATGCGGTCCTGACGAATGATGACCGCGCCGTCATGCAGCGACGCCTTGGGGAAAAAGATATTGCGAAGCAGTTCGTCGGAGACCGCCGCGTCCACAACGGTACCGGTTTTGAAGAAATCGTCGAGCAGGATTTTTCGCTCAAAAACAATCAGCGCGCCCGTCCGGCTCTTGGACATGCTCTCGCAGGCAGTCACCACAGCGCGGATGGCATGGTCTACCGACCGTTCCTCCTCGGCCACCACCAGCTCGCGGAAGGTCCGGCTGCCCAGCCGTTCCAACAGCCGCCGCAGCTCGGGCTGGAACATAATGACCAGCGCGATAAAGCCCAGCTCCAAAATGCGGCTGAGGATAAAATTCAAGGTGTTGAGCCGGCTGATGCTGGTCACCCAGGTCACCAGCAGGAAGAGAACGATGGCCTTGGCGATTCGCGAGGCCCGGGTGGAGCGAATGACCGTGATAAGCTTGTAGAACAGGAAGGTCACCAGGAGAATGTCCAGGACGTCGGTCAACCGGATGGTCGCAAACGCGGTCATGATTTCATTGAGCAGCGTATTCGTCACAGTTGGTCCTCCTTCCCGCGTTTCACTGAACCTAGACTATATTTTTTGATTATACCTCATCTGGGGCCAATTGGCAAGGGGGATATTGTCACGGAATCCGGTATTTCAAAAGTAACCAGCAGGAGAGGGGCCGTTTCAGCCCGCAGTTTCTCATCCGTCCTGCTGGCCGCTGTCTCTATAATAGATACGCCCTTTTTTCTCCATTCCGCAGGGGCACGCCCCCTCCGCGAATAGCGTAAAAAGGTCAGCGGCGCGGCATTCCAGCGCATAATAGTCGCCTTCTCCCTCCCCCGCGTTGACAATGGGAATCCTATTTTTCTCCTTCGCCCGCCGCAGCAACGTCCGCCCCTGTCCGTCAAAGGCAAGAACGCGGACATAGGGCGGTTCCCTTTGCAAATCCGCCGCCGTCAGCCCCAGATAGGCGCACAACAGCATCCGGCGCAGCCGCGCGTGGGCGTAACGCTTGGACTTGACCGCCGACAGGATGGCCGCCACCGAAGCCTGCGCCCGGCAGGCGCGGCGGAGCTTGTTTCCCAAACCCTCCGCGCTCCCCGGCAGCGCCGCAAAGGCCTCGTCCGGCAGGGAGCGCAGCACCGCCAGCATGGCCCGTTCCCCCGCCTCCAGACGGTAGCGCGGCGCGCCGGCAAAAACCGCCGCAGCGGCCTCCGGAACATAGGGCCTCCAATCCTCCCCCCGTTCTATCAGACCCCGCACCGCCGTGGCGGACGGGTTTTCCGAATCGGGGCGCTCGTCATGATAGCCGCCCGGACGCCGGAAGGCCAGAGGATGAATGGCGCTTTCGCGCCGCAGCAGCGCCTTGCAATATTCCACGCCCAGGTTGTCGTTCGGATCGGAGAGACGGTCCGCGTCTCCGCCCGCAAGCGTCCGCACCGCAGCCTGGCGGCACGCAGCGTAAGAACCGCCCCCCTCCAAAAACCGCCGCAGAACAGCGTCATACGCTCCACCACAGAGCACCTCCGCGACATTTTGAATTGCCCGCAAATCCCCGCTCTCGCTGCCAAAACAGAGGGTATCCACCACCCCCAGCCTATCCAAAACAGCCACCCCTCCGCCAGCGAAGCCCTCCGCCGAGGACACCGCGCAGGTCAAAGGCAGCTCCAGCACCAGACTCGCCCCACATTCCACGGCGGCCCGCGCCCTTGTAAACTTGTCAAACAGCGCCGGAACGCCCCGCTGGACATAGTTCCCGCTCATCACGCAGACGATAGCGGTCCCCTCCCCCAAGCAGGTCCTTATGCGCCGCAGGAGAGCCCCATGTCCCAGGTGAAAGGGATTCCACTCACAGATGACGCCGGCGACTGCCATAATATCCCGCCTTTCTGTTAAAAAATACTTGTGCAACCAAGAAAAATATAGTAGAATACAAGTAGCTTGATTCTAGCACAAAAGCATTCCAATTACTATATGTTTTAGGAGCGTGACACAATGAAAATCCTGGTCATCAACGCAGGCAGTTCGTCCCTCAAGTATCAGTTTATGGACTCCGACTCCGGCGAGGTCTTCGCCAAGGGCCTCTGCGAGCGCATCGGCATCGACGGCAAGCTGACCCATAAGGTCCCCGGCCGCGACGACGTCAAGAACGACATCGCCATGCCCACCCACAACGAGGCCATCCAGGCCGTTCTGGACATCATGGTCGATCCGCAGAAGGGCGTGATCGCCAGCACCGACGAGATCGACGCCGTCGGCCACCGCGTCCTCCACGGCGGCGCCGCCTTCACCGAGAGCTGCATCATCGACGACAAGTGCATTGAAGCCATCAAAAAGTGCATTCCCCTCGGCCCCCTTCACAACCCCGCCAACCTGATGGGCATCGAGGCCTGCCAGAAGATCATGCCCAAGACCCCCCAGGTCGCCGTCTTCGACACCGCGTTCCACATGACCATGCCCCCCAAGGCCTATATCTACGCCATTCCCTACGAGTACTACGAGAAGGACGACGTCCGCCGCTACGGCTTCCACGGCACCTCCCACCGCTATGTCTCGGCCCGCGCCGTTGACATGCTGGGCAACCCCGCCCACAGCAAGATCATCTGCTGCCACCTGGGCAACGGTTCCTCCCTCTCCGCCTGCATCGACGGCAAGTGCGCCGATACCTCGATGGGCCTTGGGCCTCTCGCCGGCTTCCCCATGGGCACCCGTTCCGGCGACGTAGACGCCACCATCCTTGAGTACCTGATGGGCCGCTATGGCTACGATATCAAGGAAATGCTCAACATTCTCAACAAGAAGTCGGGCGTTCTGGGCATCTCGGGCGTCAGCTCCGACTTCCGCGATCTGGACGACGCCGCCGCCAAGGGCAACGAGCGCGCCCAGCTGGCTCTGGACAAATTCATCTATGAGGTCAAAAAGTTCATCGGCGCTTACACCACCGCCATGGGCGGCGTGGACGCCATCGTCTTCACCGCCGGTATCGGCGAAAACTCCATTGACATGCGTGAGAAGATTTGCGAGGGCTTGGAATGCATCGGCGTTAAGCTGGACAAGGAGAAGAACAACGTTCGCGGCAAGGAAGTTGACGTCTCCGCCGCCGACTCCAAGGTCAAGGTTTTCGTCATCCCCACCAATGAGGAACTGATGATCGCCATGGACACCGCTTCCCTTGCCAAAAACTAAGCAGGATTTTGCACTAAAATCTGACAACAACCTTTAGACAGAGCCTGTAATCACAGGATGGGAATGCGGTATGGCTCCGGCGACAGCCCGACCAGACCACATCTCACCCCTGTGGTTACAGGCTCTTATGGAGAGAGGAGATTGTAATTATGCCAGATTACTCCGACAACTCGACCTTTTCGACAGCCTCCGGTAAGGATTATCATTATGTGGTGCTCCAAGTGACCTTGAAGGAAAAGTTCCTTGGCACTGGGTCGGGCAATCTAACTGAGCTGGAGGCGGCTATCAACGCCCAGGCAGCCAAGGGTTACCGCCTGCACACCATTACCACCTCCAACGGGGGCAGCAAAGGCTTGATGGGCGGCGACCGGATTCAAGCCACCATGGTATTTGAAAAAATAGTTTAAAGCATGACATGCCAACAGCTGTACGCACAGGCGGGGAGAAATCCCCGCCTGTGCTTTTCCATAGAAAAGAGCGCGCCGCTTCGCACGGCGCGCTCTGTTATTACCTACTCTGGAATTATTCGTCGTCCTCGCCGTCGGCATCATACTCGTCGCCGGTGAGCAGGGCGCGGATAGAGAGGGAAATCCGCTTGTTCTCCGCATCGACGTCAATGATCTTGACATCAACCTCCTGCCCCTCAGACAGTACATCCTCGGGCTTGCCAATCCGGCGGTCGGCGATCTGCGAGATATGAATCAGGCCGTCCACACCGGGGATGATCTCGGCAAACGCGCCGAAGGTCATCATTTTGACAATCTTCACGGTGGCCACGTCGCCAATCTTAAACTGGTTCATGAAGATGTTCCAGGGATTGGTTTCGGTGGTCTTGTAGCCCAGGGAAATCTTCCGCTTCTCGGGGTCGTAGCTGATGACAAAGACGTCGATCTCGTCGCCCACCGACACGACCTCGGCAGGATTCTTAATTCTGCTCCAGCTCAGCTCGCTGACATGGACCATGCCGTCCACGCCGCCGACGTCGACAAAGGCGCCGTAGCTGGTCAGGCTCTTGACCACGCCGTGGTACTTCTTACCGACCTCAATCTCGCTCCACAGCTTTTCAGCGGCGGCCTTGCGCTCCTCGCTGGCGACGGCGCGGATGGAACCGACCACGCGGCGGCGGGCGCTGTTGACCTCGGTAATCTTCATCCGGACATTCTGACGGAGCAGCACGCTCAAATCGCCACCCTTGGGAATGCCGGTCTGGGACGCGGGAATAAACACCCGCACGCCCTTCACGCTGGCGACCAGGCCGCCCTTGTTTTCCTCGGTGATGATTCCTTCAACGACGGTCTTCTCCTCGCACGCCTTCTCGATCTCCTCCCAGCTCTTAACGGTGTCAAGGCGCTTTTTGGAGAGCATCACGGTGCCTTCCACGTCGTTGACGCGGCCTACAAAGACCTCAATCTCATCGCCTACCTGGAACAGGTCGGCGGGCTTCACGTTAGGGTCGCTGCTCAGCTCATTATAAGGAATATAACCAGCGTGCTTCGTGCCCAGGTCCACGTAGACCTCGGTGGGTGTGATGGACGTTACAACGCCGGTCACCTTTTCCCCCGTCGACAGGGTTTTGATGGATTGCTCCAGCAATTCCGCAAAATTTTCTTCCCCCGCTGCGGTCTCGGTACGAATCTCATCGCTCATTTGGTTGTTGACCTCCTTTATAATCCACGCCGGCGTAGACGCCCCGGCCGTGATGCCAACGGACTGCACCCCAGAGTAAAGCTTACGGTCCAATTCATCGGCACTGTCCACCAGGGACACGTTTTTGCAGTGTTCGCTGCAAATCATCGCAAGGCGCTTCGTATTGGAGCTCATCGCGTCACCGACAATGATCATCGCTTCGCACAGCTCGGAGAGAGCTATGGCCTCTTTCTGTCGTTCTTCCGTCGCTCTACATATTGTATCAAATTTTTCGCTGTTTGTATACACCTTTTTTAAAATTTTACAGCAGCTTTTCCACAGCGCCTGCGTCCCGGTGGTCTGGGACACCATGGTAATGGGTTTTTCATCCCGTCCTTCGCCGCCGTGAAGCCAATTTTCCAGCTCTTTTTCGTCGCCGAAAATCAACGGATGCTCGCACCAGCCCGCAATGGCGATTACTTCCGGATGGGCCGCCGACCCAATAATCACCGGCTGGCGGCCCCTCGCCTCCGCCTCGGCGACAATCCGATGTATGCGCTTGACAAAGGGGCAGGTCGCGTCTACGATTTCCAGCCCGCGCCCCTCCAGCTCCTCCTGCACCGCCCGGGGAACGCCGTGACTCCGCAGCACCACCGTGCAGCCCGGCTCGATCTCGCCGGGGGTTTCCACCGTCCGTACCCCCATGGCCGCGAACCGCTCCACCACATGGCGGTTGTGGATAATCGGCCCGAGGGTGACCGTTCGCTTCCCGCTTCCCGCCTCGCGTTCCACCATCTCCACCGCGCGGCTCACACCGAAACAAAAGCCAGCCGTCTTCGCAAGGGTGACCTTCACTTCCCATCGCCTCCCATGGCATAGATGATGTCCATCATCGCGTCGGTCTGCGCCCGAAGCTCAGCGGCGGTGGCCCGACGGCCCTCGCTTCGGACGCGGAACGGCTCGCCGATGGCCACCAGAACCGGCTGAAACGGAAAGCGGCGGCGGGAAGTGTAGATGGGCAGCACCGGAACCCCGGCGCGATCCGCCAGCATCAGCGCGCCGGTTTTGGCCTCGATTCGCTCCTTCTTGACCCGGGTTCCTTCGGGATAGACAAAAACCTTTTCTCCGCTCTTGAGGGCCTGCAAACAGGTTTTAAGCGCGTTGACATCCTGTTCTCCCCGCCGGACCCCGATCATGCCAATCCGCTCGAACAGAATCCGCAGCACAGGAACCCGGAGCAGGGATTCCTTGGCCAGAATCCGGTATAACGGCATTGGCCGGAGGGCGTAAATATCCCACAGCGGGTCGGCGTTGCCCGAATGATTGCCCGCGATCACGCACGGTCCCTCGGGAATGTTTTCCCGTCCCCGGACACAGAAAACCGGGTGCCAGAAAAAGAGCGCAATCCGTGTGAGCAGCACAAGAAGCGTGTACGTAAACCGGCTCAGCTTCATAGCGGCCCCAGCTTTTCCCGGACCAGCCGGACAACAGCCTCGACCGACTGCTCCGGCGTGAAGTCGGAGGTGTCCAGCAGAATGGCGTCCTTCGCCTGCTTCAACGGCGCGATTTTGCGGCCCGCATCCTGCTCGTCCCGCTTGCGCTGATCTTCCAGGACCTGTTCATAGGCCGTTTTTTCCCCCTTGGCGGACAGCTCTTCAAAACGGCGGCGGGCTCTGATCTCCGGAGAGGCGGTCAGAAAAATCTTGACGTCCGCATGGGGCAGAACCACCGTCCCGATGTCCCGTCCGTCCATGACCACACTGTGCTTTCGCGCCACGTCACGCTGCATCTCCAAGAGGTAATCCCGAACCACCTTTTGTCCCGAGATTGCCGAGGCGATCTTGGACATCTCGGGGGTGCGGAGCTCTTCGGTCACGTCGCTGCCGTTGAGGATCATGTGCTGTCCCCCCGCCGGGTCGTATTCAATTTGAATGTTGGCGTCCCCAATAAGCCGGGTCACCCCGTCGGTGTCCCGCGGGCCGATGCCCAGGAAGTCCATGTGGTAACCCACCGTTCGGTAGATGGCCCCGGTGTCCACGTAGACGAAGCCCAACGCTTTGGCGGCGGCGCGGGCCACCGTGCTCTTGCCCGCCCCGGCGGGGCCGTCGATGGCGACGGAATGGTATGTTTGTGTCATGCAGCAGCCTCCCTATTTAAACGCAAGAATCGACAGCCGCCAGTCCCGCGGCCCGCCCGGTCGCCCAGGCAATCTGCAAATTGAATCCCCCGGTATAGGCGTCCACGTCAAGCAGCTCTCCCGCGAAATACAGCCCTTCGCACAGTCGGGACGCCATGGTTTTAGGGTTCACCTCCGAGGTCTTGACCCCACCGGCCGTGACAATGGCTTCCTCCACCGGCCTGACTCCCTGGATGGGAACCCGGAAATGCTTGCATACCGCAAGCAGGGCGCGCCGCTGCTCCTTCGTGATTGCGTTCACCTTCCGGTCCGGCGGGATGCCGGAGCGCGCCACCGCAACCGGAATCATACTCTTGGGCAGCAGGTCGCCCAGCGCGTTTTCAAAATCCCGGTTCCGGTATTTGTCGAAATCCCGCAGCAGACGATCGTCCAACTTTTTTTCGTCCAGGGCCGGTTTTAAATCCAGCTCCACCGTGTATGGCTTTCCCGGCTCCATATGGGCGGAAGCGGACAGCGCCGTCGGTCCCGACAGGCCGAAATGGGTGAAAAGCAGCTCTCCAAAATCCTGATAAACCGTCTTTCCCTTCCCGTCCAACAGCTTGAGAGACACATTGCGGAGCGAGAGACCCGCCATCTCCGCGCAGTCCTCCCCCGCCTCCTCCAACGGGACCAGGGAACCCCTGGGCGGTACGACGGTATGTCCCGCCTGTTCCGCCAGCCGGTAGCCGTCTCCCGTGGAGCCGGTCAAGGGATAGGAGCAGCCGCCGGTGCAGAGGATGACCCGTTCCGCCGGCATCTCCCCCGCCCCGGTCCGCACGCCCATTACCCTGCCGTCCGACAGGAGGAGGGAGGCCGCGCGGCCCTGCTCCACCCGCACGCCGTTCTTCCCGAGCCAACCGCGCAGCGCGTCCACCACCGAGGCGGACTTGTCCGAGGCCGGAAAAACCCGGTCGCCCCGTTCGGTCTTCAGCGGGCAGCCCAAGCTCTCAAAAAAGGCCATGGCTTCCTCCGGCGGAAAGGCGTTCATGGCGCTGTATAAAAATCGCGGGTTGCGGGGGACGTTGTGCAAGACCTCCTCCGCCGTGCACCGGTTGGTCACGTTGCAGCGGCCCTTGCCGGTGATGTACAGTTTCTTTCCCAGACGGTTGTTCTGTTCCAACAAGGTCACCCGTCCGCCCCGTTCGGCGGCGGTCCCGGCGGCCAGCATCCCCGCCGCGCCGCCGCCCACGACCAATATCTCAGTTTTCCACTCGTTCATAGACCTCGTACTCTTCCCATATCCGCTCCAATTCGTTGTAGATGCGCGAGAGGTCGGTCCCCTTGGCCCGTCCGAGGGCGACAATCAGCGCGTTGATGACGCTCAGCGGCGCCACCAGCGAGTCCACGATGGACACCATGTCGCTTTTCGCCAGCAGGACATGGTCGGCCTGCCGCGCCGCCGGCGCCTGGAGGCTGTCGGTAATGGCGACAATCCCCGCGCCCGCGTTGCGGCAGAACTGCATGGTTTTGACGGTCCGGCTGGAGTAGCGCGGGAAGCTGATTCCCACCGCCACGTCCTCCGGCCCGACGTGCAGAAGCTGTTCAAACATCTCGCTGACCGCCGTAGGCTCCACCAAATGCACGTCGTCGAGCATATTACGAAGATAGAAATTCAAAAATGAAGCCAGGGCCGCCGAGGAACGCACTCCGATCAAGTACACGCTCCGCGCCGTCAGGATCCGCTGCACCGCCCGTCCGAAGCTCTCCCGGTCCAGCGCGGCGTCGGTCTGGCGGAGCGTCTCCATGTCGGCCCGGAAGACCATGGACACAACCTCCTGCCCGTCCAAACGGTCGTTGACCGCCTCCATCCGCTGCACGGAGGTCAACCGGTTGCGCAGGACCTCCTGCAGCTCCTTTTGCATCCCGGGATAGCCCTCGTAGCCCAGCTCGGCGGCAAAGCGCACCACCGTGGACTCGCTCACCCCCACCGTCTTGCCCAGCTTTCCGGCGGTCATAAAGGCGGCCTTGTCGTAGCACTCGACAATATAGGCGGCAAGCCGTTTTTGTCCCTTGGAGAAGCGCTCCGCGTTTTCCTGAAGCCTGTCCAGGATGTCGCTCGCCAAAGCCATCCCTCCTATGTTTCCGTCAGAGCGGTTATCTCCGCTTCCGTTAAGTAACGCCACCGGCCGGGCGGCAAATCGCCCAGCTTCAGCGGCCCTTCGGCAATCCGTTTGAGGCGGGTGACGTGGAGTCCGGCCAGCTCGCACATCCGGCGGACCTGCCGGTTCCGGCCCTCGAAGAGGGTAACCTCCAGCAGCGCCCTGTCGCCCTCGCTCCCGCGCAGACGCACCCTGAATGGGGCCAACGGTTTGCCGTCCAGCGCCATTTCCCGCTGAAAGGCCGCCTCCGCGCCGGGACAGTAGCCGGTTACCCAGGCCAAATAAATCTTTTTCGTCCCGCCGGAGGGATGGGTCAGGCGGTTGGCCAGCTCGCCGTCGTTGGTCAGCAGCAACAGGCCTTCGGAGCTCAAGTCCAGCCGCCCCACCGGATACACCCGGACCGGGCAGCCGGATACCAGCTCCGCAACCGTCCTGCGGCCCTTTTCATCCCTGCAGGTGGTGACGTAGCCCCGGGGCTTGTTCAACAGCAGGCAGACCCGCTCCGGCGGCTTCTTCAGCGGCTTGCCGTCCACCTCCACCACATCCGACGACAGGTCTGCCTTGTCCCCGAGGGAGGCCGTGTTGCCATTGACCCGCACGCGGCCCGCCAGAATGATTCGCTCCGCTTCCCGGCGGGAGGCGACGCCATAGGACGAGAGAAGCTTTTGCAGACGTTCTTCCATTCCATCCACTCCTCTTCCTCCGCCAGCAATTGCAGGTTTTATTTTCCAAATAACTTTTCAAACCAATTTTTCTGTTGCTCCTGCGCCGAAACCTCATTGCGCCACCGGAGGGGGGCTTCCGCCACCACCTTGCCGTCCAGAACGGCCTGAACGCTTCCGGCCAGTTCCGCCGTCTTCACCGGCGCGTAGACAAACTCCGGCAGATTCAGCCGAAGCTCCGGCTCCTCTCCCGGCAGCAGCGGGTAGGACAGTTCCTTGGTCAGCACCGCCTGAACCAGCAGCGAATTGCCCCCGACCACCCGGGCCGCGCCAATTCTCGCCCCCGCCGGGAGCAGAACCGTCTGGGCGTATTCCGAGTAGCCATAGTCCAGCAGCGCCGCGTGGTCGGCCCAATCGTTGGGCGCGTCGATGGTCACAGCGATTAAACGCCGTCCATCCCGCTCCGCCGCGCTGACCAGCAGCCGTCCCGCCGCCTTGGTGTAACCGGTCTTGACCCCCATCACGCCCTCGCAGCGCCAGAGGAGCTTGTTGTGGTTGGTCAGGACCCGATTGCCGAAACGGTACTCCTTGGTCCCCACCACCTTGGCGAAGGTCTCGTTGTCCATTGCCGCCCGGGCCAGCGCCGCCAGATCGCGGGCGGTGGAGTAATTCCCATCGTCGTCCAGCCCGTTGGGGTTGGCAAAGTGGGTGCCAGTCAGGCCCAATTCCGCCGCCCGCTCATTCATTCGGTCCACGAAACGTTCCACGTCTCCCGCCGTCGCCAGGGCGAGGGCCACCGCCGCGTCGTTGCCCGAGCGGAGCATCATCCCGTAGAGCAGTTGTTCGCGGGTCAACTTCTCCCCTTCCTTGAGATAGAGAGAGGAGCCCTCGATTCCCACCGCCTCGGCCGGGATGGTAAATTCCTCATCCAGGCCGCCCGCCTCCGCGACCAGCAGGCCGGTCATAATTTTGGTCGTACTGGCAATCAGGCTTTTCTGGCCCGCGTTTTTCTCGCAGAGCACCCGCCCGGAGGCGGCGTCCACCAAAATCGCGCAATGGGCCGACACCCCCGGCGCGGCCCCGCTGGAACAAATGGACAGCGCCGCCGTCAATACCGCAGCCAGCAGGCCGCGCCGCAAAAATTTGAGATTACGTTTCATAAAAGATCACCGGCAGTAGTGTGCCTGTTTTGCCGGCGATCCATACATCACGATTCTTCTTCCGCCAATGCGGCTTCGGCCTCTTTATCCGCCTTTTTTTCCGCCTTACGCTTGCCCAAAAAGTCCTCCACGCGGTCGAGGAGCTCGGGCAGTTGTTCAATGATTCGCTCAACCGACCCGCTGGCCGGCTCCGACACGGGCAGCATTCGGACCGATTCTCCCTTTACAATCAAAAACGAAACCGGCTGAATGGTCACGCCGGCCCCCGCGCCGCCGCCGAAGGGCGTGCCGCCGTTTTTCGCGGGAATGTCGGTCCCGCCGCTGCCAAAGCCAAGACTGACCTTGGAAACCGGAATGATGGTCACCCCGCTGGGGGTGTCAATAGGTTTGCCGATGACTGTGTTGGCATCCGCCATCGCGCGGATTTTTTCCAGACTGACGTGAATCACGTCGGAGAGAGGATGACTCATTACCTCACACTTCCTTTTCTTTCATTTTACGTTTTATTTTACCTGCAAGCAGCAGCTTGAACGCCCGGAAGCCGGCCCCGAAAGCCAGCAGCGCCGCCGTTCCGACCAGCATGTGGACGTCCAGCCGCGCAAAGACCTCTAACGACTCCCGCCCGTAGTCCAGATCGACCCCCACATCCCGCTTGCGGATGCGGAAAGCCCTTTCCAAAACCGGGAGGGCGGAGCCTACAACCGCCCACGCCCGTCCGTAACCAATGGCGGCCCGGGCCGCGTCGCTTCCGCTATATGTGACATGGAGGTAGAGCTCGTTCATCATCAGCTTTCTGGGCAGCTTGCCCACCATCTCCAGCGCCAGACTGACAAACCGCATCAGCTCGTCGAAAGAGAGCTTTTTTTTCTTCTTTTCCAGGCGTTCCCGAGCCCGCTGCTCTTTGGGCTTATGTTTCTCTTCTTCCTTCTTTTTCTTGTTCCGCGCCCTTTTCTCCGCCCTTTTTTTCATGCTTTCCCGGCCGGCCTTGATTTTCTTCCCGTGCCGTCTGGCAAGCTTTTTTCCGCGCGGCTGCCTGGCTGGCAGAAGGGGGACGCGGAACGGCCCGAGCTTCAGCTTCATCTCCACGTCGCCGTCGTCGTACCGGAGCTTTACCCCCGCCGGAAGGAATCCAATCAGCAGCAGGACGGCCAGCACAATCAGCAGCGCAGTCATGACGCGCTCCCCGCCATCTCCGGCTCCGCAACGGTCTCCTCCGAAAGCTGCTGTCCCTTGGGAATGCCGATGTTGACCTTCTCAATCTCGGGCAGCTCGTCCAAGCTCTCCAGTCCGAAGGTACGCAAAAACACGCCGGTGGTGCGGTAGAGGATGGGACGGCCCGGAACGTTGAGCCTGCCCGCCTCCTCGATCAGTTTTTTATTCAGCAGCGCCCCCACCGAATAGGCGCTGTCCACCCCGCGAATCTGCTCAATATGGGCCTTGGTCACCGGTTGGTAGTAGGCCACGATGGTCAGGGTCTCCAACTGGGAGGGAGACAGCTTGGGCGGCTTTCTGGTCTCCAGGGCGCGGGTCACAATCTCAGCCTGTTCGGCGGCGGAGCACATCTGATACGCGTCCTCCAGCCGGACAATGCGGACGCCGGAGCGGGCGAAGCTCAGCCGGTCCATCACCGCCTTTGCGGCCTGATGGACTTCCTTCTCCCCGCAGCCGATGGCCTGCGCCATACGGGCGGCCCCGACGCTCTCCCCTGCGGCGAAGAGGATGGCGGTGACCGCCCGCTCCAAATCGGTTTGTTCCATATTCCCAGCCTCCTCTCTCTATTCGCAATTCTCTCAAACGCTATTCCGCCTCCGGCGTAGAAAGGTAGGTGACGGTAATCTCCTCTCCGCCTCCCTCGTCCAACGTAATGGAGCGGAGCTTACACAGCTCCAGAATGGCGAGGAAGGTCGCCACAATCTCGGACCGGCTGCGGCTGCCCTTGAACAGACTGTGCAGCTTCGCCCGTCCCCTGGCAATCAGGCCCTTGAGGAGCTCGGCGGCCTTTGCCGCCACCGGATAGGGCTCCGCGCCCACAATGCCTTGGAAGTTTCGGGCGGGCGGGGGCAGGTGCTGTTCACTGCGGCCGGCAATGGCCGCTATGGCCTCTAAAAGGTCCTCCGGCGTGTGCTGATACCGGTAGGTCCCATCCCGGCGAATGGGTTCCGGCTGCTTGCAAAACAGCCCTCTGCCAATCTCGCCCCTACCTTCGAGGAAGCCGCAGGCCAGACGAATCTGTTTGTACGCCTCCTCCCGCTGCCGCGCCTCCAGGGAGCGAATCAGCAAATCCATCTCCGACTGGGCCTCCTCCTGGTCCTGGAGGGAGAGGAGCATCTTGGTCTTGATATACATCAGCCGGGAAGCCATGGCGATAAACTCGCTGGCGATCTCAATGTCCATCCGCTTCATCTCATCCAGATAAGCCAGATATTGCTCCAAAATGGATGTGATGGAGACGTCTTGAATCTCGATTTTATTTTTGCTCAACAGCAGCAGAATGACGTCCAGCGGCCCGTCAAAGTCCTCCGGCTCAGACTTTGTGTGGACCACTCCAGACAGGTGGTATTTGGGTTCTTCCATGAAAACTCCTATGCAAACCGGATTCGCAGAATTAACTCGAACGGCCACATCGTAATGGTCTGAAGTCCCTCGAGCAGACCGCCCCGCAGGAAGTAAAGCGGCTTGTCCAGCCAGCCGAAGAACAACGCCGCAATCAAAACCAGCATCCCGTACCGCTCATAGCGCATCAGCTTAAAGTACGCCTCCTGGGGCAGAAACGCGAACAAAATCTTCGACCCGTCCAGCGGCGAGATGGGAATTAAATTAAACACCGCGAGGCCCGCCGAGATCACGATGACATACTCCAAAAATTCGTTCAGTACCAGCCATCCTCCGACACCGCCGCTCCTTTCCAAATATAACCCCATCACGGCGCTCCGAATCAGCAGAAACACGAAAGCCAGCAGAATATTGGAAATCGGTCCGGCCGCAGCGGTGACCGCCATTCCCGCCTTGGGATTTTTAAAATTGCGCATGTCGATTGGCACCGGCTTGGCCCAGCCGAACTTGAGGATTGCCATCATGGCCAGGCCCACGATGTCGATATGGCGCAGGGGGTTGAGGGTGAGCCGGCCGGCGTTTTTTGCCGTGCCGTCGCCCAGCCACCATGCGATCAGGCCATGGCACGTCTCATGCACCACAATGCACAGCAGCGAGGCCGCCACGGCCAGTGCCGTCGAGAGCAGATTGTCAAATCGGAGCTGCCGCAGCCAATCCATGAAACCGTACACCCCATATCCCCCTTATTGTTCATGATATAACGTCTAGTATACCATTCTTTCCCGAAAATGGCAAGGAAAAAAAGCGGTCCCAAATTTTAAGTTGACATCTGTAAACCTCCGTGTTATACTGGCATTAAGTTAACAGCTGTTATCCAAAATGCAGGAGGTGTTGCAAATGGCACGGCAGATTTCCCTCTCCGACGGGGAATGGAAGCTCATGAATCTGCTCTGGGAAAAATCTCCCCGGACGATTGCCGAATTGGTCAAAGCCCTCGCCGGGGACACCGGCTGGAGCAAATCCACCATCTTCATCATGCTCGGACGCATGGCGGAGAAGGGCGCGGTCCGCGTGGAGTCCGGCGGACGCTCCAAGCTCTACCACGCGGCGGCCTCCAAGAGCTGCCTGGCCGCCGGGGAGACCCGGAGCTTTCTCGACAAGGTCTACGGCGGCTCCCTCCAACTCATGGTCTCGTCCATGGCGGGGCAGAAGGCGCTGCGGCGGGACGACATTGAAGAATTGTACGAAATCCTGCGCAGGGCGGAACAGGAGGTGGAGTCATGAGAGAAACGTTGATCTCCTCTGCCGTGCTGATTCTGGCCCTGACGGCGCTGCGGTTCCTGTTTCGCAAGCAGATTTCCCGGCGTTTGCAATACGCCCTCTGGGGACTGGTTCTGCTACGGCTTGCCCTGCCCATTCCCCTGCCCGGGGCGCGGTTCAGCGTGATGACGGGGGCCGAACGGCTGTCCGGGCAGGTCGAAGCCGCCCGGACAGCGCCGGCCGCCTCCCCTGCCCCCACTGTCCTACCCCCCGTCTCCAATTTGACCGTACCGCCGCCCCATGTGTCCGCCCCAAGCTTCGAAGGCGGCTCCGCGACGCGCTCCGTTCCGTCAAAGGCGGACCGCCTGCTGTTCGCGTGGCTGGCCGGTATGGGGCTGACGCTGGGCTGCTTTCTGATGTCCAACCTGCGGTTCTCCCAGCGGCTCCGCCGGACCCGGACGCCGTTTGACGCCCCCGGCTGTCCGCTTCCCGTGTATGTATCGGAAGCGGCGGTTTCGCCCTGTCTGTTCGGATTGCTCCGTCCCGCCGTCTATCTGACGCCCAAGGCCGCCGGCGAGCCGGAGACACAGCTCCGGCATGTCTTGACCCATGAGCTGTGTCACTACCGGCACGGCGACCACGTGTGGTCTGCTCTGCGCTGCCTGACGCTGGCCGTCTACTGGTTCCATCCTCTGGTCTGGCTGGCGGCTGTGCTCTCCCGCGTTGACGGCGAGCAGGCCTGCGACGAAGCCGCCATTCGCGCGTTGGGCGAGGAGCAGCGGCTGTCCTATGGAAAGACCTTGATTGATATGATAGCCGTCCGCACCGCGCCGTCCGGGCTGCTGTGCGCCGCGACCACCATGGTTTCGGGTAAACGGAGCCTCAAAAAGCGGCTGGAGCGGATTGTCCGGCGGCAACAGCCGCTGGTTTGGGCCCTGGTGGTCATGCTGCTGCTGGCGGCGGCGCTGGTGGGGTGCACCTTTACCGGCGCGAAAGCGGACGCGCCGGCGGTCCCCGGTCAGGGGCGCAGCGTCTCCAGCTATCCCGAAATCTCCGACACGCCGGACAGCTACATCGAATACACCGAGACCGTCCAGGAGACCGAGCACATCAGCGGCTACGACATCTACCGCTATCATTACAGCGTGGATGCTTCTCCCCAGCTGACCGTCTGGGCCGAATATTGGGAGGACGGCAGCTTGGCCAGTTCCCAAGCCCTGGCCAGTCTTGCTTTGTCTGCCGGACCGGGCGATCTCGAAGCCGGCTTTCTGGACCGGATGGATGAAGAAACCGAACTCCGAACCATTGATTTTCATTTAAAAAATCAAGAGCATCTGGTTTCCTCCTCTTTTTACATCCCGATTGGCAGCAGCTTTAATGGCCGCGCAACCTCCTGGCTCGGCAGCGGAAGCGAAAACCGCTACACCGTGACGGCAAAGGAACCCGTCATCCTGATGAGTCTGGCCTACCACCAAGCGGACAGCGGTGCGCTCCACGCCTACGACTGCAACTATCTAATGGAAAATCCCGAGGCTGTGCGGGAATATGAACGCGCCGTTCTTGTCAAATGCGCCTTTGCCGATGAAACCGGTCGGAACTACCCACTCCCCTCTGTCCCTGCGTCAGAAGATAAAACAGTCTTACAGCACGACTATGCGGTTACCCTCATAAAAGACGAAGAAGAACGCCCCGTTACCGGCTTCGACCCATCTCTGCCTGAGGCCGCGGTTTTTGACGGCTTGGTTAAATCCGCCGCCTGGCCCAGTACGGGAATCGCAGACCGCCCCTATGCTTTCCACATTCGCCGGACGCTGACTACGGAAGACGGACCTGAGGTCAGCGACCACTACGCCTACCGCCTTGACGACGGAAAGGCGGCAATTATGAGCGGAACCTTTTATACCATGCTCAGCGAGGACCTAATGGCCCAGTTGGAAGAAGCGGCTGGCATCGAGCCAGGGCAGATATACAATCTGGACGCAGCAATTTCCAAAGCTATCTTGCAGCACGCCGGCGGGCAGGGCGAGCTCCAAACCGAAGCCCACGAAGTGCTGGCAACCATTGTGGACGACCGGTCAGACGGTTCTCAGGTCACCGCCTACTGTATAGTGCTGGACCTCTCCTTTGACAGCGACGGCAAGACATTGACGGAGACCGGCGGCAGTCATATGCCGGTTGCCATCTCCTTCTCTCAAAGCCTCGACGGAGCCTACACCCTGACCGAGTACTGGACGCCGGAGGACGGAACCTACTATGCCCCCTCCATCCGTGAAAAGTTCCCCTCCGACATTGCTGAAGACGCAATTGACACACAAAAATACGGTCTTTCCCAGTCACAGAGCTGTTATGCCCAAGCGATTGCCTGGTTTGGACTGGATCTTACAGAGGAAATTGCCGGACGGATTGCAGTCCTCTGCGAAACGCCAAACTGGGAGGAACCGTCCCCCTATGTTGAACCGGGTTATCTGGACTACCGGCAGCTTTTATTTTACGGAGACGAGACACTCCGCTATGTATTCGGCGAATTTCTCAAGGGCAACCAGTCCGGCGAACGGGCCCATGTCCTCCACCGGCTCATGCAAGAACTGCTCGGCGGAGAAAATATAGGCGCCGAGGCGGACAATGGACAGGACTATTTTGACCAGTGGAAAGCGTCTGTTCTTCAACGCTACGAGTCCAACGGCCTGTACTATTTTCGCGAACACGCACCCAAGAGCTATCTCCTGCTGGACGTCATGGGTATGACACGGCCCCAGGTCATGGACGCGCCGGCCCTCAATTAAACATACGCAAGGAAGCAGACGGGACAGCGTATCCCGTCTGCTTCTCTGTCCGGCGTCCGCCGGTGTGTATCAGCCGATTTTACCCCGGGTCTCCATGTCCTTGATCTGAAGCTGAAGCTTGTCTGCGATCAGCGCGATAAATTCCGAGTTGGTGGGTTTTCCCTTGGTGTTGCTGACCGTGTAGCCGAAAAAGCTCTGGAGGGTTTCCAGGTCGCCCCGGTCCCACGCCACCTCAATGGCGTGCCGGATGGCCCGTTCCACCCGCGACGGCGTGGTCGAGAAGGTCTTTGCCACCTGAGGATAGAGCACCTTGGTGATCGCGTTAATCACGTCCATGTCGCGCACCGCGATCATAATGGCCTCCCGCAGGTATTGATACCCCTTGATGTGGGCCGGAACGCCGATTTCATGGATGATCGACGTCACCATAGCCTCCACGTTGATTTCCTGCCGCCGCCCGGCCTGACTCCGGCGGCCAGCCTCCAGCATTTCGGCCACATGGGAGGCCACCGTGGCCGCGTCGCAGGGCTTGCGCAGAAAATACTGCACCCCCAGCTCCGCCCCAAGCTGCGCCACATAGTCGGTCAGGAAACTACACGTCGCCAGCGTCATCGGCCGTTTCTCCAAAGCGGCCGCCTCACGCAGTACGCGCAAACCATCCATCCCGGGCAGCGCCAGGTCCAGTATCAAAACCTCTGGCGACAACTCCCGCAAAAGCTCCGCGGCCCGCGTTCCATCCTGCACAACCGCCGCCACTTCGCATTCCCCGCCCCGTTCCAACGCCTGGCGCAGATGCTCGCCGAAATCCTCACTGCTGTCGGCGATCAACGTTCTAATTCGTTTTTCCATCCTTGAACACTCTCCTAACTCATTTATGACTCAGGCTCTCTTTCTTCTGCCGCTATCGGATTCCTCTCAAATCCGGAGTATCTACAATTTACCATAAAACCCACTTTATTGCAAGAGACGCAATTCAAAATAACAGATTTTTCGTTCGACGACATTCGACTTTTTAGAGAATTATCGTTGTTTTCCCACTTTTTGGAACATTCGCATTTCCAGCCAAATCTTCATATAATAGGCTTATTCTGAAAAAAGAAGGGGGAATCTGCCTTGCAAATGTCTCCGCAATACGTTATAATACAGCAGCCATTATGAATAAAGGGGGTATCCGTTATGACTGAGCTCCTGCCTCGCCTGTTTATCAAGAACCACCAGAACCACGACGATCCCGCCGTGCGCTCCGCCTACGGAAAACTGGCCGGCATCGTTGGTATTGTCTGCAACATCCTGCTCTTTGCCGCCAAACTGATTGCCGGCCTGGTCTCGGGCAGCGTCTCCATCACCGCCGACGCCGTAAACAACCTCTCCGACGCCTCCGGTTCGGTGGTCACCCTGCTCGGCTTCAAGCTGGCCGAAAAGCCCGCCGACAAGGGACACCCCTACGGTCATGCCCGAATGGAATATCTCAGCGGCCTGACCGTCGCCGTCCTCATCCTGCTCATCGGTCTGGAGCTGGCGAAAACCTCCTTCCATAAGATTCTGCACCCCTCCCCTGTCGAGTTCTCAGCCGCCCTTGTGGTGGTGCTCGACATCTCCATTTTGGTTAAAATATGGCTGGCCCACTTCAACCGCCGCCTGGGCTCTCAGATTGGCTCGGAAACCCTGACCGCCACCGCCGCCGACAGCCGCAACGACGTCCTCGCCACCGCCGCCGTCCTCCTCGCCTGCGTCGTTAGCAAGCTCACCAACTGGGCAATCGACGGCTACGCGGGCTTTCTGGTGGCGCTGTTCATCCTATGGAGCGGCGTGGGCATCATCAAGGACACCGTCGATCCCCTTCTGGGCGAGGCCCCAAACCCCGAGCTGGTCCGCATGGTGGGCCGCGAGATCAGCGGCTATGACAAGGTCCTGGGCCTGCACGACCTGATGGTCCACGACTACGGCCCGGGCCGCCGCTTCGCCTCGGTCCACGTGGAAATGGACAGCCGGGAGGACCCCCTCGTCTGCCATGAGATTATCGACGGCATTGAGCGGGATTTCCTGGAAAAGCACAACATTCATCTGGTCGTTCACTACGACCCGCTGGTGATGGACGACGAGGAGCTCAATCACATGCGCGCCCTGGTGGAGGAGGCCATTCAAGGCATCGACCAGCGCTTCTCGCTCCACGACTTCCGCATGGTGCGCGGCCCCTCCCATACCAACCTGATTTTCGATCTCGCCATTCCCTACGAGTCCGATGGGGAACGGGACGAAATCCTCAGAAAAATAGACGAATGTATACAGTTTGAGGACAGCAAATACCACGCGGTGGTCACCTTTGACGATTTCGCCCGAAACGAATAGATTTTGCTTGACAACCAGCCTTCCAGCCGCTATGATAATTTTGATTTAAATAAAATGCGATGAACGGGACGAGTAACCCGGTCCAGCGCCTGCAGAGAGCTGCCGGACGGTGCGAGGCAGCGGCAAAGGCCGGACGAAGATCCCCCGTGAGCTGCCGCCTGAACGTTTGTGTAGGGCGTGCCGGTTGGCGTCCGATATTGCGCCGGACGAGTGGCCGGACCTCCGGCAACGAGAGTGGTACCGCAGAGGTTCTTTTGCCTTTGTCTCTTGATTTTGGGAGACAAAGGCTTTTTTCTTGTCAAAGAAGCAAAATGAAAACAGCCATGTGCAAACGGAGGAATACACCCATGGACTACAATAAGACCATCAACCTGCCCCAGACCGATTTTCCCATGCGGGCCGGTCTGCCCAAGAAGGAGCCCGAGCTGTTGGAGCGCTGGGCCAAGATCGACGTCTACGCCGAACTGCTGAAGAAAAACGAGGGCAAGCCCCGCTTTTCGCTCCACGACGGCCCTCCCTTCTCCAACGGCGGCCTGCATATGGGCCACGCCCTCAACAAATCCCTCAAGGACTTCATTGTCCGTTCCTACGCCATGCGGGGCCGCTACACCCCCTATATTCCCGGATGGGACAACCACGGCATGCCCATCGAGTCGGCCATCATCAAACAGAACAAGCTCAACCGCAAGGCCATGTCGGTCCCCGAGTTCCGCTCGGCCTGCCATGATTTCGCCCAGCACTATATCGACGTGCAGATGGACGGTTTCAAGCGTATGGGCATCATCGGCGACTGGGAGCACCCCTATAAGACCATGGACCCCAGCTTTGAGAGCGAGGAGGTCAAGGTCTTCGGTGAAATGTACAAAAAGGGCTACATCTACAAGGGCCTCAAGCCGGTTTACTGGTGCCCAAAGGATGAAACCGCCCTCGCAGAGGCCGAGATTGAGTATCAGGAAGACCCCTGTACCACCGTCTACGTCAAGTTTCCCATGCACGACGACCAGGGCAAGCTGTCCGGCTTTGACCAGGCAAAGCTCTTCTTTGTGATCTGGACCACCACCATCTGGACCCTGCCCGGCAACCTCGCCATCGCCCTGCATCCCCGCGACAGCTACGCCCTGGTCAAGACCCCCGGCGGAGAGGTCTATATCATGGCTGAGGCCCTGGTTGAAAAGGTCATGGGCGTGGCCGGCATCGAGGGCTATGAGATTGTCGAAACCCACCCCGGCGCCTTCTTTGAAAACATGCTGGCCAGCCATCCCTTCCTGCCCAAGACCTCCCGGCTTGTCGTAGCCGAGTATGTCACCATGGACTCGGGCACCGGCTGCGTCCACACCGCCCCCGGCTTCGGCGCGGACGACTACCAGACCTGTATGCGCTACGGCATGGACATGGTGGTCCCCGTGGACGACCGGGGCCGCCACACCGACTACGCCGGGAAATATGCCGGCTTGAAGACCGAGGAATCCAATCCCGTCATTCTGGCCGACCTCAAAGAGAGCGGCCTCCTGCTCGCCAGCGAGGACATTGTCCACTCCTACCCCCACTGCTGGCGCTGCAAGAATCCCATTATTTTCCGCGCCACCCCCCAGTGGTTCTGCTCGGTGGACGCCTTTAAAGATACCGCCGTCGCCGCCACCGACGGCGTGCGCTGGGTTCCGGCCTGGGGTAAGGACCGGATGATCTCCATGATTCGCGAACGCGCCGACTGGTGTATCTCCCGCCAGCGCCGCTGGGGCCTCCCCATCCCGGTGTTCTATTGTTGCAATTGCGGCAAGCCGGTCTGCACCGACGGCACCATCCAGGCGGCCAGCGCTCTGTTCGCGGAGAAGGGCTCCAACGCCTGGTACGAGCTGGACGCCGCCGAAATTCTTCCCCAGGACTTTGCCTGCCCCCACTGCGGCGAGAGCGGCGGCTTTACCAAGGAAGAGGACACCTTGGACGGCTGGTTTGACTCCGGCTCCACCCATTACGCCTCTATGAAAAAGGACCAGGGCTTCTGGCCCGCCGACGTGTATCTGGAAGGTCTGGACCAATACCGGGGCTGGTTCCAAAGCTCGCTGCTCACCGCTGTCGGCGCATTCGGCCAGGGCGCGCCCTTTCAGGAGTGCGTCACCCACGGCTGGACCGTGGACGGCGACGGCAAGGCCATGCACAAGTCGCTGGGCAACGGCGTCGATCCTTACGACATTTTCAACAAGTACGGCGCGGACATGGTTCGCCTTTGGGCCGCCTCCTCCGACTACCACGCCGACGTGCGCTGTTCGGACAAAATCTTCAAGCAAATCTCCCAAAACTATTTGAAGTTCCGCAACACCGCCCGGTACTGCCTCGGCAACCTGAACGGCTTCGACCCCAACCATCTGACCGGCCCCGCCGAAATGCTGGAGCTCGACCGCTGGGCCGTCACCAAGCTAAACGCCCTGATTGAGAAATGCTTCAAAGCCTACGACGACTATGAGTTCAACGCCGTGACCCATGCGGTCAACGATTTCTGTGTTGTCGATCTTTCCAGCTTCTATCTGGACGTGGTCAAGGACCGGCTCTACTGTGAGAAAACGGACGGACCGGAGCGCCGGAGCGCCCAAACCGCCCTCTTCCTGATTTTGGACACCATGACCAAGATCATGGCCCCCATTCTGGCCTTCACCTCTGACGAAATCTGGCTGTCCATGCCCCACCGCAGCAGCGACGACAGCCGCAATGTGCTCTTTAACGACATGAACCAGCCCTTCGCCGGCTACGCGCTGGACGGCGACGCCATGAAAAAGTGGGAGCAGATTATCGCGGTCCGCAGCGTGGTCAACGGCGAGCTGGAAACCGCCCGCGCCGCCAAGCAGATTGGCAAAAGCCTGGAGGCGCAGGCTAAGCTGACCGTCGGCCCGGATGAGGCGCTGTTGGCTGGGCTCGACCCGGCGGAGCTGGCCGACCTGTTTATTGTCTCCCAGGTCGAAGTCCGTCAGGGCGACGGCCTTTCGGTCGCCGTCTCCCCCGCCGAAGGCGCCAAGTGCGAGCGCTGCTGGAAGCAGGACCCGAAAGTCGGCGGCAGCGCCGCCCACCCGACCCTTTGCCCGCGCTGCGCCAGGGTCGTGGAAACCATGATGTAGAAGAAAGGAGATCGTTATGTTATATATTGGCATCGACCTTGGCACCTCAGCGGTCAAGCTGCTGCTGATGGACAACACCGGCGCGATTCAAAACGTCGTCTCCAAGGAATATCCCCTGGAGTTCCCCCAGCCCGGCTGGAGCCAGCAGCGGCCGGAGGATTGGATGGACGCCGTTCTCGCCGGCGTACCCGAGCTGCTCAAAGGGTTTGACGCCTCCCAGGTGGCCGGCATCGGCGCGGGCGGCCAGATGCACGGACTCGTTGTGCTCGACGAGCACGACAAGGTACTGCGTCCCGCCATTCTTTGGAACGACGGACGCACCGCCAAGGAGGTTGACTACCTCAACAATCAGATTGGACGGGACAAGCTGAGCCGCTACACCGCCAATATCGCCTTCGCCGGATTTACCGCCCCCAAGCTGCTGTGGATGCGGGAAAATGAGCCCAAACTGTTTGCCAAGATTTCCAAGATTATGCTGCCCAAGGACTATATCAACTATATGCTCACCGGCGTCCACTGCACCGACGTTTCCGACGCCTCCGGCATGCTGACCTTCGACGTACAGCACAAGCGTTGGTCCTGGGAAATGCTGGACGTCTGCGGCGTCCGGGAAGCCCAGATGGCAAAGGTCTTTGAATCCTATGAACCGGTGGGCCGGCTGCTGCCCAAGATGGCCGAAAAGCTGGGACTGCCCGAGTCAGTTGTGGTCTGCGCCGGAGCCGGGGACAACGCCGCCGCCGCCGTCGGCACAGGAACCGTCGGCGAGGGAGCCTGCAATATCTCGCTGGGCACCTCGGGCACCATTTTCATCTCGTCGGAACGCTTTGGCGTCGATCCCAACAACGCGCTCCACGCCTTTGCCCACGCCGACGGCCACTACCATCTGATGGGCTGCATGCTCTCCGCCGCGAGCTGCAACAAGTGGCTGATGGAGGACATTTTCAAAACCTCGGATTACACCGGGGAGCAGGCCGCCATTCCGGCGGACAGTCTGGGCCGCAACCACGTCTTCTTCCTCCCCTACCTCATGGGCGAACGCAGTCCCATCAACGACACCAACGCCCGCGGCACCTTCACCGGCATGACCATGGACACCACCCGCGCCGACCTGACGCTGGCGGTGCTGGAGGGCGTGGCCTTCGCCATTCGGGACAGCTTTGAGGTCGCCAAATCCCTGGGCATTCATATTACGCGCAGCAAAATCTGCGGCGGCGGGGCCAAGTCGCCGCTGTGGAAGCGGATTTTCGCCAACGTGTTGGGCGTCAAGCTGGACATCGTCGAGAGTGAACAGGGCCCCGGTATGGGCGGCGCTATGCTGGCGATGGTGGCCTGTGGCGAATACAAGAGCGTGGCCGATGTCTGTGAAAAGCTGGTGCGGGTGGTGGACACCGTCGAGCCCGACCCGGAGCTGACCGCCCTCTATGAGGCGCGCTACCAGCAGTTCCGCAAGCTCTACCCCGCGCTGAAACCGGTATTTTCCGAGATTCATTGAGGAGGCCCCGCCATGAAAATCTATTCTGTTTACGACCCGGAATTTAAAAACTACGGCCAGGTGATGGAGGGCTATGACACCTCCTCGCTTGTACGGACCTTAAAGGAGAAGACGCCCCTGCCCGCCGGTGTGGAATATGTTCCCGAGCAGCCCGACCTACAGGCGCTGCCCATTACCGGGGAAATCAGCGACCGGCTCTTTGGCGGGATGCCCATTGAAATGGGGTACTGCAACGGCCACAACACAAAGCTAAACTGCCTGGAATACCACCGGGACAGTGAAATCAATATGGGTACGGGCGAGTTCATCCTGCTGGTGGCCAAGCGCAGCCAGATCGGGGAAGACGGCCTGTTGGACACCGCGGAGGTGAAGGCGTTCCGCGCCCCGGCCGGGGTTCTGGTGGAGGTCTACGCCGAAACGCTGCACTACGCCCCCTGTTCCCCCAAGACGGGCGAGGGCTTCCAGGTTTTGATTGTACTGCCCAAGGGCACCAACACGGAAAAGCCGTCCTTTGCGCCGAAGAACCGGGAGGATACCCTTCTGACGGCGCGCAACAAGTGGCTCCTGGCCCATCCGGACTCCGACGAGGCCAAGGGGGGCGCAGCCGTCGGACTCAAGGGCGTCAATCTGGACATCGCGGGGGATATCGGCTGACATCGTTGGGGTTCAACCGAAACAGCATTGGGCTGTGCGGTTCTCCATGAACCGCACAGCGCAAGGCGGGCGGGAAGCGATTGCGTCTCGTCCGCCTTTTTTCGCGCAGCGCTTAACTTCTGGCGCAAAAAAACGATATAAAAGAAAAGGAGGGTTTACTATGACAATTACGCAGATCGCACAAAGCCAGCAGCAGCAGCGAGTCAGTGCGCTTGCGCAGAGGCAGCAGGGCAAGCCCCATGTCAATCCCTATGGCACGCCCGGCATGAGCTTGAATCATGCGGGCGACTATCGGAAGATCGTTTCTGTGAACCAGGGCGTCGTTCAGCAAGTCAAACAGATTGCCTTTAACCATATGAAAAACAGATACGGCGTGAGCGACGGTGAAGACATCAGCAAGGTCATTCGTGATTACACAATGTCTCTCGCGCCGGAAAAACGGTTGAGCGCGTCATGGACGTTAAACGAAATTTTTCACGGCGAGGCCGTCAGACTGGGCGAGTTTGTCCACCAACAAGACCCGGGCTGGGACTGGGGAAAGCCTTTCGATACCAGCATTTTGGAGAACTACCGCCAGGGTATAAATACAATGGCATAGATTGATAAAAGATT
This sequence comes from Oscillospiraceae bacterium, assembly GCA_022795735.1. Classification (GTDB taxonomy): domain Bacteria; phylum Bacillota; class Clostridia; order Oscillospirales; family Oscillospiraceae; genus Avoscillospira_A. The sequence continues at coordinate 53,654 of JAAWHG010000010.1, forward strand.
TGATTGCCTCCAGCCGGAGCCAGGAAAGATTGTCTTTCTTGGCTCCGTGTTTTTTAATATGTGCATCCTATACAAAAATTTGCTTTAACCCTCGATATGTTCCAATATTTGCGCTAAACTAAGATTGGCATAAAGAAGCAATTGCAGAAGTATCACAGGAATGTATTTGATACAGAGAAATGCGGGTGATAACGGTGAGCAGACAGCGCAATTTGAGTCATGCCTTAGGTATATAAAAATTCGAGTTGCTTTTTAGACTGTCAGGCATTATATAATTATGGGTTATATTCATTATCCCGACTCCGCCTTACTCCGGGATCGTAAAGGGAGATGATCGTTTGCAATCTAAATTTACAGAAGTAATTGTTAAATTATATCTCATGTATTCGGACGATTTATATGATTATGCCTTTTACCGCATACAAAACGTGCAAACTGCTGAAGACTTGGTTCAGACGGTTTTTATGTTGGCTTGTAAGAAAATAGAAAGCATTCCGGCGGAATGCAGGCGGGCGTGGCTGTACACAGTCATGCGGAATCAGATTCGTACATATTTTCGCAAAATGAAAGCGCACCGGGAAGTCACAATTGAGGACGAAAAAATACTGAATCTGGCCGCTTACGAAATGGACTTTCCACATATAGAAGAGCTGGAATTTCCACCCGGGCTGAAGGCAAAGTTTTGCGAAATTCTGCAATTGCGCGCGGTTGAACAGCTGGATTACGATGAAATCGCGCGACGGCTCGGTATCAGCGAAGTCAGCGCCAGACAGCGCTTTTCCAGAGCTGTAAAAGCGTATAAGAAATTGCAGAGCCGTGAAAAGAAATTTTACAGAGCTGTCACAAAATAGCATGCTCGCGTCATTTATAGATTAGGAGGTCTTGTGATGCATCAAGAGAAGCACGATTTCCAGTCGTGCGAACAACAGTTGCGTGAGCTGCTGGCATCTGAACATTTGGATTCTAGTTCGAGCGACGTGCTCTTTGAGCTGTTAGATGATTATATTGGCGCTGCAACAGAATCACAAATGGACTCGGAACTTGTGTCAGCCTGTTTCGCGCGATTACGCGAACTCCATCCGGAGAAACCAAAGTTTGATAAAGAAGCCGGGCTCGCCAAGCTTATCAACGCCGTTGAGTCTCAGCAAACGGAACCGCGCAAAAAAGCTGACCGCTCCAGCCGCTTTATCAGTATTTTGGTTGCTGTGCTGTCGCTTCTCATTGTAGCCGCTACCGCATTTGGAGTAAATCCGTTCGAGTCCATTTTCCGCTTTGCCGAAACTGTATCTTTTCGTCTAACACCTTCAGGAGATATGGTTTTGCCACCCAACCAAGATTACACGTATCAATCTCTACAGGAAGCTTTGGATTTTAACAATGTGGATGTAAAGCTGCCAAAGTGGATACCGTCCGAATTTTCCTTAACTTCTGTTAACGTCTTTGCGGTTGATGGTGCCCTTATTTTTACTGCCGTATATACTGCTGAAGAAAAGAGATTTCAAATTGACATTACCCCCTATTCTAATGAAAGAGTTATCACCTACGAAAAAGGACAAGGTGGGGAAGACTACGAGGCACATGGTCAATCGTATTCCTTAGTTCCAAATATAGATAATATAACTGCATATTGGGTAGACGGTCGTTATTCTTTACTGTTAAATGGCCAGCTTACAGAAGATGACGTACGGCACATGATTGATTCCATCTATTAAGGAGAAATTTACAAAATGAAAAAGAAAACATCCATTTCTTTATTTCTTATTATTTGTGTTTTAGTGTCCATGGTAACTACAGTCAATGCAGTTGCTGAGCGTGCGAGCGAATATCTTGCTGCATATTCTATATCTGTATATTCAACGGGAAATGACCATATGTCCGTGGATGTAATTGTACACGGTGTAGATGACATGAATAAAATAGGTGTCCAAACCCTAACGATTGAGGAAAAAAATTCTTCAAGTGGTTCATGGCACTATTATGATACACTCTATGGTTACGACAATCCTGATGAATTCTATGATTATGGTGTACATCTATTCGCGAATACATTTTATTTTAATGGCACACCAGGTCATTATTATCGCGTAATTGCAACCGTCTACGCTGGTAACAGTCAGGGATCCGATACCGGAAAAATAACTTCTTCTGCATCTCTCTGCAAATAGTTATTAACATATACACATCTCAGACCTCCATGACATTTACATACAAAGGCCTGACGCAGGAAAATCTGCGTCAGGTCTTTGTATTTTATCTCCAGAAGTGTCACAAAACTGTGTCTAAAAAACATTACATATATAGAAATAAAGGTAATGCACAATTCTTAGAGTCTGTTCTCAAAACTGGCAGTAGGAGGATTTACTAAATGAATCCGCCATAATTCGTCATGTTTTACAATGCCAAGTAGGATTGGCTGCTAAGATTTGGCAATTGCTATATCCTTCTCGTAAGAGGAGGTGTTGAGATTGCTAAAACTAAATAATACCTGTACAGCCCATCCCAATGTGACTATGTTACTCGAAAAGAAGGTATACGCCAGAAGAAAAGAGAGGAAGATTTCACAAGATCATTTGGCCGATAAAACCGGGCTCACACGAAACTGTATTCAGCAGATGGAATGCCATGAACATTTGCCAAAGCTTTTGACCTTGCTTAAAATCATGGCGGCACTGGAATTTGACAGGGATGAATTCAGCATTTTTATGTTGGAATTATGGGATGCCTACCTTCAGGATTTGCAGCTTCAAGAAGAACAGATTGAAGCCCTGACTCTGGTATCACCATGAGTATCGCTATAACAGACATCTACAACTTACTGCATCGTTTAGGAGTAACAGCGAATTACACCGGATTCTTTCATACGGCTTACGCAATCTCATTATGTGCAAAGCAGCCAGACAGGCTTCTCATGGTAACAAAATGGCTGTATCCAGAAGTAGCAAAGCAGTACAATACGAATTGGAAAGCGGTGGAACGAAACATTCGGACAGTAGGCTGCATCATTTGGCAGGAAAACCGGGCGCTGCTGGAACGCCTGGCTCACAGAAATTTACCGCAAAAACCTCGCACCGCACAACTGCTGGCTATCCTGGCCTCTTCCCTAAGTACCGATCCACAGGCGGCATGGATGGGGTGAGACGGTAGCTCATCACATTTCGTCACAAAAATAACGCGCTGCAGCTCGTGCAGCGCGTTATTTTTTTATTTGGCTCAGACCTGACCGTAATAGGCCGCGGGGCCGTGCTTACGAAGATAGTGTTTGTCCAAAATATGCCGCGGGGCCGGCTCCGCAAAGGGGTCCAGCTGACGGGTCAGCATCGCCATCTTGGCGACCTCCTCCAGCACCACAGCATGGTACACCGCATCGGCGGCGTCCTCGCCCCAGGTGAAGGGGCCATGGGTGCGGCAGATCACGCCGGGAATCGACGCGGGGTCCAGACAGCGGTCAATGAAGGTCTGCACGATCACCTTGCCGGTGGCCTCCTCATAGCCATCCTCAATTTCATCCGCGCTCAGAATGCGCGCGCAGGGAATGTCGCCGTAGAAATAGTCGGCATGGGTCGTGCCGTAGCAGGGAATGTCGCGCCCCGCCTGGGCCCACGCCACCGCATAGGTGCTGTGGGTGTGTACAATGCCGCCCATGGGGAACGCCTTGTAGAGCTCAATATGGGTCGGGGTATCGGAGGAGGGACGGTACTTGCCCTCCACCACCTTACCGTTGAGATCGACCACCACCATGTCCTCGGCTTTCATGCCCTCATACTCCACGCCGCTGGGCTTGATGACGACCAGACCCTTGTCCCGGTCAATGCCGGACACGTTTCCCCATGTGTAGGTCACGAGGCCCCGTGCGGGCAGCTCCATATTGGCCGCAAAAACCTGCTGCTTCAATTCCTCCAACATGTTTATATGCCCCTTTCCTAATATAGCCTGAGACGCCCGTGGGCGCTGGCAGGCAGCTTATTTCTTCTTACGCAGCAACACGATGCTCTGGATCACCAGGAAGAGGCAGAGCATGGCGGCCACCGTGATGTTGGACCACCAGGCCTCGTCAAAGCCCAGCGAGGAGACAATGCGCTTGATGGTGTTCAGCGACAGCACTCCAAAGAGGGTTCCGATTACGTTGCCCACGCCGCCGGTCAGCAGCGTGCCGCCGATGATGGAGGACGCGATGGCGTTCATCTCGTCTCCCGCGCCGTTCGCCACGTCGCCGCTCCCCACATGAAGGAAGTAGAGCAGGCCGCCCAGACCGGCCAGAAGGCTGCACAGGATGTGCGCGAGGAACTTGGTCCGCTTGACGTTGATGCCCAGCATGTTGGCGCTCTGGTTGTTGCCGCCCACGGCATAGAAGCTGCGGCCCAGCTTGGTCCAACGCAGGACGCAGAAGAGGAGCACCACCACCAACAGAGCCACGATGACGCCGACCTCGACATAGGCTGGGATGTATTCGCCCAGCTTATTATTGGAGCCCAGGCCGGGGACCGTGATGCGGGTCTCCTTGACCGCCAGGAAGCCCTCATGGGTTACCCGCACGGGTTCCTTGCTGACAATGGTGGTCATGCCCTTGGCGAAGAACATGCCCGCCAGGGAGACGATAAAGGGCTGAATCCCCAGATAGGCCACCAGGAAGCCCTGAACCGCGCCAAAAGCCAGGCCGATTCCCAAGGCGATGACGATGATGCTGAACATACTGCCGCCCTGCTGTTCGAGGTTGACGGCGCTGGCCATACAAACCAGGCAGGTCACCGCGCCGACGCTGATGTCGATGCCGCCGGTAATCATAACCAGGCTCATACCGCAGGCCAGAACGATGAGGGAAGCATTGTTATTTAGAATGTTGAGGAAGTTTTGGGGCTTGGTAAAGCCGCCGCCCAGGAGGAGGACAGCCGATAGATACAGGGCAAAGAAAACCACGACGGTGATGGTGAGCAAAAGGTTGGTGTCGCTTATGGACGTCCTTTCCTTCAAGCGTCCGTTTTTATCAACAGCGCTTCCCATATCAAGCCACCTCCTTTTCGGTCTTTACGGGGGCTTTCTTAATGCGTGACATCCGCTCGCGCACCACCGGGGCGCTGAGTACCACCAGCAGAATGACTACCACCGCCTTATAGGCAGGCAGGGCTGTGGAGGGCACGTCATACTTATAGAGGGTGGTGGTGAGGAACTGGATGACATAGGCGCCCAGAATGGAGCCGTAAATGTTAAACTTGCCGCCGGAGAGGTCGTTGCCGCCCAGCGCCACCGCCAGGATCGCGTCCATCTCAATGTTTTCGGCGATACGCGAATAGTTGATGCTGCCGCTGCGGCTTACCCGCATAAAACCGGCTACCGCCACGCACACGCCCAGAATGACGTAGGTCAGCAGCTTAATCATCTGGGGATTCAGGCCGTTGAGACGGGAAGAGTTGGCGTTAATACCCACCGACTGGGTATAGAGGCCGAGGTTTGTAAATTTGAGAATCAGCCAGAAGATCACAATCATCAAGATCGTGATAAAGATGGGGGTGGGCACCGGGATACCGGGGAGGAAGGTGCCGGCGTACTTAAAGGAAATATCGTTCATGATGGGAAGCTGGTTGTTATTGATCCAGGCGGCAATGGAGCGGCCCGCCGTAAACATGATGAGGGTCGCCACCATGGGCTGAATTTTGAAATAGGCCACCAGCGCGCCGTTAAAAGCGCCGAAACACATGCTCACCACGATACCGACCAGAACGGCCAGCAGAATGGGCATATGTAAGGTGTCGGCCGTAACCTCCCCGCCGCAGACCATCCGGAGGATGACGCTGCCGGCGATGGCCATGGTCGCGCCCACCGAGATGTCCTGTCCGCCGGAAGAGGCGGTCACCAGGGTCATGCCGATGGCAAGAATGACCAGCTCTGAGGCGTTGTCCAACACGGAGATGATGTTGCCGCTGAGGACCGGGTTGCCCAGGCTGTTTTCCTTTATCGAGACGGAAAAAAAGGAGGGGTCCGCGACGAGGTTGAAGACCACCAGCAGGAGCAGCGCCGCCACGGGAATGAACAGCTGCTGCCGGGTCAGACGCTTCCAGAGGCTGTCCTCCGGCTTTCTGATTTGTTCGCTCATTTCGCCTCACCTCCTGCGATGGTGTCCATAATCTTGGACTGGGTCAGGTCCTCCCCCGTCAGCTCGCCTACCGCTTTCCGGTCCCGCATAACCACAAGACGGGAGCAGGTGCGCAGCATCTCGTCTATTTCGGAGGAAATGAAGGTCACGCTCTTGCCTTCGCTGGCCAGCTTGAGCACCAGCTTCTGAATTTCGATTTTGGTGCCGATGTCAATGCCGCGGGTGGGTTCGTCCAGAATCAGGTATTCCGGATTGGTTAAAAGCCAGCGGGCCAGAATGCACTTCTGCTGGTTGCCGCCCGACAGGGACTTGATGGGGGTGTCAGACGAGGCGGTCTTGATCTCCAACAGCTTGATGTACTCGTCGGCAAAGGCCTCGGCCTGGCTCCTGGAAAATGGCTTGAAGAAACCCTTCAATACCTGGAGCGCCAGGATGATGTTTTCCCGGACGCTGAGGTCGCCTACAATGCCGTCCCCTTTGCGGTCCTCGGGAAGATAGCCGATGCCGTTCTTCATGGCGTCCAACGGCTTTTTGATCTTCACGCTCTTGCCGTCCATCTGCACCTCGCCGCCGGTAACCCGGTCGGCGCCAAAAATGGCGCGGACGCATTCGCTGCGGCCCGAGCCCAAAAGGCCCGTAAAGCCGTTGACCTCTCCCTTTTGGATGGAAAAATCAAAGGGCTTGATGCCGGCATTGCTGCAAAGCCCCTTGGCCTCCAGCACCGGCGTGCCCTCCAGGACAACGCTTTCGTCAATGCCGGACTCCTTTTTGATGTCGGCCATATCGTCCAAATCCTTGCCCAGCATCTTGGAAACCAGTTGGACACGGGGCAGGTCTTCAATGACGTACTCGCCCACAAGCTGCCCGTCGCGCAGGACTGTGATGCGGTCACAGACAGCGTAGACCTGATCGAGGAAGTGGGTGACGAAAATGATGCCGACCCCTTTGGCCCGCAGGTCGCGCATGAGTCCAAAGAGCTTTTCCACCTCCTGCTCGTCCAGGGAGGAGGTGGGCTCGTCCAGAATGAGCACCTTGCACTCCATGTCCACCGCGCGGGCGATGGCAACCATCTGCTGCACCGCGATGGAACAGGACCCAAGCTGCTGCTTGGGCGTGGCGGGGATTCCCAGAGAGTCCAAAATCTCTCTGGTGCGCCGGTTCATCATCTTCCAGTTTGTTCCAATCCCCTTTGTCCGGCCGATGAACATGTTCTCGGCCACCGTCAGATTGGGGCAGAGGGTGATCTCCTGGTACACGGTGCTGATGCCGATGTTCTGGGCGTCCTGGGGGGAACGGATAACGGCAGGACCTTCGTGCCCGGCGATGTGAATTTCGCCGCAGTCCTTGCCATAAACACCGGTCAGCACCTTAATCAGGGTGGATTTTCCGGCGCCGTTCTCACCCATGAGCGCGTGAATCTCGCCGGTTCGCAGGGTGAAATCCACGTCCTGCAATGCCCGGACGCCGGGGAAATACTTGCAGATGCCGTGCATTTCCAATACTGCGCCTTTTTGCATGGGTTCGCCTCCGTTCTTTTTTCAAAAGCGCGGGCTGGACCGCCCGCTGCATTTATAAATCCCGCAGGGTCATCCTGCGGAAGATCGACTGCCTGGAAAAGAAAATCGTGCGCGGTGCGGCACAATGCCGTACCGCGCACGAACGCTATGTCCTGTTAGTACGCTAGAAGAATTAGGTACCGTACATGTCTACATCAGCCTGGGTGAGGGTAGCCGCGTCGAAGCCCTGCTCGGGGGTGTAAATGATCTTCTCAGCAGGCTCCTTGCCAGCCATCAGGTCCTTGATGATGGTGTCAACGGTCTCGGCCTGAAGGGGGTTGCACAGGCCCATGTAGTTCCAGCGGCCAGCCAGCACTTCTTCAAAGGCCCACTTGTCGCTGTCGAAGCCCATGACGATGACATCGCCATCCACACCGTGGGTGATGCCAGCGGCGTCCAGAGCGGCCACAGCGCCGCGAGCCATGCCGTTGTTCTCGGCGTAGATCACGTTGAAGGGCTTGCCGGAGTCGATGACAGACTGGGTGATGGTTCTGGCAGTGGCCTCGTCCCAATCAGCGGTCTGCTGGGTCACGTAGTTCCAGTTGTCCTCGGCGTTAACCTTCTCATCGAGAGCGCCGGTACGGCCCAACTGGGCGTCGGAACCCATATGGCCCTGAATGTGGATGATGTTGTACTCTTCCAGCCCCTGGTCGGCCAGCCACTGCACAGCAGTCTCGCCCTCCTCGGGCATGTTGGAAACCACGGCGGCGGCGTACAGGCTCTCGTCGGCCTCGAGCATACGGTCAAAGAGAATGACGCGGGTGCCGGCGGCCTGAGCGTCCTGGAGGACGGTGTCCCAACCGGTGGTGGAACCGGGGGAGAGCAGCAGGAAGTCCACCTCGTCCTGAATCATCTGCTGGGCGGTGGCAATCTGCTGGGCAGCGTCGTTGTTGTTGTAGAAGGTGGCCTCGTAGCCATTTTCAGCCGTGAAGGTGTCACGCATGGCCTTGTCGTTGGCGGTACGGTAACCGGATTCGTTGGGGTCGTTGTTGATGACGCCGACCTTGATGGGGCCTTCCGCAGGCGCGGGGGCGGGCTCTCCCTCAGCGTCGGGAGCCGGCTGGGGCTCGGAATCGGCAGCCGGTTCGGTGGGCTCAGTGGCGGGTTCTGTAGCCGGTTCGGTGGCAGGCTCGGCCGGAGCGGCGGGCTCGGCGGGTTTGTCTTCTTTTGCGCCGCAAGCAGCCAGGCCAAGGACCAAGCACAGCGCCAGGGTCAATGCGAGAATTTTCTTCATTTCCATTTTCGATCCTTTCTGAAAATATTGTTCATCCGATGCTGCTCGGATTTGTGCCTATACTATACAACATTGAGTAATGATATGTCAAGGATACCGCGACAGAATTGTGAAATATGCAATAAATGCTCGCGCTGCTTTTAGAAAAAAAGACAAAAAGGAGGCTGGCTCCCTTTAAAATACATACAAATTCTTGCAATCGCGGAAGTTTTACGCTATAATTTGTACTGAAACTACAACAGGAGACAACAGCAATGGCCTTTAAATACCAACAAATTGCCGCCGAACTGCGCGCCCGAATCGAGGCGGGGACATACGACGGCGCTCTGCCCACCGAGTTTGCCATCTCCGAGGCCTTTCAGGCCAGCCGGCAAACGGTGCGCCGTGCGCTCGCCCTGCTGGTGGATGACGGATTGATCGAACGGCGTCAGGGCAGCGGTTCCCGCCTCCTCCCCCGTCAGACTCCCGCCAAGAGCCGCCGAACCACGGTGGCCGTCATTACAACCTATATCAACGACTATATTTTCCCCGGCATTCTGCGGGAGATGGAGCACGTTTTCGCAGCTGGCAACTGCATGCCGCTTCTCTTCTCCACCCACAACCAGGTGGATATGGAACGCCGGCTGCTCCGCCAGCTGCTCGATCTGTCGGTGGACGGCGTATTGATTGAGGGAAGCAAAACCGTCCTCCCCAACCCCAACCAGGACCTCTATCAAAAGCTGCGGGATCGTGGGCTGCCGGTTGTCTTCCTGCACGGCATCTACCCCGATCTCCCCTGGGCCCTGTCCGTGCTGGACGACAACCGGGGCGGCGGGCGAATGCTGGTGGAATATTTGTACCGAAAGGGGCATCGCAACATCGCTGGCATGTTCAAAAGCGACGACATTCAAGGCCTCCAACGCTATGAGGGCTACATGACCCAACTGCGCGATCTGGAGCTGCCCATGGACGACCGCCGGGTATTTTGGTACGACACCAGCCTCAAGGAGCTGCTGACGGCAGGAGAGTTTTGGGACCGGGCCGAAAAGGTGCTGGAGGGCTGCACGGCGGTGGTCTGCTATAACGATGAGATCGCCACCCAATTGGTGAACGCGCTGCGGAAAAAGGGCGTGGACATTCCCGGCGAGCTCGCGGTGGTCAGCTTTGACAACAGCCCCCTCAGCGACCTCTGTCCGGTGCCCGTCACCTCCCTCTCCCACGGCGAGAACAATTTGGGACGCATGGCCGCCGAGCTGATGCTGCGCTGCCTCCGAGGCGAAACCTGTCGCTCAGAGAAGGCCGGGTGGGTGCTGGTGGAAAAGGCCAGCTCATAATATTTGCCCGGCAATTTAAAATACCGCTCGGAACACATAATGCCGCCCTCCGGCGCATTGATTAGGAACAGGCGGCGGCGCTTCTGGGTTTGTTTCATGGACGCGCCTCCGAATCCATTCCCGGGAGGTATTTCTATGCGCAAGATTCTGCTGTGTTCCCTGCTTCTGTGCGGACTGCTGTGCGGCTGCCGGGCTGAACCGGACTGGGAGACCGTTGACGATGACGCCGTCCTTCAGGTCTCAGCCATGGTGGAACCGCCCTATGTCATCACCTATGGCGTCCCGGACGACGCCTCCATGGAACCGTTGTCCGCCAAAAACCGCAGTCTCTATGTCGGCGAGAACGGCGACTATGAGATTTTCAGCGACGCCCTATCCGCCGCGTCCTTGGACGACGCCATCCGTCAGGTCTCGGGTTTTGGCGAAACCGATCTGAGCGTGCTGGAAACCACACGCTTTGGCCTGCCCGAATACCGATTTGCCTGGGCCTCTTCCTCCGACGAGGGGGAGTATGTTTCCCAAGCCTCTCTGGTGAAGGACGGGGACTATTACTATGCCTTGGTTTTCTCGGTCCGCCAGGGTTTGGGCGGGAAATACGACGACTGCGCCGAGGCGGTGTTTTCTTCATTTGGACTCTATGGAGACGAAAGCTTTTGACATGCGGTTACACGTTCCGTCTCTTTCCTGACAGATCGTTGAAGGAACTGCTGATTCCCCCAAATGCGCGCGGGTGGAATCAGCGGTTCCTCTTTGCGCTACGCACGGCGTAACGCAGAGATCAATCTCAGGTAAGAAATTCCCCATATAGCAAAAATGCTTTCAGGTCTTATTCCTGAAAGCGTTTTCCTTTTTGGGGTCCTATATTCTGATTTCTTTGCTTTGCTATCAAAAAGCACACTTTTTGACAGCCGTTTGATGCTATATACATTACCACAATTCACCTGTAATTGCAAGGCTTTTTTCAACAAATCACACAAAGAAAATGGCGAGATTTTCTCTCGGACCGCCGCAGGGGACATTTATCAAAAAGTGTACATTTTGATAAATGTTGGAAGGGGGGGAGCGCAATGAGACGTTGGCAAAGCCGCGGGCCTCCGTTGGGCCGGGCGCAAT
>JAAWHG010000042.1 GCA_022795735.1 Oscillospiraceae bacterium
GAATTGCCCGACTAAAGCCCGACCCGTCCGGCAGTCAGCCGGACAGGGAACGGCAAAATTTTTTACACTTCTTTTACTTCTTTATCCCACATGAGCAAAGAGCCAGGGTATGAAGCATTAGTACCCTAATTAGGCAAACGAAATTGAGATGCGTTTATCAGCGGCTACATAGATCGCCTTGAGCGTGCCGCGCCATAGGATTCGCTTGGCTTCGCGGTCCATGGACGCATAGGCTGTCTTAAAATCACAGCGGAGAAGTTCACGGAGTTTTTCTATATCCGCCGTGCTTACCGACGGTTCAGGCTGCTCCAGCTTCGTTAACTGCGCGGTATACACCGCATAGTCAGCTTTATAGGTTTCCATGTCTATGATCTCATTGACATACAATTCCTTTAGCCGGTCCAGTTTCCGCTTGATTACGGCGCTGTCTGTCTGCGGTTTTTGCCGTTGTATCCGCTGTACCTCGTACTCCGAAAGAAATCCGGAAATTTCTTCCCCTATATGTTCAAGAAGCCATTCTTCTATGTTTTTCTCATTCACCATTTTGCTGTTTTCACATTCCTTGAAATTGGAGTAATTGTTACAGCGGTAATAAATATTCGTACTGCCGGTTTTGTTGCGGTTAAAACGGGCGCTCATGTGCTGACCGCAGCAGGCGCAGACCACCAGACCGGAAAATAAATACACCCGCCCCGTCGGTGCGGCCCGCACGGTTGGCGCGGTTTGCAGACGGTCAAACAGTTCCGGGGCAATCAGCGGTTCGCAATAATCCGGTACCCCCCGGTATTCGCCCTTATATAACGGATTGCGGAGCATCTTTTGGAACGTATGCCGGTCTATTGACAGGCCGTAGGTGTCATGTATGTACAAAACCGCGCCGTGCTTGCTCCCGTGCTCGGCGTAGTGCTGGAATAATTCCCGGATGATGCCCACTTTCTCCGGGTCGAGGACCAGGTGCTTGTTTTCAATCCTGAAGCCGGGCGGGAATCTGCCGGTGATAGCCTCTTTCCTCGCAATCTTGTTCTGGAATACAAATTTGATGCGCTCACTGGTACGGTCGGATTCGTCCTGCGCGATGGCAAGGCGGATATTCAGATTTAACCGCCCGTTCGCGGTCGTGGTGTCGTATTGTTCCTCCGTCGCCGCCCAGTCTACATTGTGCGCGTCCAGAATCTTCTGCACTTCGTAATAGTCGGAGACGTTCCGGAACCAGCGGTCCAGTTTGATAAAGAGGATGATATCCAGCTTGTCCGCCTGTACGTCCTGGAGCATCCGGTTAAACTGTGGCCGGACGCGAAAGCTCTTCCGGGCGGTGACCCCATCGTCAATGTAGATGGAGCTTATTTCCATGCCGTGGTTCCGCGCGTAGTGCGTCAGCGCCTCCCGCTGGGCGTCCAGAGAATAGCCGTGCATCGCCTGTTCTTCTGTGGATACCCGGATGTACAATGCCGCGCGGCGTACTGGAGCGAGTTGATTCTTTCTGGGCATAAAATTACACCTGTCCTTTCAAAAAATGGTTGCAACAACCCAGGGACAGGTGGTATAATCACTTTGCTTTGGAGCGATTATCGGGCCTGCCCCGGTATTGTTTCACTTGCCGCCCTCGGTGCTGGTAACACCGGGGGCGGTTCCTTTTTGCTTAGAACGTGCGGTAAAAAATGTCCTCCAGGGAAATGTCCAGGTCTTCAAACAGACTGCACTTGAAATGGGTCACGACCGCCGCCCGCTCATCCTCGGTCATCCTCGCCAACTCCCAGCCCTCATGAAGCGCGTAAACATCGTGAAGGATAAATTCAGTTCCATTTGCGCGGTAGACTTCAAGGGATTTGCCAGAAGGATCAACAATCCAATACTCCAGAACCCCGCAACGGGCGTACACATTTTTCTTACAGGTCTTATCATTCCGCGCCGTGCTGGGGGAGAGGACTTCTACCACCAGATCGGGAGCGCCGTACACACCGTCCGGCTTGATCTTTTCCGTGTCGCAGACCACCATAACGTCGGGGACGAACTGATTATTCTCGTCCAGATAGACGTCAACGCCGTCTCCAAAAGGTTCGCATCTGCGGCCATTCAAATAGTTTGAGAAAAGCCGGTAGATATTGCCTGATACCCTGCTGTGATTCACAGAGGGCCGGGGGGACATCACAACCTCGCCGTTAATCAATTCCTCCCGACGCTTTTCCCAAGCGTCATCTTTGTACGCTAAATTAGTATTCATGCTGTATGCTCCTTTCGCCTGTCCGGTGAGGTTTTTATCTTGCCGGGCTTATTTTGTGCCGGCGGGATGTTCTTTTGCAAACTTTTCTTTTTCAACCGACATCTCTTTTTGACAGTGCTCGCGCTGTCCGCCATCTTCGGGAATCGCCTGAAAAAACGCGTCGGAACGAAAATAGGAGAGAATATATGAAGCGCTGTCTTGTAGGGTATAAGGGAAACGGTCCGCAATAACGTGCAGTTCAGGAGAATCGTATACGCAGAATTGCGCCACCTGCATAATACGGAAGGTCTTGGTTATAAAAAGAAATGCTTCAAGTTCTTTTTCGGAGAGCATAGAGATGGTGCGCTCCAATTCCTGGTATGTTTCCTGCGAGAAACCGGCGGCGTTCTTTCCGTAGAAACACTGTCCGGCGTCCAGATTTTTACGGTAAAGACAGCTCTTGGAAACAACCGGGTCGGAATGCAGACAGCGCCCCGCGTCCGAACACGACAGATACTTGGAGCAGCAGCCGAACATATCGACAGGACCGGAGGCGCGGGTCGGCAAAGACGGTTCTTTCTGCGGTTTCTTTTCTTTAGGCATAATCACATATCCTCTCAAAATCATCCTGATATTGATTTATCTGGCCCCGGTTCGCCGGGGCTTATTTTTTGACCAACCTCAAGCAAGGTTTCCGGTATCGGACGGCCAGTTTAATTCGTCTTCTTCCTTCAGGGCGGCTATCTCTGCGGCAAGCTCCTGAAGCTGCTTATCCTTCTCTTTGCTCTGACGCTTCAGCTCTGTAAGCTCCGACATAATGTCCGGGGCCGGGGTAAGGACAGAAATATCTTTGCCGGCGTCTGAAACCGGCGCGGGTCTGGCTTTTAGAATTTCGTCTGATACGGTTATCACATAATCTACTACCGCTTGGCGGCTCTGTGCATCCAATGCGGCAAACTTTTGAATCAGCACCCGGTCAGACGGCGAAAGTTTCCGTTCACGAATGAATGTTTCCAGTGCGTCGCAGGGTTCCGGGATGAACATTTCCCCTTCCTCTGTCCGCAGCCACTCTTCCGATACATTGAACTCACGGCAGATGGACAAGACAACCTGTTCAGAAGCATTTCTATCCCCTGATTCTATAAGGGAAATGCTATTGGGCTTAATTCCTATAAGTCTGCCAAACTCGCGTTGCGTAAGGTCTTTTTCCTTGCGCACTTTTTTTATGCGTTCGCCCAATGTCAAAAAAATCACCTCCAATGCTTAACATAATAATATCATCAAATATTCACTCTGTCAATATCAATTCGCACAGTCAAACAAATTACTCTTGACAAATGTAGCAAAGTGATATATACTGTTCACACAGTCAAAGAAAGGAGGCGGCACCATGAATACCACAATCTATACACCGGAGGTTATGGCCCAGACCGGGAGAATCTATGACAGACTCGAACAGCTCCCCTTGGACAAGCGGCCCATCGTCGAACTGGTGACAGAGACGTTTATCAACGGTATGAATGCCCAGAAGATGCTTGACCGGATGGAACGGGAGCGGGTGGGGGCGTGAGGGAGGAGGTGAGAGGTAGTGAATGCACGCATACTTGTGGTAGCGCTTTCTGCGCTTGCACTTTCTATTACGGGCATTGCAAAAGGAAAAGTTGCCCTGGCGGTAACAGGGCAACTTTTAGGGGTCGTGGCTCTTGGCTTAATACTTTAAGCAAGGTTTTCGGTATCGGACGGCCAGTTTAATTCGTCTTCTTCCTTCAGGGCGGCTATCTCTGCGGCAAGCTCCTTATTCTGCCGCTCCAACGCCGCAACCTTCGCCGCCAAGTCCGGCTCGGCCTGCGAGGTTGTTTCGTTTTTTGCAACAGCAACTGGATCATTATATGCTGCCCCAGAATTTAGCGCGGAGACAACATCCTGCATATAGGCTATAACAGCCTGCCGTTCAGCGGATTTCAATTTTAAAAATTTTTCAATCAGCATATGGTCGCCGTCAGACAGGCCGTATTGTTTTACGAGTTCGTCTAATGCGTCTTCTTCTTTCGGGACAAGCATTTCCCCTTTGCCTGTCCGCAGCCATTCCTCCGATACATTGAACTCTCGGCAAATAGAAAGAATTACCTGCTCACCTATGGAGCGGCTTCCATTTTCGTAGTTACACACGGCAGAGCGAGTAACTCCTATACGTTTTCCGAAGGATTCTTGATTCAGACCGACACACTTTCTTAAACTGAAAATTCTGTTAGCTATCTCCATATAAACCACCTCCTTTGCAAGATGAGCATATCACACAAAATACACATTGTCAACAAATATTTGAGAAATCCTCTTGACAAAATCCACGGCGTGTATTATTATATTCACAATGAAAACAGAAAGGAGGCAACGCAATGAACGCAACAACGTATACGCCTGAACTGGCGGATGCCGGACGGCTCGCTTCGTTGATTAAATGCACACAACCGGATAAGCGAATAATCGCTGCTGCGATTGCTGAAGCGTTTATCAATGGCATGAGTACGAAAGAGCGGCTTTTGGAGGCGCAGACGGCACGGGAGCGGGCTGAGGCGTGAGGGAGGAGATGAAGGACATTGGCAAGAAAACAAGATATGACAGACAATAACTGGGTAAAGGAAACTGGCAAATTCTTAGCCGTAACGCGCGGTAGCTTTGAAGCAGATTCTTTCAAGTGGGTTCCCGTAGTTTTGGCAGTATTGAGCGAAATGCTGCAAATCAAAGGGAAAAAGAAATTCCGGGTCACGATTGTCTGTGACCCGGAAACGGAGCAAATTCGCTGGGAACGCGAGGAAATCACCTGAACCGGAAGGTACAGCCGTCCGGCCAGGGCAAAGCACGAAACGCTTCGGGCGTGAGTTCAGTTAGAATCCGGTATTCATCGGCGGTTATGTTGTATGTCGGGATTTGGGATGCAGAGAACACAAGGTCTGTTGCTTTCTTGCGGGCGGCAACATCTTTTACTCCTGACAATCCAACGTGATAGACATTCATAACAGTCTCTCCTTTCTACCAGTTTCTGCGGTGCGGCAACGCCGCCCGAGAAAAGTATAGCAGAAGGAAGGGGGAATTGGAAGCCCCGGCAGGAGCGGGCCGGGGCGTGAAAATGGCCGCCCGTTGGGGACGGCGGGAAAGGAAGATTCAAAGGAAAGTGAATATTGTTTTCTGGTTTCTTATCGTGATTGGACTGGTTTTTGTCTGGTTCTGCCTTAGCTTTGCATTCAAGGGAATTGGCAGTTTCGGGCTGAAGCTGTTCAATGACGCGAAGAAAGAAATTAACGGTGAAGAACCCAAAAAATCTAAAGAATGTGAGGATGATTTGAAATGAGAAAAGGTAAGCTTGGCGCAATCCTGCTGGCCGTGGTTATGATCCTGGCCCTGGCCGGCGCGATTTTCTGTCTGGAACGTGTTCCGGCTGGCTACGTCGGCGTGGTCTACAACATGAACGGCGGCGTGGATGGTGAGATCCTGACGCAGGGCTGGCACCTGGTGTCCCCGACGAAGAAAGTCACTACCTACTCCATCGGCATTGAGCAGTCTTATTTGACCGCTGAGAAAAAGGGCGATTCCAAAGATGATGAGAGCTTCAGCATTCCTACCTCTGACGGCAAGACGGTGCGCGTTAACCTTGAATTTTCCTACCGCTTCGACGAGGCCCGCGTGGCCAATACGTTTGTAACCTTCAAGGGCAAGTCCGGCGAGAGTATCAAGGATACATTCATTAAGCCGAAAGTCATTGCCTGGACGCAGGAGGTTTCCGCCAATTATCCGGTTACGGATATCTTCGGTGACAAACGCACAGCAATCAATGCGGAACTGGATACATATTTGCGGGAGAAATTTAACCAATACGGTATCATTATTGATACTGTGAACTTTACGGATATTTCGGTAGATGCGGAAACAGCGGCGGCTATTCAGAAGAAGGTCACAGCGCAGCAAGAGTTGGAGCTTGCCAACATTGAAGCACAGACTGCAAAGGTCCAGGCGGAGAAGGATCGCGAAGTCGCCATTATTCAGGCGCAGAAGGACAAGGAGGCCGCTGAGATTCAGGCGCAGACGGATGTGATCGAAGCGGAGGCCGCCGCTGATGTGGTGCGTATTGCGGCGGAAGCGGAGGCTTCGGCAAACAAACAAGTTGCTGCATCCCTGACGCCTGAATTGATTGAGAAAATCAAGTTTGAGCATTGGGACGGCGTCCTTCCCAAGGTCAGCTCCGCAAGCGGAACGATTATTGGGATTGATGGTATCGGCTAATACTGAGACAGGAGGAAGTTATGAAAGGCGATGACATAACGCAGGCGGTTGAAATCCTGGCAGATAAGCTGGGGACTACAGCGGAAAAGCTTTACAATGTTTTGATCGACCATGCGTGGGCAGAAGCTATCAAAGGGATTGTTGGAATTATTGTTTGCATTGCGTTGATCGCCATCTGGGCAGTGTACACCTATAGGGTTTTTTGAAAAAGCGTGAGGATGGTACTTTGTGTGAAATTGCCTGGAATGATTTGGATTCTTGCGGCAGAGAAACGGCATTCATTCTCGCAGAGGCTTGTTTGACAGTGGTGACTATCATCTGCGTAATTTTAATCGTAGTACTAATGACAGAAACTCTTGACGTAGTGCTTGACCCGGAATACTGGGCGATTTCTCAGATTTTTCGGATGCTGAAAGCGTCGTGCTGACCATCCTACAGTATTGGTATCAAGGCGGGAAGGAGATTTTCACATTGAATACCAGAAAAAACAAACCGGGTGCAACTGACATCACAGCGGAATTTGTCGGGCATCTGGACGGGAGAATCTGGGCCGAAAGTTTTGCGGCGGCGGTCTCCAGTATGTTTCCGGGGCTTCGGGTTACTGTGCGCGGCGTAAGGCCAAACCCAAATTGCCAGCAGCCGGAAGTCCGGCAGTGAGAGGAGATCGGATATGAATCATGATGAAATGCAACTGCTTGCAAAGGCGAAGGAAGCCATTTTGCGGAGAATAGAAGCCGATGTGAGCAAGGGCAGGGTTACCGGATTCCATCTCAACTGCATTCACGCGGTTGCGGAGATCGAGGAGCTGGAAAGGAAAGAACGAGAAGCACAAGGAAATTGCGGAGATTGCGTTGCATTCAAAGCTTACATAGACGGAAGCGAGACCGGGCAGGGAACACAACTTGAAAATGTTACCAGAGTAGACTTGCCAAGGGGACGCGAGAACGTTATCGGAATTTACGAAATTTCGAAAATGAGCCTTACTTTTAAGAGCTTGGAAGACGCGCGAATTACGCTGGAAAAGCAGGGCGAATTGAGACGGATCGAAATCCGGGAGGCAATTCAGTACATGGACTGTGTTCAGCGAAGAATTGGATTACATGCGGTAAAACATGTCATCATGGGGCGGTTTCTGGATTTCTTGCAAAATCCGATCACATATGGCGGAAACCGCGAAACAACGGTCAGATTCGTGGTAAGCAGCTATAGCGTATACGGCGATGGAGACGAAATCTTATGGATGGAAGCCGAACCATAATGTACGGAACCTTTGGGGGCGGGACATGAATAAGGTTTTATTCTCCTCCAATCGTGACGATTGGGAGACGCCGCCGGAGCTGTTCGCGGCGCTCGACCAGGAATTCCGTTTTACCTTGGACGTATGCGCCACGCCGGAGACGGCTAAATGTACGGACTACTTCACGCCGGAGGACGACGGCCTTTCCAGGCCGTGGATTGCTCCAAGGGGGGGAGCGGTATTCTGCAACCCGCCTTATTCACGGCGTACCAAGGACAACCCCGGACAGGAGGCATGGATCAGAAAAGCCGCCGGGGAGGGGCAGCGTCCCGGGGCCGTGGTGGTTCTGCTCATTCCGGCCCGGACAGATACCATCGCTTTTCATCAGTACATCTATCACAAGGCGGAAATTCGGTTCATCAAAGGCCGCCTCCGATTTCAGGTTAACGGAAAACCTGGGGACGCGGCCCCGTTTCCGAGTATGGTCGTAATTTTCAGGGGAACGTCGGGAGATGACAGGAGGGGATAAGGATGAACGCAATTTTTATTGGCCGGGGAAACTTCTATTTGGGAATGACAAAAGTGGATGAAGCAGACAATGTGGTGGAGAGGACCGAACCAAATTGGGAGCCGAATGCCGAGGGCGGATGTGTGGCTATTTGTGACTTGGACCCGGATAAGATGGAGCCCGTCGGCAAGGCGGAGGTTTTCGGATACTGGGATGCTGCCCACTACTTGGCGGTGGTTCTGGAAAAGCTGGGGACTGGGCGTCCTGTGAATATCCCGGACTTTCGGGCAATTTTGGCCGGGTATGTGGATGATACGGGCGAAAATAGTATCTTTTGCGAATACTGCAACAGGAGTGGCTGCGATTGTCGGGACTGTATCGTGAAAGAGTGGATGGACGGGCTATGATTGCGACGACTGCCCGCTGCGCGGACTTCTCCCGGACATGCGAGGGATGCGAGTATATCAGGACGGAGATATGGAAAATGGGAACGTCTCTAAAAGAAGCGACAGCATATCGCTGTTTCGCACCGGGGCCGCGTCAGGGATACCATATGGGAACTGAGCGGCTTTTTCCATACATTCCGGCGTGGTGTCCGAAGATGGAGCGGGAGGAGGGGAATCATGGGGACGGAAAGTAAGGTCGATTTGAATGACTGCGCGCTGTACCTGGGCGACAAGCCGATTGCGCGGGGAGAAATCGAGCTGGCGGAAATCACGGTGCCAGCGGATATGCCGAAGCCGGAGTGTATGCTAACGCTTCAGCAGATGGAGTTTAAGACGAATTTCAAAGAGCTGAAGCGCTGGCGCTGTAAGGGCCGGAGACGTTTTATAAAATTGCTTATGTCAAAGGGAATCAGCCGGAACGAAGCCGGGAGCGTGGCAAGAGCAGCAAGAATCGCAGGAGTGCCGTATGGGGAACTGTGGCGGAGCTACTTCTTTTGGGGGTGAGGGCCTATGAAAATCGGCCTTATCGACGTGGATTCTCACAACTTCCCGAACCTGGCGCTGATGAAGCTGTCCGCATGGCACAAGGCCAGGGGGGATGCGGTGGAATGGTGGTGGGGATTTGGGGAGTATGACCGGGTGTACATGAGCAAAGTTTTTGACGAGACGTATTCCCCGGACATCCCGGAGCCGCTGAACGCCAGCGAGATTATCAAGGGCGGAACGGGGTACGGCCTTAACAACCGCCTGCCGGACGAAGTGGAGCATATTTACCCAGACTACTCCCTATACCCCGACCTGACGCGCGAAACCGCCTACGGATTCCTGACGCGGGGGTGCTTTCGCGGATGTTCTTTCTGCATCGTCTCCAGGAAAGAGGGCTGCGCCAGCCGGAAGGTGGCGGACCTGTCTGAGTGGTGGCGGGGACAGAAGTACATCAAACTCCTGGACCCTAATCTGCTGGCCTGTCCGGACCATATGGAACTGCTGGGCAAGCTTGCACAGAGCGGCGCGTGGGTGGATTTCACGCAAGGGCTGGACTGCCGTCTGCTGACGGAGGAGAACATAGCCGCGATCAACACCATCAAATTGAAAGAAGTTCACTTTGCCTGGGATTTCATGCGACAGAGCGCAGCGGTTCTGGAAGGGCTGCGTCTCTACGCAGAACATGCGGCTCGGAAACCGCATGGCAAATACGCAACGGTCTATGTCCTGACCAACTATGACACCACCATGGAGGAAAATCTGCACCGGATTGATACTTTGCGGGATATGGGGTATGACCCATATGTCATGATCTACGATAAGCCCAACGCGCCAAAGGAAATCCGCTTGCTCCAGAGGTGGTGCAACAACCGCTTGATTTTTCGGGCTGAGCCAGATTTTTACAAGTATGACCCGAAGAGGGGGTGATTCAGGTGGAGCATTTAGGCAACATTGCGAAAATCAGTGGGTATGACGTTCCGGCTGTTGATGTGGTCATTGGTGGTTCACCCTGTCAGCCAGGATTTATCCGTCGCGGGAAAACGGGCCGGATTTGCCGGGGCGCGGAGCGGCTTGTTTATGGAGCAGATCAGGATCGTAAAAGAAATGAGGGAAGCGGATGTACGAAGAGGACGGACAGGTCAGTTTATTCGGCCCCGGTTCATGGTGTGGGAAAACGTCCCAGGAGCCTTTAGCTCAAACAAAGGAGAAGATTTCCGGGCGGTCCTCAAAGAAACGATCCGGATCGTGGAGCCGGACGCGCCCGACGTTCCATTACCTCCAAAAGGAAAGTGGCCGCTGGCTGACTGCTGGATGGGGGACGGCTGGTCCGTCGCCTACCGAGTTCTCAACGCGCAGTTTTGGGGAGTGCCCCAGCGTCGCCGCAGAATCGCGCTTGTCGCAGATTTTGGAGGACATGCCGCACCCGAAATACTATTTGTCCGCGAAAGCGTGTGCGGGGATTCTGCGCCGGGCGGAACGCCGGGGGAAGAAGCTGCCGCCGGAGTTGGAAGCGGCATTATATGCGCAGGCTTTGAGCATAAAGCAGGAGCGGGAGCAAAGGGTGTAGGTTTCCAGGAAGAAACGGCGCCCACCTTGCCAGCGGAGCAAACGTCGGCGGTATATGGCGCCAGAGGGAACGGCGACGGGAAAATCGCCTGTACTTTGACCGGGGACCACCAAAGCCGGGTGACGGACTACACGGCTATTGTGATAGCAACCGGCCAGGCTGGGGCGGAAGTCATGCGGGACGTATGTCCTACGCTAAACTGCAACCACGAACAGACGGTTGCGGCAGTCCAGACCAGCCGCAACCGGAGAGAAAACGGAGATTTATGTGGAACACTCCAGGAAAAGGAAAATGGAGGATATTCCTATAATTACATACATCCGGTAAGGATTGGCGAAACAGTGCGCCGACTGACGCCGCTGGAATGTGAACGCCTCCAGGGCTACCCGGACGGATGGACCGATATAGGACCGTGGACGGACAGTGTAGGGAAGCTCTATAAGGTGAGCAGCGACAGCGCCCGGTACAAGGCCTTGGGAAATTCTATCGCCTTACCGCCGTGGAAATGGGTGCTGAAACGTCTGTGCGCCTGTTACGAGCGGGACGCCGCTATGGCAAGTCTCTTTGACGGGATAGGCGGGTTCCCGCTGATTTGGGAGCGGCTGAACGGGCCGGGGTCCTGCCTGTGGGCAAGCGAAATAGAGGAATTTCCTATTGCGGTGACTAAGGCGCGGTTTGACGGAAAGAGCGGGTGGTGAGCGTATGGGCTATTGCAGAGAATGCAGGCGGGAAATTATCTGGTTGTACATAAAGGAAAAATATGTCCCCGTAGACCCGTCCCCGGCGTTTGTGATTCAAGGGGAAGGAATGGACCGGTTCTACGACGAGGAGCGGGGGGAGATGATTTCCGGGCGAGAGGCAACGCCGGAGGAAGTACAGACGAAGGAGCAAAGATTGAACACGCCGCTTGCCTTTGTGCCGCACTGGCGGAAATGCCCGCAGAGGGGCGAATTTTAGCGGCGGGGGAGGAGCGCGAATCAGTGGAAAAGATAGAGTTTGGACGGAATGCCGGAGGACAAGCCCAATGCCGGAAGCGGAAAAAGCGACGGACCGCAGCATGGTACGGGTTTCTGATTTTAGCTGGCGTGCTGCTGTACAAGGCCGGAGCGGTCTATGCCTTGCGCTGGCGCGGATATTACGCCGTCGGAGGCGAGGTATTGATCCCGCTTGTGCTTGTGCTGTGTTACGGCGTGGCGGTCATGTTCCGGGAGATCGTGCGGGATTGGCATGACAGACGGTGACGGTATGCCGAAGAAAAGGAAGCCGCCCGCCAACGCTTCGGCGTGGTGCGGCCTGCATAAACGGCTGATGAATTACGTGTACATACGCCGGCGCGGATGCGTCATACGCCGGTGCAGGCACTTGTATTGGCTGGACGGCAAAGGGCGGGAATACGATGGACGCCCGGTAGACGGGTCCAAATAAAAGAAAAGTGAGGCAAGGAACATGGTAGACATCAAAGGGTTGGACAAGGCAAAGGTCCTGAAAGCGCTGTATGACCACGGACACGTAGCGGTTGTTTCCGACGGGGCGGTAACGGTGGAACGTTGCGCGGAGCTTCTGCGGACGAAGACCAGCTTCGACTACCTGCGTGGGCGCGTTATCATGGCGAATCTGTCGGGGGATTCGTTTGACGAAAGGATGTATGACCTGAACTGCGGAGCCGGGGCCGCGCAGCGGGCCGTCGATTCCGTCCGGGCGGAACAGGAGGCGGGCACTTCCAAAAGTGCGGACAGCGAGAAGAAAGAGCTATCCATGGAGGAAAAAATGAAGCAGACAAAGGAGGCAATTGAAAAAATCCAGGGTATTTTGAAAGAACTCCCGCCTGATATGTACGCTCCTGCTGTCATGTGTTTGAAGATGGTGTTGCCAGGGCCGGGGCCGATGGGCGCACTGGAAGGGATGTTGGGCGGGATGTTCGCGCCGCCGCCGTTTCCGTTCAAGGGCCGGTTCGGATAAAAGAAAACGCCCTGCGCGAGCTTCCGACAGCTTGCGCAGGGCGTGCGCCCCGGAGGGCGGTTGTTGAACATGACATATTGTACCACACTCCGGGGCTTTCTACAAGAAGTAATACTTTGGAAGATTTCGGAAAATGGGAGACAGATTATGCAGCGAGTGAAAACACGGATATTTTCCGGGGCTGTATGTGAACAGCTCGTTTTCAATATCTCGGACCGCATACAGGATATTCGTACAGCGAAGCCGAAACCAAGGTTTCAGAATGAGGAAGAACGGGAACGGCATCGGGAGGGCATTTCCAGGCGGGAGCACATCCGCAAATTCAACCAGAATTTCGGGCCGTCTTCCTATTACAGTACCCTTACATTTGATAACGAATATGAGGTGCATACCTTCGGGGAAGCAAAGCAGGTCCGAAAGAAATATGCCCGCCGTCTGATGTACCATTTCCCGGACGCGAAGCTGATGATCTACATAGGCCGTGGGAAAGCAACGAACCGGATTCATTTTCACATGGTTTCCGAGGGTATTCCGGAAGAAATGATTAAAAAGTTGTGGGGTATGGGCGGCGTTGTGCGGATTGAGCATTTGCGGGAACATAATTTTTACAACGGGAAAGACCATGGGCAGGATTATACCGGGCTTGCCAATTATCTCTTTGACCACTGGACGCCGGAACAAGGCGGACGCCATTACAAACAAGCCGGGAAAATGGTAAAGCCGGAGCGGGAGCCGCCTGCCCCGGCAAAACGAAATTACTCGGAGGACAGACCGCCGCGCCCGCCGAAGGGATACATACTTGTGGAGAGCAGGGCGACGCAATACGGATATCTGTATTTTAAATATGTACGGAAGCCGGAACCGGTAAGAAGGAAAAAGGCGGGCGGGAAGCGCCCGTCATAACAGCCTTGTAAATGTGTAAAGTTTTGGGACGAATCTGGAGATGAGGGAGGCAGAAACGGTGGGAATCCATATAGGCGATCTGCCGCCCGCTTATCAGGCGCAGGTCTTGCAGAAATGGGCGGAACGGGAACGCGGGAGGAAGTGCCCGTCCTCCTCCTGCCTCAATGATGGGCAGGGGAAGAGCGCCAAGTATCATAACAAGCCAACGGAGCGGGTGACGGATAGCGGGGCGGTCCTGCGGTTCGACAGCCAGAAGGAAGCCCGACGGTATGACGAGCTGGCCGCGCTGGAGCGGGCCGGGAAAATCCGTGAACTGCGGATGCAGGTGGACTTTACCTTGCAGGAAGCCTACACCGACGGCGAGGGCCGACGGGTACGGGCCATCCGGTACAGGGCGGATTTTACATACCAAAAGCTGGTGACAGAGCGGTATGTGACAGACGGGGGCGGGTCCTATGAGTATTGCGACGAGTGGAAGCCTGTGGTGGAGGACGTGAAGAGCTGCGCCACCAAGACAAAGACGTATGCCATGAAGCGCAAGATGATGAAGGAGCGCTATAACATCGACATTCAGGAGGTTTAAAAATCGGTGAAGCTGAAAAAAGTGGGCGCTATCTGCAATGCAGGCGGGTGCTATTACCTGATAAACCAGACAGACGCAGACGGGGAAATCGTGTACCAGTGGCTGGGCGACGGGAGGTCCGCGTATCCCCTGGTGGGATTGCCGGTCATGGATGTGGAAAACATCTGCGCCATGTTCGACATTACCGAGAAAAAGCGCGAGAAACTGATTATGCGCCAGATGGACGCGCCGGACACGATGAACTGGGAGGATACGGACCCGCTGGAGCGGCAAATCGGGGACCCCAAGCTGTGCGTGCGCTATGATGGGAGGGACCTTCTGCCTCTGGAGACAACGGCGGGAATTACATTCATCCAGGAGAAATACCTTCTGCCGCTGGACGGCCTGGAATATATGCGCCTTTACGAGCGGAGAGGTACGGACGGCGGACTGTATATCGTGGCGAAAATCGGAATGATTCTCCAAGCGGTCATTATGCCGATGGATTTGCCGGACAAGAATTTCATGGAGCTGCTGAATGACCTGACGAGCCAGTGCCGGGACACCATGCGGCGGAGAGCGCTTGCCCAGCGAAAGGATGCCGCGCTGGAACAGGAGCCGGGGCCGCTGTTCCGAGAGGGCGCGGAAGCCGTGGAGGAAGGAG
>JAAWHG010000043.1 GCA_022795735.1 Oscillospiraceae bacterium
GTCGGGAATCAGCCTGCGCAGCGTGGGATGCGCGGGGTCCGTGATTCTGTCCATGTAGACTTCCTTGTAGGAATAGATTTCCAGGCCGGAATCCGTCAGGTAGCCGTGGTAGCGGACGCCGTTGGGCAGGTCCCGTGCGTTGAACTCTCCCGCCTGATAGCGCCGGTTGTCCATCTTCTCCAGGATGCCCTTGTCGTTTTTCAGCAGCTTCAACGCTTTCCTCCCGCAGATGATACGGTCCACGTTGGCAAAGCCGTTGGTGTATACCCTATCCACCCAGTCCTCCAAGGTGCCAAGGATGTCCGCGCCGGGCTGGCCCCACTGTTCCGCGCCGGTCAGCACAACCTTGTTGGTGAAGCCAAAGTCGATTTCCTCATTGACGCCCTTGCCCACGATTTGGATTGCTCCGGTGGTGAGCGCCTGGGCGCACATCCATTCCTCCCGGCGGCTGATGGAATCGTCAAGCCGCTGGTACTCCCGCACAAGCTGCTCCGCCGCCCGCTGTTCGGGCGTCCTCTCGCTATACAGGGTTTCGCCCGGCGCGCGGTTCATATAGCTTTCCGCTGTGGTCACGATGTCCGGGTTGACCATAGGCGGCTTATAGCTCTTGGTTTCGTAGCCCTCTTCCGCCAGCGTCTCCGCGCCCAGTTTCGGGTGAACGAACGCCGCCATCTCGCGGTCGCCCTTCACGATGTCGATGTCAACCTCTTTCGTGGCAAAGGTCTTGATGTTCGTGAAGAAGGTGTCCCGCAGAAACGTATGTACTGGGGGCGCAGAGCGCACCACTTCGGCAAGATAGCGCGGCTGGTAAATGTCAATCTGGTTAGGCATACTCTCGCTTCCTCCTATCGTTATTTCAGGAAAATCCCGATGTTGCGCAAGGCAACCTCAATGTCTGCGGCGGTCATGCCCTCCGGCAGCACCAGGCTGTCCGCAAAATACTCGCCTGTGAGCCACACCGGCCCTTCCTCGTCCGCTCGGATGCTGTCCGGGGTGAGGCCGTACACGCTGGCCTTGTTGTCCGCCGTCAGCAGCGCCAGCTTTCCGTCGCCGTCCAGTGCCACGGGGGCGTGGGCAGGGATGTCCGCCGCCGCCACCTTCACGGACTCGGCAACAGGGCCGACGCCCGCTTCAAAGTGATGCGGGTCGTAGCGGTATGTCTTTACTGCAAGGTCCATGCTCATGTCGTTTTCCTCCCTTTAGTTCTTAGGCGCAACGCCCTTGATTGCCGCGATAAATGCGTCCCCCTCGGTCTGGCCGGCGGGCGGGGTGTTGGTGACGGCGTTGACGCCGCTGTTCTCCGCGTCCCTCTGCACCTGCGCCAGATAGGTAGCGCCCTGGGTCTTGGCGTTCTTGACCATAGCCTCGGCAAAGTCCGCCGCGCTCATGGGCTTGCTGAACTTGGCTTCCGCCGCCAGCTTCTCGCTTCCGGGCAGGGCCATGTCCTCGATGCTCTGGATGCGCGCCCGCTCGGCGTTGATCGCGGTCTCCGTCGCCGCCTTTGCCGCCGCCTGCTCGATTTGGTTGACCAATTCGGGCCAGTTTGCCCGCAGGTCGTCCACGGTCTTGATGTCTTTCGGGTCCATGTCCTGTACCTCCTGTTGTTTCTCCGGCTTCGTCTCCGGTTTTGTATTTGCAGGCCGTCCGGCGGCGGGGGCCGTCAGACTGTCTCGCACGAATTTAGGGGCGTTTTCGAATGGCAGGCCCATACTGACGCGATTGACAAAGAGGACGCCGCTGCGGTTCTCCACAACTGCGTCCTCTCCGTTATTCGTCAGCTCATCTACAAAGCCGTTTTCTTTTGCCTGCGGTCCGGTCCACCAACTCGTCTCGTCCATCCATCCGGCCACCTCGTCCCTGTCCCGTCCTGTCTTTGCGGCGTACAGGCCGATAATGTTTTCCCGGATGGTGGTAATGGCGTCGATGTACTGCCGAAGCGTTTCCGCGTCCGCATAGCCGAACAGCCCCATTCTGACCGGGTGGATCATGTAGGTGCTGTCATTCGCCGCAATAACCTTGCCGCAATGGCAGGCAACGATGGTCGCCGCCGACGCGCACACGCCGTCGATGCGGGCCGTCACACGGGCCGGGTGCTGCTCCAGCATATTGCCGATGGCCTGCGCCGAAAAGACATCTCCGCCACCGCTGTTGATCCTGACCGTGATATCAGCAACAGCTCCTAGTGCGTTCAGCTCCTCCGCGAATGCCTTTGGCGTCACCTCGTCCCCGTACCAGCTTTTTTCTCCCGCAATGTCGCCATACAACAGCAGCTCCGCGCTCCCGTCCGCCATATTGCGGAATTGCCAGAATTTCTTAGGCATTGCTCTGTCCTCCTTCCGGCTCCTTCCCGCCGGGGCCCGGCTGCGTCTGCTCCGCTCCAATCGCCTGCTGTGGCGGGCTTGTGATTTCATCCACCTCCCGCTTCAGCTTCGCTTCTGTCACACGCTTACGGATATTTTTCCGGTAATCCGTACCCGTCAGCTGTGCGGCCTCATCCTCCGCTGTTGAGAACCCGGCATCCACTCGTTTGATCGCGGCCTCTACCTCCTGGGACGGGTTCATCGCCGTCCTGGAAGGTCCGTTCCACATACATTCTGTGTACGCCTTGCGGATGGCCGGATCGCTGAAAAATCCCGGTGCCTGGATACGCCCGCGCGCCACGGCCTCCGCGAACCACGCCTCATAGACCGGCTGACAGAAATCGTCGCTGAACCAGTCCCGCATCATCCCGCAGGTCCGCCAGAACTCGTTGAGCGCGCCTCGCGCCGAACTGAAGCTTCTGGTAAACTGCTTTTCCAGAACCTCAATCGGGATTTCCAGCGCCGAGCTGATTTCCTTTACCATAGTGTCGAAGAAAGCGTCGTAGGCGCTGTTCGGGTGTGTTGGATTTGCAAACTCCACATCTTCCCCCGGATTCAGAGAGACGATAGCGCCCGGAGCTATTTCGATACTACCGGGATCGTGGCTGTCGATCAGCTGTTCCGGCGGTATCGCCTCCCCAATCGGCGTCCCGTTCTGCACGGTTGTATTCTTCACGAACACCGTGAACATGGCGCTTATGACCGCCGCCGTGATTTCTGCCTCGGTGTAACGGCCTAACTGTTTCAGCGCCTCCAGGACCGGGGCCAGGATGGGGACGCCCCTGCGCTGCCCCGCCCGCTCCCGGTTCATGATATGGAGGACGTTCGGCCTGCCGCTGCTGCCGTACGCCTCCACCCGCGTCCATTTCACAGCCCCCGCCTGATTGACGAGGCTGGACAGCGGATGCCGGTTACAGATCCAATAGGCGATCACCATGCCGTCCTCGTCCGTCTCCACGCCCTGCACGATGCTGTATACCTTGCGGCCCTGTACCTCGCACGGTACAAGGCGGTCGTAACTGTCCGGCGAACACACCCGGTCCGCCTCGATCAGCCGCACCCGCAGGCTGTACGGCTGGCCCTCTTGTTCCTTCACCGGCAACAGCGCAAAGGCGTCCCCGTTCATCAGGTAGGAAAGGAAAGCGAGCTGCTGAAGCTGGTAAAAATTATCAACCCTGTCGCAGTCGGCGGTTTTTGTATCCGCCCACAATGAAAACTCTCTCAAGATTTGCGCTTGCAGGGCTTCCGCCTGCTCGTTGGTCAGCTTCAGATACTCCGCGTCGATCTGCGGCGACGGCATAAGCCCGCCCGCCACGACGTTGGTGCGCAGGGTCTTGAGCGCGGCGGAAGCTACGGGGACGCCCATATAGGCATCCCTGGACCGCTGGCGGAGCACATCGACATGGTCCTCAATGTCCTCTTTCGGGCTTCCGCCGCGATACATCCATCCCCGCATGCTCTTCTTGCTCAGATTCGCCCCATAATTTCCGTACCCGCCGGAGTTTATAAACTCCAGCGCTGTCCTCGCGGCGGTACGCCGCATGGCCCGCGCCGGAGAGACGGCGGCAATACACCTGTCCAGGAAATTCATTCTTGCCATATCCGTCCTCCTACAGGTCACGAGGGACGAACCGGAACATCCGGTTACGTCCCCCATACTTTTCTTCATTTTCAGCCGCCGCAAGCTGTCCCGTCCAAAATTCGATCTCCTTCCGCACTTCGTGCAAGTCCGCCCGTGTCAGACTCCGGTCTTCGATTTGATAACGCTGGCCGGTGGCAATCGCGTCCTCCGCCTCCAGCCAGGTCCTCAATTTTTGTTCACACAGTTTCTTGCTGAATATTGCCATTTTAGATACCTCTGCTCAATTGACGCCGTCCCGTTCTGTGCTTCACCGCCATTCCCGCCTCCGGCTTTTGGAGTGTCGGGTTGTAGATCTCCAGCGCGGCGGTCGCGTAGTTTCTCAGGTCCAGCGGTTCGTTTCGCCTGTAGTTTTTGTCCCGGAAGTCCCACGCCACGATCATTTTCCCCCGGCGGAACCTCGTAATTTTCATTTCACACGTCAGGCCCCTGAAGTACGTTTCATCGTACCCGGCCTCCGGGTTCAGCGGGAAGTGGCAGTAGTTCGGCCCGCTTGTGATATTTGGGTCCCGGACCGTGTGCTGAAGCCGCTGGTACAGGATGTCCTTCCCCTCGTCAACGCCGATGGTGAACAGCGGCGTTTTGACTCGGTTATCCGTAGTCGGGTTTTTGAAATAAGGGATTCCCTGTCCGCCCTTGCCCTTGATGGCGAACACGCGGCGGTCAAATCTGTCCACTGTGAAGCGGTAGACTTGTACGGACCGATACCCACTGTCGATGCAGCAGGCGGCGATCCGCAGGGCCGTCCCGTCCTTCTTGTGGAAGGATGCCAGCAGAAAAGCGTCCAAATCCTGCCAGACCTTTTCCTCCTTCGTATCCCCGTAGATCTTCTGATACCGGATGCCCCAGCTCTCCTTGCCAACGCCCCAGCCCACGACCTCGATCTCGAAGCGGTCCTTCTGCACGTCGACGGCGGCGGTCAGCACCAGCACGCCGTCCGGCACCTCCGCCTCGTACAGCTCCCGGCGTCTGACCAGCTCGTCCCCGTCGATGTGTTCTCCCGGCTCCTCCCAGGTCTCTCCCAGCTCCGTATTTGTCCATGCTTTCATTTCCTCAATGTTTCCGACAGCCAGTTGTTCACTTGCGGAAATGAACTTGTCCACCACATCCCGCCAGCCGCAGAAGCTGGAGGCCAGCGTATTGAGATGGAATCCCCGTGTCTCGGCGGCTGGATTGTCCGCCCGGAAACGTCCCCGCTTCCCCTGCGCTTTCCACTCGTATTCCCGGAACCGCTCCCCGCACCGTTCACACTGATACAGGATCGGCTCTGCCGGGCCCTCCCGGTACGCCTCAAAATGAATACCGCTCCACGCCAACGGCTGGTAATGGCCGCATCCGGGACAGGGGACGGTCCATTCCTCCCGCGTGCTTTCCATAAATTCCTTTTCGATCTTACTGTGTCCCTTGATGGTGGGCGTGGAGACAATGACGGTCTTTCTGTCCCAGAACGTCGTTTGCCGCTTTTCCGCCAGCAGGAGGGGGTCCCCATCCGTCCCGGCGCTCTCGGGGTAACCGTCCACCTCGTCGGCCAGCAGCACTTTAATGGGCCGCATACGCAGGCCAACCGGGCTGTTGGCCCCCACGATGGTCACATGACCGCCGGGGAAATTCTTCTTCAGGATGGTGTTTCCGCTTTTCCGGTTCTTCATATCCACCAAACCCCGCAGCACCGGCGTATCGCGCAGCATGGGCGTGATATTATCCTTGGATAACGTCTGCCCCATTTCAATGGTAGGCTCGATCACCATGACCGGGGCGGGATAGTAGTGCATGTAGTAGCCGAGGACGTTCATGAGCATGGCGGTCTTGCCAATCTGTGCGGCGGTCATAACGACCACCCTCCGCACATGCGGGTTCCCGATGGCGTCCATGATCTCCCGCTGGTATGGGGCGTTATCCGTATGCCAATGCCCCGGCGCGGCGCTGGTCTCCGGCGAAAGCATCCGGTATGTATCCGACCACTGGGATAACGTCAGCGCCGGGGGCGGGCGAAGCTTGGCAATACACCGGGCGAACATCGCCTCTGTCTGCGGCTCAAGCTCCACCACCCACAATCTTTTTCGATTATCCATCCTCTTCATCCCCCGCTTCACCGCCCCTGATTACAAACGCCACATTGAAGCGGGACAGTTCCTCCAGCGCTTCGTCTATGGCGGCTTTCAGCCGGTCAAAGATCCCTGCCTGATCCCCCTCCATCTGCGCCAGCTCCCCGGACAGCTTCGCGGGCAGGCTGGAGAACCGCCCCCGCATGTTCAGGCACAGCGTAGTCAGCCCATCTTCGATTTCCTTCATGCTGCACAGAGTTCCCCGGCGCAAATCGTTCTCCATGTTCGCTGCCTCGCGTTTTGCCCGTGTCAGCATGGCCCGCTCCTCGTTCAGGTTGGTGTTTCTCTTGCGCAGATAGTCGATATACCGCGCGACCGACGCTTTCAGCTCGTAAAGGTCCGGCGCTTTCTCAACGATCACGCCCGCGTCCCGGAGCTGCCTCACCCGGTTCGGCGTCACGGCCAGCCACTCCGCCACCACTTTGCTTTTGTACAATTTCATCTTCCAATTCCACCCCATTCAATTCATCGGCATCCACGCCGTCCACTTCCACGCCGCCAGACTCCCGCATCCGCATGATCTCGATCCTCTCCCGCTCCAACGCGAACCGAACCGCGCTTTCCTCCAGCGCGCGCAGACTGTCCGTGACCTTAATGATACGCCCCTGCACCTTGTAAAGCGCCTCCTGTAAACTCTGCACCCGCTTAAAGGCGCTGTCACTGAAACGCATGGTGGTGCTGTCCTTCCCATGTATTTCAGTCATGGCGTTCAGATACACGGCGTCCTCCGCTGCCGTCTCGTAGTCCGCTATTTTGGAAAGAATCTTATGCTCCCGGAGTTTCAGCACCTTCATCTCATGTTCCAGTGCCGCCCGGACCTCCAGCGGCGTTTGCTCCACCAGCTCCAATTCTTCCCCGGTCAGCATATCAAGAAGGACGGCGCTGTAGGCTCCGTCCTTTTCCGCGTTCTTATTGCCCGGCGGCGCGCCCGGATGGCTCCCGGCGGCGTTCCGCTTTCCGGCGCTGTTTTTGTTCCCAGGCTGCCCGCCCCGCTTCTTGGGCGGTATGGCCTCGTCCCACTTCTCCTTGTTCTTTCGATTCCGCACATAAAAAGGGGCCAAGCCCATCTGCTCCGCCAGTTCCCGGAGGTTTACCTTTTCACCGTTTGTCCGGCGGCGGATGTATTCTGCCCTTGCGGCGTCAATCTTTCCGCCCCCCTTTGGCACGGTTTCCACCTCCAGACATGCAAAAAGCCCGCGACGTTTCCGCCGCAGGCTAATTATTCACGGTAGCATTATATCACGGAAAACTGACACAAGTTGGCAAGTCACAAAAATTTAACATTTTGTATCCCATTACCGCTATCAATTCAGTCCTTCCGTTTTTCGGGGTGGGTAACTTTTTCCCAAACTGTCCGGGGGAAGCGAAAAAAAATTCTTCATAACTAAAAAAATGCTGCGCTCACGGACCCGCATCTTTCGCGCACGCGCGCAGGAGTACCTACGCGGGCGTATGTGCGGGCGCGTGATCTTGATTCGCGCAGGCACATGCGCGTTAGCTGGCTGTGCTGCATCCCGCTCCGGTCTGAGCGCAAAAAAGAGCGGGCCCCGTTGGCCCGCTCCCTCGATTCTGGTTTATCCTGTTTAGAAAATCAACCGCCTTTCTCTCGTTCCATACGTTCACGGACCGCTTGCAAGATATACCCCTGCAAACTCTGCCCAGCGGCGGCGGCGGCATCCCGGATTTCTTTTCCGATCTCCTTCCGTGGTTTTATCGCTATGAAATCACATTTTGCGTTGTAGCGGTCGTTGTTCTTTCGTTTCGTTTCCGATATGGGCATATAATCCCCCTTTCCTTGAATGATTATATCTTACCATATAAGGGCAGACACGGCAACGTGCCAAAATGCACAAAAGCACGTTAACGTTATTGTGCAAAATAGAGAAACACGTTGACGTGCTTGACAACAGAACGTTAACGTGCTAGAATGCAAGCACACCACGCAACACGGCACCTTGACAACCGAATCCCGGCACGGCGAGAACGCAGACCCGGAGAAGCCCGCGACGATATGAGCGGGCCAAGGGGAAGCAAATACAGCCGGAGACCGGCGCGGAGACCTTAGCGGAGCCGCACCGCACAAAGCGACCCCGCCCCAGCCCGCAAGGGCAAATACACCGGGTAGGAGGTAGAAAGGATGGATCAAAACAGCATGACCCAAGCGGAGCTGATTGTATGGCTTGAAACGTTAGCTGAAAATGTCGAGTTAAAAGCCAGCACTGGCAAGGATGCCGCCGCAATCATCAGGGCTAAAGCCGAACAACTCAAGCCCCAGCAAATTCCCAGCAAATAAAAATAGGCCCCCCAGCCTAGCAAGCCATAGGGGGACCTAACCAAAGCAGCGGGGCGGCATGGCCTACCACGTGCCGCCCTCAGCATACCACACCCAGCCGAATAAATCAACACCACGACAGGCCAACAGGCCGGAAAGGTTACGAGCATGAACAGAGACGATTTTTACATCTTCCGGGATGAAGCCGGTAGGATTTATGCCTACACCGCCGACAGCGAAACGGCGTGGGAGTACATCAACAAAGCAATCAAGCGCGGCCTCCAGTATTGCAGCGAGAAAAACGGGATCGCCACGATCTGCACCATCAGTAGCAAGTAACCCCGTCTGACGATGGCCCGCCGGTCACGGGCCGAAACGCTCCAGCCCGGAGCGTCACGGGAAACCGAAATCAAAATATACAGGAGGTTCATACCATGAACGCCAAGAAAATCGTCATGAAAAGCAGTTTCTTCACAACCAGCCTGACCCGCGCCTTGAAATCCAGCACGCCCCGCCTGCATTGCAACGTAGACGCCGACGGCACAATCTACGTCTGTACCGGCTACTTTGCCGTAAAGCTGAACGGCGCGGAATACGACACCCTTGTCCGCCCCGTCTCCCAACGCGACGCCGGTAACTGGATTCTGAACGAAAACGGCGAAGTGACCGGCGACCAGCCGATCGACATAGCAAGCGCCATGAACAACGCCGCCAAAGCCGCCGCCCATACCCTTACCGCTGCGCCAATGCTCTTTGACCTTCCACAATCCAAATACAAGGCCCAGCTGGTCGGATACTACAGCGAAACCGGCGGCTTTGTGGCCGCGTTCAACTCCACTTACTCCGCTATCGTCTCTCCTGTTCTGGAACGCAGGAGCAGCGGCAGCATCAAGCCTATGGTGGTATATGACGCCGAATCCCCCATTTCCATTATTCTCCCGGTTAAGGTTGAAGACAAGCCAAACATTGTCCGCGCGGTCCGTTCCTGGTTCGTCGATGGAGCAGACAGCCAGTCCGAAGACAGAGAGACTACCGACGCGCTCCGACGCCAGCTCGACGCACTCCGCCAGCAGCACGCACAGGAGCGCAGAGAGGGTGAGTATCTGCGCAGTCAGTTTGACAGGCTTGGGTCTGTCGTCGCCGACAAAAACGCGGAGATCGCCGCCCTTGTGGACCGTCTGAACGCCCAGCCGGAACCCCAGCCCCAGGAAGCCCCCGCCGACGAAGCCCAGCCCCAGGACAAAGCCGCCGCTCTGCTGGACAAGCTGTCCGCGCTCCCTGATATCACAGCCACAGTGAAGGGCGCACAGACCGCCGCGCCGGTTATCTGGCTCTCCGGCAATACGGATTCCCATAAGTCCGAAATCAAGGAAATGGGCGGCAAGTGGTCTCACAAACGCGCCGCGTGGTATTTCCGGATTGCGTAACCCCCGCCTGACGATGGCCCGCCGGTCACGGGCCGGAACGCTCCAGACTTGGAGCGTCGCGGGAAACCAAATCCCCAAACCGCAAAATGGAGGTACACAAAATGGCAGCAGTTGAAAGAATCATCCCCGGCACCTTCTCCAAGGTCCCCGGCGGATACGAGCAGAAGATTGACGAGCGCACAACAATTTTTGTCCCGGACATGTGCGCGGCCAGCTTCATCCCCGAAACCGGCGAGCTTCACGGCTACGCCCCCGACTATGACGCGCTGGAAGCAGACAAGGCTCCCGCCGTTCAGGCAGACAAGCCCGGCGAGTACGCTTATTATTACGAGACACAGCACGCGCCCACCGGCTGCGACTTCTCCGCCGACCTAGCCTATTATGGCAAGCACTATTTTCTCCGCCCGCTCCGCGACGGCCTGCCCCGGCTCCACGGGCGCGGTATCACCTGCGACGAGAGCGAAGGCACCTACATGGTCACGCTTCGCGCCTATGACAAAATCAAGCAGCAATACCGCATCAAGAAAGAAATGTGCTTCGACTGACCCGCAAGGCCGACGGCCCCGCCGCCGCTGGTGCAAGCCCAGCCGCCCCGCTACGGGGCGGGCGCTCATGTGCAACTTACCCAAAACCACAAAACGGAGGCGCACAAATGTACTACGAAATCAACGAGGAAACCGCCCGCCGCGCAAACGATATGAACTCTATGCGCGATTACCGGCCTGGCAGCGCTACGGCAGAATACCGCGCCGCCGTGGACGAGGCCGCCGCCCTGGTGGAGCGGTGCAAGCAGAAGGTCAGCCCCTTCTATCACGAAAAGCTGGACGCCCTTCTGGACCGCTACGCCCGCCGCCTTGCCGCCTATTACAACGACTATTACCGCAACGAGGCCGCTTGTCCCTCCATCCTCATTTCCGGCGGCAGTAACTTCCCCGTCCGCAAGAAGGAAAAGCAGAACTCCCGCCGGGAAACCCTCATGCACGAATACAACGAAATCCAGGGCATTTTGTCCAAAATCAAAAGCGTTGGAACCGGCCCCATCGACTTCTCCGACCCCCACGCCCGCGAAATGCTGGTGGAACGCGTGGAGAGCGCCAAGGCTCTCCACGAATCCAAAAAGCAGGCCAACGCCTACTACCGCAAGCACAAAACCCTGGACGGCTGCCCCGGCATCACAGAAAAGGACCGCGAATGGTTGACCCGTCCCGGCGTCTTTGCCAAAGGCGACGGCTCCCCGCTGGCCCTGTACGGCGTTCCGTTCCCGGCCTACGACCTCCAAAGGGACACCGCCAACATCAGGAGCTATGCGGCCCGCCTGGAGGAGTACGACCGTCTGCAAGCCCGGTGTGACGCCGACACCGACACCGAGTTTGACGGCGGGCGCATCGTCCGCAACGTGGAACAAAACCGCCTGCAAATTCTCTTTGACGGCAAGCCTGACGAGGAAATCCGCGCCGCCCTGAAAAGCAGCGGCTTCCGTTGGTCCCCCAAAAATCAGGCGTGGCAGCGCCAGCTTACCCGAAACGCCGAAGCCGCCGCCCGTCAGGCCCTCAACCTCACCGCCGCGCCCTCGGTTCCCGCTCCAGAGGAGCAGGCTGAAGCCGCCCCGCAGGAGATTGCACCGGTGGAGTACGCCGATACTGACGACTGCCTCCAGTATTCCATCCCCGGCGTATAACAAACCAGCCAGCAAGGCCGCCGGCCTGTGCCCCGAATGGGGTACACCCCGCCGCCGCTGGTGCAAGCCCAGCCGCCTCACAACGGGGCGGGCGCTCATGGGAACAACACGAATCACAAAAAGGAGGGCCACAACATGAAAACGTGGAACGTACAACTTGCCAAAAACATTAACGACCACCCCATTGCTCCCGGCGAATGGTTCACCCTCACACAGAAGCTCAACGGTATTCGGGGCACCTTCTATCGCGGCGAGATCCTGGGGCGCAACGGCACCCGTTACGCTGGTCTGGAGCATATCGCAAAAGCGCTGGAACCCTACTCCAACTTCGTATTCGACGGTGAATTGACCCTTGCCGACCCCGGCCCTCTCACAGACAGCGAAGCGTTCCGCGCCGCCGCCGGTCTGGTCCGGCGCAAGAGCGGCGACAAATCCA
Organism: Oscillospiraceae bacterium; assembly: GCA_022795735.1. Taxonomy (GTDB): domain Bacteria; phylum Bacillota; class Clostridia; order Oscillospirales; family Oscillospiraceae; genus Avoscillospira_A. Next base: position 11,918 of record JAAWHG010000043.1, read on the forward strand.
ATCTGGCCCTGACTATCTTCGACGCAATTCCCCTTGATGAATTTGAAAGCGAAACCGGCCGCACGACCTACCGCGCCCGCCGGGAAGAGTTGGACAAACTGGCTGCTCGGTTCGCCGATCGCCCCCATATTCGCATTCTCCCCGCGCTCTATCAGGGCAGCAACCCGTCTGTGATTGCCCCGCTGCTCCACAAAATGACCGCCGAGGGCAAAGAGGGCCTGATGGCAAACCTTGACGCACCGTACCAGTGCCGCCGCAGTTCCGGCATTTTGAAAATCAAGCAATTCCACACAATGGACCTTCCCATTCTCCGCTGTGAACCCGGAACCGGCGAGCTTGCCAACACACTCGGCTCCTTTATCGTGGACTACAAGGGCAACGAGGTCGGCGTCGGCTTCACAAGAGATCAGCGGGATGATTTCTGGCATAACCGGGACAATCTCCGCGGCAAGCTGTGCGAAATCAAGTACAAAGAGATTTCTTCCAACGCTCACGGCGGCCAATCCCTGCAATTTCCCGTATTTCTATCTCTTCGCGCAGACAAGCATGACGTGTCCTATGGTCCCGCCGCCCCGCTCCGCATTTTTGATATGCTCACTACCGCCTCCAATGGTCAAATGCTTATGCCTCTGTCCTGACAGCAAAACGCCACGCCCGGCTGACAAACCGGGCGCGGCGTGCTATAATCATAACATCTGTACAGAAAGGAGCGCACCATGTCAGAAAAACAGGAGCAGGTTTATCCAGCATTCCGTCTGGTAGCAGAATTTGCCGACGGCCACCGCCTCACCTTTGACGGCTTTACCTGGCAGCAGGCCCGCGACGCCATGGAAGAGGCCCAAATAGAACACGGGGATATTACGTGGTCTGACGGCGTGACCGACGGCCACTACGAAAACGGACGGTACTACACCGCCGTCCTTCCCCCATCCGGCGACCCCTTTCCCGACGCCGACCCGCTGGGCGGCGGTCTGGAACAGCAAAGCTTATTTTAACACGCACAACGCCCGCCATGAGATCGCAAAAGCGATCCTGGCGGGCTTCTTTTTCGCCTATTCGCAAATTGTTTTTCCAGCACGGTTTTTGTACGCGGGGAAGCCGCCGCGTTACGCGCGTAATGGCCCCGACCAAAATGTTAAAATCCCGGTTTCTTTTTGTCCGTTTCCGCCGCCGGTACGCTCCTGTCCAGACGGCGCAAAGCACCCGGCGATCAGGCCGAAAATTCACCTTTTGCCACAACTAAACGCGCGCGCGTGAAGCACGGCCCAAAAGCTCGTCTATCATCGGCACTTCTTCCAACGCTTCCCCCAGCCGGTCCACGGCCTTGTCGTGCCACCACCGAGCCGTCCTGTCTGGCTGACCGCTTGCAGCCGCAATCCTCGCCCAATTGTACCTATCCCGATACCGCAAAAAAATCAGTCTTTTGTACTCACCTTTCAGCGTGTCCAGGCAACCCCGAATATTCTCCTGATCCATGACCAGCACATGCTCCCGAACAGATATTTCCTCCATTCTGTTCCACGCGTTCCGGGCGTTCGCCAACAAGGCCAGCCCTTCGGTCGGTTTCCCCGGCGTGGGGCTATGCGGCATCCCGTCATAGGACGTACCGCGCAAGCCGCCGTATTCGTCCTCCAGTTCGGCCCGCTCGTCCGACAGCAGTTTCCGCATGGCCGGAATCCCGAAATAGTACACTATCACCGTCTTTACATCCTTACGCCGCATAGCTTCCGCCTCCGTGTCAGTGTAGTCCATTTTTCGCCGGTCAAACGATGTCCGGCCCCCTGTATTCCCGGCGGCGGGGCCGCGTCCGTTTCTGCTGTCTCCATCCCAATTCACGGGCTTTTTGCCGGGAGAAGCGGGCGGCATTGACCCGCTCGGCAGCTCTCCGCCGCTCCCGGTCCTCTTTCCAGTCCCAGGCGTTTTTGAAGTCAGCAAACGCACGCCTTACCTTCTTCGGGCTTGCGCCCCCGGCTACCGCGTTCATAATCGCACCTATGATTTCTTCCAGTGAATATCCCTTCCATAGCGCCATTTCGCTGGCTGCTTTCAAAATCTCCCGCGTTTTTGTCTCCGTCATTGCATATCCCGCTATGGCCTCCATTGCAAGCTCCATTTCCCGCTCCCGCAAGAGGCCGTCTATTTCATCCGCGATTATGATTTCAACCGCTTTCCCCGCCTTCTTTTCGGCTTCCGGGCGCGGGAACGTCGGCACACCGCAATCTCTACCCTCCACGTTCGCAAAATATCCGTACCCATCTGGCAGCGGCACATATCCGTCGACTAGCACCTTCTGAATCCCGGACACATCCATAGCCAGCCCGTCGCAGTATGGGCAAGTGATTGTAAACGGCGACGGTTTATGGTTCTCCCCAAATTCTTCAATGCCCTTTTCCAGATACATAGGCCAGCTATTTCCGCACAGCCCACAGTTATAAATCATTCTCCCGTGAATCAGTGGCGGGCGCTTGCGCTGTTCCCTTCTTTCGTTCACCGCCGCGCCCTCACTTCCGCAGGGCGGCGATTGCTATACCCACCGCCTCGGCATACTCCGCCCATGGCACCGTCTGGCCTCCCTTGACAGCCGCCATAGTCTCACAATAATTCCGCAGGGTTTTCAGCATCAAAGCGGCCCATTCGATGTCCTTTTCCTGCTCCCGCCCGGTTTCCTCCGGCGGC
>JAAWHG010000044.1 GCA_022795735.1 Oscillospiraceae bacterium
GTTGGTTAGAGCGGCCGGCTCATAACCGGTTGGTCCCGGGTTCGAGTCCCTGAAGGCCCACCAAGCCCCCGGCGGGGTGCGGTGTACTCCGCCGGGGAACCTCTAGACCGGCAGTTTGGCTGGCAGACATAGGGGTATAGCTCAGCTGGTAGAGCAGCGGTCTCCAAAACCGCGTGCCGAGGGTTCGAATCCTTCTGCCCCTGCCAAAATGATCGACGGCAGTTGCCGTTTGATATAGCCCAGTGATGGGCACATGTGGCCCAGTAGTTCAGTTGGTTAGAACGCCAGCCTGTCACGCTGGAGGTCGACGGTTCGAGCCCGTTCTGGGTCGCCACGTGATAATCAGGCTTCGGCTTGTTTTGATAAATGCGGATTCTCCGCTATATGCTGCTGTAGCTCAGTCGGTAGAGCGCATCCTTGGTAAGGATGAGGTCACCAGTTCAAATCTGGTCAGCAGCTCCAAAATCTCTCTGAAACTGGTTGGTTTTTGGGAGATTTTTCTTGTTTTGATAACTTTTGGGGCTGATTAATTTTTGCGGTTTTTTGCTGACCCACACCGTGACCCACAATAGGATGAACCACGACGGAGGGGAGAGGTCTGGATAGAAACCTCTCCCCTCTTTTGGTTGATATTTTTTTCTTTTGTTTTGCTACATGACCTGGGCCATGAAATTTCCCATGGTTTCTGCTGCCTGATTTTGAACTTGCCGGGTGGCATGGGTGTAGGTACGGAAGGTAAAGCCTGCGTCGTAGTGGCCCAGCATACTGCTTCACGTCTATGCCGTTCTGGAGGGCTACTGTGGCAAAGGTGTGACGCAGGGAATACAGAGGGATGTGTTCTAGGCTGGCGTCTTTGAGGATCTTAACGGAGTCGGGGTGGTACATCTCACCGGTGGCGGGTGATGGGAACATGTACTGGTTGTTGGGATGCTTGCTGTGCTCCTGGATCAGGAGGTCTACCGCTTCCTGTGGGATGGAGACCCTGCGGACAGAGGTCTCGGTCTTGGGGTGGGAGAGGGTCAGTTCGCCATTTGGATTTCTGACATACTGCTTGCTTACGAAGATAGTCTTATTCGCAATATCCAGGTCAGTCTAGAGAAGGGCTGCCAGCTCGCCTTTCCGGAGGCCGCTAACCAGCGCCAGGTAGAACATCGGGAGGAGGCCTCTGGTGTTGGCGGCGGCGAGGTAAGATTTCATGTCCTCGGGTCGGAGAGTTTTTCGTTCAAACTTCTGAACCTTGGGAGCGATGCAGTCATCGGTAGGATTACGGGAGATTAGCCGCTCTTTGACGGCTCATTCGAAGGCGCAGTGGAGCATGAGGTGGACGCTGCGGACGGTGATGCTGCTTAGGCCGAGACTTTGATTCTTCCCCACGTGAACCCTGCCATTCTCCATTAGGTCTTTGTAGAGCTTCTGGAGATCGCGGGAGGTCAGTTTGGTAAGTTTGATCTTGCCGATCCGGGGAATGGTGTAGGTTTCGATCATCAGCTGGTAGCGGTCTGCGGTGGCAAGGCGAATGTTGGGCTTGGCATAGAGGTCGTACCAGGTGCGGAGCTAGGTGGTTACGGTGTACTCCTCTGCACAGACTACGTCCAGGTCTTTGGTTTCCTCTAGGACTTTGGCCAGCTTGGTTTTAACTTCGGCCTGGGTCTTGCCGAGAACATTTTTGATGATTCGCTTGCCAGTGGTGGGATCATATCCAGCGGTGTAGCGGCCTTCCCAGCGACCATCGCTTCGCTTCCTGATATTCCCTTCTCCGTTGGCACGGCGCTTTGCCATGGGGCATCACTCCTTTCTTTGGTAGCTACAACACATACCACACTTTGGCGGAGAAAGCTACTGATTTTTTCAAAGCTTCTTCTTTGTTTTCTGCATATCAAAATTTGAAAGGCTACATGGCTGGACCGATATATCCGGCTACCCAGGGCATCCAGCTTGCCCTCTAGGATGTCGGAGAGAATGCAGGGAAGGTAGGTGCTTGCATTTTGGGTATCCAGATAGCCGGAGTAGGAGAGGATGGCCTTTTCGATGTACTCATTGTGGGCGGAACAGTTGTCTTCGCGGTAGTGACAACTTACTGCACTCCATGCCCCATCGGTCAACCAGATTGTGTGTCGATTTTTATCTGTTTTTTCATTCTGCATATGCAAAAATTCCTTTCTTATGGTAGTAGCGTCATTGAAAATCCTGCAACAGCAGTATTTTTCGGCGTTCTTTGAAAAACAAGCGTCAACCGCCATTTCAGCCTTCCGAAAAAGCGTCGGTCCCCGTTCCCCTCAACCGCCCGCACTGCGGGTGGAGGTGACTGCCCTAGCGCTGCGAAAGCGCCAGGGCTTTCTCCTGCTTTTCCTTTTCCTCCCCATTTCGCCGTATTCGGGAGGGGGGCTTTTGGATCGCTGCTTCCACACTCTGCCACAAATGGCCTACAGCGGCTCTTTGTCCTGTGGTGGTGGTCCTCCACATTGTCCTGCGTGGTAGGCGGGTCACAAATCGGCTCACAGGGGCTTACGGGGCGGCTTCAGCTGTGAAGCGGGATCTGGCTGCTTTTATCTCCAACTTTCGTAGTTGGCGCTGGTGGTATGATTCTACGACTTCTTGAATGGGGCGGATGGTATAGCGGTAACTGCCGTTGCGCTTTTGACCGGATTTGGTGATGACGCTGGTGGGTTCGATGCTGATGAATCCTTTTTCACCAAGTGCGGCAATATATTTTTGAACGGTGTTAATGCTCATACCAACTGCACGGCCAATGGTTTTATAGCTGGGATAGTACTGATAAGTTTTGCGGTCTTCGCAGTAGAGCAAGTAGGAGTAGACGGCGATTTCTCCGGGAGACAAGTTGAGAAAGAAAATCACATTCTGCAGCGGGAAATAGTTTTTATATGTTTTACTCATGCGCTGCCTCCAGTGGTATTCTGTTCAACCCAAGCAATAAACTTTTCTTTCGGTACGACCATGCGATTCTTTATCGCTCGTTACCAGATGTTCTCACAGGTTTACTTCCACCCTGTTCGTCGGGCTTTTGATTACCATGTAGAAAATGCTACAAAAGAAGTGCTGCAAAGTTTCAATTATAAAGACGGCAGGTTTCTACCGCCGACTTCCATGGAAAGTGTACAGAAGTATTTAGATCTGGATGACTGGGCAATGTATGGTGCCTTCAAAGATGGTAGGGGCGGAAAGCACGGGAAAATTATTTTAACACGAACCCCTTATAAGTGCAGGAAAGAGTGGGATACGGAGTTGTCGAAAAAAGACCGGCGGACCGTGTCACGGGACATAAAGAAGTACGGTGGGTTTCTTGATGAGGGGGCGGTTACAAAATGGTATAAACTGGATAAAGATGTTCCGATTTACGATGCAACGGAAGATAAAAGCTACCCGCTAAGTTTTAAATCGAAATTAATAAACGTTATGCCCGGATTGCCCAAAACAACTAGACTTTTTATTTCACAGGAAGGAATAGGTGCAGATTATGAGTTTAAGTATTAGGAAAAGCGCAATACTGAATCTGCTACAGCAAAATCCCAAGTTGGGCAAAACGGCGGTTATGAAAGCAGTATTTATGTTGCAACAGGTAAAGGGTATAAAACTTGGGTATGATTTTTCTATCTATACATATGGTCCATATGCTTCCGACGTCATGGCTGATATTGACGATCTAGTTGAGGAGGGGTTCATCTCATCTACGATGTATCCTTATAATAATTATATCGGATATCGATTGGAGGTAACGAAAAGTGGGGAGACAGAGATTTCCGTGCAGCCAATGGATGATGAATCACAGGCGTTGAAAGATATATCTGACTTTATTCGCGGTAAGTCAGCAAAGGATTTGGAGCTGTATTCAACGATTATTTATATTGCAAACCTGTACACAAAAAATGCGTGGGGAGTCGGCGAAAAGCCAATCGTAGAAAAGGTCAAGGAAATAAAGCCGCATTTTTCAACAGGCGATATTCAAGGGGCATATCAGAGGTTGAAGGCTATTAAATATATTTGATGGAGAGTTACAAGGTGCGTTCCGTGGTTCGCAATCAAAAACTGGTGCTATGAGGTCTGCTCTTTTAGTTATGGTAGCACAAAGTTTGCGTTAGTCAGACCGCTGACCCACAACCTGACCCACACGGGGAAGGAAGCGGATGGGGACAGTGGAGCGGATAGGACGGAAAGCATCATTTTTCTGGAACAAAAAGGCCCGGAAACTGCTGAATACCAGCGGTTTCTGGTTTTCCAAGCAGTTGGTAAGGATGAGGTCAGCAACTCCAAAAATCCTCTGAAATCAGTTGATTTTGGAGGATTTTTCGTTGTTCTCGGAACATTTTTGGCGGGTTTATCTTTGCGGGCTTTTGCTGACCCACACCGTGACCCACAATAGGAAAAAACACGACGGAGGGGAGAGGTCTGGATAGGAACCTCTTCCCTCTTTTGGCAGGCGCTCTGGAGTCTATTTTGGGTTACATGACCTGGGCCATGAAATTTCCCATGGTTTCTGCGGCTTGATTCTGGACCTGACGGGTGGCGTGAGTGTAGGTGCGGAGAGTGAAGCCTGCGTCGTAGTGGCCCAGCATACTGCTGACGGTTTTGACGTCGATCCCATTCTGAAGAGCGACCGTGGCGAAGGTGTGTCTGAGGGAATGCAGTGGGATGTGTTCGAGGTTGGCATCATTGAGGATCTTTTTGTGGAGCTTGGCTACGGAGTCGGGATGATACATCTCTCCAGTGGCGGGAGAGGGTCCGCTCTCCGCTGGGATTGCGGACGTACTGCTTATTGACGAAGATGGTTTTCTTCTCGATGTCCAGGTCAGACCAGAGGAGGGCTACCAGTTCACCCTTTCGGAGGCCGCTGACCAGCGCCAGATAGAACATCGGTAGGAGTCCTCTGGCGTTGGCAGCGTCCAGGTAGGCTTTCATATCCTCTGCACGGCCAATGGTTTTATAGCTAGGATAGCACGGATAAGTTTTGCGGTCTTCGCAGTAGAGCAAGTAGGAGTAGACGGCGATTTCTCCGGGAGACAAGTTGAGAGAGAAGATCGCATTCGGCAGCGGGAAATAGTTTTTATATGCTTTACTCATGCGCCGCCTCCTGTGGTATTTTGTTCAACCCAAGCAATAAACTTTTCCTTCGGCACGACCATGCGATTGCCAATCTTCAACACTGGAAAGTCTTTTTCATGCATCAGTTCGTAGCTGCTGGCGGTGGAAATGCCTGACACTTGAGCGACCATAGCTGCATTGAGAAACAGCGGCAGGTCATCATAGGTTTTGTGGATAGACTCTTTCGTGTTGAAGGCTCCTAATCAAATAATTGACATTCATTAGTTGACTATTTTTCTTTCTTGATGTATAGTCTTTGTAAAATGGTCGTATGATAACATGCGATTCGGAGGTTGTCAATATAGAATTTAATAAAAATAATCTATCACAAAGGAGATTAAGCTGATGAGTTTCCCGCGACTGACTTTTCCGCTGACTGTAGACTTTGGAAGCAGTGGGTATTGGATCGGCGATGTAGGCCCGTTTCACTATGGTGCTGCGGTGACAGCGTTTTTCTGCGGAGACGATCTAACAGACAATGTCGGTGACGGATTGCTGCTGATGCGGCGATTGGAAGATATTCTTCAGACATTTGGCAGACACCTGCAGCCATATGTGGTAGAGCAGCCAGTACCTGCAGAAACAGTCCTTCATCTGGAAAAGAGTCTGACGGATTGTTCTATGTGTTTTGCTTTTCACTCTGTCGTGGACGACACAATGACCATGGTGGAGCGGTATATCTTTTCATGCCTGCGCGATTTTTTGTATGTGGAGTTAGGAAAGGCGATTGCCAAGGGTAATGCACCACGTCAATGCCGGCTATGTGGCCGGTGGTTTCTGCATGTCCAAGGCGAGAAGACTGTGTACTGTGACCGGATCGCTCCTGGCGAAACAGATAAAACCTGCCGGGAGGCGGGAGCCAGAGCAGTGTTTGAAAATAAGATCCAGAGCGAAGAAACCTGGAAGCTCTACAAGCGGGCATACAAGAAGTACTATGCGCGGGTGATGAAGGGAAATTTGAGCCGGGAGGATTTCAACGCTTGGGTGGAACACGCTGCCGCACGGAGGGATTTTACAGTTGAGTTGTTGAAGGTTATAAAGACAGATGAAGAAAAAGCGCGGCGTATCGAGAAGCTGCGGGAGGAACTGAATCGGTTATAAGAAAGCAGGGATTGGTTCACTTATTGCAAGCCAATCCCTGCCCTTTTGCTTCCTGTGGAGCAAATTTTGAGAGCCGCATATCAGTCAAACTGACCATTTCAAAAGCTGGGAGAAGATTCGGCGGCGACTATTCAAATACCGCCTCATCCAACTCCAGGGCATGGCCGCAGCGGTTGTCAATATCCGTGCCGTTGTTCTGGAACCGGGTGCCGGGAAATTTCAGGGATATATCGTTGGGGACCCGCTCCAGCAGGACGGCGGTGCCGTTGTTCCGGAAGAGATCATTCATATACCTGCTGTCGGAGGGGCTGCCGTCTTCGGCGTCGAAGCAGAACCCCACCACATTGTCCTCAAAGATGCACTCGTCGGTATTGACCCAGGCGTTGGTGTGGGCCAGCACGCCGGTCTCCCACCCGGCGATCCGGCAGTCCGTCAGGTGGACCCGAGCGGAGGCGGAGAGACCTGTGCCCTCGCCGGGACCGATGAGGTCGAATCCCTCCCCAAAAAAGACCCAGCCGCGCTCCGACTCTACACGGATGGGAGCGGTAAAAGTGGTACGGTTCCCCGCTTCGTCTGTGCTGCCTGTGAAATGGATCGCCCGTCCGGTCACAGACAGTTCCTCTGTGTAGGTCACCGGCGGGAGATAGATATATACCTCGTCCTCCGGTCCAACCATCCCTCCGAGCCGCGCCAGAAAGGCTTCCAGGTCCTCGACCGTGTCCAGAGGAGCGTCGTCGGAGGTAAAATGATGGGTCATGACGCCCTCCATGGTCTGCGTCTGATGGAGCCGGATGACGTCGCCATTCTTCATCCGGATAGAGATGGTCAGCTCCGCCGAATGGGGGCCCGAGCTGGTGACCATGGGAGTCATATAGAGGATGGCGGCACTGTTGGGGACATAGTCCGTGTCGCGGACCGCCGCGGAGCAGGTGATCTGGAAGTCCTGGTCCACCTCGGAAAGTTCGCCTGTGATGCTCTCCACCCGCTCCAAGAACGTATCGGCGGCAAAAGTCTCCGCGTCCGCCAGATTGATGTAAAGCAGGACGGGATAGCGGTAGATTTCGTCCAGCGGGGCGCTGCCGCCATACCGCACCCGGTCTGCGGGGGTGAAGGGAGCGTTCGCCCAGGCGATGCACAGCTGGTAGTCCACCCCCTGGTCGCGGTAGATCACCTCGGTGCTGTCGTTGTCATAGACCCTGGGGCGCAGGCGATGCCAGAATACCGCCAGCAAAACCAGAACCAGCACCGCCAGCAGGACCCCGGCGCTCCGGAGCGCCCTCCCAGATATATATCTGGGAGGATGGGGCTGTTTCCGCTGGTTAACGCTTTTGGCGCAATATGGGCAAAAAGACGCTTCCTCATGTAAAGAAGCGCCGCAGTGCGGGCAGTTTTTTGCCAAGATCATTCCCTCCTATGTCAAAGCGCGCTCATGAGATGGGCCACATCCTTGTACCGCTTCTCCGGGTTCACCCGGGTGCAGCGCTCGATGACCCGGCCCATGCGGCCCTCAGCCAGCCTCTTGGATGGGTGCTCCCCGGTGAGCATCACGTTCATGAGCACCCCCAGGGCATAGATGTCCGTGCGCACGTCGGACTGGCTCAGGCCGTACTGCTCCGGAGCGGCAAAGCCGGTGGTGCCCAGGATTTGGGTGTCGGCCTCGTGCTCCGGCTTGTGGAGCCGGGCGGCGTCGAAGTCGATGAGGACCGCGCCGCGCCCCCGCAGGATGACGTTTTCCGGTTTGATGTCCCGATGGACGGCGGCCATGGAGTGGAGCACCCACAGCGCCCGGCATAGCTGAAGGACGATCTCCCGGGTCTCCCTGGGGGAAAATAGCGCCTCCTCCAGCAGGAACCCTAGAGTGTCGCCCTCAATGAATTCCTCCAGGACCAGGACTTCGCCGTCCTGTTCCGCCGTTTCATAGATCTGGGGCAGGTTGCCGCAGACATAGCCCATCAGCTGGCGGTAGACCTCTCCGCTGCCCTGAAACCGGCGCAGGATAAGGCGCTTTCCCAGGGCCTTGTGCCGGATAAGGCGCACGCTGCCCCGGGGACTTTCTTTCAGCACGCGGATCACCGCGTATTCCTGATCAATACTGTTCAGCAGCCAGCCGTACATTGCCCCTCCGCAAAAGTTCAAACACTATGCAGCCAGCATATTGTTTCCGGCTGCAAAATTTTGTACACTTAAGTATACATGACTCTTTGTAAAAAGTAAAGGGGCAAGAAATATGAAGAAAAAATCCACCGGGGATCTGCGTCAGGAGTTGATGGCTCAGCCCAATCTGGACGCCTATATCCACGAGAATCAGGAATATTTTTCGGAAAAAAACGTGACGGAGCTGCTGGCGCAGATGTACGGCAGGAAAGATATCTCCAAGGCTGAGCTGGCCCGGTGTGCGGGCATCAGCGAGGTCTATATCCACCAGGTATTCTCCGGGCGGCGCAGGCCCTCCCGTGACCGGCTGGTGTGTATCTGCATCGGCCTGAAAGCCACCCTGGATGAAGCTCAGGAGCTGCTCAAACAGGCGGGGTATGCCCAGCTCTACCCCAAAAACAAGCGGGAGGCCATCATTGCCCACGGGATCATCCACGGCACGGCGCTGGCGGAGATTAACGACAAGCTGTTCACCGAGGACGAAAAGACGCTGTTTTGAAAAGAGAGGGACCGTCATGCCAACCACTACACAAAACCTCTGCTACAACTGCTTCTCCCAGCTGGAGAGTCCGGAGGGGCCCTGTCCGTACTGCGGGTTCGACCTGGAAGAAAACGCAAAGAAATTCCCGGTAGCTCTCCGTGGCGGGACGGTGCTGAACGACCGCTACATTGTGGGCCGGGTCCTGGGTCAAGGCGGCTTCGGCATCACCTATCTGGCCTTCGACACCCAGCTCCAGGCCAAGATGGCCATTAAGGAATACATGCCCGGCGAGATGGCGGCCCGGGTGGAGGGACGTACGGTCTCCGTTATGGCGGGCACTCGGGCGGACGATTTCGCCTACGGCGCGGAGCGGTTCCGGGAGGAGGCCCGGACCCTGGCGAAATTCATCGGCCATCCCAATATTGCCGGTGTGTCCAGCTGTTTTGACGAAAACAATACCTCCTATTTCGTCATGGACTACATCGAGGGCGTCAGCTTCAAGAGCTATATCGCCAACAACGGCGGAAAGGTTTCGGTGGACGAGGCGCTGAACGTGATGATTCCCGTCCTGCGGGCACTGACGGCCGTCCACGCCGGGGATTCATCCACCGTGACGTCACCCCGGACAACATCTACATATCCAAGGACGGTAACGTGAAGCTGCTGGACTTCGGTTCCGCCCGGTACTCAATCGGGGACAAGGGCAAAAGTCTGGACGTGATCCTGAAGGTGGGGTATGCGCCAAAGGAGCAGTACAGCCGCCGGGGGCGGCAGGGGCCCTACACAGACGTATACTCCTGCGCGTCCTGCTTCTATGCTGCGCTCACCGGCTTCCTGCCGCCGGAATCTCTGGAGCGGCTGGACCAGGATGAGCTGGTGCCGGTGTCCCGGGCGGGGATCGATATCCCGGACTGGCTGGACCGGGCGATTCTGAAAGGGCTTGCCGTCCAGCCGGAGGACCGGTTCCAGTCTGCGGCGGAGTTTTTGGATGCTGTTGAGAACCAGATTGCAGTGGATGTACCTGGAGCTGCTCCGGCGGCAGAGCCTGCCGCCGCGCCCAAAAAGAAACGGAATCCCATTTTGCTGGCTGCGGCAGCGTTGGCCGTGGCTGCGGCGGTAGGGGCAGGCGTGTTCCTGGGCGGTGGGACCGGCGGGCAGCCGCAGAATGAAGCGTCGGTGCCGCAGGGCCAGCAGATACCCGCAGTGCGGGACCAGTCCGTACAGGAGCCTGTACCCACAGTCACCCTGGGGGGAAGGTCCGTTCCCATTGACACAAAGAAGATCAACGCGGAGGGCAGGTGGACACAGGCGGATATTGACAAGCTGGGGCAGCTGACGGCTGCTACAGAACTGGAGCTTACGTTGAATGACGAAATCACCGACCTTTCCCCGCTGGCGGATCTGTCTGAACTTCGTTCCCTGACACTGCGGCACGAATCTCAATACGGGGACGTTGACCTGTCCTTTCTGACCGGTCTGACCGGCCTGGAGGAACTGGCCATCAGGGATCTGTATTTCCCGGATGGCATGGGAGCTCTGTCCGGCCTGACCAATCTGCACAGTCTGCACCTGGAGGGTGAGATCGGGAATGTCTCTGTTCCATCTTTTTCCGGCATGACGGGATTGGAGGAACTGTACATTTACGATGGGACGGGATGGAACAACGGAAGGGATGCTGGATGGAAAGTGTCTGCCTCTGATCTGGCGGGGCTGACGAAGCTGAAGACCATGCATTTGCAGGGCATCAACCTAACGGACCTGACCGGATTGGAGACGCTGGCCGGACTGGAAGATCTGTATGTCTGTGTAGCCCGGGGCGCGGATCTGACTCCACTGGCGCACCTGTCCAGACTGCAAACACTGAATCTGGCGTGGAACCACTGGGACGATGAGAGCCTGGCCTTTCTCGATATGGGACCGCTGTCCGGTCTCACTCAGCTGCATGACCTGTCCGTCTCCTTCATTTCCGGCGAGCTGTCCTTTCTGTCCAGTCTGACGGAGCTGCGGACGCTGACCCTGGACGGCGTTGGCTCGGGGGCCAACCCCAGCCTTGCACCGCTGTCCGGACTGAGCAAACTGGAGAGCCTGTCAATTGTGGGTTTTGTGCCGGATGAGGGACTGGATCTCTCGCCCCTGGCGGGAATGGACAGCATCCGGAATGCCAGCTTTTCTACCATCAGAGCTGCCAGCTGGGCCCCGGTGGAGCACATTCCCAATGTGGAGAAACGTGATATTCGAGATTGACCGGTCATGGGAGGAAGAAACATATGTCATCAAGGACCCGGACAGACCACACCTGCTACAACTGTTTTCAACCGCTGGAGGATCCTTTCGGCCCCTGCCCCCAATGCGGATTCGATCTGGCGGACAACCGGGAAAAATTCCCCACGGCCCTCCAGGCCGGGATGGTCCTGAATGACCGCTACATTGTGGGCCGCGTCCTGGGCCAGGGCGGTTTCGGCATCACCTATCTGGCCTTCGACACCCAGCTCCAGGCCAAGGTGGCCATTAAGGAATATATGCCCGGTGAAATCGCCGCCCGCGTGGAAGGCGCTGCGGTCTCTGTCATGGCGGACACCAGGTCGGAGGACTTCGCCTACGGCGCGGAGCGGTTCCGGGAGGAGGCCCGGACCCTGGCGAAGTTCATCGGCCATCCCAATGTCGCGGGCGTCAGCAGTTACTTTGACGAAAACGGTACGTCCTATTTCGTTATGGACTATATCGAAGGGATCAGCTTCAAAAGCTACATCGCCAACGCGGGAGGCAGGGTCTCCACAGATGAGGCGCTGAACGTCATGATCCCCGTCCTGCGGGCGCTGACGGCGGTCCACGCCGAGGGGGTTATCCACCGGGATGTGACTCCGGACAACATCTACATCTCAAGGGATGGCAATGTGAAGCTGCTGGACTTCGGTTCCGCCCGATACTCAATCGGGGACAAGAGCAAAAGTCTGGACGTGATCCTGAAGGTGGGCTACGCGCCGAAGGAGCAGTACATCCGCAGGGGACGGCAGGGACCGTACACGGATGTATATTCCTGCGCGGCCTGCCTTTACGGGGCGCTGACGGGGGTATTGCCGCCGGAGAGCCTGGACCGGCTGGAGGAGGACGAGCTGGTCCCGGTGTCCCAGGTGCTGCCGGATATCCCGGAGTGGCTGGACAGGGCCATTTTGAAGGGGCTTGCTGTCCAGCCGGAGAACCGGTTCCAATCTGCGGCCGAGTTTTTGGACGCTGTAGAGAATCAGATCGTGGTAGAGGCGCCGGGCGCCGCTCCAGCGGCGCAGGCCCCGGAGAAAAAGGGCGGCCGCATCTTCTTTATTGCCGCCGCCGTGGCGGTGCTGGCGGTGTGCGTGGGGATCGGGGCCTTCCTGGGAGGAAGAGGCCGGAGTACTGCCTATGTGCCGCCGGAGCCGCAGGCGGGGGTGCAGCGGCCTGAGGAGCCGCCGCCGGTGGAGCAAACGCCTGCACCGCAGCCGTCTGCTCCGGTTAATACCCAGTACAAGAGACCTCTGCACTTGACCGTTCCCCAGACCCAGGAGGACATCAATAAATTGGGGGAAAAAACCGATTTGACCGACCTGTCTTTTTATCTGAAAGGAGCAGAAGGAGGGGCTTACTATGATCTTTCGCCTTTGTCCAACCTGACCGATCTGAATTCCCTGGCGATCAGCGACGGCGGCTACAAGTGGGAACCAGCGTATGTCCAGTCTCTGGAGCCTCTCGGCAGCCTGACCGGCTTGAAAAGCCTGTGGATAAATGTTTCTGGCTTTGACGACTTTTCCCCGTTGGAGACGTTGACGGAGTTGGAAGATTTGTCGATTATAATCGGTACCGATGGGACGACGCCTCCTGATCAGGGGGTATTGGAACCTCTCAGAAATATGACCAATCTGCGGGAGCTGCGGGTTTATGGCTATGCCGCAAACCTGCAAATAGGTGTCAAGCCCCAAAATGAAAAAATCAGCATAATTCTTGCGACATGAAAATGGGTATAGCAAAGCAAGCCGGTCGGCGGGGAATTTTTGCGAACCGGCTGAAAGCAATCGTTGTTTTCAGTTAAGCAGCGGTATTTGCATCAGCCTCCAGATGCGCTTTTACCCTGGCATAGTAGACACGCAGGAACTTGGCGGCACCGGCCACCATGTAAACGTAAAAGTGCTTGCCCTCAGCCCGCTTTTTATCCATGAACTGAAATATGGGATTGGCCGGGTCAGAGTGCTGGAGGATTGTGCTGGCGACCATAAACAGGGTTTTTCGCAAATGGGGAGAGCCGCGTTTGGAGATACGGCGGGATTTGGAATCGAACGTGCCGGACTGGAAGGGCGGCGCATCCATGCCCGCAAAGGCCACCAGAGCGCCCTTGTGGGTAAACCGCCGCACATCGCCAATCTCCGCCATGAGCTGGGGGCCGGTGACCTCGCCCGCACCCTGCATGGCCATGACTATATCGAATTCCGGCAGCAGAGAGGCCAGACGGAGCATCTCGCCTCGCAGGATAAACAGCGCATCGTAAACAGCGTTCAGGCTGTCCACGGCCTGGGCGATGAGCAGTTTGGTGCTGTCGTTTTTGGGAAAGGTAGCCACAGCGTTTCTGGCGGCGGTATGGAGCTTTTCGGCGTCAGACTGAGAGAAGCGATAGCCGGATCTGGCGCACCATTTGCGGTAAGTATCCGAGAAAACGGCGAGGGAAACGCCTGCCATGCAGTCCTTGTGCCAGAAGCGTTTCACAAAATCCACCCATTTGAAATGCCCATTAGACCGCTTGGGTTGGATGTCAAAAAGTGTGTTGACGCCGGGGAAGGTCTGATCCAGCAGGGAGATCAAACCGTTGCGGAGGACCACGCTGGATTTCTTGGTGCGCAAGTACAGGCGGTTCTGCATTTTCAGCATCTGCCGTGTTTCGTCCTCCGGCGAGTAATCCCGCAGCTCCGACCAGAAGGCCAGGGCATAGTTGGCGATTTTCATGGAATCCGCCTTGTCTGTCTTGACCTTGCGCAGAGAGTTGTCGCTGAAATCGTG
The DNA here is from genome assembly GCA_022795735.1 of Oscillospiraceae bacterium. Lineage (GTDB taxonomy): Bacteria > Bacillota > Clostridia > Oscillospirales > Oscillospiraceae > Avoscillospira_A. The sequence goes on from JAAWHG010000044.1 coordinate 13,853, forward strand.
GATGAGCATGGCGTTGACCACGCTGACGAAAAAGCCAGCCTCTTTCAGGGCCAGGGCGACGGGCCGCCAGTACATCCCCGTGTGTTCCATGACAACGCGGATGTCCCCGCCGATGCTCCGCAGCGTCCTGACCAGACTGGACAGTCCGGCGGCGTCATGTTCCACCTGGAACGGCGTCAGTACCACTTCGCCGCCCGGTCTGCGAACAGCAACAGTGCTTTTCCCTTTGGAAACATCAATGCCGACGGCGGTGATTGGTTCATAGTTCATTTGCAAACCTCCCAAATCAAAAATGGTTTCAACCGGCACCCGCCGCTGCCCACTACCGATTCAGCTTGCTTTGTGACACGAGTGTGCGGAGTTGTCCGCTTCTCAACCTGCGCAAATCGAACGCCGCAATGGGAGGGCCGGCTGACAGTTTGCGCAAACGAGCGTGACAGCTCAGGCAGTGCCTCGTCAGTCCG
>JAAWHG010000045.1 GCA_022795735.1 Oscillospiraceae bacterium
ACCCTGTGTCCGCAGGAAGAAAGGGGGGAATACGATGGTGACGCTTGGAGATTTGTTTTCCATACTCACATTTTTAGTCGTATTTGCCGATTTTGTGCTGAAACATACGAAAAAGCACAAGAAGAGCAAGAGAAAATGACCGCCCGGACTCCCAAACCGACGGTCATTTTCTGACTGATGGGGGAGAGTAACCGTCAACCGGCTACGCCCTTTCTATGCTCATTATAACCCCTCCCGCTGCCCCTGTCAAGAGGGGGGACTGCGTAAACAGAAAATGACCGCCCGGCAACAAGACCGGCGGTCATTTTCTTTATGGGGGTGGGTAGGGGAGAGTAAGCCGTTAAACAGCTAACTCTTTTCATTCTCATTATATCCCATTCGTCCAAATCTGTCAAGGGGAAAACAAAAAATCTGCACAAAAAATCCGACCAACCACAACGGACGCCGGCCCTAAGTCTGACCGGGGAGATAGTATTTTGTGCCCACCCGTTGCACGTCGCCGCATTTCACAAGACGGTCCAGCACGGTCAGGCACTGCCTGGGCGCGAGGCCAAGGAGTGTGGTCAACTCACCCCTTCGGCAACCGGGGTGTGCCGACAGATAGGCCAAAACCGTCTCGCGCTGCTGCTCGGAGGCCACAACAGCGCCGGGGAGGTAGTAACAGTGGCCGGAACGGGTGAGGGTCCCCCGTTCTGTCATACGCCGGAGATAGGCGTTGGCTTTAACCGGACTGACGCCCAACAGGGCGGCCGCCTCGGCGCGGACGATACGGGAATGGGTTTGAAGATATGCGAGAATCGGGGCCTCGCCGTCGCGCCGCAGCTCGCCGTCGCGCCGGAGATCGCGAAGGGTAAGATCGTCGCATCCGCCCCGAATAAGCGCCGCGCGGACGCTGCGGGAAATCTGCGCGTTTGACATAGGCCGCTTGGCCCGGTCCGAGAGCAGAACGGCGCCCTCTCCGCCGTTCTGCTCCCGCAGGGCCCGAAACCAGGGCCGGAGATTTTGCGGGATGGTCAGCGTGCGGGTGGGTAGAGTCATGGTAGCCCCCGAGATCATCGACCACTCCAAACCGATGAGCTCCTCGTTGCTCAGCCCAAGCTCCCAAACGAGCCGGAGCGCCGCGCCGCAGGCGGAGAGTCCCTCCGCGTCCAAAATGGCCTGAAGCTTTTCGGGGTCCACCTGTCCGCGTTGCCGCCCGGCGCGTCCCGTAGACTTTTGCCCCAAATGAAGCTGGAGGGTAAGGGGGTCAAGCCCGGAGATACGGCTGACATACTGCCAGTCATGCCGTTCCAGTTGGCGGAGAATAAAGTCGTAGCGAAGGTCGAGAAGGCGAACGTCGTTCTGCCCCACCTGGTCAAGCGCCTTGCGGCAGACGTAGGAAATGTGCTGCTCGGCGGGCCGCTCGCCGTTGCGGTCGGTGAGTACCACCGGTCCGCTGCGCCAGGGCCGGGCGGTGAGAAGCCGTTGCAGGAAAACCTGAATCTCAGGCTCCATTGGGATGGTACGGTCGGCAAGCCGGACCTCGGAAGCGGTAAAATCCACCTGTGACCAGTCCAAGCTGTGAATTTCGCGCCGTGTCAGACCCAACTGCCAGGCCAGCCGGATGACCACGGCATAGAGACGCAGTTCGTTTTCCGGCAGCAAAGCGTCCAACGCCGCGCGGTCGGGGCGGTTGACAATGAATTTCGGAGCCTGTACGGCAGTGCGGACGGCTGTCATAGGACTTCACTCCTTGCGGGTACAAAGCGGTACCTAGTGAGCAAAGGATAGCAGTCCCTGACGCCGGTAAAATCAAGTTAAATCAATGAAAAATAAAGAATAATAAACTGTATATAAACTAATATAAACTTAAAATTAACTTTTGCAACTTTTTGAAAAGTATTCTGTATATGATTTGGTATTTTATGAAAAATAAGCAAACTTTTCTGAACTTTTTTGTTGACAACTGGATTTGTTACAGATAAGATATAAAAAACAAATATGTAAAAAAGGGGGAACCGCGATGTTCCGTATCCTGGTTGCCGAGGACGATGAGGCCACCCGGCTTCGACTGGAGCACGTCCTGTACGGGGCGGGGTATGAACCGATTTTGGCCGCCGACGGCGCGGAGGCCATGGAACTGCTGGACCGCAAATATGTTGACCTGATCCTGTTAGATTTGCTGATGCCCCGCCTGGACGGTTACGGCTTGCTGGAGCAGCTGCGGCAGTCGGGGGCGGACCTGCCCGTTCTGGTACATACCAACCGCCAGGGGCTGTCGGACAAGCGGCGCTGCTTCACGCTGGGCGCCGACGACTATCTGACAAAACCGGCCGATGACGAGGAAATACTGCTCCGTGTCTCCGCCCTGCTGCGGCGGGCCAACATCTCGGCGGCCCACCGGCTGACGGTGGGGGACACCCTTCTGCGCTACGACGCCCTGACCGTCACCACGGGGGAGCAGGCCATAGAGCTCCCCTTCAAGGAATTCATGCTCTTATACAAGCTGCTTTCCTGCCCAAATAAAATCTTCACCCGCCGTCAACTGATGGATGAAATCTGGGACCTGGAGAGCGAAAGCAGCGAACACACCGTCAACGTCCACATCAACCGCCTGCGCCGCCGCTTCCGCGACAACCCGGACTTCAAGATCACAACCATACGCGGACTCGGGTACAAGGCGGTCTGGACCAGCGAAAAGGCGCTTGCCGCCCATTAAGCGATATTTTTTCGTTTTCATGTTTACCAGCTGGAAAATCTGGGCATTCTAGCTGTGGAGGTGCTAAACAACATGCAAAACGATAATCAAAAAGGGCCCAACCCATTCAAGCTGTTTCTGCGGGATAAGGGATACTACATCGTGCTGGTCCTCTGCGTGGCGGTAGTCGGGGTATCCGGCTTTCTGTTCGTGCGGACGCTTTCGGACAAGGGCGATGCACCCGAGACGGTCAGTCTTTCCGTACCCCTGACCCCGGCGGACAGCACCAAACCGGCCCAGAAGCAGCCGGCCACAACCGAATCCGTCAAGCCGGAGACCCCCGCCCCCGCGGACAACGCCGCCGAGACCATGGGGTCTGTTGACGGACTCACCGAACCGGCCGAAACGGCGGGAACCGTCCGCCCGGTCGCCGGGGAGATCATCAACGAATGGGCCGGGGACAAGCTGGCGTACAACGAGACCCTGCGCGATTGGCGCGTCCATGAGGGGATTGACATTGCCGCCGCCGCCGGGTCCGACGTGGCCGCCGCGCGGGACGGTATGGTCAGCGCCATCTATGAGGACGAGCTGTTCGGAACCACCGTCGCGTTGGAGCACGAGGGCGGCTACACCAGCTACTATGCCAACCTCAGCGCCGAGCCCCCCGTCGCGGTGGGACAGGCCGTAAACGCGGGCGACGTAATCGGCGCCGTGGGCGAGACCGCGTCCGGCGAGCTGGCGATTGACAGCCACCTGCACTTCGCGGTCAGCTGTTCCGGCCAGCCGATGGACCCGCAGGACTTTCTGGACTAACCCAAACACTTCATCGTTTCTACCTCTCCTTTCAGGCTACGGGAACCACAAAAACGCCTCAGGGCAATAGCCCTGAGGCGGACTTTTTTTGCCGCGCTCTAACCCTCCACCACAATGGAGGCCGCGCGGAATTTGTTGGCGTCCGTATACGAACCGTATGCCACGATATGGTTGTCGGCCCGAAGCTTTTGGAGGGTAATCTTTTCCCCCGAGGCGGCGTCGAGGACAAAACCGGCCTCGCGCAGGCTGACGTAAACCCACCGGCCCGCCGTATTGGTGACGGTAAGCTCTTTCGTGTCGGCGTCGTAGCTGAGGACAACGCCGGTCAGTTTGCCCGCGTTGTTCGCCGAGGTGGTTTTGAGACGGATTTCCTTGATGCTGTGTCCGTTGGTGGAGACGCTAACGGTATCGCCCACCTGAATCTCGTTGACGAGAATTGCCTTTGTCCCCTGGTACACACTGGCGGCGGGGTCCACCGTCAGCGAGTGACTGCCGTCCAGATCGTCCTGAATAATCCAGGTCATACCCGCCTTCTCGTCGGAGACGATGGACTTGACCACCCCGTCCAAAATGGTCTCATTGGAGGTGGCGTCAATGCGGTCGAGCTGACAGTTGTGGATGCCAAGGGTCACGCTGTCGCCCACGCTCAGGCGTTCCACCCCCACGCTGTTCCCGCCCCGGGTGATGGTGGGCAGGTTGGTCAGGTCCAGACTGAACCGGAAGCGCCCCCCCTCGCTGTCGCAGACCTCCAACTGGATCGGCGCGCCGTAGGCGAGAGCGGAGATGGTTCCGCTGATGTTATAGCTGCCGGTGTAGGCTGTGGCGGAGGTCACGTTGCGCCCGTCCACCGTCAGTGTGATGTACATATTTTCCTTTAATGCCGCCGGGTCGCGGCTCTCGCCGTCCACGCTGACCACGCTGGAGGCGGAGATCAGGTAGCGCTCCACCGCGTCGGCGTCCGGAATGCGAACCTGCAGCGCGTACCCGGACGATTCCCGGCTGATGCCCACCAGACGGCCCTGGACCCAGGTCTTCCGGTCGTCCACCGACACGCCGATGACGTTCTTGTCCCGGACGCGGACCACCGCGTGCTTGCCCCGCAGCGCGTCGGAGATGTGAACCGCCGTGTCGTTCAGCGTCAGCTCAACGCTGGCCGGAATATCGAAGACACGCTCCAAACTCGACGTATCCCGCAGCGTCAGCACCGACCCGTCCACGCCGGACACCATGCCGCTGTGCTGTAGGATACCGTTGTAGCCGTCCAGGCTGAGCGAACGTCCCTTGGCGGTGTTGTAATCGAGCGCCCGCACCAGCATGGCGGAGGCGACGGCGCGGTTGACGCCGGAATGGGGCAGGAAGCGGTTGTTGTCGCCCGAGATAATCCCGGCGTTGACCAACACGACGACGTGCCCGCGAAAGTCCTTGGTAATGTCGGCGGTGTCGGTGAAGGTCAGGCTGTCCGGGTTGGCGGCGGCGGCTTCCTTGGTCAGCTGCATCGCCCGCACCAGCAGGACGGCCAGCGTCTCCTTGGAAATGGGGGCGGTCAGCCGGATATCCTTCAATTCCTTCTCCGAGAGAATGCCCGCCGCGAGGCAGGTTTCAATCTCATCAAAGGCCCAACTCAGCGTAGGGTCGATGTTGGCGGCGATAAAAGCGCCGTAATCCTGATGGACCAGCGCTTCCACGTCCTTGCTCATCGGGTAGAAGCGGGCCAGCATCACCAGCGCTTCGCAGGTCGTAACGCTGTTGTTTGGGCGGACGGTACCGTCGCTGTAGCCAGTCAGATAGCCCAAATTCGCGAGCTTGTTGATGTAGTCCCTGGCCCAGCAGCCGTCGAGGTCCTTGAACTGCGCCCCGGCCGTCACGGAAAGCGCCGCCAGCACCGTGACAGCCAGCAGCGGGATCGTACAACGTCTTCTCATCTCGGTCACCTCGCCTCCCGCGTCCGATCGGGCAGGCGTCCTTTCTTCAGTACAGCCCGGGGCTCCTTCCCCGGGAAATAATTACAGTTTGTCATCAAATTTAGTATAGCACATACCGGCTCAGATTCCAAGATATAAAAAGGGAATTTTTGAAAAAATTTTTCACAAAAAGGACGGCCCCAAATGACCCATCCTTACAAACTGTAGACAAAGTATCTTCCTGTCAAAAAAGAGCGCAAAAAAGTTCACAAAATTTTAATAAATTGCCGGGGATACATTTGCCCAAAAATTGGTTGCCTTTACAAATAATGGTGCAATGACTATATTATATAATAAGGAGAGGATGAAATGGTATCGATTTGTTTGGCAATGATTTCGGACGGTGCGGAGCAGGTCCTTTTTCTGGCGCTCTATGCCGAGTATGAGACGATGGTGTATCAAGTGGCGCTTGCTGTCCTGGCGGACCCCGCGCTTGTGGAAGATGCCGTGCAGGAGAGCTGGCTTCGGGTCGCGATCTCATTTTATAGAATTCGGAAGCTAAACGCGGATTCCGTCAAGGGATACCTGAGCATTTTGGTAAAAAATGTATGTCTTGACATGAACGGCAAGAAAAATGAAATCGTGGAAGAGGCGTTGCCCGAAGACTGGCATGCCCCGGACCCGTCCAGATATACGGATGTATTGGACCTGGTCACAGAACGCATACGAGAGATGCCGCTCCAGTACCGGGAGATTTTGGAACGAAAATACATACTGGGTTACACCAACCGGGAGATAGCGCACGCCCTGAAAATCAACGAATCCACCGTGGCCTCCCGTGTGATGCGCGGACGCGCGCTGCTGGCGGATATGTTACGGAAGGAGGGGTTCAATGAAGCAGGACTGGACATTTGACAGCCTGCTCGAACAGGGCCTGCTGCTGGCGGCGGCGAAGGACGCGGAGGAGTTAGACCCGGACGCGGAGGTCGAGTTTTCCCCGCAATACCAGAAGTTTCGGAAAGAATTTTTGAAAGATCCGTTTCGCTGCGCGAGGCGGAATAAGCGGCCTGTCTGGAAAAAGGTTCTGCAAACCGCCGCCGGCCTGCTGCTGGCAGCCGCGCTTGGCCTCGCGGCGCTGCTGGCCGTCAGCTCCGAAGCGAGGGCCGGGCTGTTACAGTGGGTTCGGACGGTAGGTGATACCAGCGTTTGCTACGACTTCTTTGCCGAGCCTACCAATCAGGTGCCGCCGCGCTATGAAATCGGCGCTTTGCCAGAGGGGTATGTGGAAGCAGAAAGAAATGCGGACCCTAAAATCGTTTCTGTCTTTTATAGAAGTGAGAACAACCCTCGAATATATTTAGAATATATGTATATGGAGGAGGGTGTCGGACCGCTTCTGGACACAAGAGGCGTTGAGGTTTCAGATATAGAGGTCCACGGCTGCAAGGGAGATTTTTACTACTGCCCAGACGGGACAGGGTCTAATGCGATTGTTTGGGCCGACGAAACTGCGGGGATTCTGTTCAGCATTGACATGTGGGCAGAGAGAGATGAGATACTGCGCGTCGCGGAGAGTGTATATTTGGCAGAATAGTTTGTGTAGATAATAAGTGGCAAGGGATTTTGAAGCAGTCTCAAGATACATTGCCGCTTGTTATAAAGCCTTATTCTACTTGAAAGGGGGGATTTATATGAAAAAGCGCAGCTTGACCCTTGCCGTACTTCTGCTGCTCGTCTTGTCCGTCCAGGTACATGGCGTATGGTATGTAGCGCGAGCAACGCCTAGTTTATCGTTTAGTGGTACAACCGCCCAGTGTACAGGGCGAGTTATTGCCGATAACGATGACGACGCAATCAAGGCAACCTTGACGCTGTGGGATGGCAGCAAGGTTGTGGATTCTTGGTCAAGCAGCGGTACAGGGTCATTGTCTCTAAGTGGCTCCTGCACCGTGAGCAAGGGCAAGAAATACACGCTGACCCTTGACGCAACGGTCAACGGCGTGTCCATCTCACAAAGGCCAACTTCCGGCACATGCTGAATCCATGCAAAGAAAAAACAGGAGGAATTAAACTATGAAAACCAAAAAGCGTATCATCAGTCTAATTTTGGTTCTGGCGCTGACACTTGGCGCTATCCCTGCATATGCGGCGGAGCCTGAGACACAAGGTTTCAGTGATGTTGAAACAATTGACTTGTCTGCTGGTTCCGAAACAATTACAAAGAATGACTGGTTTGTTGGTTCCGAAACAGTTACAAAGAAGGACTTGCCCGTTACGATGGATTATAACGACTTTCTTGACGCTGAGCGTCTTGAGCCTGCGGCAGCGTCAAATTCCATTCGGGCGGCAAATGACGTGCAGACTATTTCCACAACGTCGTCACTCGAGCCTGATGAGACTAATAAGATGTATAGCTTAAATGTTCCCGCTGGTGCGCTGATTCAGGCCGAGGTGCAGGTACCGCATAATCTGTCCGTTGATTTTGACGTAATTCTTTTCTGGTGTGATATGGAAGAAAATGTTGCTTATCGGGTAGCCCAATCGATGTATGTTACAGATGAATCTTTCTCGGAAGAAACAGTCTCAGTGATCAATGCGTCGGGTGTGGACAGTCCTTTTATCATCAGCATCATTGATTCGGGAACGCACACCGCTGAGGACTATTTTACCCTGACTGTTAGTATTGGTGGAGAGCGAACCGCAGAGGAACCTAATGATAATGCGTTAACTCCCTTACGGCTCCCCGAATTTACGGAACACGATGAGTTTATGTTTACCACCACTATCAATACACCCATTGACCATGATTGGTATGTAATAAATGTTGATGATGCGTCCGAGTATTACGGAACGCAAATTACATTAGCGGACGGCGGAGCAAATTATATTGTTGTAGACTCTTACACCTTTGACAAAACGACCTTTAGCTTAAAGAAAACCGGCTCAACCAGGGACAAAAGTATCCTACCCTTGACCGAAGGTGACAACTACTTCCACATTTATTATGACCGTTCAAAAAGTTATCAACCCTACGAATATACTGTTACCTTTTCATCAAGGTTGATACCGGCCTATGCCAGAGTTGTCCTGGCTACAAACGGCTACTGCTCACGGCCCTCAACCCAGTTTGCCGATGGACAGACCAGATACATGCTTGTTGAGACAGACCCAGTGCAGATAAGAGTGTTTTATTATGCAGCAGATGGCACTCCAGTCAAGGTAAATGACACCATACACGTAGAAATTCATAATCCGTCGTGGGATGCTGACTCCCTCCGCTATGCACGTGGGAGCGATTTCTTTGAGGGTAAAAGCAGCCATACTGTTACATTAGACCGGCCTGGTTATGTCAGAGGATTTGAAGTGCGGTACAATATGGTAGGTGTCACAGTCACTTCTGAGCGGCTCGGAACGATTATGTCCCATGCGTCGTATGCGCTTATTGATCGTTACAATGACAATTATCTGAGCAAGCCGTGTATTCATAATGGAACATGTGGGTTTAGATAATTTCTATTTATTAAGTAAGCGGACCACGCACAGATAAAAGAATCTATGTCTGGGCGGCAAAAGCACTTTGGAGCCGAGCCGCCCGGCGTGTGCTGTTCTACAAAATTTTAACACATATCTTTACAAATTCTGGATAATATGCTATATTTTATGTGATGGAGGGGCAAATGTTTGGCATAGTTCCCTCATGATTGACGAATGTTGGACATTCGGTTAAAAAATTCAAGGAGGAATTATATATGTCGTTTGATGTTATTCAAATGTCGGAGTTCAACACTTGGCTCCAAGCGGCGAGGGCAGACGGCGGCTTTCACAAGGCGAAAATAAAGGTCACGCCCGACCCCGAACGAGTTCAATTAAAGAAAATCAAACCTCCGGATTGTGGAAAAACAGCCGGTTTGGATGCCGAAATCAATGAACGGCTTCGCAACGGCGAGAAGCCCATTGACCTTAACCCCTTATTTGAGGCGCTTCCCAGCACGCCAAAAGTTGACCGCTATGAGGGAAAGCGGGTCGTGGACAACAGCGATGAACGGACTTTTATAACATACTTCGTCGGCGAAGCCCCGAAAGGCTCCTATGAGTGGGCGAGCGACTTGCAGCGGCGCGACGCGGCGATCCACAGCTTTTGCTATCTGGATACGGATTTTCTCTATGAAGCCGCCGGGCGATACGCCACGCTGGCCGACGATGAAGCGTTCATGCATCGTGCTATTGACGACACTAGTTTTGTCTCTGACACCCTGAACTTTTTCACAGGCGGTAACTACGACCGCTCCGACGCGGCAAAGATGAAGGATGAGATCACGACCATCGTGGAAGAACTTGCCCAGCAGATCAAAAACGGCGAGGCCCCTGATCTGAACAAACTCCAGAACAAGATAACGATTGGCGGCGTGGATGTTTCCCTTACAGAACTGATGGAGTACCAGAAGGTCGGCCGGGAACTGATGGACAGCTTCCAATATGGACATTTGAGCGCCCCTCTGAGCGGGGCAAGCGTGGCGGAACATGCCAAGATGGGATTGGCGAAGTCCATCGCAGAGCTATACGGCAGCGACAAGGGCGAGCTTGGCAAACGCTTCTCAGAAGGAATTACCCGCATATACGAAAAGGCCGTTGCCCGGCAGGAAAAAAACGCATCCAGTGATTTCTGGCAGGATGGCTATTGGAGCAGCGAGGCGGTCAATATCCAGGTTGATTCCGCAAAGCTGTTTGGCCACATGAAGACGGACAGCAAGGAAAGCATGACAAGGGATTTATCCGAGAAGCTCAACCAGCTCCAATCCCGTATCCGGGCCTACTGCTATTCCTTTGGCAACCAGCTTTGGTACGCCCCCAATGGTTCAGCCGTCAACCTCAATAACACCATGAATACAATCCAGGATTACTTCCAATCCTGGATGAAAAAAATCGGATAATAAACCGCAGCCCGTTCTCCGGGAACCCGGTGCTCTTTGGCCTCTTATACGAACGCGGATACGGAGAGCAAGCAGCGGCAGACGGCATTGCTTTCTGCCGCTGCTTCTCAAAACAGAAAGAAACTTCCTTGCGATGGTGCAGGGGGAGTAGAGGGGAAAGTAGTTATGGAACGAATACCAAATTATAGAAGCATGCTCCACGCTTTAGGAAGCGAAATGAAAATTGGGTCCTTTCGCTTTCGTGACTTGACGGAGAGGACCTTTACAAATTCTGAGAAGCAGAATTCCAGCCGTGTCTGCGACACAGCTCGCTTTTCAAAGACAGCTCCCTGTATTTCCTATCCTACGGTCAATATCCCCCAAGAAAAGTTGCAGCAGGATATTGAGCGGTATACAGAGGAACTAAAAAATGACACGGAGTTTGTAAATAGCAACTACAGGTTTTGGAACGCAAATTCCACATGCCGTAAATTGGTAACGTCAATCATTATGGCGGATGAAGGGCTACAAGAGGAGATTGCAAAGAGCATATGGGAAGGAAACAAGAAGGCAAACGAGAACCGGAAAGAGAACCCGGAGCGGCTGCTATATGTGCCTCCAGATTATCACGATTACAATATTAAAGGGATGCTGATGGCTGGTGGAGCGGATGCCCGCGATGTGTTGGGTCAGTATAGCGCGGTCTTGGTAAAAAGGGCGCAGACAACTGGTCTGACAGACTTGGAGCGTCTTGTGGATAGCAACGCGGAGCAGACTGAACGGGGCAAAAGAGGAACCTTCGACCAGCGTCTGGAACCGGTCAAAGAGAACATTGAGAAGGCTTTCCAGGAAACAGGGATGGAGTTTGACACATCCAAATCCTACGAGTTTCATTTGGATACGTCCAAGTTTCACATCTCTGTATCGGGTGGAACAGAGAGAGAAAATGAGATAATCGAACAAGTCATCAACCGCGATCATTATACAGGGCGTAATCTCTTTCAAACTCTGTCCGCTTTGGTCGGCCACAGGACGGATGATTTAAAATATAACCCATGGATGGCGGACAAAATCCAGATCCAGAAAGACGAGATGATTGCGCAGTATGGCATTGCCGATGTCCCTGCGGAATATCAGGAAAGAATCAAAAAACTGCTGCCTGCCTTTGAATGGCATCGAGCAGATCAGAACCTAAAACAGAAGTTTGGATTTGGGATTGACCAGCTGTCCTATAATCGGACAGAGGGAAAGCTGGTTGGGAAAACCCCGGAACAGACCGCGGCGATAGAGGCGGCGGGCCATGAATTTATGAAGTTAAGCGGCTATCACATTATTGGCTTATTAGATAGATATCAGGATACGCCTGTATTCTCTGAAACGCTGTTCACCCTTGAAAATGGAAAATTTCACGCGCTCTATTAAACAGTACTTAACACCTGGAATGACCTTCCAGGTCCAGCCATTGTAAAGCGCAGATGAATTTTGATACAAAAACACAGCCAGCTCCTTCATCCACTTTTTGGGTGCTTGGAGCTGTGCTGGCTTTTGTAGCGGCACCCAATAGTAGTTTAAATGCGGCCGGTTTATAGATGGGGTGTCAAAGTTTGACGGCGTGTACGGATTATTCCGAAGAAGAAAATCCACCCCATAAACCGCGCGCCCGCCGCCCCGAAAGAGGCGGCGGGCGCTGGTCTGTCAGAAAAGCGAACCAGAGCAGAAAACGCGGCGTGCGAAACAAAAATCAAAATTTCCCCACCATTTTCCTCACGTTTTTGTGGCGGTTTTTTTCGATCTTCCGAACCTTCCGCCCCACGGATGTGTCCGTCCCAAAGGCCGCCGGGAGCGGGCGGACGGTAAATTTCAGTTTTTTCTTATAGAGACGCTTGATTCAACATGAATTTTCTGGTATGATTGAGTAAAACGCTGAAAGGATGCGGAACCAATGCCCCATTCTCATATTTTCCCACTGCCGAAAAAGTTTGTTCCAGTATGGAATGCCATCCAGGCCCCCCAGGTCCTCGCGCGCATCCTACAGGGCATTCTGCCCGAATCCATGGAGCCGGCCCTCACCAGCGACAACATTGTCTTGGATTCGCTGAAGATCATCCCCGAGACCAGAGGACATTTCCCCATGGTGGAGTTTTCTGTCAGCCGGGGTGACGAAGAGGTTTTAGAGTGCGAGGTTTTGCTCTGTACCAACGAGGAGCGGAACTACCCCCTCTATAAGGAAGCCATAGGCCGCCTCAGTGAGGAGCGCAAGCACCGGGATGCAAATTGCTTTTCCAAGCGCAGCGAGAGCATCAAGAAGACGGTGCACGTCTGGATTCAGATCGACACCAAGGATGCCAAAATCCAGCGGTTCGGCGTCGGGTCCTTCGCCGGCTACCTGCTGTTGATTCCCGAGTACATGGAAGCGCTGGAGGACGAACCGTCCGACAGTGTGCTGCTTTACCTCCGCCGGCTGGCGGACGGAGAGCCGGAATAGGTTCTGAACATAAAACGGCTGCCAGCGAAAGGAAGCTGACAGCCGTTTTATGATGGAATATTGTTGCAATTTGTCAAAAAATGTGCTATCCTGACGGCAGGAAAGAACGATCTTTCAGCGCTGCCCGTAACGGTAGGCGGTTGGCCCTCTTGACAGGGGGCAGCTTCTTGCCCCCTGATCTGAAGAAAGGGGGGCTGCCCAATGGTTACATACAGTGGACTGTTTCAGTACACGCTTGTTATCATCGGCGTTATTGGCCTCATTATTTCGGTCAATAATAAAAAGAAGTAACCGCCCAAGCCCCCAAAGCTGACGGTTACTTCCACAGCTAACTAGGGTCCAACCGACTACCGGCAGCGCCCTTTCTATGTTCAGTATAGCGATTAGAAGAAGATTTGTCAAGCCCCGTGGCCGCTTCCCAGGGCGATTTTTTTGTTGCAATTTGCCAAAGCATGTGCTATCCTGACGGCAGGAAAGAGACATCTTTCAGCGCTGCCCGTAACGGTAGGCGGTTGGCCCTCTTGACAGGGGGCAGCTTCTTGCCCCCTGATCTGAAGAAAGGGGGGCTGCCCAATGGTGACATACAGTGGACTATTTCAGTACACATTAGGCCTTGTTTGATAAATCGTTTTGGATGCCGGGGCGGTGAATTTTTTCGGCAGATGACACAAAAGCCGCAGGGAATCCTTTGTGGATTCCCGAGGATTTTTGGGACATATGACGGAAAAAGGCGCTGTCCCGGCGCCAAAGACGATTTTTCAAACA
>JAAWHG010000046.1 GCA_022795735.1 Oscillospiraceae bacterium
TCCTCGGGAATCCACAAAGGATTCCCTGCGGCTTTTGTGCCATCCGCCGAAAAAATTCGCCGCCCCGGCATCCAAAACGATTTCTCAAACAAGGCCTAGAGGGACCGCTGTTTCCATAAAAAAAGAATAAGGAGGCTTGATCTGTGAACCGAGATAAAAACCGGCCTGTCAACGCCAGCGACCGAATGGGGACCGCGCCGGTTGGAAAACTGCTGTTTTCCATGGCCACCCCCATGATTATTTCCATGCTGGTACAGGCGCTCTACAACATCGTTGACAGCGTCTACGTCGCCGAGATCAGCGAAAACGCCCTGACCGCCGTCTCCCTGGCTTTCCCCATGCAGATGCTGATGATCGCGGTCAGCACCGGCGCCGGCGTCGGCATCAACGCGGCGCTCTCCCGCAGCCTGGGCGAGGGAAACCGCGACTACGCCGGGCGGGTCGCCCGCAACGGCCTCTTTCTCATCGCCATTGCCGTGGCCGTCTTTACGGCGGTGGGGCTGTTCGGCTCCGGCCTCTTTATGCGCTGCCAGACCGACATCGGCGAGATCGTCGAGGGCGGCACCGCCTATCTGACCATCTGCATGGGGCTGTGCGTGTTCCTGTTTTTCCAGGTGACCTTTGAAAAGCTGCTTCAGTCCACCGGACGCACCATGTTTACCATGATCTCCCAGGGTACCGGCGCGATTCTGAACATCATTTTCGACCCCATTCTCATTCGCGGCATGTGGTTCTTCCCCGAAATGGGGATTGCCGGCGCGGCGGCCGCCACCGTCTTTGGACAGGCCGTCGGCTGTACCCTGGGGCTGATCTTCAATCTCACCGCCAACCGGGAGCTGAATCTGAGCTTCCGGCGCTTCAAGCCGGAGTGGCAGGTCATCCGGACCATTCTGACGGTGGGGGTTCCCTCCATTCTGATGCAGGCCATCGGCTCGGTCATGAGCTTCGGCATGAACCAAATCCTGCTGTCGTTTGTGTCCACCGCCGCCGCAGTCTTTGGGGTCTATTTCAAGCTTCAGAGCATCATTTTTATGCCCGTCTTCGGGCTGAACAACGGTATGGTTCCCATCATTGCCTACAACTACGGGGCCAAAAATCTGGAGCGAATGCGCAAAACGACCAAGCTCGCCGCCATCAGCGCGACGGTGCTCATGCTCATTGGGCTGGCGGTGATGCAGGCTGTGCCGGACAAGCTGCTGCTGCTCTTCAAGGCCGATGAGAACATGCTCGGCATCGGCGTCTCCGCCCTGCGGACCATCAGCCTGTCCTTTGTCTTCGCCGGGTTTGGCATCGTGATCTCGTCGGTGTTCCAGGCCCTGGGAAACGGGATGTACAGTCTGATTCTCTCCTTCATCCGTCAGGTGGTGGTGCTGCTGCCGGTGGCGTGGCTGATGTCGCTCACCGGACGGCTGGAGCTGGTCTGGCTGTCCTTTCCGATTGCGGAGGTGGCGTGTATGCTGTGCTGCCTGTTTTTGCTCGTCCGCGTCAACCGCAGGGTTCTCAACCCCGTGGGGCAAAGGGAGGGGTAACCCGTGCGGCTGTTTATCGCGCTGCCCCTCTGCGGCGACGCGCGGCAGGCGCTGCTGGACGTTCAGCAGGACATGCGGAATCAGGGGGTGCGCGCCAATTTTTCCCGGGCGGAAAATCTCCATCTGACCCTGGCGTTCCTGGGCGAGTTGGAGGGGGAAGCCGTCCGCGCGGCGCAGGAGGCGGTTCTGTCCCTGAAGGGAGCGGCGTTTTCGCTGACGCTGGACCGGCCCGGAAGCTTTGGCGGTCTGTACTGGGCGGGCCTGCGGAAAAGCAAACCGTTGGACGCGTTGGCCGCGCAGGTGCGGCGGGCCCTGGACCAGCGGGGGCTGGACTACGACAGAAAACCCTTTCGGGCGCATATTACGCTGGCCAGGCAGGTCCGGGCGGCGGAGCCGTTTCGCGTCGAGCTGCCCCCGGTTGAGACGGCGGCGGAACGGGTTGTGCTGATGCAGTCGTCGCGGGTGGACGGCAGATTGACCTATACGCCCCTCGCCGAGCGGCGGCTGAACGGATAAACAACGAGAAAAAGGACCCCCGGCGGCAACACAGCGCCGCCGGGGGTCCTTCTGTGGTTTTTAAAATAAGTTGTTGGCAAAAGCGCTCAATCATCGGCGGAACGGTCCCGCTGGTTTAAGCTTTCAATTTGGTTGTAGGCGAACAGAATATAGGCGTAGTCCACCATTTCCTTGCCGTCCTTATCGTACACAAAATTGAGCTCGCAGGACGGCGCGTCCGCGTCGGGCCAGAGGTAGCGGACCACCTGATAGCCGTCTTGCTCGGAGGAGAAATCGGTCGGCTTGGTTTCCGCTTCGGTGACCGACGCGGGCTCCCCAAGGGAACGCTTTAACGCCTCGATGCCCGTCTCGCGGGAAATGGCGCCGCTCAGCGCGGAGGGCTCCAACGCAATCCCGGTACAGGACGCGCCGTTTAGACCGGCGCGGTAGGCGAACTGCACCGCCTTACACGCGGTCAGGGCGGCGACCTCCTGTTCGCCGCCGGGGACGCGCCGTTTGCCAAGATGGGTTACACGGTCGTCCGTTGTAATGTTGTCTTCCATGATGTGCTCGAAGCCGTCGTTGTTGGCGGCCAGCCAGGTCAGGTCTTCCATCAGATAAAGGCTGATGTTCGGAATGTCCAACAGTGACTGCGGAAACGCCGGTTCGGGTTCGGGTTCGGCTTCTGGCTCGGGGTCCGGTTCGGCCTCCGGCTCTGGTTCGGGTTCGGGCTCCGGTTTAGGTTCCGGCTCGGGTTTTGGCTCCGGTTCCGGCTCGGGGGCGGGGTCCGGTTCCGCTTCCGGTTCTGGAATAGCCGGCGGCTCCGGCACGGGAAGAGGGGCGGCAACCGGCGGGGGAACGGGCTCGGCCTGCGACGTGCCGAGGGCCGCGCCGTCTTGAATGGCCGCGTCAAATTCCTGCCGTACCCAGGTCCGAATCAGAAAAAGTCCAGCGGCAAACAGAGCCGCCGCGACGCAGATGGCCGCCGCACGCTTCCCAATGGACTGCGCCGCCCGTTTGGACCGTTTGGGCTGGTCCGCCGGGTCGCGGCTGACCAGTACCGGCTTCCACCGTGGGCGGGCGTCGGTCTCCTCAAATTTTTCACGGTAACGCGCCCGGTCGGCCTCAATGCGGGCGACAACCTCCTGATAACGCGCCTCTTCCCGCGCGCAGCGGTCCTGGAGGGGGAGCAAGAGACGCAGCAAAGCTTCCCATTCCCGGGGGGTTGGTTCCCCAAAAAGGGCGTTCAGGCGTTCGGTGAGAGCGGGGTCGGGCCGTTCGGCCTCAATCCGGCGGTGCAGGGCGAGGCATTGGGCGCGCAGGTCCCGGAACGCGTCGGCAATGCCCTCCGGATGTCCGCCCTTGCCGCAGCGCTCGGTCAGGCTGCGGAGACCGTCCAGGACTTCCAGCGCGTATTCGCGGAACCGGAGGGCGCCCTCCTGCCGCCGGTCCCGTTCGTTTTCAAACTGCGACGTCAGAACCAGCAGAGCCACGTCTTCCTCGCGCCGGACGTCCTGCAAACGGGCGAGCTCTTCCAAAACCTTCTTGGTGTCGGTTCGCCAGTCCAGCTCATCCCGCTCGAAATCGGTCCTGGCGCGGGAGAGGGCGGACCGTAACGACTCGGCCTCCTCCCGGACCCGTTCGGCCGGTTGGTCCGGCTGGACGGCGCGGGGCGGCTTGGGCGCGGGGACGGCCTCTTCCAGCCGTCCGTTCTCGCCGTATTCGATCAGGTCCTTACGGTCTCCCTTGATGAAGCGGACGGCGGTGTTGCGGGTCATATACCGGTCCAGATAGGCCCGGTCTTCCGGGGTGGGGCTGTCCTCGCCAAACAGGGCGTCTACCCCCAGGTCGATGGGGATGCGCGCCTCGGAAAACTGGCTGATGAGCACCATTTGCTCCCCGCCGCACCGCCGGTAGAACCAGATCAGCAGCCGGTAGAGGCCGAGGAGGATTTCACTGCGCTCCCAGCTCTCGCCGCGAAGACAGCGGTCCAGGCGGCGGTCCAGCTCGGCGAGCAGGAGATAGTTGGCGTTGCCCCCGATGGCGGGCAGAAAGACGTTGTGGTTGACCCGGTGCAGATAGACGGCGATGCTTCGCTCCTGGGGGTTGTGGCGCGGGCCGTGGATGGGCAGCCGCTCGGTAAAGGTGAGGAAGCGGCACAGCGCCTCCAGCGTTTTCCGGGCGTAGAGGCAGAAGACCTCCCGGTCGGCGTAGCAGAAGCCCTCGGCGCCTCGGGCCAGGGCGGCGATCCGGCGGTAAGCCGGCGATTGGGTATATAGTTCAGTGTCCTCCAGGAAGGAGAAATTCGATTCCATTCCGTAACCTCCCTCTCAGGGGAATCGGGGTTTCAGGGGATTTCACGGCCTTCGGGCACAATGGTTCCCATTACGCCGTCATCGGAAAGGCCGGTGATGTTCACGCCGCGAATCTGATTGTGCAGCGCGGTTCCCTCGACATAGACCTTGACATAATCCTCGGTATGACCGGTGAAAAAAGAGCCCTCCGGCTGCTCAAAGAGAACCTGCCGCACCGCGCCCGTCATGGCCGCGCGGTAACGGCGGCTCAGCGCTTTGCCCAGGGCGATGGCGCGGGCGGCGCGGGCTTCCTTTACCTGGGCGCTGAGCTGGCCGGGCAGCGCGGCCGCCTTGGTGCCCTCCCGGCGGGAGTAGGGAAAGACGTGGATCGCCGAAAAGGCGCAGCGTTCCACAAAGGCCAGCGAGTCGTGAAACTCCGCCTCGCTCTCCCCCGGAAAGCCCACGATTAAATCGGTGGTGAGGGCGCAGTTGGGAAAGGCGGCGCGCAGCAGCCGGGCGCTCTCCAGATAACGCGCCGTGTCATACCGCCGGCGCATCCGGCCCAGCACCGTGTCGGAGCCGCTCTGAAGGCTCAGGTGAAAATGCGGGCAAAGGTTGGGTAGGGGGGAGAGGGCTTCGCAAAAGCCGCCGGTCACCACCCTTGGCTCCAGCGAGCCGAGGCGCACCCGCACCGCCGGGACCGCCTCGCAGACCGCCCGGATAAGAGCGGTTAACCCCGCTTCTCCGGGCAAGTCGGCCCCCCAGGAGGCGATTTCGATGCCAGTGATTACAATTTCCCGGTAGCCCTCCTCCGCCAGCTGTACGGCCTGCTCCACCGCCTCGGACAGGGGCAGGGAGCGCACCGGGCCGCGCGCGTAGGGGATAATGCAGTAGGAACAAAAGTTGCGGCATCCGTCCTGCACCTTGAGCATGGCGCGGGTTCTGGCGGCGAGACCGCCGGCGGGCAGGCGTTCAAAATCCCGGTGGGCGGCGGCCGGCTCCCACAGCTCCCGCTTGCGGCGGGTCAGGGCGGCTTCGGCCAGCGCGTCCAAAAAGGCGGCGCGGCCGGCGGTGCCGGCCACCACGTCGGCCCCCAGACGGCGGACCGCCTCCGGGTTGACCTGCGCGTAGCAGCCGCAGACCCCCAGCGCCGCCTCCGGCCGGGCCCGCCGGACCCGGCGGATGAGGTTGCGGCACTTCTTGTCGCTGACGGCGGTGACGGTACAGGTGTTGAGGATATAGCCGTCGCAGGGTTCGTCCCAGCGGCCCAGCGCATGGCCCGAACGGAGCAGCAGGCGTTCCATTGCCTGGGTTTCGTATTGGTTGACCTTGCAGCCCAGGGTGTAAAAGGCAAACTTCATGCGATCATCCTTTTTTGGGGGTCTCGCGGTAGCCGGTGGCGAAATCCACCCGGCTCTCCAACGGTTCGCCGTCGAGCAGCCGCCGGAGATTCCGGCAGCAGAGGCGGACAATCTTATCGGCGGTTTCGGGGACGTTGCCGAAGCCGATGCCCGCGATGTGCGGGGTGAGCAAAACGTTGTCCAT
Source organism: Oscillospiraceae bacterium (assembly GCA_022795735.1). Classification (GTDB taxonomy): domain Bacteria; phylum Bacillota; class Clostridia; order Oscillospirales; family Oscillospiraceae; genus Avoscillospira_A. The sequence goes on from JAAWHG010000046.1 coordinate 5,864, forward strand.
GGCCCAGAGAGGGTGGCCGGGCGGCAGCGGTTCCGGCTCGCAGACGTCCAGCGCCGCCCCCGACAGGTGGCCGGAGGCAAGGACCTTGGCCAGCACGTCGGGGTTGAGTAGGGTACCGCGCCCCACGTTGAGCAGCAGCGCGTCGGGCTTCATGGACCGGAGGGCCGCCTCGTCGAGCAGGCCCCGGGTCTCCGCCGTGTTTGGCAGGGAACAGGACACAATGTCGGCGCGGGGAAGAAGGGTGGGGAGATGGTCGAGGGTGTGCATTTCGTCGTATTCCGGCGGGCAGGCCCCGGCAGTCCGACGCACCCCCAGCACCCGCGCGCCAAAGGGCCGCAGGCGTTTGGCGAAGGCGGTCCCAATATCGCCTGCGCCAAGGATCAGGACGGTCTTGCCTTCAATCCCCCGCCCGGGAAAACGGGGCCGCCACAGGCCGCTGTCCATCTGGCGCACATAGGTGGGCAGATGGCGGTAGAGGGCGAGAATCGCGCCGAACAAATACTCGGCGATGACGCCGCCATAGGCCCCGGTGGCACAGCAGACCTGGATGTTCCGCGGGAAATCAGGCGCGGCGGTGTAGCGGTCGGCCCCGGCCCAGCTCATTTGAATCCAACGCAGGCGGGGCATGGCGGCAATCTCTTCCAGGGTGGGTTCGCCGAAGACGCAGGTCGCCTCCGCCAGCGCCCCCGGCTCGCCGGGGAACAGCAGGCGGCAGCGGTCCACGGCGGCTTCCCGCAGCCAGGCCAGGTGGGTTTCGTTGCAGGGGAGCTGAATCAGCATGGCTTCCTTCATGGTGTTTCCTCCGTTCGTGACAGATGGCCGTTCATTCAACCCGCGCCGTTCGGACGGCGCGGGCATATTGTCTGCCGCTGGTTTAATTCCGAATGAAGAGGTCGTCTACGGTAACCGCCCGCTCGTATGGATTGCAGTATTGGTTGACAATTTCAGCGACGGCCTCGGGGTTGAGGACATAATAAGAACCGCCCAGTATGTTGGCCGCCGTACCGGGGAGGACCGCCGTTTCAAAGCCGTGGTCTCCCTTGACCAGGGCGAGGCCCAGCCAAATCAGGTTGGCGGTGCTCAGGTCGGTCTCCACATATTTCTTCGCCCAGGAGAGGAGCGCGGGAAACTTGGCGACCAGTCCGGGGCCAACCCATTGCTTGGCCGCCGCGCGCAGGAAGTCCCGCTGGACCTCGGTGCGCTTGAGGTCGGCCTCGGCGTAGCCGGAGCGGAAACGGACCAGCCCCACGGCCTGCGCGCCGTCCAGCCGCTGCTCCCCGGCGTCGAGGGCGATGTGAAGATTTTGGGACGGGTCGTCGTAATACATGTCCTGGGGCACGTCGAAGCGCACGCCGCCCATCACGTCCACCAGTTCGGCCAGCCCTTCCAAATCGACCAACAGAAGGCCGTCCGGACGGAAGCCGACGCATTCCCCCACTCGCTGGAGCAGCATGTCGGTCCCCTCGGTCCCGCCGCCGTTGACCCCGTAGACCCCGTTGATCTTGGGAACGGTATAGCTGCCGTTGACCAGGGTGTCGCGGGGAATGCTGACCAAACCGGCCGTTCCCCCGCCCACCCGCAGGAGCATCAGGGTGTCGGTACGCTGTCCGTCCTGGTCCACCCCCGCCAGCAGGACGGTGGAGACGCCGCGCTTGCGCGCGCCCAGACTGTTTTTGGCGGTGGGCTGTTTGGCCAGCATCAAAACCAGGCCCGCCCCCGCCGCGCCGAGCAGTAGCAGCGCGAACAGCAGGTTCCGGAACCAGTGCCGCTTCTTCCGGCGCTTGGCCGGCGGCTGTCTGTATGGTTCTGCATAGGGTTCCTCCTCATACGGGTCTTCTTGGGCCAGGGGGACGGCATAGCGTTCGGCCTGACGGTTGCGGGCCGACGCGCTGCGCACCACCCGCTTGGCGCCGGTGTAGGGGACGTTGCGGTCCGGCTTGTCCCCGCCGAGCATGTGGCGGGCTTCGGAGAGAATGTCGTCCAATTCATCATGATTCTGCATAGGAGTCCCTCCTCTGACCGGCGCTGCGGGAAACGGACGACGGGTTTCTATTCATGCTCCACCTTTTCCCGCATTCGCGTGAAAGCGTCGGGGTCGGCCTTTTTCAGGGAGATCACCCGGTTGTCGGGGTTGATGAAGCAATGGGTGCTCTCCCCCACAGCCCGGAGCTCGCCGGTCTCCGCGTCCACAATCCGGTAGGCCAGACGGTAGCGGACGCTGCCCATCTCGGTCAGGCGGGTTTCCACCCGGACGCGCTCGCCGTAGCGGGTCATGGTATGGTATTGGCAGGAGACGGTGAGCACCGGGCTGATGATGCCCCGCCGCTCCATCTCGGCGTAGCTGATGCCAACCGAGTCCAGGTAGTCGGTGCGGGCCTCCTCCATCCAGCGGATGTAGTTGGAATGGTGGGCCACCTGCATCTGGTCGGTCTCGTAATATTGTACTTTATGGATGTAGCTGTGCATGTTGGGTCACCTCGCTATTATTTTAACATATTTCCGCGCCGTTGTCAGTACAATATTTTTTGCGCGGCTTCCGAAAAGACCTTGACCTACGGGGAAAAAACGGGTATGATTTGTTAAATAAATATTTTGAAAGGATGAGTCCTATGTCCAAGATTCAGATCACCAAGACCACCGCGTCCAAGGCGAAGCCTGACGAGCGCGTGCTGGGCTTTGGCAAATACTATACCGATCATATGCTTATTATTGACTATACTGCCGGCATCGGCTGGCACGACGCGCGGATTGTGCCCTTTGGCAACCTGCCCCTCCATCCCGCCGCCGTGGTGCTCCACTACGGAATGGAGATTTTCGAGGGCTTGAAGGCCTACCGCCGCCCCGACGGCAAGGTTCAGCTCTTCCGGCCGATGGAAAACGTCCGCCGGATGAACAACTCGGCCCGCCGTCTCGCGCTGCCCACCATGGACGAGGAGCTGGGGCTGGAGGCAATTCGCACCTTTGTCGAGCTGGAGCAGGACTGGGTTCCGTCGGCGCCCGGGACCTCGCTCTACCTCCGTCCCTTCCTCTATGCCTCCGAGCCCAACCTGGCCCTCCATGCGGTGCATGAGGCGACCTATGTGCTCATCGCCTCCCCGGTGGGCAGCTACTTCCCCGACGGGCTCAAGCCGGTGCGCATCATGATTGAAAACAGCGACGTCCGCGCCGTCCGGGGCGGCACGGGCGAGGCCAAGTGCGGCGGCAACTACGCGGCGGCCACCCGCGCGGGCGACGTGGCCGAGAGCAAGGGCTATTCCCAAGTGCTCTGGCTGGACGGCGTCGAGCGGAAGTACGTCGAAGAGGTGGGGGCGATGAACGTCATGTTCAAAATCGCCGGCGAAATCGTCACCCCCAAGCTGACCGGCTCCATTCTCCCCGGCATCACCCGCAGGAGCGCCATCGAGCTGTTGGCCCATCAGGGGATCACCGTCTCCGAACGTTTGCTGAGCGTGGCCGAGCTGACCGAGGCCTGCGAGAAGGGCACGCTGGAGGAGGCGTGGGGCATCGGCACGGCGGCCATCATCTCCCCCATCGGCGTGCTCAACTACGGCGGCCAGGATTACGTCATCAACGGCGGGGAAATCGGTCCCTTCGCGCAGAAGCTGTATGACGATCTGTCCGCCATCCAGTGGGGCCGGGGCGAGGACCCGCTGGGCTGGACGGTGCCGGTTCCGGAGAAAAAGTAGAAAATGGTCCCGGAGCCGCCCGGCTCCGGGACTTTCTGTTAGATATCCTCGCTGATGACGAAATCCACCGGGACGTCGTGGGGGTCGGTGTCCAGCCGTTCCAGCATCTGAAAGCCGTAACAGAGGGCGAGCAGCGGGTGCCCCGGATGTTCGGCCAGCCACTTGTCGTAGAACCCGCCTCCATAGCCGCAGCGGCGGCCCGCCGGGTCAAAAGCCAGGCCGGGCATCAGAATCAAGGCCGTCTCATCGTCGGCCTCCGGTCCGTCGGCGATGGGCTCGGGGATGTCCCAACCGCCCGGCGCTACGGCGGTCAAATCGTCCAGCCACAGAAAACGCATGATGTCCCCATAGACCTTGGGGACCGCCACCCGTTTGCCGTCCCGCTGCGCCCGTTCCAGCATGGGAGTGGTGCGCACCTCCTGGTTGTAGGGCAGGTAGCCGTAGATGGATTTGGCCTTCTGATAGGCTGGGTGGGCGTAGAGCCGTTCGGCCAGGCGGGCGCTGCATCCGGCAATCTGTTCCGGCGTCAGGGCGCGCTTTTTTTTGGCAATCTCCGCGCGAAGGGCTTTCTTGTCCATAATCCTCTTCCTTTCCGCTATGATGTTCATCCTCAAATAGAGAGGGGGTCAAAGGCCGTATTTTTCGCGGACCTCCCGGAGGCTCAGCCCTTCCTGGCGGGCCAGGGCGGCGATGTCGTCAAATTCGGCCTTTTCCCGCCGGACGCCGCCCCCCTCCGAAATCTTGACCCGCGCCGGTCCGCGCCGTTCCTCCGTCCGCAGCAGCGCGGACCGCCCGCAAAGGCTCCGGCGCACCCCCAGGGTGGTGGTGTGGCGGAGCAGCAGGGCGGTCATCTCCGCCTCGTCCTCCGGCCTGCACAGACAGCCGAACAGCAAGGCGGGACGGCCCTTTTTCATGGTGATTGGCTGGGTCCAGGCGTCCAGGGCCCCGCTCTCCATCAGCCGTTCCACGGCGAAGGCCGCCTCCTCGCCGGTCATATCGTCCACGTTGCAACGCAGCTCGCAGACCGTCTCCCGCCGCAGCGGCGTCTCTTGCTCCGTGTTTTCAACCGGACGGGGATTCAAATCGAGCAGTACCGTTCCCAACAGCGGTCCCAGTCCGGCAGCGAGCTCCTCCCGCAGGGCGACCGCCTTGCCAAACTGGTCGGCCCGCAGCTGAAGCTTTGCCCCGCCGGCAATCCGGCGCACCCGAAAATCGGAGAAGCCCCGGTCGAACAAAAATCCCTCCGCCCGTTCCACCAGGGCCAGCTCCCCGGCGCAGAGGGGGGTTCCGGTGGGAAACCTGGTCGCAAGGCAGGCGTAAGCGGGCTTGTCCCAGTTGGGAAGACCAGCCCGCTTGGCAATCGCCCGGGCCCCCGCCTTGTCCACGCCGCACAGCCGGAGCGGGGAGAGCACCTCCAGCTCGCGCAGCGCCTGCGTCCCGGGGCGGTCCGCCGGGTCGTCGCCGGCGTTGGTCCCATCCACGACGATGGGGAAGCCCTCCTCGGCGGCCCGATCCCAGATCGCCGTAAGAATCAGCCGTTTGCAGTGATAACAGCGGTCCGGCCCATTGGCGGCGACGGCGGGATGGTCGAGAACCGGCGGCGTCAGCACCGTCAACGGAACCCGCAGCGCCGCCGCGGCCCATTTCGCGTCGTCCAGTTCAAAATCGGGCTGAAACGCGCTCTTTACAAAGAAGGCGGCAACCCGCACCCCGGCCTCGACGGCGCTCGCCAGCACCGCTGCCGAATCCACCCCGCCAGAAAAGGCCACCGCCGCCGCCGGATGTTCCCGCCAAAAGGCCGTCAGCTCTGCAAGTCCCATATCGCGCCTCCCTTGCTGTCTTTTCTTCAGAATAGTACACAAAGCCGCCCTTGTCAACCGGCAAAACGCTGGACAGGGCAATCATTATTTGCTATAATGCAAAAAAAGAAGATATGGAGGACGGCCCTATGAAATGTCCCTATTGCGGCGAACAGGAGAGCCGGGTGGTGGATTCCCGCCACGCGGAGGAGAGCGCGAGCATCCGGCGGCGGCGGGAGTGTCTGACCTGCGGCAAACGCTTCACCACCTACGAGACGGTGGAGCGCATGCCGTTGGTGGTGGTGAAAAAGGACGGCAGCCGCCAGAGCTTTGACCGGGCCAAGATTCTCAACGGCATGCTGCGGGCCTGCGAAAAACGCCCGGTGGCGCTGGCTGACCTGGAGGCGGCGGTGGACGAGATCGAACAGACCATCCAAAACTCCCTCGACCGGGAAATCCGTACCTCCGACATCGGCGAGCTGGTCATGGACCGCATCAAGCCCCTCGACGAGGTGGCCTATGTCCGCTTCGCGTCGGTCTACCGGCAATTCAAGGACATCCACACCTTTATGGAGGAGCTGGGCAAAATCCTCGCGGAAAAGTGATCGTGTAAATTCCCCGCGCACGTCCGGCGGCGAACTGCCGTCCGGACATGCGCGGGGAAAAAACGGCGTCAGCAGCTATGCCCGCAGCCGTGGCTGCCGCAGTCGTGGCCTTCGCCATGGTGGTCATGATGGTCGCAGCGGACGTTGGGGTTGTAGTCCAGCTTGCCGTCCAGAAGGGCCTGAACCGCCGCGTCGGCCTCGCCGCTCACGCCGCCGTAGAGCTTGATGCCGGCCTCGGCCAGCGCCATCTGCGCGCCGCCGCCGATGCCGCCGCAGATCAGGGTGTCCACCTGAAAGCCGTTCAGGAAGCCCGCCAGCGCGCCATGGCCGCTGCCGTTGGTGTCCACCACCTCCGATGTCACGACGGCGCCGTTTTCCACGGTGTATACCTTGAACTGCTCGGTGTGGCCGAAGTGCTGAAAAATCTGACCGTTTTCGTAGGTAACCGCGATTTTCATGTCATTTCCTCCTAGTGGCCGGACCGCCGCCCGCTGGCAGCGCCGTCCGCAGCATAATTTTGTCGTGCCGTCGCAGAGATGATAGTTGCCGCCGCCGATTTGAAGGGTTTTGCCGTTCACAATGCAGTCGGCCAGCTTGAAGCGGGCCCGCTCGTAGATTTCCGTAACGGTGGTGCGGGAAATTCCCATCTGGGCGGCGCAGCCCTCATGGGTCTGCTTTTCCAGGTCCACCAGGCGGATGGCCTCGAACTCGTCCACCGTGAGCTGGACGCAGTCCCGCCCCTGCTGGCCGCAGGGGGCGAAGCTGTCATAACAGGGCTCGGCGCAGACGCGCCGGCGGCGGCTGGGGCGGGGCATATGCTCATCTCCGTTTCCGACATATAACGGAAACTATTATATCGCGCCTTTCCATGCCTGTCAATAGGCACTTGCTGTCAAATTTTAGGCCTTGTTTGAAAAATCGTCTTTGGTGCCGGGACAGCGCCTTTTTCCGTCATATGTCCCAAAAATCCTCGGGAATCCACAAAGGATTCCCTGC
>JAAWHG010000011.1 GCA_022795735.1 Oscillospiraceae bacterium
TTGTGAGGTTAGCTTTTGAGAGCCATCTCGCCGCAAACCCGCATGAATACTGGGTTTTTGCCTGTTTGCTTTCCCTTTCCCCAATAACCTGTGTTCAATAAGTAGATACGGAAATACTTTTCTGCAAATTCAAAGTAGGGTGCGCCTCCTTCCCCAAAAATACTGACGATTTGCCGGGGGAAGAGTTGAAAACATAAAAATGAAACCAGACAGACAGTGGTAACCATTATGGCCGCTTTTTTGTAAGTTTCTCGTACTCTGGAATAGTTTTTTGCGCCGTAATTGAACCCGAAGATAGGCTGGCATCCCTGGGCGATACCTAAAATAAAGGCCATGAAGAGAGCATTGACCTTGGTAATTACCCCCACGCAGGCCAGTGGAATATCGCTCCCATAGATTGAAGACGCGCCATAGGATCGAAGGGTGTTGTTCAGCGAAATCTGTACCGCGTGCATCGCAAGCTGATTAAAGCAAGCTGCCGCTCCTAATGAGGCAATTACCTTTGTCCGCGCTAAGGACGGCTTAAAATGATCCTTTTCCAATGTGGCGGTTTTGATTTTTTTCTATTATAAGTACTATGTTCAACTATCGCAAATGTGCCCAGCTATTTATGAGATGCAGATATCAGTATTGCAAGACTTGAATGATGTTTTGATAAAATCATTCGCGGAATTTTTAGCCGGCGGAATACTGAAAAAAGAGTTCAGCCAAGAATATGGGAAAATAGCGGATGTTATTATGGCATTGATTGTTCATGGATTGCCAAATTTCCGTCGGGCGCAGGAAGGTGAACATGATATGGTTTGGATGGACTGCGTTTGGAGTGTTATGATGCCGTTCTTGACGGCGCGGGGGCAGGAAAAATATCAAGCGCTAGACAAAAAAAGGGGACTGTAAAAAACAGCCATAAAAAGCAGAGGATGCCGCCCCAAAGAGGTCAACGCTGCTGAAAGGAGCCGAGATTGCCGTAGCTGGGCGCCCAGGGCTCCATTTTACGCTGTTTTTTACAGTCCTTTTCTACTGGATATGGGTGTGGTTGTTGATATGCTCAATGCAGTAACAGTAGTAGCCGTTGCAGCGGCTGCAATAGCGAAATTCCAGCTCGGGATGTTCGGTGTCGGTGCGGCCGCAGACGGTGCACTTGTGGCGGTAGGGCCGCTTCCCGTCCTTACTGCGGTAACGGCTGGCCCAGTCGGGGGAGGGGCCGGCGTGGGGGCTGGACCGCTGCGGTTTCGTCCGGGGGGACGCGCGGTGGTAGACGCCCAGGGAGGGGAAAAGGTGCTTCATATCGCCGCCGAAGAAGATCAGGTAGTTGACAATGGCACAGAGCGGGAAGATGTCCCCTCGAAGGAGGGAGAGGGCTATGAGCGCCAGATACACGATTGCCAAGTACTTCATCCGAATGGGGATGATGAAAAACAGAAGCATTTGATCTTCCGGGCACAGCGTGGCGTAGACCAGCAAGAGGGAATAGTGGAAGGTGTCGATGCCGGGACTCCAGCCGGTAATCATAGCCAGAATGTCGATGACGACGATACCAGTCAGATAATAGAGGTTGAACTTCAACACCCCGCACCGGCTCTCAATGATGCTGCCGATCCGGTAGTACAGCAGGCTTACCAGAAGAAGGACAAAGGGATTGTACGCGGAGAGGAAGACGTAGGTGAACAGCCTCCATACCTGCCCGTGCAGGATGGAGGCCCTGTCAAAGCAGAGCATTCGGTAGAGCACTTGCTTCGGGTCAATGGAATTGACGGCGTAGACTAAAATCATACCGATGACGATAAAGAGCATCAAATTACGAACTCCGGCGTCCCGGTTGCGGTAGAAGAAGCGCTCCATGCGGCGCTGTAAGTCTCTCAAAGCTAAGACCTCCTTTATTTCCCACTATTGTAGCCTATAATTTGCCATCTGTCCATCGAAAATAAAAATATTTCTGTTGGGGATTGTTTTTACGCCCCATCATTTGTTATAATAAACAAAAAAATGGAGGAAGATAACATGAGTATCGTAAGAGACCCATCTCTGGCTGAGAGTGGACGGATGAAAATCCAATGGGTGCAGGACTTTATGCCCGCCCTGGCCGCCATTCGAACCCGGTTCCAGAAGGAGAAGCCCTTCGCGGGGAAAAAAATCTCTATGTCCATCCACATGGAGGCCAAGACTGCCTATCTGGCCCTCTGTCTCAAAGAGGGCGGCGCGGAGGTACACGCCACCGGCTGCAACCCGTTGTCCACCCAGGACGACGTGGCCGCGGGGCTGGCCTCCCTCGGCGTGGAGGTGTACTGCTGGCATGGCGCAACCCCCGAGGAGTATGAGGAGCATCTGACGGCCACGCTGAGCTGCCACCCCCATTTGATTATCGACGACGGCGGAGATCTGGTCAATCTGCTCAGCGGTAAGCGCAAGGATTTGGCCGACAACGTGATTGGCGGCTGCGAGGAGACCACCACCGGTATCCACCGTCTCAAGGCGCGCGCCGCCGCGGGGGCGCTGCCCTTCCCGATGATGAACGTCAACGACGCCAAGTGCAAACACTATTACGACAACAAGTACGGCACCGGTCAGTCGGTGTGGGACGCCATTATGCACACCACCAATCTGCTGGTGGCCGGGAAGACCGTGGTGGTTGCGGGTTACGGTTACTGCGGGCGCGGAGTCGCGCTGCGGGCCAAGGGCATGGGGGCCAACGTCATTGTCACCGAGATTGACCCCATCAAGGCGCTGGAGGCTTCCATGGACGGCTGCCGGGTGATGACGATGGACCAGGCCGCGCCGGAGGGCGATATCTTCGTCACCACGACGGGGTGCAAGGACGTGATCGTCAAGCGGCACATGGAGAAGATGAAAAATAACGCCTTTCTGTCCAACGCCGGCCACTTTAACGTGGAGATCAACGGCGGGGACCTGGAGGCCCTTTCGGAGCGGGTTTACCTGCGCCGCGCCGAGATTACCGGGTATGTGCTGAAGGATGGCCGGACGCTGAATCTGCTGGCCGAGGGCCGGTTGGTCAACCTGGCTTCGGGCAACGGCCATCCGGCGGAAATCATGGATACCAGCTTTGCCATTCAGTCGCTGTCGCTGGAGTATATGCTGACCAACGGCGGCGGACTGCAGAAGGAGGTCTATGAGGTGCCGGACGAGATCGACGCCGAGGTGTCCCGGCTGAAGCTGGCCGGCGACGGGTTCGAGGTGGATAGGCTGACCAAGGAGCAGGAGGAATACCTGCTGGGCTGGGAAGTATAAGAAAACGCAAAATGGCAGTTGACAACCGCCTTGGCAGGGTTTATAATAAACTTACAATTTCATAACTTATCAAGAGTGGCGGAGGGACCGGCCCGATGAAGCCCGACAACCTGCATGGGGACATGTAAGGTGTTAATTCCGTCGGTTACGATCGAAAGATGAGTGAAATCCGCGCGCTTCGGTCTACCGGGGCGCGCGTTTTTTTATTACTTACATAGGAAAGGATACATTAAAACTATGGAAAAGAGAATTTTTACCTCTGAGTCGGTGACAGAAGGGCATCCTGACAAGGTTTGCGACCAAATCTCGGACGGCGTTCTGGACGCGATTCTCGCGAAGGACCCCAACGCCCGCGTGGCCTGTGAGACGGCCACGACAACCGGTATGGCGCTTATCATGGGCGAAATTTCCACGAACTGCTATGTGGACATCCCGAGCGTCGCCCGCAAGACCATTGAGAAAATTGGCTACGATGAGCACTGCGGCTTTGACTACAAGACCTGCGCCGTCCTTACCGCCATCGACGAGCAGTCGGGCGATATCGCCATGGGTGTGGACCACTCCTATGACGACGCCGCTGAGATCGGCGCGGGCGACCAGGGCATGATGTTCGGGTTCGCCTGCGACGAGACGTCCGAATTGATGCCGGCCCCCATTTCTTACGCCCATCAGCTCTGCCGCAAGCTGGCCGCCGAGCGCAAAAACGGCGCGCTCCCCTGGCTGCGCCCCGACGGCAAGAGTCAGGTTTCGGTCCAATACGCCGAAGACGGGTCGGTGGAGCGCATTGACACCGTCGTCATCTCCACCCAGCACAGCCCCGACATTGCCATCGCCCAATTGCGCGAGGCGGTGATTGAGGAGATCATCAAGCCCACCCTGCCCAAGAAGCTGGTTGACAAGGATACGAGATTCCTCGTCAATCCGACGGGACGGTTTGTCATTGGCGGCCCGGTGGGGGACAGCGGTTTGACCGGGCGGAAGATCATTGTGGACACCTATGGCGGTTACGCGGCCCACGGCGGCGGCGCGTTCTCGGGCAAGGACCCGACCAAGGTGGACCGCAGCGCGGCGTACATGGCCCGTTACGCGGCGAAGAATCTGGTCGCGGCGGGGTTGGTGAAGAAGTGCCAGATTCAGCTGGCCTACGCCATCGGCGTGGCGGAGCCGGTGTCGGTTCTGGTGGAGAGCTACGGTACCGGTAAGGTGTCCGACGCCGAGCTGAGCGCGGCGGTACGCAAGTGCTTCGATCTGCGTCCGGCTTCCATCATCCGCGCTCTCGACCTGCGGCGTCCCATCTACCAGCAGACCGCCGCCTACGGTCACTTTGGCAGGACTGATATTGATCTGCCCTGGGAGAAGACCGACTGTGTGGAGAAGCTCAAGGCAGCGCTGTAAATGGTCTTGCCAGAACGGCTTAAACGTGTTATAATGACGTTTAACACGGAATAAGAGCCGTTTACGCGGCGGAAGGAACGAAGAGCATTGAAAAAAATAGAGATTATGGGCTGCGGCTATATCGGCCTGCCGACGGCGGTTGTGTTCGCCCTGGCCGGGTACGAGGTCTGCGGTTTTGATGTAAAACCGGACACGGTGGAGCAGCTCAACGGCGGGAAAATTCATATCGTGGAGCCCGGCTTGCAGGAAGCGATGGACGAGGCGATGGCGACAGGCCGCCTCCATTTCTCGACGGAGGCCGAGCCGGCGGACGTGTTTATCATCGCGGTGCAGACCCCCTATCGCGAGACGGGGGACGGCAAACGGGTATCCGATATGGGCTATGTCGAGGCGGCGGCCAGGAGCGTGGGCGCGGTGATTCAAAAGGGCGGGCTGTGCGTTTTGGAGTCTACGTCGCCGCCCTACTCCACGCGGCTGGTGGAGTCCATCGTCTCGGAGACGAGCGGACTGGCCCCCGAGGACTTTATGACGGCCCACTGTCCCGAGCGGATTATCCCGGGCCGGATGCTCATCGAGCTGCGGGAAAACGACCGCATTATCGGCGCGCCGCGTCCTGAGTCGGCCGAATACACCAAGGGAATTTACGAAAAGGTGCTGACCAAGGGGGTCATCCGCACCACCGACGATCTGACCGCCGAGATGTGCAAGCTCACCGAGAATACCTTCCGCGACATTAACATTGCTTTCGCCAACGAACTGAGTAAAGTTTGCGACCGGCTGGGCGTCGATGTGTTTCAACTGATTGAACTGGCAAACTGCCATCCGCGTGTCAACGTTCACACCCCGGGCGTCGGGGTAGGGGGGCATTGCATCGCGGTGGACCCCTGGTTTATTCATGAGAAGTTTGAGGATATTACCCCGCTGATCTATGAGGCCCGGACGATTAACGACGGAAAGCCGGAATGGGTGGCGGAGCGGATTGCCCGCGACGTGGAGCCCGGGGCAAAGGTCGCGGTGTTGGGGATGAGCTTCAAGGCCAACATCGACGATATCCGGGAGAGCCCGTCGGTGGTGTTTTCCAGGATTCTCCAGGCGCGGGGATATGAGGTGATCGTCTGCGAGCCGTATGTCAAGGGGCCGGTGGCAGGGTTTGAGAACCACTGTTTAGAAGATGCGCTGGCATGTTGCGACTATGCCGTGATTACCCTGAAGCACAATGTGTTCCAGGAGAAGAAGGATTTGATTGCCGCCAAGCCGCACTACGACTGCGTGGGGTTGTTGCGGTAGAATAGAGAAAAAAGCACGCTGTGGATTCGATTCCGCAGCGTGCTTTCACTTTGTTTGCTAGAGACCATTACTGGATTGTAGCTTCGTCAAGAACCACAAGAACGGATAATTCCTCATTGGGATCAACGTTGGCGGCATTGATAATTTTGGTACACTGTACAAGGTCGGGGTCATTTTTTTCCCATTCATACAATACCTCGTCGTCTTTTCCCGAACGAATGAGGGTAATTTTTCGAATCGTATAACAGTAGCCTTTCGGCTCATCGCCGGTCTTGACGGTAAAGGTGAGGCTTTTCTCCGCTTTGACGGTCTTATCGGCAGGGATACTGTCAGACGATGTATAACCTTTCTCAAATAAAAGGGGGTTTTGGGCAAGCGGTTCCGAATTGCCCTCGATCTGTATCTCAACAGGGAAAGCAAGTCCGTAGCCTTGGTCCCACCAGTAATCTTGAACGTCAAAGCCGACGGTGTAGCCGGGCTCATCCTGTATGGGCATGAAGGACAGCACGACAATTACTTCAAACCCGTTGCCGCGGTGCCACGAACCGTAGTAGGTGGGGAGGCTGGTATCTCCAAAAATTTGGAGGGTTGCGGAGGTGGGAGTTGGAGTGGTGTTTGCCGGAATGTACACTGTAAGGGGATCGGAGCCGTCCTCTTTCGTAATTACAGCGGGTTCCGTGGTAAGTGGCTTTCCGTCCTTGTCTTGGCCCGTCATTTTCATATAGAGGAAGACACGCTCTTCCTTGGGGATTAAACTCGGGTCGTCAAATGGGCCGGGCTGATAAGCGTAGCGGGTGGATTCGTCGTCCAATACAACATCGCCGAAGGGCGTGGCGGTTGCTGTAGCGGTGACCTCCATCTTGACACCAGAACTATTTTCAATATACATGGGGGCGGTGACAATGCTTTCATCTGAGGCACCTGTTTTGTCGGGGGTTTCAATGGTCATCCCATAGGGATTAACCTGTATATTGTAAATATTTGTTATTGTGACGTTGATGGTTTCAATGGTTAAATCTGAGCGGGCGTTGCCAGGGGATTCTGATGTATTCGCAGGTGATTGCGTTACTGTGCCCACTGATTCATATGTGGTGGACTGTCCTTTGACGGCCCCATCGGCACCTGCAATGGGTGCGACACCCAGCGTCAGGGCCAGTGTCAGGAGGAGTGCAAGGGACTTTCTAAGTTTCACAGGACCGTCTCCCTTCTGCTAGATGAAAGGGCCGCGCGGAGGCCGCGCGGCCCTTATGTAGGACTGGCTGTATTTTGTAAATTAAGGTCCGACAACCGGGTTGATTTTGAAAAGAACCTTAACGGTGATTAAATCAGTGGCTTTCCAACCAGAGCCAGCACTCTGACCGGAGAACTTAAACGCACCATACTTGGTATCAGACCCAGTCCCTCCAGTTTTATTCAACACAAGCGTTACAGGAGTGCTACCGGTTGTGAGTACTGTGGTCTCATCAGGATTGGTGATGTTGAAGGATGTGACATCAGCCTGAGTAGCTGCCTCACCGATTTTCATCGTCAAATAAACAGTTGGATCAGTTACTTTAGAGGGATCGCTGAGAGAGGTGGTGGAAACCTGAACAGACGAACCAGCGGCTGGAGTTACGGAAGGAGTGGCTTCAATTTTCATCTTGATGGTGGAGTCACTTGAAATTTCTGTAGGCGCTGAAATCAGACTGTCAGTCACACCAGAAGCATTCGTAGGATCATATTCCATCTGGTAAGGATTTACAATCACATTTGCTGGAGTTTTAATGGTTACTTTGATTGTGGGAATATGCAATGTACTGCCAATGGTAATCTCCGTATCGCTGCTGGCATCAGTGACCGTCGTGTCTGCCGCGAAAGCCATGACGCTCATAGAGAACATCAAGACTACCGTGAGACAAAAGGCGATCAGTTTTTGCTTTTTCATAATCGTAAACATCCTTTCTAAAAATAAATAAACTTATATTTTAACCGCAATGTTGCGGATAAAACCAAATTTTACTTATGATTCTGAAACAACAAGGGTAAGAGTTGTTGCAATTTGCGCTTGAATGACTTGCAACTTTGCGCTGTCCTCTTCGTTATCTTTAACTTGGGTATGTACCAAGTATACCTCATGATTGCCGGGATCCAATGCTCTATCCAACGTAATCTCTTCAAAACGAGTACCAGGCCGCAAAAGCTCTGACAGGAATAGAACATCTGTCATCTCGGGATCGGCATAGATCGTAATGAACATATCATAGGTATTTTTTTCTGAATTGCCGATATAACACTCAAAATTTTTGCCGTCTTGGCTAAAGGCCATGTTTTTGTATTCCAGAGAAACGCCAGGCTCAGCGGCCTTTCGGTACATTTCCTCTACTTGCTGCTGTAGGGTTTCAGGGTCAGTCGCAACTGCGTTGGAAGCGTAGCCAATCGCCTCACCTGCCAATGCCGCTTCCATGGCACTTTTATAACCGGGCGCTTCTTCACTGGCAAAAAATGTCTTGCCCGCCCAGATACCGCCTACAACAAGCGCCGCAATTGCCAGCGGAATCACAATGAACAGCCACCATCGCCGGGGCCGGTATTCCTCTTCTTCGTAATCGTCCATCGAAGCGTACCCTCCAGGCATTGTGTTTTCCCCCCGTAAGGGGCCTCGTATATAATATCGGAGGCTCGGGCGGAAAACTTTAGACCTTTTTCAAAAATTTTAAAAAATAACCTGCCGCACGCTGTGGAGGCGGCAGGCAGGGGCGGATGCGTATTTTGTCTGTTGGGGCAAAAAAGTTTGACAAAATACGAAATTTTGTGGTATAGTAGCCTTGCCGAACCGGAAACGGGGAGGCTGGAAGGACGTTGTTACATAATAGGCGGTTGGCCCACCGACCAAGGGAGCGCATGCTCCCTTACCTCCACAGCAGAATTTCTGATGGAGGGAGGTGGAAGCTGATGCACAAAAGGAACATCCTGCGTGTGATTCGCATCTTGGCGATTGCTGCGCTGGTCATGCTGCTTTTGTCGACAAAAGCGTGTTAGCCGCCCGGACCTGACCCGAGCGGCTAACATAGTTTAGTCGATAACCGGGCCAACCGCCGTAGCAGCGCCCTTCTTTCTTTATTATAGTAAGTTGTACCGATTTTGTCAAGCATGAGGCGGGAAGAAAAAAATTGACGGAGTGGTTATAATATGGTAATATGAGAAAATAAGCGCCGGGGACCGGGCGCGAGAGACAAAACAGGGGGATTCGGCGGTGATTTTTTCATCTTATCGTTTTCTATTTCTGTTCCTCCCCGTGACGTTGACGGGTTTCCACCTCCTGCGCCGGACGGGCCGGGCCGTCTGGGTGAAGCTCTGGCTGGTCGCGGCTTCTCTGGTCTTTTATGGATTGGGCCAGCCGGATTTTTTTTTCGGGTTCGTGCTGCTGGTGCTGAGCAACTACTATCTCGGGGAGGGAATCGTGCGGAGCGGACGGCGGGCCGTCCGGATTTCGCTGCTGACGGCGACGATCCTGTGGGATTTGGGGCTGCTGTTCTACTTTAAATATCTGAACTTCTTTTTGGAGAGCGTCAATCTGCTGCTGCACACTGGGTTTTCGCTCTATCATGTTTTGCTGCCGCTGGGCATTTCCTTTTTCACCTTTCAGATGCTGGCCTATGTGATCGACGTATACAAGGATGGCAAACCGGCGGCAACCTTGCTGGACTACGCCCTCTTTGTGACCTTCTTCCCCCAACTGATTGTCGGGCCGGTGGTCAAGCGGGGGGAACTGCTGCCCCAGACTGAAGGGGAGGGGCTGCTGCGGTTCGACACGGTGAACGTCTATCGCGGGGCGCTGCTCTTTTCAGTGGGCTGCGCCAAGAAGATTCTGCTCGCCGACCCGCTGATTGCGTTTGCGTCCTCCTTCTATAGCGGCGATGTGGGGCAGGCGTCCCTGGCGGCGGCGTGGACGGGGGTGCTGGCCTATACCTTCGCGTATTATTTTGATTTTTCCGGTTATATCGACATGGCCCGGGGGATTGGATGCCTATTTGGCGTGGAGCTGCCGGTGAACTTTGATTCCCCTTACAAGGCGCGCAACTTTGCCGACTTTTGGCGGCGGTGGAATATGACCATTTCCCGCTTTTTCAGCGAGTCGGTATTTGGGAGTATCTTTCATTTCGGGGACGGTATCGTGAAGCTGGTGTTTGCGACGCTGGCGACCTTTTTGGTCTCGGGCCTTTGGCACGGCGCGGACTGGCATTATCTGGCATGGGGCGTGGTGAACGGGGTGCTGGTATGCTGCGCCAACATTATGACGCTCTACCGCAGGTCGCTGCCAAAGCCGCTGGCGGTCAGCTTGACCTTTATCGCCTCCGTTCTGGTTCGGGTGCTGTTCGACTGCAACGGGATGGTCCAGGCGGCGCAGGTTTATCGGAAGCTGTTCACGCCGGAGCCGTGGGGCGGCTTTATGGCGGGGCTGCGGTCGCTGGCGGCGTCAAACTGGTATGTGCTTGGGCTGCTGGTTGTGGGCGCGGCGATCTGCTTTTGCTGCGGAAATTCCAACGCGATTTCCAAGCGTGACAGCTTTGGGAAACGGGACGCCGTTTGGGGCGCGGCGCTGCTGATGCTGTCAGTGTTCAACATGTCGCAGGTTTCCGGTTTCCTCTATTTTAACTTCTGAGAAGGGGTTCTCTATGGGTATCAAGAAGTGGTTGGTCTGGTTCGCGGGGACATGTGTGGTCCTGACGGTGCTGTTTGGCCTCTACAATGTTCTAATAGACCCCTTTGGCGTCTTCGGCGACCGGGTCTTCGATTGGTACGCCTATGACATGACCCAAAATCCACGGGTGGCCAAGCTGGCGTATCTGGAGCGTTATCATGGGGAATATGATTCGTTTGTGATTGGCAGCTCCAAGGTCTCGTCGATCTCGTGCGAGGAATTGAATGGGTATCTGAACGCCCGTTTTTACAACATGACGTGGTATGGCGGCAAGCTGGGGGACGAGTTGGACGCGGCCAACTACCTGTTGGACCATTATATGGTTCAAAATATGGTGCTGATGGTGGAGCCGCAGAACACGCTGGATTACCGCACGGCCAGCAAGGATTTGAAGGAGCGGATGCACGGTAAGGCGGACGGTTCCTCGATGCTGCGGTTCTATTTTGATTATCTGTTCTGCAACCCGCGATACGGGCTGGACAAGCTGTCGGCCTGGACGCGGCGCGGTTATCTGGTGAATGAGGACGCTGTGTACACGGCGGAGACCGGGTCGTACAACAAACAGCGGCGGGATATTGAGCCCATTGGCGGACTGGCGTCCTATTGGGAGAAGAATGGAGGTAATTTCCCGGAACAGGCCGCTATTTCAGAGATGCCCTTTGTGGACGAGTGCTTGGCGGCCGTCCGGGCGTTGAAGGAGCGGTGCGAGGAAAAGGGCGTGAATCTGATTGTGATGACCGCGCCCCAGTATGAGGATGATTTTCTGTCCTTTGACCGGGAACAGCTCAGCCGGTTTTGGCGGGGGCTGGCGGACATTACCGATTTTTGGGATTTCAGCGGACGGAGCAGCGTGGGGGCCGACCCCAGGTACTTTTATGATGTCAAGCATTTTCGCAACTGTGTGGGCTCCATGGCGCTGGCGCGTATGTTTGAGAACAAGGCGGCGTATGTGCCGGAGGATTTCGGGGTCTATGTCACCGCCGGGAATGTCGAGCGGCGGCTGGCTGATATGTGGGAGGAACCGGAGGAAGTGGACAACAGCGTCCGGGTTCCCATTCTGATGTACCATTCGCTGACCGAAGACGAGAGCCAGGTCAACAGTGTGACCATGACGGCGGAACGGTTTGAGGAGCAGATTCGGGCCATGCGGGACGCCGGGTTTCAGGCGGTGTCCTATGGCGACCTGGCCGGTTACGCCGGGCGGGGCGAACCGCTGCCGGAGAAGCCAGTGATGATTACCTTTGACGACGGGTACGCCAACAATTTGACCTTGGCCGCCCCCATTCTGGAGCGGTACGGTTACTGCGGGACCGTCGCGGTGGTGGGCTGCTCGGTTGGGAAGGACACCTATAAGGATACCGGTGAACCGATGACGCCTCATTTTTCCCTTGCGGAAGCGGAGCCTTGGGTCACAAAGGGGACCATCCATCTGGTTTCCCATTCCTATGATTTGCACCAGGTCCCGGAGCGGGACGGGATACCCTGCCGGGACGGCGCGAAGTTCCTGCCGGGGGAGAGCGAAGGGCAGTTTATTACGGCGCTCCGGGAGGACTTTGAACGGTTCAACGAGCGGATTCCCGCCGGTGAGGGACAGCCCTATGTGTTTACCTATCCTTACGGCGTGCACAGTGAATTGGCGGAGGCGGCGCTCCGAGAATTGGGCGTGGCGGTCAGCGTGATTACAGAACCGCGTATGGCGGAGGTGGTGCGCGGCCTGCCGCAGAGCCTGCGGCTGCTGCCACGGTTTGAGATGAGAGAGGAAACAACGTTGGAGCAGTTGTTCGGACTGCTGGAAACAAGTTCGAGATAAAAGGAGACGGCTATGAGCATTCAACAACAAATCTATAATTTTTTGCATGAAAAGAATCCCCAGGTGGAGCTGAACGATGACACAGAGCTTTTTAAAAGCGGTGTGGTCAATTCGCTGTTCGCGCTGGAGATTGTGATTTTTGTGGAGACTACCTTCGGCATCCGGCTGAAACGTAAGGACGTCAAGTTGGAGAATTTTGAGAGCATTAACCGCATTGCCGCTCTGGTGGAGCGGGTGCAGAAGGGGAAATAGTATGGCGAAACGGATTAAGTGCCTCGTCTGGGACTTGGACCGGACGTTGTGGGAGGGCATCCTGTCCGAAGGGGGCGGCACGGCCCTGCGGGAGGGCGTCAAAGAGGCGTTGGAGGAGTTGGACAGACGCGGGATTCTCTTCTCCATTGCCAGCAAAAATGAACGTGCGCCGGCTTTGCGCCGGCTGGAGGAGCTGGGCGTGGCGGACTATTTCCTGTGCCCGGAGATTTCCTGGGACGAAAAGGCGGAGGGAATCCGGCGGATTGCCGAGGCGTTGAACCTCAAGACGGAGGCGTTCGCGCTGATCGACGACAGCGTCTTTGAGCGGGACGCGGTGCAATATGCCCTCCCCGATGTGTCGGTCTATCCGGAAACGGCGGTGAGGACGCTGGAAACGCTGCCCGAGTTTACCCCGCGCTTTATCACGGAGGATTCCCGGAACCGGCGGCGTATGTATCAGGCTGATCTGGTGCGCCGTCAGGCAAAGCGGCGTTTCGGGAGCGACGAGGAGTTCCTTCGAACCCTCGACATTCACGCCACCCTCCGTCCGGTGGAGGAGGCGGATTTACAGCGGGTGGAGGAGTTGACCGTGCGGACCCATCAGCTCAACTCCACCGGTTACACTTACTCCTATGAAGAGCTGGCGGAGATGGCCCATTCGCCCGATTATATCTTTCAGGTGTGCGGCCTCCGCGACAAATATGGCGACAGCGGCAAGGTCGGGCTGCTGCTGCTCAAAAAGGACGGGGACGCGCTGACCATTAAGCTGCTGATCGTTTCCTGCCGGGTTATGGCTTACGGCGTGGGGAGCGCTTTGCTGACCCAGGCCATCCGTCTGGCGGTGGGGCAGGGGAAACGGCTGCGGGCGGAGTTTTTGGAGACCGAGCACAATCGGATTATGTATGTGACCTACAAGTTTGCCGGTTTTGAGGAAATCGAGGAACAGGGGGAACGTCTGCTGCTTGAATACCGGGGGGAGGGGCTTCCCGAGCTGCCCGGTTATATCACCTGGGAATGAGTGGTGGCAGTTGCCGCTAAATTGGTAAGGCGCGTCATAGGAATCCGCCCGGAACCATGGTCAAGAGTGAATGTAAGACTGGGGCTTTGGACTATTGCGTTTGCCGGGGAAGAGCTGCCGGGGGACTGTTTCACATAGAGCTGATTTGCATGGCGGTTTTCTGCTTCCGCAATTCTATGCTTACCAATACGACAGACAGCATGAATGCCAAAAAATCGGCAATGGGTCCTGCGAATAATACGCCCATGATTCCAAAACGAAGCGGAAGAACCAGAATCAATGGAATCAGGAAGAAAACCTGGCGGGTCAACGCCAATAAGGCCCCTTTCAGCGCCTTTCCGATGGCAGTAAAAAAACTGGAAGAAAGAAGCTGCACCCCGTTCACCACTACCATAAAAAGAAATATGCGCATGAACAAAACCGCGAACTCCAGATACAGCTTGTCTCCGTTGCCAAACAGAGAGATGATAAATTGCGGGAAGCATTGAAACAAGCAAAAACCAATTGCGGAAATAATCAGATTCCATTTGACGGCAAGCAGATATGCTTCCCGCACACGTGGATACTGTTTTGCCCCATAGTTGAAGCCTATGATCGGCTGGGCTCCTTGGGATATTCCAACAACGATTGAAAGAATGATTGCATTTGTTTTCATGACGATACCGCAGGCGGCCAAAGGAATATCCGTGCCATAGACCGTTTTCGCGCCATAATAGGTTAAGGAATTATATAGTATGATTTGAACAAAGGTAATTGCGATTTGATTTGAGCTGCTGCTGATTCCCATGGCACAGGTTTTCAAGCTTTCTCTGAGATTCAGAAGAAAGCTCCTTTTTTCAAAATGGATGGTTTTGAAGTGCCACAGATAACGTATTGCGAGGATGAAGGAAAAAATTTGCCCCAGAACCGTTGCCAAGGCCGCACCAAAGATGCCCCAATGAAAGACAAAAATGAAAAGCGGGTCAAGAATGGTGTTGACAATGGCGCCCACGACCATGCAGGTCATGGAGTACCGGGGGCTTCCATCCGCGCGGATCAGATTGCTCATGCCATTTGTTACAATCAGAAACGGCATTCCGGCTAAAGTGATACCGGCATACTGCTGGGCGTAGGGGAATACCTCCGGAGTCGTGCCAAACAATTTTAAGAGGGGGATCAAAAAAATCTCGCCTATGACCAGATAGACAAGCCCCAGAATTACCATTAGGACGATGCCGTTTCCAGCCGTCTTTGCGGCGGCTTCCGGTTTTCTGTTTCCAAGATAAAGCGAGACGCGGGAAGCGCTGCCGATTCCCAGAAGCAAGGATATGGCGAGGCAAATGGTAGAGAATGGATACGAGACATTGGTCGCGGCGTTCCCGAGGTATCCGACGCCCTGACCAATAAAAATTTGATCTACGATGTTGTAGAGTGAGCCGACCAGAGTTGCCATAATGCTGGGAATGGCAAATCGCTTCAACAGCGTTGAGATTTTTTCATATCCCAGGGGATTGTCAGTCATGGAACGTATCATCCTTTCTCTCTATATGGAGCTCTGCCGTAATGTTTTTGCCAGCCCGCATCAGCAAATCCAGAAAGAGCGCTTGATCGGTTTCCGGAATGCCTTGCAGTAAAAGGGCCTCCGTTTTTTCACAGACCGCCTGTATTTCGTCAATCACGGACAACGCGCGGTCTGTGGGGTAGAGCTTACAGGTCCGCTTGTCCTCATCACTGGGAGAGCGGGTAATCATTCCCTGCTTTTCCAACGCCGCTATGGTCCGCACGATATTGCTTGGATGGATATAAAATATATCGTTCAAGGAATCCTGCAAAACGCCGGGCGAATGACAGATTTTAATTAAAAACATGTATTGACTGCTGTTGATTTCAAACGGCGCAAGCTGTTTATCCAAATAAATTTTGTAAAACCGGTCGGTCACTGAAAGCCATTTTAATAGTTTCATAATTTCTTTACCTCTGAAAATATTATAAAACAAAGTGCGTGCGCTCGCAACCACTTTGTTGAAGACAATAGCACCAATTTTGAGAGGGAGGAGCAGCTTTTTACTGTGCTGGCTGCCAGGCCCATCCGGCAATGGCTGCGTACTGCCGTTTGAAAAAGGGAACGTCTGGGCCGCAGGCCGCGTTGTGTTACGAGACTTTTTTAGAAAGGCAAACGGTGGTGAGCGAAGAACCTTCGCCCACCACCGGACCGTCATTGAGACATCCGCGATGTGAAATTTACCTTGATGATACCAATATGATTTGCATGCTGTCAGTCGTTGTGGTGCTTCTCATAGAAGTCTACATAATCCTTCAGCATTTCCTGAAGCAATTGGGGGGTGTCCAGGCCGTAGGGACAGCGGCTTTTGCATTCGTCGCAGTGGACGCATGTTTCAATCAGGTGCATCTTACGGTTCCACTCGTCCGACATATAAGGCTTGTAGGGAGAGCGGCGGATCAGCATGGCCATCCGGGCGGCTTGTGGGATGTCGATACCGGCGGTGCAGGGGAGGCAATAGCCGCAGGAACGGCAGAAGTTATGGGCCAGCGCCTTACGGTCCTTGTCAATAACCGCTTGCAGCTCGGGGGTCATGGTTTGGCCGCGCTCGGTCAATTCCAGCCATTGGTCCAGCTCCCATTCGTGCTGGATGCCCCAGATGGGCACGACGGTGGGATACTGCTGCATGAAGGCATAGCAGGCGGCGGCGTTGTTGAGCATTCCGCCCGAGAGACCCTTCATGGCGATGAAGCCGAGGTCGTTGGCCTTGCACAGTTCTACCAGTTCCAGGTCCTGGGCGGCGGCGAGATAGCAGAAGGGAAATTGCAGGGTTTCAAAGTCTCCGCTCTCAACGGCGGCTTTGGCGACGGGATAGCGGTGGTTGGTGATGCCGATGTGGCGGACGTAACCCTTTTGCTTCGCCTCCAAGGCTGCCGCGTAGGGACCGTCTGGGTCGTTTTTGTCGGGGACCTCCGCGGGATTGTGGAATTGAAGCAGGTCAATGTAGTCGGTTCGCAGCTGACGGAGGCTGTTCTCAATGTGGGCCTGAACAGTTTTTTTGTCGCCGCCGCCGCTTTTGGTGGAGATGATGACGTTTTGTCGGATGCCGGAGAAGGCCTCGCCCAGCTTTTCCTCGCTGTCGGTGTACATGTTGGCGGTGTCAAAGAAGTTGATTCCGGCGTCGTAGGCGCGGCGAACCAGCTTCACCGCGCCGGCTTTGGAAATTCGCTGGATGGGCAGCGCGCCAAATGCGGTTTTGGTCACCATTAGCTCGGTTTTGCCTAAGCGTACTCGTTTGATTTCCACAGGTCGTTCCTCCCTTTACATGGTTTACTGTTTTTTGCGGCGGTGTTTGTATCTTCCAAGGGCGTCCAAATATACCTGTTCGATATTTTCAGCGAAGCGCTCCCTTGAGAACAGGTCCCGGACGGTGGCGGCTACCGTGTCGCGGTCCCATTCCCGGCGCAGGATTTGTTCCAGCCGGTGCGAGAATTCCTCCGCGTCATGAAACTGCCAGCCGTTTATTCCATCTTTCAATACGTCATCCAGACATCGGTCGGCCATGGCAAGCACGGGAAGGCCGCTGGCGATGGCTTCCACATAGGTCAGGCCCTGGGTCTCGGTTTCGGAGGCGCAGACGAAAAAGTCGGCGAAACTATAATATTTCCATGTCTCGTCGTGCTGGACAATGCCGGTGAACAGGACCCGGCCGGTAAGGCCTAGCTCGACGGCTTGCCGCCGCAGGTGCTCCAGGCGCGGCCCAAAACCGGCGATGACAAGCACAGCGTCGCGCCGGTCCGCCCGCTTCCAAAGGGCGAGCAGAGTATCCAGGTTCTTTTCCCGGGCAATACGTCCTAAATACAGCGCGATCTTTTGCCCAGGGGCAATTCCCAGGTCTTCGCGGAGGGCGGCGGTTTCCTCCGCGGACAGCCGGTGGCCGTACAGGCTGGTGTCGATGCCGCTGGGCACGACGCGGACCGGGCATTTGACCTGATATTCAAGCAAGGTTTCGTATAGCTTTTTGGAAGGCGCGACGGCGAGGGTGCAGTGGCTGCTAATGCAGTTGCGCAGGACCATCTTGACAATCCAGTTGCCAATCTTTTTGCTGGGGTTTACATAGCACATGTAGTCCTTCCAACTGGTATGATGGGTCTGGATGAGCGGGATGTCCAGCTTTTTCGCGATTTTCTTTGCGCTGGGGAAGGTGCTGGTCTCGTTTTGAGAGTGGACGAGGTCGGGCTTCCAGTTCAGGACCAGGTCCAACTGCCGCCGTCCGATGGGAGGCAGACGGAGCCGCATCTTGGGATAGAGTTTTTCAATGGAAATCGAGGGCATAGAGATGACCTTGCCGTCCTCCTCTGGACGGTGGGTGGAGGAGAGGTCCAGAATGAGCACCTCGTGCCCACGCGCCTCCAACGCCTGGCGCAGGTTGAGGACCGAAATTACCAGACCGTTGATTTCATGATAAACGTTGGAATCCAACGTGATCAGAACTCTCATTGGCTATTCTCTGCTTTCTCCGCTGTACGGCGCGGGTTATTTCAATCGGGAGGGCTTGCGGCCGGCTGTCAGGCTGGCGTAAAACTGCTGCCACAGGCGGGCCACCCGGTCTTTAGAATAGGCGCGGCTGCCCGATTCCGACTGCCGCGCGGCATGGGCGTAATAGTCCTGGTCCGTTTGGAGACGCTGAAGCGCCTCGATGAAGCCATCGACGTCTCGGGCCTTACAGTAGCAGCCGGATAAAATTTCTTCGTAGAGCGGAACGTCCCGCAGCAAAATGGGCTTGCGGACGCACATGGCTTCCAGCACCGTCATGGGGAAGAGCTCTTCGTAGGAGGGCAGAAACATGACGTCGCAGAGGTTATAAAGGCCGTTCATTTCCTCCCGGGGTATGATGCCA
Organism: Oscillospiraceae bacterium; assembly: GCA_022795735.1. GTDB lineage: Bacteria > Bacillota > Clostridia > Oscillospirales > Oscillospiraceae > Avoscillospira_A. The sequence goes on from JAAWHG010000011.1 coordinate 18,570, forward strand.
GGGAAGAAAGTGTTGTCCGGCGGGGTCTTCAACGCCTTTTTAATCTCGTCGTACCCGCTGGCCATGCGGCCGAACGGGAAGCCTCCGGCCCATACAAACTGCATCTCCGGCAGACGGCGGGCGCATTCCAAAAAGTCGAAGACGCCTTTGCGTGTCTGAAGCTGGCCTACGCTGAGGACGGTGAAACGGTTGGGTGAGAGACCGTATTTTGCAGAAAGCGCGGCGGTCTCCTCGCGGGGGAGGGGGTGGAAGCCGGCCTCATCCACGCAGTTGGGAATATAGACAATCCGGTCCCGGGGTACGCCGTAGCGTTCAAGGGCGGGGATGAAATATGGGGTTACCAGCACCAAATAGTCCATGGAGCGGTAGAAGCGGAGCAGATATTTGTAGAAAAGCTGACGGACGATGGGGGGCAGGCGGAGGCTGGTGTCCACGGTCTCGGGCAGAAAGTGTACCGAGCCCACCGCCACGCCATGCCGTTTTGCAGAGGGTATGGAGAGAAAATAGGGGAGGTTGATGGTGTGATAGTGGGTAATACCGGCTTTAACGCGCGCATTTTCGTATATAGCAAAGTTGCCGGACGCCGTTTCCCGCAGGAGGGACATCAGCTCGGTATAAGCCGAACCGACTCCCTGGCCAGGGACCGAGGTGGCGGCTGACTTCATATTAATCACCGTTTTATCAGGGTTCGTTTTCATCTTGTTTCTCCCCAATCACTTTTTTGTCGGTCTTCCGGAGGAAGGAGAAGGGGGCCGTGATTAAAATGACGGCGTAGTAAGTAATAAAGCGCCAGATGGCGGTAGCGGACTTGACGGTCCCGGGGGTAAAGAACAGGGAGAAGAATACGTAAAACCCGCCCTCGCTGGCCCCGGCCGCGCCCGGGAGGGGGACGACGCTGACCAGCATGGTCACGAAAGCCTGGGCACAGAGCATTTCCAACGCGGTTGCCTGGACGAAACCAAAGGCCCGGTAGATGGAATAGGATACGCTGAAGAGGCAGGTGAGCTGAACCACGGTGAGAAGACAGGCGCGGAGGAGAAAAAGCTTGTGGCGGAGAAGCTGGCGGTTACAGGCATGGTACGCGTCCAGGTGGCCCTCCCACTGCCGGGCGGTGTTGGCGGCGTCGGACAGGAGATGAAGACGCTGCAGGAGGCGGCATATAAACCGCAGCAGTCTGCGAGTAAGCCGCCGGCTGAAGGAGAAGAGGACAAGGGCGGCGATAATGGCGGCCTGGAGAAAGAAGCCGGCAAAGGCGAGACCCCAGAAGCCCGCGCCGACCCGTCCGCTGAAGAGGGGGAAGCAGGCCAGAATGGCAAAGGCGCTGTAGGCGGTCAGACAGGATTGATAGACCAGAAACTTCTGAATCAGGGCGGCGGTGGAGACGCCGGGATCGACCCCCTGCCGGGACATAAAGAAGACCTGCATGGGCTGGCCGCCGGTCTGAAAGGGAGTGATGGCGCTGTAGAAGTGGCCGGTCATGCCGGAACGAAGAGCATGGCGCAGCGTGTAGCGCCGGTGGGACAGTCGGGTGAACCGGTAGATCAGAAAGGCGTCCAGCAGCAGCTCGCCCAGCATTCCCACAAAGGCCAGCGCGAGCCAACCGGCTTGGAGCGACCCGATATGCCCGGCCAGGTCAATAAGTCCGTTCTCGGAGACGCAGAGATAGATGAGCAGGGCCACCCCGATGAGCAGGATGGACGCATTGTAAATTTTCTTTAGTTTTTGTTTCATGTTTCTATTTTACCATAGAGCTTGTATGCCGTCTACTGGATTTTTGAGCGGAGCGTGACCGGTAGTCCGGCTATGTCTGCGGTGATTGTATCGTTGTATTAGTGTATTAGTTCGAATAATACGATAGCACAAGCGCCAACGCTTGTCAAGCACTTTTTGGGAGCGCTGCCGTCTCGTGCCTATATTGTAATGGGACTGTCCTTTAAAATAAAAGGGGACAATGGTTTAAGAAAGCTTTAAGAAGAGAGCTTGCCGTCGCACTGAATTGTGATTTTGCGCGCTGACAGGGATTTTAAATCCTTTTTTTGATTATAATACATCGTATAAAACCATGTGTCAAGAGAAATATATCTTTAAAATATCTGAGAATCATTTGAAAAGGATTTATAATATATCAAAAATGTTGTGGAGGGCGGCCTATGGATTATTTGAACTGGTTTCCTTCGCGAATTACGGAACTTCGCACGCAAAGGGGCATTTCTGCAAGGGATATGAGCTTATCGCTGGGACAGAGCGAAAGCTACATCAACAAGATAGAAAATAAACGCACCCTGCCGTCCATGTCTGGGTTTATCTATATATGTGAGTATCTGGGTATTACGCCGCAAGACTTTTTTAATGTGGAGGCTCCGGCTCCGCAAAAATCAAAAGAGGTCTTATTGGAGCTGAATAAACTGACGGCGTCACAGGCGGACCATGTTATGATGGTGATTCGGGACATTATTGGAGAGAAGTAAGGGTGTGCCGCAGCCAACCCTGTTTCCATAGAAAGTAGTATTCAGCATATTATGTGCAGAAAAGCGGGGCCCGCGTATGGATTGCGGGTCCCGCTTCTTTATCAGTCGTTCAGGACCACCTGTACACCGCCGTAGATGCCCGCGTCACTGCCCAGCTCAGCCAGGGCAAAAACGGTTTCCTCCGCGGCGGGGAAGACATAGTCCTTAAAATGCTTTTGTACGCTGTCCAGCAGAATGGTTCCGGCCCGGGCCACGCCGCCGCCGATCACAATGATCTCGGGGTCGCAGACACAGGAGAGAGCCGCCAGGGCCATGCCCAGAATCCGGGTCATACCGTCCACCAGGCGAAGCGCGGCCGCGTCGCCCGCTTTGGCGCAGTCAAAGATGTCCTTGCAGCTCAGATTTTCATATTGCCGCAGGGCGGTTGCCTCGCCGCTGGAGGCCAACAGTTCCCGCGCGCTTCGGAGGAGGCCGGTTGCCGAGGCGTACTGCTCCAGACAGCCGCGCTTGCCGCAGCCGCACACCGCCGTCTCATGGGCGTTGACCTTGATATGGCCGATCTCGCCGCCCGCGCCGTGGGTTCCTGCCAGCAGCTCGCCGTTGACAATCACGCCGCCGCCCACGCCGGTGCCCAGGGTGACAAAGACCATGTTCTGGCTGCCCCTGCCGCCGCCGTGGCTCATTTCTCCGAGAGCGGCGGCGTTGGCGTCGTTCAGGACCTTCACGGGCAGCCCGCACAGACCGGTCAGCCGCTCCGCGACGTCAAAGCCGCCCCAGTGGTCCAGGTTGACGCAGGGCTTGACGAAGCTGCCGTTCAGCACCGCGCCGGGGACGCCCATGCCGATCCCCTCCACGTCGGAAACCTGAATCCGCTTTTCCGCCAGCTTGCTCATGAGGGATTGGGCGATGTCGGGAAGTAAATTTTCACTGTGGTTGCGGGCGCGCGTGGGGATTTCCCACTTGTCGAGCAGCGTGCCGTTGGTTTCAAAGAGGCCGATTTTAACCGTTGTGCCGCCCAGATCGACGCCAAAGGCGTAAGGCTTCATAATGATTCCCCTTCCAGCAGTTATTTCCGGGTGATATAGTCCTCCGCGCACAGCAGCTCGGCCAGCTCGACCGCGCCGCCCGCCGCGCCGCGGAGGGTGTTATGGCTCAGGCAGACGAACTTGTAATCGTACTGGGTGTCCTCACGCAGACGGCCAATGGAGACGCCCATGCCGCCCTCCAGCATCCGGTCCATTCCGGTCTGCGGGCGGGAGGGGTCTTCGAAGTAGGTCAGGAACTGCTTGGGGGCGGTGGGCAGGCTGAGCGTCTGGGGACGGCCCTGGAACTCGGCCCAGATTTTCTTCATCTCATCCATTGTGGGCTTTTTGCTGAACTTGACAAAGACAGCGGCCATATGGCCGTTGGACACCGGGACGCGGAGGCATTGGGCGGTGATGGCGGGGGCGGCGGCGGTGACGATCTGGCCGTTTTCCACACGGCCCCATACCTTTAGCGGCTCCTGCTCGCTCTTTTCTTCCTCGCCGCCGATGTAGGGAATTAGATTATCCACCATCTCAGGCCAGGTCTCGAAGGTCTTGCCCGCGCCGGAGATGGCCTGGTAGGTGCAGACCAGGATTTTTTCGATGCCAAAATCGCGCAGCGGCGAGAGGGCGGGGACGTAGCTCTGGATGGAGCAGTTGGATTTGACGGCGATAAAGCCGCGTTGGGTTCCCAGGCGCTTACGCTGATCGTCGATGACCTTGATGTGCTCGGGGTTGACCTCGGGAATAATCATCGGGACGTCCTTGGTCCAGCGGTTGGCGGAGTTGTTGGAGACCACAGGGCATTCGCACTTGGCGTAGCGCTCCTCAAGGGCCTGAATCTCCTCCTTCTTCATATCCACGGCGCAAAAGACAAAGTCAACCATGGAGGCGATCTTTTCCACATCGGCGTCGGCGTCCATCAGGGTCATGTTGGAGGCCCAGCCGGGCAGGGGCTTTTCCATGCACCAGCGGGAGCCGATGGCTTCCTGGTAGGTTTTGCCCGCGCTGCGGGAGCTGGCGGCCAGGACTACGGTGTCAAACCAGGGGTGCCCGTCGGTCAGGGTGATGAAACGCTGGCCAACCATTCCGGTTGCGCCGATGATGCCTACTTTGTACTTTTCCATGGAAAACGCTCCTTTATCGTTGGAATTAAATTCTAGGTTGAATCATCTGTCAATTTGCGGTATAATGTCTGTGCATATACCGAAAATATAAAATTATCTTACCATATCTATTTTCGGGTGTCAATGTACGAATTTACTGGTTTTCACAGCTTTTTACACAACTATGGAGGTTATTATGCTCCAAAAACGAAGCATACGCCGCAAGCTTGCCTCGCTGTCCCTGGTGTGCGGACTGATGGCGGCTTTATTGCCCGTCCGCGCGGACGCGGCGGGAGACCGAATCATCCGTGTCGGCCTGTGTTTTGGAAGCAACGCCGTGCCCACAGCCAACCTTGCCAACGAAGAGGGGAGCGGTTACCAGTTCGGCGTCTTCTCAGCGGACGGGGCGTTCACGCCGCTGGGGAGTACCACGCGGGAAAAGATTACCATTTGCAAGGATGATAACCTTTACTTCGCGGGCGGGAATTTTTACGAAACGCCTACCGCGAGCGGGTCTACGCTGGTTGGCGCGTACCATCTTCAGGCCGGAGGCTCCTATTCCAGCTTTGAGGAGGCGCAGGCCGCCGCCGCCGGATATCCCTACGGATTTCCCGCCTGGGTGGACGGCGCCTATGTGGCGCGCTTTGAGTTCTACTCCTCCTCCGGCAACGCCGCGGCGGCCCAGGGCGGTTATCCCGGGTCCACGGCGGTTGGGAGCAGCAGCTCCTGTTATACGGTGGCGGACACCGAGACAGGGGAAATTCTGTTCGAGTTCGACGGCGGCTCCGATTCTTATCTGGGCGTTATGCCCTCCGGCGGCGGTGAACTGGCGCGGACCTGGTTCAAGGGTTATCAATACTATGGCGGCTTTGAATACATGCGCCGCTCCGGCAATGATTTGACCGTGGTGAACCGGGTCAGTGAGGACCTTTACGTCGCCGGCGTGCTGCCGTATGAGTTTGTCGTCTCGGGTGATTTGGAATCTCTCAAGGCGGGGGCGATTGCCATCCGGACTTTTTCCCGCGCGACCTCCAAGCACACCGCCAGCGGCTTTGAGATTTGTAATACCACCGACTGTCAGGTCTATCGGGGCGTCTATACCAAGGACTACGAGGGAAATGTGCTTCAGGCGGTACAGGAAACCAGCGGCCTGTGCGCCTATTACGACGGAAAGCCCATTCAGGCAGTCTACTCCTCCTCCGACGGCGGGGCCACCGAGGACGCGGTCAACGCTTGGGGGGTGGAATACCCGTACCTGAAGGGAAAAGCGGACCCCTATGAGAGCACCATTACCTTCGGCGGGCAGAATTGGAGCTACCAGGTCAACGCCGGAGACTTGCAGAGCCTGCTGAATAAGCGGGGCTATGACTGCGGGACGGTTACAGGCTTTGCGGTCACCCAGGTCACACCCAACGGCAATGTCAATGAGATTATGATTACAGACAGCGCGGGAAAGACCTTTAAATTTTCCAAAGATAACGTCCGCATTCTGCAAAGCCTGCCGGGTGTAACCTATATGAGCCGCCGCTTTTCCATACAGTCAAACAGCGGTGGGTTGTCCAGTGGGACAGGCGCTGCGGTTTTCTCGGTCTACGACGGTTCGACCACTTCGACGGCCTCTTCCGTTACGGCGATCACCAGCGGCGGAAAGGTGGAGGTATCCGCGCCGGCCTCTGTTGTCACAGAGAGCGGGGTCATCATAATCGAAGGGACCGGCGTTTCGATTACGGCGCCAACGCCAAATGGCGGTTACGGTTCCGGCTGGACCATAACCGGGGGCGGTTATGGTCACAACGTCGGATTGAGCCAGTGGGGGGCCTACGCGATGGGGAAACAGGGATTTACATATGATGAAATACTAAAATTTTACTACACCGGTATTACGATTGAATAGGAGGCGCGGCCTTGCGGACGAGCGATTTTTATTATGATCTGCCCCCGGAATTGATTGCCCAGACTCCGTTGGAACGGCGGGACGGTTCCCGGCTGCTGACATTGGACCGGGAGACCGGTATGACGGCCCATCATCATTTTTATGATCTGCCCGGCTTTCTTCATGCCGGAGACTGTCTGGTACTCAACGACTCACGCGTCATTCCCGCGCGGCTGCTGGGCCGGCGGTCCACCGGCGGCGCGGCGGAGGTTCTGCTGCTGCGGGACAAGGGGGAGGGCGCCTGGGAATGTCTGACGCGTCCGGCCAGGAAGTGCCGTGTGGGGACCGTCCTCTCCTTCGGCGAAGATGCGCTGACCGCTGTGGTGGTTGGGGAAGGGGAGGAGGGCAAGCGGCTTGTCCGGTTTCAATATGAGGGGATTTTTCTGGAGGTGTTGGAACGCCTGGGTAAGATGCCGCTGCCGCCCTATATAAAGGAAGAGCTGAACGACGGGGAACGCTATCAGACGGTTTACTCCCGCGTTTCCGGCTCCGCTGCCGCGCCGACGGCGGGGCTGCATTTCACGGAGGAATTGCTGGGTGAAATCGAGGACAAAGGGGTGCGTCTGGTCCGGGTGACCTTGCATGTCGGGTTGGGGACGTTCCGGCCCGTCAAGGCGGAGGAGATCGCGGAGCACCAAATGCACAGCGAATTTTGCAGCCTCCCTGCCGCGGCGGCCCAAGCGCTCAACGAGACCAGAAGCAACGGAGGCCGGATTATTTGCGTCGGGACGACCTCTTGCCGGACCTTGGAGACCTTTGCGCGGGCGGACGGGAGTTTTGAGGCGGCCTCAGGTTGGACCGACATTTTTATTTATCCAGGTTACCGGTTTAAGGCCATAGACGCGCTGGTGACGAACTTTCATTTGCCGGAGAGTACGCTGCTGATGCTGGTCTCCGCCTTTGCGGGCAGGGAGCATGTTTTAAGGGCGTATCAGGAGGCGGTGCGGGAACGATACCGGTTCTTTTCCTTCGGGGATGCCATGTTCATCGGGAGCGGGATTGTTTGAGAGCTATATGCTGGGAAAGGCTTTATAAAGGGATTGCGATTGATTCTGAACAGGATTCACTCACAAATGGAATAGGTTGGCCGCCCTACAGATTATAAAGTAAAACGGATGTATTGTCATTTAGACGGTATATCCGTTTTTTCGCGCGCTCTTAGACCTTGAGATATAAGACGGAATATATAAGAAGAAATATATTTTGCCTTGTATATTACGCCTTCTTCCTGTGCGCAATTTGCTTGACTCCTTTCAAACAAAAAGAAAAAGAAATAGGAAAATATCCATTTCAACTGTAATTTGGCATGTTAAAGTCTAACCTTTGACTTGCAATTCCGTTTTGCGTATGCTATAATACGGCAAACATACATGGAATTTTGACGGAATGGCGGTTCTTTTTTGTGTTTAAATAAAACAAACTATTTATTCTGTTACATAGAAAAATAAAACGTAGAAGCCTTTTGAAAGCTGTACCTATCTAAATATGCAAGTATTGAAAGCATAGAGTGAAGGAGACTGGAAACATGGCGCCGAAAACTAAAAACGGGGATTTTCCTGTTTTGAATTTGAAAAAAATATTTTTTCTTGCCTTATCGGCCTATGTGCTTTTGATTGTGAGCTTCTACTTTTTGGCAGGAGATCAACTCCATTTTAGGCGGTCGCGTGGTGAACTGACAATGCCGACGGCAGAATCCGGTGCGGTGGAGCTGACAAAAGACGTGCTGGTAGAGCAGACGTTTCAGGCGAAGATTCAGCGGCTGGAGTCTATCGCCGTCGCGTGGAGCGCCTATTACCGTTCGAATACGGGGACGGTGGCCATGGAACTTTTGCGTCAATCAGACGGAGCAGTGCTGATGCATGCGGACTTTGACGCCGCGACGATTGCGGAGGGGCAAGTGCTTTCCATGGCTGCGGAGGAGCCAATTGAGTCGGTTTATGCGGAGCCGTTGGTGCTTCGGGTATCTGCGGACTCTGTGTCGGGCAGCGCGGTTGCGCCGTTCATTAACACACAGGAGGCTCGAGAGGGTTTTTCACTGAGCGTAAATGGCGCGGTTGTTCCGGGGATGCTCTGTTTTTCGGCTTCCGGTACGGACTACATCTGGACCGGACTGCACTATTGGAGCTTTTCCGCTGCCTTGGGTATTGCGCTGGTGCTGCTGTTTCTTATTGTGTGGCTGCGGCATCGAAAAGGAAAGCACAGTTATTTGATTAACGCACTGATTGCGATGAGAAAGTACCGCTTTCTCATCCGACAGCTTGTCGCGCGTGACTTCAAAATCAAGTACAAGCGTTCGGTTCTCGGCGTTTTTTGGAGCTTTTTAAACCCGCTGATGACAATGATGGTGCAGTATTACGTTTTTTCCACCATTTTCAAAAATGATATTCCACACTTTGCGGCCTATCTGATTATCGGAACAGTTATGTTTAACTTTTTCAGCGAGGCCTGCGGCATGACGCTGACCTCAATATTGGGCAACGCCAGCTTGATTACTAAGGTTTATATGCCTAAATACATTTATCCGCTGACACGCACCCTTTCCTCAGCGGTGAACCTTTCCATCTCTTTGCTGCCGGCACTGATTGTCTGCTTGGCGACCGGTGTGCAGTTTCAGAAAAGCGCCATATTAGCGTTGTACTTTTTTGCCGCCCTCATTGTGTTTAGCCTGGGACTTGGGATGCTACTGTCTACCTCAATGGTTTTCTTCCGCGATACACAATTTCTATGGAACGTATTAAATATGATGTGGATGTATGCCACGCCGATTTTCTATCCGGAAACCATTTTGCCGGATAATTTAAAGTTTGTCCTTCAGATCAATCCGTTGTACTACTTTTTGAAGAGCATCCGTATGTGCATTTTGGATGGGGTGTCGCCAGAACCGGTGGTCTATTTTCAATGTATCATGATCGCATTGGGTATGCTGCTGATTGGAGCTTTCGTGTTCTATCGGGAGCAAAACAAGTTCGTTCTGTATCTGTGAGGCGAAACCATGAGCAAGACAGTGATTGAAGTCAAAGATGTCACCATGAATTTTCACATGAATCTGGATAAAATTCTTTCACTGAAAGAATTTGTCACGCGCAAATTGAGCGGGAAGCTGGCCTATCAGGACTTCACGGCCCTTGACCATGTTTCATTTTCTGTGAAGAAGGGGGAGACGTTGGGGCTGATTGGACGCAATGGCGCGGGAAAGAGCACAATGCTGAAGGTTATCGCCGGAATTTTAAAACCCACCAAGGGCAGCGTGGTTTGCCACGGGAATGTGGTGCCTATGCTGGAGTTGGGAAGCGGGTTTGACGTTGATTTGACGGGGCAGGAGAATATCTTTCTTAATGGGGCGATTTTGGGATACGACGAAGAATTTTTGCGAGGAAAATACGACGAGATTGTGGAATTTTCGGAGTTGGGACAGTTTATTGAAATGCCCATCCGCAATTACTCTTCCGGTATGCTGGCAAGACTTGCGTTTTCTGTGGCGTCGGTAGTACAGCCGGAAATTTTGATTGTGGATGAGATTCTTGCGGTCGGCGATGCGGCGTTTCAGGAAAAGAGCAGAAAACGAATGATGGAACTGATGGGCGGCGGGACCACGGTGCTCTTTGTCAGTCACAGTATCGAACAGATCCGGCAAATGTGCCAACGTGTTGTCTGGCTGGAGTTTGGACAGATTAAGGAAATTGGTTTGACGGAAGCGGTTTGCAGCGCGTATGAGTCCTCTTGACGCGGCGTTTGGGGAGGGAAAAGGACGTGCCTGAGATTCGGATATTTGTCAGTTGCCACAAGCCCTATCCTGTTCCGGAACACCCGCTCTTGAACCCTATTCAGGTGGGCGGCGCGTTGGCGCTGGAGCGTATTCCGGGATTCCTTCAGGATGATGCGGGAGAGAACATCTCACGCAAAAACCGCTCGTATTGTGAACTGACAGCACAGTATTGGGCATGGAAAAATATAAAGTCGGAATTTTACGGATTTTTTCATTACCGCCGGTATTTATATCCTGATCTAAACGCAAAAAGGCCCTACATAATTGAACGCTTACCGACGGATGAACTGCTGCGGCAGCTTTGCTTGTCAGAGCTGTCTGAGATTGCGGAAGGGTACGATTTGATTGCGCCCAGGGGAGAAAATATGTTTTTACCCGTGCGGGAGCACTATAGAAAATCCGCGTTTCATCACAGAGAAGACTTGGCATTGGTTGAGAACATTGTGCGGGAGTTATATCCAAGCTATGCCGGGGCTTTGGAGGAATATCTTTCGCAGCCCGTATGCTATTTTGGAAATATATTTCTAATGAAACACGAGCTGTTTGACCGCTATTGTACATGGTTGTTTTCCATTTTGGATCAATTTGATCGAAGCACGAACGTTGGCGGATACAACGCCGCAGAGCTGCGGGTGGACGGCTATCTGGCAGAACGTCTGTTTGGGGTTTTCTATACCAAATGCCGGTCGGACAATGTGCGGTATGTTGAACTGCCGCGGGTGGACTTTGTCACGGAGGGACAGGCGCGCCGGAAAAGGAAATTGCTTTCTTTGGTTCTCCCGCCGGGGACGAAAAGACGGGCAATGGCAAAGCGATTGTATCAACGATAAGCAATTTGTTTAGAGAAATGAAGCATTTTGTCAGGAGGGGATGAATCGTGAAGGTTGTCTTATTAGCGGGGGGTGCGGGAACGCGGATTTCGGAGGAGTCTGTTTTTCGACCGAAGCCCATGCTGGAGATTGGGGGGATGCCAATTCTTTGGCACATTATGAAGGAGTATTCTGCGTATGGATTTTGTGATTTTATCATCTGCGCAGGGTACAAGCAGCACATGATAAAAGAGTGGTTTGCGGATTACTTTCTCCATACCAATGACGTGACGTTTGATTTTTCGGAAGGAAACCAATTGATCGTCCATGACCAGAAGACAGAGCCGTGGAAAGTAACGGTCGCGGACACAGGCTTGAAGACGATGACGGGCGGTCGAATCAAAAGAATTGAACGATATGTGGGCGATGAACCCTTTATGATGACATATGGCGACGGCGTGGCAGATATCAATATACAGAAGTTGCTGGACTTTCACAGAAAGTCAAAGAAAAAGGCGACTTTGACAGCGGTCCGGCTGGAACAGCGTTTCGGCGTGCTGGACATTGACAATGGAACGGTCCGGCAGTTCCGCGAAAAATCAAGCAGCGACGGAGATGTTGTCAACGCTGGCTATATGGTTTTGGAACCGGAGGTGTTCCGCTATCTGCAAGGGGACCATACCATTTTTGAGCAGGAGCCGCTGAGGCGTTTGGCGGAAGAGGGGGAGCTGGCCTCTTATACGCACAGAGGTTTTTGGCAGTGCATGGATACGAAAAAAGAGCACGACCAATTGAATGAACTGTGGGACAAAGGGGAAGCTCCATGGAAGGTTTGGTGAGTTTTTGATGAAAAGAATTGTCAGCCAGGATTTACAGCGCATTTACAATGGCTTAACAGAAAATGAACGTGATAAGTTTAGAGGGAGCACGATTCTCTTTACCGGTGGAGCGGGTTTTTTGGGGTTTTACTTTATCTGCTTTCTCACGCGCTATCAACAGGAGCTGGGCGTTCAAAAAGTTATTTGTTTGGACAATTTTCAAGTGGGCTGTCCCCAATGGCTCAAGAGGCTGAGCGGCGAGGGCAAGGTAGAGCTACACAAATTTAATGTCATCACGGATGATATCGCGAATGTCCCCGGCGCGGAGGACGCGGACTATATTTACCATATGGCCTCCATCGCATCCCCCATTTTTTACCGAAAGTACCCGATTGAGACGTTGGACGCCAATATCTGGGGGCTGCGCCGGCTGTTGGATTTTTACTGCGGAAAGCAGGTCAAAGGGTTGGCCTTTTATTCCTCGAGCGAAATCTACGGTGATCCCACCCCGGAAAACATTCCTACCCCGGAGACCTATCGCGGCAACGTGGACTGCCAGGGTCCTCGCGCCTGTTATGACGAGGCAAAACGCTTTGGCGAAACCATGTGCTACTTGTTTCATCAAAAATACCAGATGCCCATTACCATCATTCGCCCCTTTAATAACTATGGCCCTGGCATGCGTCTGAATGACGCCCGGGTTCCGGCGGACTTTGCCAATGCGGTCCGGCTGAATCAAGATATTGTCATGTTTTCCGATGGCAGTCCCACCCGTACTTTTTGTTACATCAGCGACGCCATCACAGGATATCTCAAGGCGGTGCTCTACGGGGAGAAGGGGTTTGAAGCGTTTAACATTGGGATGGACAAGCCGGAAATTTCCATTCGGCATTTGGCGGAGATTTACGCGGAGGCGGGGCAAGAAATATTTGGCTATACAGGGAAAACAAAGTTTGCTGTCTCTGCGGACAAGGATTATCTGGAAAACAACCCCAACCGCCGCTGCCCGGTGATTGACAAGGCCAGGACCTTGCTGCATTACGAGCCGCAGGTGCGGGTGGAACAGGGTGTGCGGTATTTTCTGGAATATATAAAGGAGAGCAGAGAGGAGGAGTTGATATGGTAACCGTCGTGGGATTAGGCTTTGTAGGTCTGACTACTGCGCTGGGCTTTGCCGAATATGGTCACAAGGTATACGGAATCGAAATCAATGAGAAACGGATGACGACCATTCAGTCCGGAAAGCTGCCCTTCTTAGAACCAGGGCTGGACAAAGCGCTGGAGCGGCATTTGGGTACGAACTTCATTCCGACCAACGATTGGGAGACAGCGGTTGCGAATAGTAAGTGCGTCTATTATTGCGTAGGTACGCCTTATGGAGAGGACGGGCAGGCGGACTTAACTTATTTATATAGCGCCATTGGACAGACGTTACAGGCAATTCACGACGACCGCTTCCGCGTCTTAGTTACCAAGTCTACCATTCCGCCATCCACCACAGAGAAGCGGATCATTCCGTTTTTGGAGGAGCGCGGCGTGAAAGTGCCGGGGCAGATGGGCGTAGCAAATAACCCGGAATTTTTACGGGAGGGGCACTGCTGGGAGGACTTTACGCACGCGGACCGTATCGTGCTGGGCGTCAGTGACGAGCGGTCGGAGGCGATGCTGCGGGGGCTGTATGAGAAGGAAAAGGCTCCGGTTTACTGTGTGTCGCTGAACACAGGAGAATTTATCAAGTATTTGTCCAATACCAGCCTCGCTTGCCTGATTAGCTATGCAAATGAGATGAGTATGGCGGCTGACGCCATAGGCGGGATTGACACAGCGGAAGCGTTTCGAATTTTGCATATGGACAAACGGTGGCAGACAGGCGGCATTCGGGCTTACTTTTACCCCGGGTGTGGTTATGGCGGGTACTGCCTGCCCAAGGATACCAATGCCTTTTATGCGCGGGCTAAGGACCACGGCTTTGACGGGCAAATTTTAAAACAGGTAATCTCACTCAATGAGGAGATGCCGGAAGTAACGGTGCGGCGGATTATCCGGACGGCAGGAGAGGATAAGGCAGTTTGCATCGGCATTCTGGGGCTTTCTTTTAATCCGGGCAGTGACGATGTACGGGATACCCCCAGCGCAAAGATTATCCGGGCGCTCAATGAAAAGGGGTACCGCAATATTGTCGCGTATGATCCGGTGGCAATGGAGGAGTTTGCGCGGCACTATCATTTGGCGTGCCGCTTTGCAGATACATATGAGGCGCTATTGGAAGAGGCGGGAACGGTAGCGATTACTACGGCGTGGCCGCAGTTTGCCGATGTGCAGACAAGAACCGATGTGCCGGTGGTAGATTGCCGGTATATGCTGAAAAGAGGTTAAGGGATGCGAACGACAGAAGAAGTCAGGCAGGATATTCTTGCCTTAGTCAGAGAATATAGTGAAGTGGAACAAAACGCGAAACAAGACTTTCGCCCCGGGCAGAGGATTCCCTATTGTTCCCGTGTATATGATGCGGAAGAGAGAATTAACCTGGTAGATTCCGCTTTGGAATTTTGGCTGACTGCCGGACGGTTTTGCGATGCGTTTGAACGGGAATTTGCTTGTTTTCTGGGTGTGGAGCATGTGGCCGTCGTCAATTCCGGTTCCTCAGCGAATCTTCTGGCCTTTATGACGTTGACTTCGCCGCTTTTGAAGGAGCGCGCGATACGGCGGGGGGACGAGGTCATTTGCGTGGCGGCGGCGTTTCCGACCAGCGTGTCGCCAATTATACAATATGGGGCGGTCCCTGTGTTTGTCGATGTTACCTTGGGGACTTATAACATCGACGTGTCCAAATTGGAGGATGCGCTGTCGGAAAAAACCAAGTGTGTATTCTTGGCGCATAGCCTGGGAAATCCTTTTGATTTAAAGGCGGTAAAAGAATTTTGCGATAAACATAACCTTTGGTTGATCGAGGATAACTGCGATGCGCTGGGCGCGGAATATGATCTTGGGTATGGATTGCAAAAGACAGGTACAATTGGCGATCTCGGCACCTCTAGCTTTTACCCGGCGCATCACCTGACGATGGGCGAGGGAGGAGCGGTCTATACCAGCAACGAGCTGCTTGGACAGATTATGCTTTCCATGCGCGATTGGGGCCGGGACTGTGTGTGCCCCCCTGGCAAAGACAATACATGCAGGCATCGTTTTGATGGACAATATGGCGAGCTTCCCAAAGGGTATGACCACAAATACGTATATTCTCATTTTGGATATAATTTGAAGATTACGGATATGCAGGCTGCTATTGGCTGCGCGCAGTTGAAAAAAGTGGGGAGATTTGTGGGAAAACGGCGTGAAAACTGGCAGGCGTTGCGTGACGGACTGGTGGGACTGGAGGATAAGCTGATTCTCCCCTGTCATGAGCGGGATGCCAAACCGAGTTGGTTTGGATTTCTGCTGACCTGTCAGCCGGGTGTTGACCGGGAAAAGGTGATTCGGTACGTGGAGGGCAAAGGCATTCAGACACGGATGCTTTTTTCCGGTAACTTGCTGCGGCATCCGTGCTTTGATGAGATGCGCACAATGGGGACAGGATATCGTGTTGCTGGGGGCCTGGACCATACCGATCGAATTGTACGGGACACCTTCTGGGTTGGCGTGTACCCGGGTTTGTCGGAGGATATGCTTGCCTATATGGTGGAAACAATTCGCAAGGCCGTTTTCCAGTAAAAATTTGTGAGGTAGAGCAATGCTTTCATTTTGCGGTATTCAAATAGGGGAGGCATGTGTTCCGTTGGTAATCCCTGAGATAGGGATCAACCATAACGGTTCTTTGCAGACTGCAATGGAAATGGTGGATGCCGCGGCTGCGGCCGGCGCGAGACTGATTAAACATCAGACGCATATCGTTGCCGACGAGATGTCTGCGAGGGCTCGGTCAATCAAGCCGGGCAACGCGAATGTCTCCATCTATGAGGTGATGAAGCGTGCGGCCCTGTCTTTTGAAGAAGAACGGGAATTAAAAGCCTACACAGAGGCAAAAGGTCTTGTATTTTTGAGCACCCCGTTTTCAAGAGCGGCTGCCGACCGGTTGGAACAGTTGGATGTCCAAGCCTATAAAATTGGCTCCGGAGAACTGAACAATTATCCGCTTGTGGAGTATATCGCTGGTTTTGGGAAACCAATGATCGTATCCACAGGGATGAATACCATCCCACAGATCGAGAAAGCTGTCGATATTTTAGAACGCAAGCATGTTTCCTATGCCCTGCTGCATACGACGAACCTCTATCCTACGCCGCCTTATTTGGTACGGCTGGGAGGGCTGTTGGCGCTGAAAGAGGCGTTTTCCCATGTACCCGTGGGGCTTTCAGACCATACGACAAATAACAATGCCTGCATTGCGGCAATGGCACTGGGCGCGTCCATCGTAGAGCGGCATTTTACAGATCGAATGGATCGAGTCGGACCGGATATCTGCTGCTCCATGGATCAGGCGTCTCTGCGTGAGTTGCTGCAAGCGGCGAGAGAAGTCCCGCTGATGCTGGGAGGGGAGAAGGGACCGGCTCCCGAGGAACAAGTCACAATGGATTTCGCATTTGCATCTGTGGTGACGATCCGTCCCGTCAAGGCAGGGGAGACGTTTAACCAGGAAAATATTTGGGTCAAGCGGCCGGGAACTGGGGAAATTCCAGCGGAACAGCTTCCTGTTGTTTTGCAGGCAACGGCTGCGATAGATATCCCAACCGATACGCAGTTGATGTGGAATATGGTTGTGCAGAAATAAAAGTTCAAAGTAAGAGGCTTGTATATGGATGCGAAAATCTCAATTATCATTACGGCTGACGGCTCGTTGAAGGAATTAAACCGAGCATTGGATAGTATTTGCGGACAGAGCTTACAGGAGCTGGAAATTATCTGTGTAGACAATGGCTTTGATGAAATCTCAAGGCAGAGAATTCAGCGGTATATGAGGGTATATCCGTGGATTCGAATGCTTCCGGCGCCTGACTCAACACAGGGAAATTCTGCCTTACTGACTGGAGTAATGGAGAGCACAGGAGAGTATATTATTCTTTTGGACCCGTTTACCTATTTTCAGCCGCACGCATTTAAGGATTTTTATACGCTTGCTACCCAAAAAAACGCAGATATTATTCATTTTTTTCTGCGGACTTTTCCAAAAGAGGATGTTTCGCCGGATGAAGTGGATAGATTTGTAAGTGCTCACCACGTTGGAAGCGTATATGATGAAAATGTACTGGAGAGCGCATATCTACTGCATTCCTTCTCACGGGGGATTCGCGATAAGATGTTTCGTGCATCTATTTTGAAGAAAGCACTTCAGAAAGCACAGGATTTTTTGTCTGCTCCATATGAAGAAGAGCTCTTATTCTTTTGTATCGCATTGTTTAGTAAGGTCTATGTTGGCCATATCTCAAATTTTTGTGTGGACTACGTGTTGTATTCCGCACAGAAGGATTGGATGACAGAAGAGGAATTTAATCAGATTGCCGGGCAATTGATCCATTGTCAAAGTGTGTGTAAAATCCTGGAAGAAAATGAGGCAGAAAAAGAGCACCAAGATGTCGTAGATCAACTTTATAAAGATTGTCTATATGAAGGACTGTCAGTTTGCATCAATAGACGGATCAGAGGAGCGGACAAAGGAGCCTGCTTTAAAAGACTGATAGAGTATTGGGGAGCAAAGGCTGTTATATGCGGCTTAGCGCAGTGGTATTTTGGACTTTCAGATGTTTATATGCCATATTTTGCGGACGTATTCCCGTGTAATGACCGATTCAAAACAACAAATACTGTTGGTGTATTTCTCAGCACTACTTGGGCGCGAAAGCTTGCGGAAAATGATTTTAATGTAATTTTGTTTTCCTATGAAAAAGAACTGGTTCATGCGGAGGGACTGGGATATACGGTCGTTGAACTCCCGGGTGCAAGCAAAGAATCTAAATTTTGGTATGGTGATAGACATGACAGCTTGTGTCAAACCATTGCAAAGTACAAAGTCAGTTTGGTGATTTTTGATTGGTGCCGCGAGGAAAATTTCTGTGAGCTTTTGACGGTTAGATCCTGTGGCGTAAAAGTCTGTATGGATGCGAGTATGGTCAAGGATCTTACAAATCTTTCTCAATCATATATCAATGCCAGACAGCAGCGTTATGTACCAAACCTGATACAGTCCGATGTCGCTTTACTGCCTAAAAACGTGGATTATACGTTAATCCGGCGTCTCGGAGTCGTTCCACTGGATTCAGACGCTTCTGCTAAGGAAATTTTACAGGCGTGTGAGGTAAAATTATCGCACGAATGGGACATTGAGACTGCCTATTATGAGTCCAACCTTTCTTTAGAAAGCTATTTTCAGGAATGTATGCGTTTTCGAGGAATTGTAGGCCCTTTAAAGGATGTTCTTTTTCGCCCGGTAGATATTGCCCTGGTCCAGCGGGGAATGCGTGCGGCTGTATTTTGGCAAATGCTTCGAGAGGCGTCGCTTGCCGGAAAGATAAAGCTGTTGGGGAAGCTTGTTGTGAAATTCCCGCTTAAATTGCTTGGGATTGAGGTGAAGCTGGGAATACAGGACTATGTCCCTAAGGGCAAGATGACCCTGCGGGCGAGAATCAGAAGGATACTTTGGTTGGTTGGCCAGTGTTTGTCCCACCCGTGTCAAATGAGGCTGAAGGCAAAGGAAAAATTTAGAGTAATACGTATGCGTGAAAAGTATGTCTCACTCGGAAATGAAAATCCAGACAAGACCTTTTACCTAATTCGTCTGCTGCCTGGCAGTGAGGGACTCATTGCATCCTATATGTATTATTTGAGGGAATTACAGCGTTTGGAGAATACAAACTATATTCCAGTAATTGATATGCGATGGGATTTCTATCTCTGCGCACATAACGATCCAAGTGATGCTGGAAAAGTCAATGCTTGGGAACTGTATTTTCAGCCTGTCGCGGGATATTCTCTGGAGGATATAGATCACAGTAAAAATGTGATCTATGGCGAAGTGGGATTTCGAGATGAACGAGACCGGTATTTGAGTCAGTGTTTTCTGCGCGAAGACAGTGAAGAGGGACAAGCCTGGTTTAATGAGTGGCACGCGATGGATCATAAGTATATGAAGCTTCAACCAAAATTGGAGATGCAGTTTTCAGAGGAGTTTTTATCTTTAATTGGAGATTTCCGGACAATAGGTGTTGAAATTCGGGAAGGGTATTCGATTTTGCACAAGTTAAATTACGAGTTGATTGATAATCATCCGGCGCAGCCGGAAATGGAGCAGTTTATTGAAGATATACGGACTTGTATGAGGCGCTGGAACTGTGACCGGGTATTTGTTTCGACTGAATCGCAGCAGACCATTGAGCGCTTACAGGAGGATTTTGGGGAAAAACTCATTTTTACAGAACGGAAGCGAAAGAATTATGCTTTAGACACCCCAGCGGCGCTTCGAGAGGAAGAATTGAGATACTATAAGCAACTGTCGCGGGAACAGGTTAATATAGACTACCTGAAGGAAATCTATATGCTGTCCCGTTGTACCTGCCTATTGGCGGGCCGGTCTAATTCAGTCCTTGCAGCTGCTCTTTGGAATGGCGGTCAGTATGAACACTATTCCATCTATGATCTTGGTACATATACCGTGGATCAGGATAAAAAAATGGTATCCATGGAACAACTTCGATCAGAATGGAACTTAACGTAAAAGTCGGAATTGATATTCCGAATATCGAATTTTGCTCCGTGCAAAATTCGATGTTGCCTATATACGTATTTCTGAGCGAAGATGAGGAAAAGGAGAAGAATAAATGTTAATTTGGGGAACAGGGCGGTTCGCGCAGCAGGTGGTAGAAAGATATTTTGATCCCACGCAGATTGATGGGTTTATCGACAATAACCCTGAAAAGAAGAGATTTATGGACAAACAGGTTTTATGCCCTGAAGATGTCGTTTCTATGGAATATGATGCAATTATTGTGCTGACTACTTATGCGCAGGAGATATACCAGCAATCCAAAAAATTGGGAATCAAGACCGAAAAAATGATTTTTGCTTATGGAAATTGTTTTGTTAAGGATTTAAACAGAGATTATGAATTTATTGAAAAAGTTGCGGGGGGGGGGATTTCAAGGGAAATCCAACAACGTTATTGTCTGATCCAAAGACCGTTAGCGGCTGGAGATCTTTTTCTTGATCTCTGCAATGATCTGAAAACAGAACTTTCCTATCAAAACGATATTATACGGTTGGAAACTTTTAATCTTGTTGTAAAGGAGATGCGAAAGAGGAATATACGCGGCAGCACGGCGGAGGTTGGCGTATTCCGCGGTGAGTTTGCTCAATATATCAATCGAGCTTTCCCAGAGGAAAAACTCTATCTATTTGATACATTTGAAGGTTTTAGTGACAGCGAAGCACAGACGGAGTTGGAAAGAGGAAATTGTACCAAAGGATTTATTGAGATGCACAGAGGGACATCCATTGAGGCTGTCTTGGGTAGGATGAAATATCCGGAAAAGGTTGTAGTCAAAAAAGGATTATTCCCCGAATCTTTGGGAGGTTTGGAGGATGTCTTCTCTTTTGTATCAATTGATGTGGATTTCGAGCAGTCAATCCTGGATTGTATTGAATATTTTTATCCGCGTATGAAGAAGGGTGGATATATTTTTATCCATGACTATAACAGTATGCTGCGCGGTGTGGAAAAGGCGGTTGATGCCTATGAGGCCAGGAATGGGCAACCGATTCACAAAGTCCCTATTTTTGACTCCTGTGGGACGATGGTGATTTCCTGCTGATGCCTTAGCGGCGCTGGCAAGGTGCTGTTTCTCCAGCATTTCCGGATAGGGTTTAAGGAATAATTTGAGGAAAAGAGGTAAGCAGTATGAAGATTCGGGTTGCGGATTATATCGCCAGGATCCTTTTCGAGTACGGCGTCCGGCACGTTTTCTCTGTAATAGGCGGCGGAGCAATGTACTTAAATGATGCCTTTGGAAACGATCCGGGACTGAAAGTGATATATAACCACCATGAACAGGCCAGCGCGATTGCGGCTGAAAGTTATGCGCGGGTAAATGGTGTCCCGGCTGCCGTCTGTGTAACCACTGGGCCGGGCGGTACCAATGCTATTACCGGCGTTTTGTGCGCGTGGCAGGATAATATTCCGATGATCGTTATCTCCGGACAAGTCCGCTATGATACCACTGTAAAAAGTACGGGTCTGCAGTTGCGTCAGTTTGGAGAGCAGGAGCATGATATTGTCGATACCGTGAAATCCATTACAAAGTATGCGGTGATGATTACAGACCCAAACAGTGTGCGTTATCATGTTGAAAAGGCGTACTATCTGGCCATGCAGGGCCGATGCGGACCGGTATGGCTGGACATACCGTTGAATATCCAGGGGATGACGATTGAGACTGACGAGCAGAACCCCTTTATTCCGGAGGAGCGGACGGAGGTACGATTCTCCAGCGAACGTCTGCTGCGTCTGCTGCATCAGTCAGAGCGGCCTCTGATTCTGGCGGGGTCCGGTGTTCGTGCACCAGGGGTATATGAAAAGTTCCGCGCGTTTGTAGAGCGTACACGGCTGCCTGTTCTGGCGGCTACCAGCAACGCGGATATATTGCCAGTGGGACATCCGCTCTACTTTGGCAATTTTGGCGTTTTTGGCGGGCGGCCAGGAAACTTTTTGGTGCAGAATGCGGACTGTCTGCTGGTGCTGGGATGCCGCTTATCCTTCAAGGAGATTGGATTCAATTATCAGCAGTTTGCGCCGGATGCGGTAAAAATTATGGTCGATGCGGACATTAACGAACTGAAGAAACCCACCGTAAAGATTGATATGCCTATTTTGGCGGAATTGAGCATGTTTTTTGATGAACTGCTAAAAAAGGAATTGAGCATTCATGTGATTTCTGAATGGATGGAATACGGCGCCGTACTGAAAAAACGTTACCCCATCTATGCAGAGCAAGCGGGCGTTGCCATGAAACCGGGTGTAAAACCGTACTATTTTTATCAAGAAATGCGCAAGTATCTCAAAGATGATGCGATCCTTGTAGCGGGCAACAGTGCCTCCGCAGTTGAGCAGCTTCAGCTCGGGGTTGAAAAGGAAGGCCAGCGTCTTTGGGGCAATGTGAGCTGTGGTACGATGGGGTATGATTTGCCTGCCAGCCTGGGGGCGGCGGTGGCGGGGAAACGGCAGGTCGTCTGTGTAACTGGGGACGGAAGCATTCAGATGAATATTCAAGAGCTTGCAACCATTGCCGGCTATGAGCTGCCTGTTAAGTTGGTTATTTTTAGTAACGGTGGTTACGGTGCTCTGGTACAGACGCAGAACAATTTCTTTAGGCGTCTTTCTGGTTGCACGCGGAGCAGCGGCGTATTTCTTCCGGATTTTGAGAAACTGGCGGCGGCCTACGGATTTCCATATGTTAAATGCAGTGAGAAGAACGAGGTCCCGACAGCTTTGAAGCAATTTTTTGCCAGGGATGGTTTTGGAATCTGTGAAGTGATTGAGGAACCAGGACAGATGATTGAGCCGAAACAGAAAAGTAAGGCGCTCCCGGACGGGACGATTTTCTCGCCGCCGATCAGTGACCTTGCTCCGTTTTTGGACAAGGAGGAGTATGAATGCTACTCCAACTTTGCTGCCGGCGCGTGGAAAAGTGTCTGATGAAAAAGGTTGTTTTTATAACGGGAACGAGGGCGGACTTTGGAAAGCTGAAGCCGCTGATCCAAGCGAGCTTGGATAGGAAAGAGCTAGAGACACATGTCTATGTATCTGGCATGCACCTTCTTAAAACCTACGGTAATACATATCGGGAGATTCTAAGAGAGGATTATCCAAACGTCCGGTTGCAAAAAAACCGTTGTGACACGCCATACATGGATTTGAATCTGGCGAGGCTTACGGAGGATCTCTCGGCGTATATCCGAGAGATTCAGCCTGACCTCATCGTTGTACACGGGGATCGCATTGACGCAATGGCAGGTGCCACTGTGGCGATGTTAAACGGCATCCGGTTAGGACATGTCGAAGGCGGCGAAGTCACCGGCACGGTGGATGAGGCCATCCGGCATGCCATTTCCAAGATGGCAAATGTCCACTTTGTCGCAAACAGCGAGTCCTTTCTCCGGCTCCGGCAGATGGGGGAGGACGAACGAAATATTTTTGTCATTGGTTCGCCGGATATTGATGTGATGCTGTCGGACGAGCTGCCCGAGTTGGATGCGGTTAAACAAAAGTACCAGATTCCGTTTCGGGAGTACGCTGTGCTGATTCATCACCCGGTAACCAGTGAACTGGACCGGCTTGCAGGGGATATCCAGAATATTATGAGGGCCTTGGAGCAATCCGGGGACGATTTTATTGCAATCTATCCCAACAATGACTCGGGAACAAAGCAGATTCTATCCTGCTATGCGCGATATCAAAATTCGGCACATTTTCGGTTTTTTCCATCATTACCGTTTGAAGTATTTCTGACGTTTCTAAAAAACGCCAAATACATTGTTGGAAATTCCAGCTGCGGTGTGCGAGAGGCTTGCGTTTATGGTGTGCCGGCGATTGACATCGGCACGAGGCAAAAAAACCGGTATGCACCCGAGCTGCTTCCCAATATTCAGCATGTAGAGGCGGATACGGCGGAAGTCTTGCGGGCCATTGCGGATACCAGCGCCTATCGTGTGGCAACTTCATATTTTGGGGACGGACATAGCGCAGAGCGCTTTGGACAACTGTTGAAGGAAGAAAAAATTTGGAATACACGGGTGCAAAAGTGTTTCTTGGATGCGGAGGAAACCAAACGGGCCATTCAGGTTTATCATAACGAAGTATGCTTTTAAAGGGGATTCTATTATGAAACGAGCCATAGTCACAGGTGCTACCAGTTTAATTGGTATAGCGCTAATCCAAAAGCTGCTGGAAGAGGGGAGGGAAGTCTATGCGATTACCCGTCCCGGAAGTACCAGAAAAAAGGACGTTCTGAAGCTGAAACCGACTGCGTTTATAGAAGCAGAGCTGGATGAATTGGACCGAATTGAGTTGTTATCAGACTCTTGTGAGGTACTGTTTCACATCGGCTGGTCCAGCGATTTTCCGGAGCCCCGGTTCAATTTACAAGGACAATTACAAAATGTGACCTATGCAGAAAAAGCGCTTGATCTCGCGCATCGCTACGGCTGTGGCAGCTTTTTGTCAATTGGGAGTCAGGCTGAATGCGGAAGGATTGATGGTTGTATTACGCCGGATACGCCAAGCCATCCGGAAAATGCCTATGCAATTGCGAAAACGGTTGCCAGCGCTAAGTTGCAGAGCAAATGCGAGACGTTTGGAATGAGGTTTTGCTGGCCGAGGTTACTGAGCACGTATGGACCGTATGATAGGGCGCATACGTTGGTTATGCAGTGTACCCGTGCTTCTCTGACAGGACAGGCGATTGAACTGACTTCTGGGGAACAGATTTGGGATTATATTTATGTGGGGGATGTTGCCCATGCAATCTACTGTATCGCGGAGCAAGGAAAGCACGGAAAAAAGTATCCAATTGGTTCCGGGTGTGCGCGAAGCCTGCGAAGTTATATAAAAGAGATTGCAGAGGTTGCAGGTGGTATGCATATTTTAGAAGGCCTTGGAAAGCGGCCTTACGCAGATGGACAGGTAATGAATTTACTGGCTGATCTTTCCGAATTGACGAGTGATACGGGTTTTTCCTGTAAAACAGATTTTCGGACAGGGATTCAGAAGACCGTGAGGTATATGAAGGAACAAGATAGCGAACTACGGCTGTAGAGTTTGAAACAGGTAAGAGGTATGAAGCGGTGCGCAAAACAAATGCCCCCACTCGGGGGGGGGGGAGGGTAAACGTTCCCCTCGCTTCCAATGCAGAAATAGATTTCATGAAACTGATTGCAAGTATTACGATTGTGTTTCATCACAGCATATACGCGACCAATACCGAGAGTTCCCGGATTTGGACCGGCGGTTATATGTCTGTGGCGTTTTTCTTTTGCATATCAGGATATTTGATGTCCAGAAGTGCATTTCGTGCAGGTCCTTGCTCTCAATCGGAATTAGGGCGTGAGACTGTAAAATTTATGCTGCGAAAAATAAAAAATATCTTACCCTGGTATCTTTTCGCCTGGATTTCTTCTTATATTATTTTGTGTGCATATTATGGATTTGACCTGCGTACACAGGCAAAAATGTTGGGCGAGTCGCTATTTCCAACATTACTTGTATACATGGCGGGCTTTGACGGTTTTGAGGTCGTAGGGGCGGTCTGGTATCTTTCCGCGATGTATTTGTGCATGCCGGTGATTTATGTGTTCTTGCGCACAAAAAAAGACTTGTTTGTATGGGTGGCTGCGCCACTACTCACCTTGTTTTTATATGGATATATACACAAGGCATATGGAGGCTTTGGGATAGGGACGATTTGGATTGGATTTTGCTATGGCGGCGTTATCTTTGCCGCAGCCGGGCTGCTGTGCGGCTGTTTCTGTTTTGGTGTTTCAGAGTGGCTGAGGCGGCAGCGATTAACAAAGTTTAGCTGTATTTTGATTAGTTTTTTGGACATGGGGACATTTATAGTCTGCCTCATACTGATGCAGATACGTCCGGATGGGGCCATAAATGCAACGATGGCGTTCTTGTTTGCGGTTGTGGTGACGGCATCTTTCAGTGGAAAAAGTTACACCACGAATTTTTTTAACCGTTTTTGCAACAGCGCGTTGATACGGAAGTTTAGTATTGCGGTATATCTATGTCATGGCAGGGTGGCATTGATTTTAACAAAGTATTTTCCGGATATTGAAAGCTATGAGGTGCGGCTCTCATTGTATTTGGTGGCTTCGTTCCTACTCAGCGTTTTGTGTGTGGTCATTGTGGAGTTGGTGAGAAGTTGCTGTCGGGAGCGTGGACGCATGGCATTCTATTATCTGTTTTTTGAAAAAGAAAAGAGATGATGATGTATGACGAAAAAGCGCAATGGTGAGATTGAGGTGCTACGGCTGTTTTTTACAATCGCGGTTCTGATTTTTCACTCTCAATTTGTATCAAATGGCGATACATATCCAATGTTTCACGGCGGCTGGCTTGGAGTTGAATTTTTTTTCCTCGTGTCCGGATATTTGATGGCAGCATATGAGGACCGTCTTCCAGCGTTAACAGATCACAGGAAAATAGGGTCCGATACAGCGAGTTGTGTATTGCGCAAGGCGGAGATATTATATCCATATATGGCATTTGCGATAGTCGCTAATCTTTTGGGATGGAGAGCCTTTACAAATGGTATGACTTTTCCGCCCTTTGCCGCCGGTGAGCTGAAGGGCTTTGCGAGTAGCCTGCTGAACTTTATATTTCCATACTCTTTAGGCTATAAAGACTATTCTTATTTGGGATATTCATGGTATTTATCTGCTATGATATGGGGAATGATGCTTATTTTTCCTCTGCTTCGCCGTAACCGCAATTTATTTTATTGTGTGCTTGCACCAGTATTCGTTGCGTTTGGACTGGGGTATTATTCTGGGCATTACGATATCTTAGGTTTTGTTTATGCGAACGGAGACCTGCTTTCTGGAGGATTGATCCGAGGAATTGCGGAAATGTCCATGGGATGCCTATGCTATAAAATTTCTAAAAAGTTTGCTGGGGGGGGGATTCTATCAAAAAACGGGAGAATTGCTATAACAATATTCGAAATTATCTGCTTTTCAATAGTGTCATACCGAGTGGTTTTTTTCCAGGAAGATGGTGTCCTGGATTACATCATTTTTTTCCTGATGGCAATTGTTGTGACCATTGCTTTTAGCGGACAAAGCATGTTGGCCTTTCAGATTAGTGGGAGATTGGCGAGTCTCTCAGGAAAATTCAACTTGGCCCTCTATTTAAACTCCAACTGTTGGAGTTACATGACTGCCAGGGCATGGCCAGAGATGTGTTATTGGAAAGCGACTGCAGTCTATCTGTGTATGACGCTTGTTTCAGCACTGGTGTGCATGGGGGTATGTGACGGACTCCAAATGCTTTGGAAAGCAAAAGTAAAAGAAAAAATGTGTAAATTCCTTTTGACGAATGCCCCAAGAGGTGGGCAATAGTACCGGGGCAGGGTAGTTAAAAATGTAATTGGTGCGGAGGATAAAAATGTCGAATGGCATTCAGTGGGTTGGCGAAAAAATTCAAACGTTAAAACGTGTTGGACCAGGCGGAGCCTATCACAGACTGATGTATAAATGGATCAGCAGGGAGCGGCATAGATGCTTTGGAACAGAGAATCCTGAGCGCACATTCTATGTAATCCGCGGAATTGACCATGAATGCAAGCATTATTGCGGTGTACCGCTCAACCTCTTAGCAATTCACAGCTATGTACTTTCGCATTTGCTTTACGCGCAGCAAAAGGGGTTGTTACCAGTGATTGACCAGCGGGGTGATCCTGTCAATAATCGGGAGTCCTACCCAATCAACGGCACGAATAATCCCTGGGAGTATTTCTGGAGGCAGCCGGTTCCGTATACCCTTGAGGAGGTGTATGACAGCCGGCATGTGGTTTTATCCAAACGGAGTTGGTATGAGCCTGGCAACCTGGGCTATTCTATAGCGTCGCATCAGGATTTAGAGACGATACAGGGCTATTATAAGCTTTCTTCACAGATTCCGCTTAACGAGGTAACCCGGAAGTATATCGACGAATGGCTCCAGAAGCTCTTTTGCAATCGCGGCCGGATTTTAGGGGTATCCCTGCGCCGGGGTGGACATGCCAGAGCAGATCATTGCTATGCGCCTAACCATCCGATTCAGCCAGAGCCGGAGGAATTGGCTGCTATTGTTGTCAAGCGGCTCAAAGAATGGAATATGGATGCTGTGTTTCTGACTACAGAGGAAGAATTATATATTGAGCTTTTTCGAAATATTTTTGGTGACAGGCTGATCTGTCTGCCCAGAGTACGCTATCACGGATGGAGGGCCTACCCATCGGATCAAGATCCCTTGTATTTGCCGGGGCAGCGTTACCAGACGGCGCTGGACTATCTGACGGAGATGGAGCTTTTATCGGTATGCAGCGGACTGATTGGATCCATTACGAGTGGTCTGCGGTATGCAATTATACAGAACAACGGGAAATTTGAGCATTTGGAAATTTTGGATTGCGGCAGACATCCGCCTTCGGTAAAATAACAGAAAATTGCAAATAAAATGCTCCTCCACGGTAAAGGAGGAGCATTTTATTTGCAATTATGCGATAACAGGTGAAAGAACCGTCAACATTTAAACAACTGAGAAAAAAGGGGTTATTTAACGGCCTCTGAAACCGCGACGGCTACGGCGACAGTAGCGCCCACCATGGGGTTGTTGCCCATGCCCAGGAAGCCCATCATCTCCACGTGGGCGGGGACGGAGCTGGAACCGGCGAACTGCGCGTCGGAGTGCATCCGGCCCATGGTGTCGGTCATGCCATAGGAAGCGGGGCCGGCGGCCATATTGTCGGGATGCAGGGTACGGCCCGTACCGCCGCCCGAGGCCACCGAGAAATACTTTTTGCCTTGCTCAACGCATTCCTTCTTGTAGGTGCCCGCGACGGGGTGCTGGAACCGGGTGGGGTTGGTGGAGTTGCCGGTGATGGAGACGTCCACGCCCTCCAGGTGCATAATGGCCACGCCCTCGCGCACATCGTCTGCGCCGTAGCAGCGGACGTTGGCACGCTCGCCGTCGGAGTAACGAATCTCCTTGACCACGTTGACCTTGCCGGTGGCATAGTCAAATTGCGTCTGGACATAGGTGAAGCCGTTGATGCGGGAAATGATCTGCGCCGCATCTTTGCCCAAGCCGTTGAGAATGACACGCAGGGGAGACTTGCGGGCCTTGTTGGCGTTGCGGACGATGCCAATGGCGCCCTCGGCGGCCGCGAAAGACTCATGACCGGCCAGGAAGGCAAAGCACTGGGACTCGTCGCTCAGCAGCATTGCGCCCAGATTGCCGTGTCCCAAACCGACCTTACGGTCGTCGGCGACGGAACCGTCAATACAGAAGGCCTGGAGGCCCTCGCCGATGGCTTTGGCGGCGTCGGCGGCCGACTTGACGCCCTTTTTCAGCGCGATAGCCGCGCCCACACAGTAGGCCCAACAGGCGTTTTCAAAGCAAATGGGCTGGATGCCCTTGACAATTTCATAGGGGTCGAAACCCTTGTCCTGGCACATCTTGCGGCAGGTCTCAATGTCGGCGATGCCATACTGAGCGAGGACGCCGTTGATTTTGTCGATTCTTCTCTCGTAGCTTTCAAACAATGCCATTTCGTTGTCCTCCTCTCTTATTCGTGCCGCGGGTCAATATATTTTGCCGCCGAATCAAACTGGCCGTAGTGCCCCTTGGCCTTTTCCAGCGCCTCGTTGGCGTCGTCGCCCTTCTTGATGAAGTCCATCATCTTGCCGAGGTTCACAAACTCATAGCCGATGATTTCGTCGTCCTTGTTCAGCGCGACGCGGGTGCAGTAGCCCTCGGCCATCTCCAGATAGCGGGGCCCCTTTTCCTTGGTGGCGAACATGGTGCCGACCTGGGAACGCAGGCCCTTGCCCAAATCCTCCAGGCTGGCGCCGACGGCCAGACCGCCCTCGGAGAACGCGGATTGGGTGCGCCCGTAGACGATCTGCAAAAACAGCTCGCGCATGGCGGTGTTGATGGCATCGCACACCAGGTCGGTGTTCAGCGCCTCCAAAATGGTCTTGCCAATCAAGATTTCAGAGGCCATCGCGGCGGAATGGGTCATGCCGGAACAGCCCAGGGTTTCCACCAGGGCCTCCTCAATGATGCCGTTTTTGACGTTGAGGGTCAGCTTGCACGCGCCCTGCTGCGGGGCGCACCAGCCCACGCCGTGGGTAAAGCCGCTGATGTCCTCAATCTGCTTGGCCTGGACCCATTTTCCCTCTTCCGGGATGGGCGCCGGGCCATGGTATGCCCCCTTGGCGACGGGGCACATGCGCTGTACTTCTGCCGAGTAGATCATGGTATTCTTCCTTTCGCAAGTATTCAAAAGTCCGCCAGCTCAACAGGCAGCTTCCGGTTGCAGAATTACTGAAAATTCAGAAGTATATTATAGTGTATCCGCTTTCCTCTGTCAAGAATATCAGCGTTGATTTTTTGACCGGAAAGGGAAACGGCGTGTTAACATGTGAATGTCTGGGAACGTGCGCGGAAGCCGCTATTTCGTGCCGAACACCCGGTCTCCCGCATCTCCCAGCCCCGGTACGATATAAGCGTGTTCATCGAGCTTTTCGTCCATTGCGGCGACGTAGAGTTCCACATCCGGATGGTCCCGGCGGATGACCGCGGCGCCCTCGGGGGCAGCGATGATATTCATCAGGGTGATGGTGCGGCAGCCTTCCTCCTTGAGAAATTGGATTGCCGCGCTGGCGCTTCCGCCGGTGGCAAGCATGGGGTCCACCACAAAGACCCGCCGCTCCGAGATGTCCGCCGGCAGTTTGCAGTAATATTTCACCGGCTCGTGGGTCTCAGGGTCGCGGTAAAGTCCGATATGGCCTACTTTTGCCGACGGAATCAGATCAATGATGGTGTCCACCATACCGAGCCCCGCCCGCAGGATGGGGACGACGGCCAGCTTCTTACCGGACAGCACCCGGGCCTTTGCCACCGCGATGGGGGTTTTGACTTCAATATCCTCGGTGGGGAGGTCTCTGGTGGCCTCATAACACATCAGGGCGGCGATTTCGCCCACCAGCTCGCGAAACTCTTTGACGCCGGTGCGCTCGCTGCGCAGGATGGAAAGCTTGTGCTGGATCAGAGGATGATCCATTACGTGCAGCTCACCCATGTTTACTCAGCTCCTCTCGTTTTTTTCGTTCCCGCTCGGCCTGGCTCATGCGGAGATAGGTGGGGACCAACGTCTCGGGGCCGGCCGGCTCGCCCCGCCGCAGTGCGTTCCACGCGCCAAGGGCGACGCCGGAGGCCCGCTGAAAGCGAAGGTGCTCCGCAGACAGGCGCAGTCTGGGCAGCTTGTCCCGCAGGGTATTATAGCACAACTCCGCCCCGTCTCCAACTAATATCTTTTCGCCAGGGGTGGCGGCAAGCTGTTCGCCCAGCTCCTCAATAGAGATAGCGGCGTCTTCCAGCACACGACAGACGCCGTCCACCGTCCGGTAAAAGGCCGCGCAGTAGACCTGGCTTCGCCTGGCGTCCATTGCCGGGACGATCAGCGCTTCTCGGGGAGCAGCCGACCAGGCCATGGCCTCCAGCGAAGACACGCCCCGGCAGGGAATCTGCCGTCCCCAGGCGAAGCCCTTGGCCGCCGACACGCCGATGCGTACCCCGGTAAAGCTTCCGGGACCAGCCGCCACCGCCGCGGCGTCAATGCCGGAGGCCGGTATTCCACAGTTTTGAAGCAGGTCCTCCGCCATTTTCATCAGGGTGCGGCTGTGGGTAAGCCCACTGTTTTGGTAGGATTCCGCTACCAGCCGCCCATCCTCCAGTAAGGCGGCGGAGGCCGCCTTGGCGGAGGTCTCAAAGGCTAAAATCCGCAAAACGCGTTCCTCCCTCAATCTCGATTTCACGTTCCTGTAATCCGCCGGAGCCGGGCCGGAGCGTAACACGGATCGCGCCGTCCAACGCGCTCTCTGCGTGCTCGCTCCACTCTACGCAGCACACGCCTTCCCGATCCAGATAGTCTTCCCACCCGATGTCGAAAAGCTCGTCTTCGGAAGAAAGACGGTAGAGATCAAAGTGGAAAAGGGGGAGGCGGCCCGATAGGTATTCGTTGACCAGCGTGTAGGTGGGGCTTGCAACCGGTCCCGCAATGCCAAGGCCTCGGGCGACGCCTCTGGTGAAAGCGGTCTTTCCTGCGCCCAGCCCGCCATAGAAAGCCACCACATCACCGGGCCGGAGCCGGTTTCCCAGTTGCATCCCAATTTGTTCGGTCTCCTCTGGGGAATGGGTTAAAAGCTTCATGCCGGTATCTCCCAATCGTGATATTTTTTTTCATTACTATAGCATAGGAAGACCGTTTTTGCAAATTACTTTTCGTATGGGTTTACTTTCCGCGTCTGGAATGGTAGAATATCAATTGATTATGCGGAAAGGGGGGGCTTTGATGCGCCGTTTTTCATTGCACCGGTTTGTGTCTGTGATTGCCACCGCCGCCGGGGAGTTTTGGCAACGAGCCGATCTGCTTCTGCTGGGCCTGTGCACGGTGGCGGCGATCTTCAGTATTGTCATCGTTTCCAGTACGACGGCTTATATGGGCGCGCAGCATTTTATTATCATACAGTCGGTCGCCCTTTTGATTGGAATCGTACTCTATATCGTCTTTACGTTTTTGGATATTGATATCATTGCCGAGCGGCGGGAAATTCTGCTGGTTTTCAGCTTGCTCTTTATCGCGACGCTGCGTTTTTGGGGCGCGAGCGGTGGCACGGTGAACCGGAGTTGGCTCTCGTTTAGTTGGCTGCCGTTCAGTATCCAGCCGGCTGAAATTTGCAAGATCACATTTATTATCATTCTAGCCAAGACCATGAGTATCTACCGCAATAAGATATCCTCCATTCTGACCCTTGCGCAGATGCTTGTTATCCTGGCTCTCCTGGTGGCTACTATTTTGGCGGTTTCGGGCGACACCGGCGTCGCGTTGCCATATGTTTTCATTTTTGTGGTCATGGCTTATGTTGGCGGCGTGAACATCGGCTGGTTTGCGCTTGCCGCCGGCGGGGCGATAGCGGCGTTTCCCATTATTTGGTCTGAGTTTCTGCGAGACGACCAGAAAAACCGCATTCTGATGCTCTTCGACCCCACCATGGACCCGGACGGCGGTGGGGTTCGCTTTGATACCGTCCGCAGCCTAATATCTCTGCGGGGCGGTGGCATGACCGGCCAGGGGCTGTACAACGGGGCGCAGACCCAGTCGGGCGGCATTGCAGCGCAGCATACCGACTTTGTCTTTTCCGCCATCGGAGAGGAGCTCGGGCTGCTGGGCTGCCTCGCGGTGCTGCTGCTGCTGTTGTTTATTATCATTCGGTGTATCTATGTCGGCGTGAAGTCGGGCAACTATATGAACCGGCTGATTTGCATCGGCATCGCGGGAATGCTGACCTTCCAGGTGGCGGTCAATGTGGGCATGTGCATCGGCGTTCTGCCAGTCATCGGCTTAACGCTTCCGTTCATTTCCTATGGGGGCAGCTCCATCGTCACTATGTTTGCGGCGATGGGGATAGTGTCCGGTATCCGAATGCGTCCCGCTCCAGACTCCACCGCGCGCTATATCCGCCCCAATTTGGGTATGATTTGATTCAAAACAAAGCAGTCTGGCGCGGTGCGCGTCAGGCTGCTTCCTTGGAGGGAATACCATGAACGAACAGGAAATCATCGCGCTCGCGGCAGAACTGGGCTTTGCCAACGCAACGCTTGTGGACACGGGGAATGTCACATTTCTGCCCAGTTTTCGCCCGCTGTGTGAGGAAAATGTGTGTGGAAAGTACGGCGTCAACTACGCCTGTCCGCCGGACTGCGGAACTGTGGAAGAGATGGCGGAGCGGATTCGGTCCCGCAGGCGCGCTTTGGTGCTTCAAACCATGTGGGAAATTCAGGACCCGCTGAACGAGGAGGAGACAAAACCGGCCAAGCGCAAACACAACCGTATGACAATGAAGCTTCGGGAGCAGTTGGGACAGCCCGTCCTGATGGTGGGAGCCGGAGGCTGTGATCTGTGTTCTCCCTGCGCGATCACTGAAGGAAAGCCCTGCCGGTTTCCGGAGACGAAATTCTCCTGCATGTCTGCCTACTGCGTTTTTGTGCAGGAATTGTGTGAACAGTGCGGCATGGAGTACGACTGCGGACCGGGCTTGGTTGCGTTTTACAGTATGCTGTGTTTTTCATAAGATGAGCATAACGGTTATGGTGCTGGGCGGCGGAGCCTCCGGAATGACGGCGGCGATTGCGGCGGCGGAGCAGGGGGCGAAAGTGGTGCTGCTGGAGCGGCAGGCCAGGCTTGGGCGTAAGCTTGCCGCTACCGGCAATGGCCGGTGTAATTTGACCAACCTCCACGCCGCTCAAGGCTGCTATCATGGAGAAGACCCGGACTTTTGCCGTCCCGCGTTGGAACGCTTCGGGGTGTCCGACACTTTGAACCGTTTCCGCGGGCTGGGGCTGCTGACGGTGTCGGAGCCCTCCGGGCGAGTTTATCCCTACTCCGACCAGGCTAACAGTGTACTAGACGTGCTGCGCTTTTCCCTGGAACGTCTGGGCGTCCGGGTTATCACAGGCTGCGAGGTTAAGAAAATCTGGGCAAGACGGGACGGATACCTGCTGAAAACCACCAGTGGGGACTTCAAGGGAGACCGCCTCATTGTCGCCGCCGGGGGCGTGGCGGGCGGCAAACTTGGCGGCAGCGATATGGGGTACAAGCTGTTGGAGTCTATGGGTCATCGTTGTACGAGACTCTTTCCAGCCCTGGTGCAACTGATGGTAGAGGACAGCGCGACCCGGGCGTTAAAAGGCGTCCGCGCGCAAGCGGCTTTGGAGGTCTGGAACGACAAGACCCTGCTTGCCCGGAACGAGGGAGAGGTACAGTTTACGGAGACCGGTGTCAGCGGACCGGCGGTGTTTGAAATTTCCCGCTCTGCGTCGGTTAACGGCCCGGGACTGCTGCTCCGGCTGGATTTCACACCCCATTTGGAGCGGGACGAATTGGCCGCTCTGCTGACCGCCCGACAGGAGGCGTTTCCTGGGCTGACTGCGGATGAACTGCTGACCGGGATGCTGCACAACCGTTTGGGCAGGGTGTTGGTTAAGAAAGCCGGGATTTCTGCCGCCGCCCCGCTCGCGACGCTGGACAGCGGCTCGCTGGCGCGCGCAGCGGAAGCGGTCAAGGGTTTTACCCTTGTCTTTTCCGAAACGCAGGGCTTTGACAGCGCCCAGGTCACGGCGGGCGGTATGGTCACGGCGGACTTCGACCCGCAGACGATGCAAAGCCGTCTCCGCCCTGGGCTATATGCCTGCGGCGAGGTGCTGGACGTGGACGGCGACTGCGGCGGCTTTAACCTGCAATGGGCTTGGTCCTCGGGACGGTTGGCCGGTATTTCGGCGGCCTCTGGTTGACGGAAAGCGTCAGAACCGGTATTCATGCTTTGGAGGTGAGACCGTGCTGCGTATTCGCGATTTAATCCTTGGCCTTGACGAGCCGGAGGAACGCCTGTACCGGGAGGCGGCGCGTACCCTGCGTCTTCCGGCGCGAGAAATTCTGTCCCTGGATGTGGTCCGCCGCGCGGTGGATGCACGAAAAAAGGACGAGATCCGGCTGGTCTACACTGTGGACGCCGTCCTGCGCAACGAAGTAAAGGCAAGTCTCGGCCCCAAGGTTTCCAACGGAAAGCCGCTATGTTATGCGATTCCCCGGCCCAAAGCGTTGCCGAATGAGCGGCCTGTCGTCGTGGGATTTGGCCCGGGCGGGATTTTTGCGGCCCTTCTTCTGGCTGAAGCGGGATTGCGCCCTCTGGTTCTTGAGCGTGGGTTGGATGTGGAAACCAGGCGAAGAAAGGTTGAGGAGTTTTGGCATACCGGCCGTCTCGACCCCGACTGCAACGTCCAATTTGGGGAAGGAGGCGCGGGAACCTTCTCCGACGGCAAGCTCAACACCGGCATCCACGACCCCCGGGTTCGTTGGGTGCTGGAGCAATTCCACGCCGCCGGAGCGCAGGACAGCATCCTGACCGATGCCAAGCCTCACATTGGAACCGACGTCCTGTCCGGCGTGGTACAAACCCTGCGGCATCGAATTGAGGGGCTGGGCGGCGAGATTCGTTTTGGCTGCCGTCTTACGGGGATGGAACAGGATGGAGGGGCGTTGAAGGCGGTTCGATATGAGAAAAAAGGGACGGACAAGGTTCTTGCTTGCCGGCATTTGATACTTGCCATTGGGCACAGTGCCAGAGATACCTTTTCCGTGCTGGAAACGCTCGGCGTGCCCATGGAGCGAAAGCCCTTTTCCATGGGGGTCCGTATTGAGCATAAGCAGAGCTGGCTAAACGCGGCGCAGTATGGTCCCTCGGCGGGGCATCCCCGGCTTCCTCCTGCGGATTACAAGCTTTCGGCCCATCTGCCGGACGGCAGCTCGGCGTATACCTTTTGCATGTGCCCGGGGGGACAAGTTGTGGCGGCGGCTTCCGAAGCCGGCGGCGTGGTCACCAACGGGATGAGCAACGCGGCGCGGAACGGAGAAAACTGCAACGCCGCCTTGCTGGTCACGCTGCACCCCGCAGACTTTCCAGGCGAGGGTGTGCTGGCGGGGATGAAATGGCAGCGGACTCTGGAACAGGCGGCATTTCAGATGAGCGGAAGTTACGGTGCTCCGGCGCAGCTAGTTGGTGATTTCCTGAAAGGATGTCCCAGTACGGGGCCGGGGGACGTTGTGCCATCCTACCAGCCCGGTGTGGTTTATACCGACCTCCGCAGCTGCATGCCGGAGAAGATTACCGGTGTACTGAGCCGGGCACTGCCGGTCTTTGACAGACGGCTGAAAGGTTTTTCACAGCGTGACGCGGTCCTGACCGCGCCCGAGACACGTAGTTCCAGCCCCGTGCGTATTCTCAGGGATGAGAGCTGCCAGTCCTGGCTGCGCGGTCTTTATCCCTGCGGTGAGGGCGCGGGATATGCCGGGGGCATTACGTCGGCGGCGGTGGATGGACTCCGCTGCGCGGAAGCGCTGATCTCTAATCTATAGCAAAGATTGCGCCGCAGGCTAAAAATTCTGCGGCGCGATTCTTGTTTTTAGAGTTAATGTTTCACTTGTTTGCCTGGCTGGCCATAATATCGCTCAGCGGCTAGAGCAATATTATGGGAATTATTTCAAGGGATAAAATGCCGAGAATATGGTTCATGAACTAGTTTTACCTAAGATGTATACTGTAAGGGCAAGTTACAATATGAAATTTCCAATAAGCCTTTTCAAAATGAAATTTAGAGCCAGCCAAAAGAATATCCGTCAGATTCTGGCTAAGGGAGGGGAAACGTGGAGTCTCTTCCAGCATACACTGAATTGTGGCCGGGTTTACCGGCTATCATCCTAGAAAGGAGAACTCCTATGAAACGTTATCAGTGTTTCGATCTGAGCGGCCTGCCAGAGGAAAACAACGGCGGCTGTGATTGCGACAGAGCAGTAGCCCGCCCGCCCATCACGCCTTGTCCGCCCGTGGTTCCTCCGTGCCCGCCCATTACACCCTGCCCGCCTTGCTGTCCGCCCCAGCCCGGCCCAGTTTGCGGTCCTACTGGTCCTACTGGTCCCATTGGCCCCACCGGTCCCACGGGCCCTGCTGGTCTGAATGGCCTGAATGGTATGATGGGTCCCACTGGTCCCACTGGAGCAACAGGCGCAACCGGTGCGATTGGCCCTACTGGCCCGGTCGGAGCAATGGGTATGACTGGACCGGCAGGTGCGGTAGGTCCAACTGGACCCGTTGGCGCAGTCGGACCAGCTGGCGCTATTGGTCCCACCGGTCCGGCTGGTGCAATAGGCCCTGCTGGGCCGACTGGGCCGACTGGTGCGACAGGTGCAACAGGTGCGGTTGGACCGGCAGGTGCGGAAGGGCCCACCGGCCCGGCAGGTCCGGCGGGTGCGGAAGGCCCCACTGGCCCGGCAGGTCCGGCAGGCGCGGAAGGTCCCACCGGCCCGGCAGGTCCGACAGGTGCGGAAGGTCCCACAGGTCCGGCAGGTCCGACAGGTGCGGAAGGGCCCACCGGGCCCACAGGTCCGGCAGGTCCGATAGGCGCGGAAGGTCCCACCGGCCCGGCAGGTCCGACAGGTGCGGAAGGTCCCACAGGTCCCACAGGTCCGGCAGGCGCGGAAGGTCCCACCGGCCCGGCGGGCCCGACAGGTGCGGAAGGTCCCACCGGCCCGGCGGGCCCGACAGGTGCGGCAGGGCCCACCGGGCCCACCGGTCCGGCTGGCGAAATTGGTCCTACCGGCCCCACTGGTCCAGCTGGTCCCGAAAGTACAGCCACTCCAGCAAACGCCGTCGCTGATGCCACTGACACAGACGATGTAGTGACACAGTTCAACACATTGCTGGCAAATCTGCGCGCAGCCGGTTTACTGGAAACCTAATTCTTAATAAACAGGCCGCACAGAGGCCGGGGGGGCGCCTGCCCTCCCGGTTTTAAGAATCAAATCAAGATGGGAGATTAAAATGAAGATTGTAGTTTACGCAATTTGCAAAAATGAGGCTCAATTTGTGGACCGCTGGATGAATTCCATGTCAGAAGCGGATCAGATTGTTGTACTGGACACCGGCTCCGATGACGGTACTGTGGACCAATTGCGAAAGCGGGGCGCTCAAGTGACAGTAGAGGCTATATCCCCGTGGCGGTTCGACACTGCCCGAAACCGCTCTTTGGAATTAACGCCAAAAGATGCGGACATATGCGTCTGCACAGACCTTGACGAATTGTTTCTGCCCGGATGGCGAAGAAATCTGGAAAAAGTCTGGACGCCCGGTATTCGTCAGATCCATTACCGCTATACTTGGAACTTCAATCCGGATGGTTCGGAGGGCTATGTGTTCTGGATTGACAAAATTCATGTCCGTGAGGGTTTTCGCTGGGTCAATCCGGTCCACGAGGTACTGCAATGGACTGGTGTGGGCCCCTGTGCCGCCTGCTTTGCGGCTGGTGTTTGTCTACAGCACCATGCAGATCATAAAAAGTCACGAAGTCAGTATCTGCCGTTATTGGAACTGGCGGTTTCGGAAAATTCACACAACGACCGAAATATGCACTATCTGGGCCGTGAATATTTTTTCTATCAGGACTGGGACAATTGCATTCGCACACTGGAACGGCACATTTCAATGCCAGAGGCTAAATGGGCGGACGAACGAAGCGCCTCTATGCGCTATCTGGCGCGTGCTTACGCCGAGAAGGGCATGGATCCTCAGGCTCGCCAATGGTTTTATCGGGGAATTGCGGAGGCCGCCCATCTGCGGGAGCCTTTTTTGGACTTTGCTGTCTATCTGGTGGAGCAAAAGGAATGGGACGGCGTAGCATGGCTGGCCCGGGAAGCGTTGAAACGGACCGAACGGCCCCGCAGTTACATCTGTGAAGGAGATGCCTGGAATGACTTACCGTATGATCTGCTTGCACTGAGTTGTTACTATACTGGACGTTACACAGAGGCGCTGGAGGCCGGCCGTAAGGCCGCAGCACTGGCACCGTGGAAGGAACGGTTGAAGGAAAATCTTGATTTTTATCAAAGCACCGAATCCGCAAGAAAAACAGAAACGAAATGAAATTTTATTACTACTTACGCAAGGCAAATGTCAGACAAAATTTGACCTTTTTCGGCATATATGCCTTGTTTGAGCCTTTTCAAGCAAGGTATATTCCATTTTTTATGTAGGTAGACCCTCAAATAGAGTCCGTGGTCTGGTACTTTGCCCAGTCCTTTCGTGGGTGCAATTCACAGCAACACGAAAAAATTCTCGGAATTTGTGATTTTGTACTTGACTTTTTTTAATTCTATGGTATACTAAGAAAGCTGCTTCGAGATGCTGCTATAGCTCAGTCGGTAGAGCGCATCCTTGGTAAGGATGAGGTCCCCAGTTCAAATCTGGGTAGCAGCTCCAGAAAAACCCCGTAACCACAGCGGTTGCGGGGTTTTCTCATTTCTCCAATGGCCCTGGATTTTTGGGTTTAGCGTCCAATCTGCCAAAGGTCTACCACGAAATGCACAGTTGAGCGGTCAGGAAGTCAATTCCCGGCCGCTTTTTTCATGCCTTTTTCGGGCGGTTTTTCGGTTCCTACGATGTCATTAAAACGGTCAAAGGCCTGCATGGCTTTAGCCTGGGCAGAGGCTATGGTGTGGGCGTAGGGCCGTGGTGCTGGCTTGGGCGTGGCCCAGCTGCCGGGATACCACCACCAGGGGTACACCGTCAGCAATCATCAGGGAGGCGTATGTGTGCCCTTATGGCATAATAGGGACAAATCGGAAAACCCTTGCGTTGCAAGGAGTTGGCGGTTTGTCCTTATTCTTTTTCCACTAAAAAACGGCCTTAAAACGGGGTCTACGGGAGGGGGTAATAACCAAGGGCTGCACTTAAAGGACAAATTTTTTCAGACCGAGAAGGAGGTTGAAAATGGGAGCCTGGGGCATTACCGTAAGGCAAAGTGACGATGGCTTAGACCTGCTGGATACGATTGTGGCGGAATAACTGAGAAAGGTGAACTTTGCTGTATTCAACGTGTCAGAGGCCGTTACTCTATTGAACCAAAATATTCAAGAGGAAATCGAACAGTACAAGCAGAAGCCGCCGTCGGAAAGTACGGATTTCTACATCAACGAAGTGCTTATGCACGACTTTACCAATGCGGCAATCCTGATCGCAGAGTGTTTTTACG
Source organism: Oscillospiraceae bacterium (assembly GCA_022795735.1). Taxonomy (GTDB): domain Bacteria; phylum Bacillota; class Clostridia; order Oscillospirales; family Oscillospiraceae; genus Avoscillospira_A. The sequence goes on from JAAWHG010000011.1 coordinate 58,888, forward strand.
ACTACTATCAAACTGGGGAATTAGTTGTCTAGGATTATGTCGGTGAGAATTACGATCCGGTTAGGCACCAAATCAAAAACTTTATCGTCACAAAAACCGACTTGCAGTCCCTTCTGGCGGAGTTAGAAAACGTTCAAACCCCGGAGCATTGGAAGTATCAGGGATGGGCCAGCGAAGAAATCCTCCAACAGTGGCTAATACATATCCAATCTGTAGGGCTGGTGAACAACCGAAAAGCCAGGGTAGAGGAAATTATTTTGGCGGAGTTAATATATATTTGATGCTTGTTACTCCTTCTTTTTTCTGTACCCTAAATACTCAATAAACCGCTTCACCGCAATGGGGCGGTGACGTAAGAAAACATTTTAAGCGAGGGTCGGCGTAGTGTCAAGCTGTGCCGACTTTCGCATTATTTTTGTCTTGGGCAGTTTGGGATTGCTCCCGCGCTCCCTCAAAATCAAACGCACCGATGAAGTTATAGACGATTTCAATTTCCCGGATTTTCACCCGCTTCTGCTGTTCGTCGGTCGTGTAGGTTTCGGACACCCTGATCTGTTCCACGAACTCA
>JAAWHG010000047.1 GCA_022795735.1 Oscillospiraceae bacterium
AGGAATCATGAAGCTAACACATATCTAAAAGCAAGGATTCCGTTCAGTAATTCCTGATAACTCTTTTTTTCTGATAAGGCAGACTGCCATAGCGGATGATCTATCATGTAAGGAGTGGATGTGATTTGACAGAATGAACAGTAAAATCGGGCGGCTCAAGGACGAGCTGTCCCGCGCGAAGGAGAGGCTTACGGAATGTCAGGCAAGGGTACGGGAAATTGAGCGGCAGATCATCGAACAGGAGAATCTGGAGATTCTGCGCGCGGTACGAAACGCCGTGACGTCGCCGGAGGAGCTGCGGGGCCTTCTGGAGCGTATCCAGGCGGCGGGGCCGCAGGAAGCCCCGCCCGAAGCGCCATATGAAGAAAAGGAGGAACAGCAATGGTAAAAGACCATGTAAAACGCGCCGCGCTCCTGCTGCTGCTGTGCGCGGCGCTGCTCACAACGGCATTCGCCTACGCGCCGTCCCAGCGCTCGGATATTTCCATCCGCCTCACGCCTCCGGGCGGCGAGGCGGTACAGCGCGCGGAGGTAGAGATTGAGTTCACCGACAACACCGGAAGCGGCCTCCAGACGGCCCACGTCAAGGTGGGCGGCGCGAGCTGGCGGGAGATTACAAGCCAGCTTGACCGGACGGACAACCGCTACCGTTACGTTGCGGAGGTCACCGAAAACGGTACGGTAACCGCTCGCGCGATTGGCCGGGACGGAACGGTGTTTGAGAAGTCCGCGGAAATTGACTGCTTCCGCGCCGCGTCCGGCGGGACGCGGGACAGGACCGAGGAAGACGCCGGCGCCGCCGTCGGAAAGGAGGACCGTACTCCGTCCCCTTTGACGCCGGAGGGCCAGGGAACCGTTCTGGACAACGCGGGGGAAGAGGACGGCAAGGAGTTCTTCACGTTTAAAACCCCGAGCGAACATGTGTTCTACCTGGTGATTGACCGGCAGCGGAACGGCGAAAATGTCTATTTCCTCAACGCCGTCACGGAATCCGACCTGATGGAGCTTGCCGAAAAAGACAGGGAGGACGAAAAGAACGGCGCGGGGTCCGTGAAGGGGGGAATGCCGGTCTCCGCTGTCCCGGAACCGGAACCGGAGCCGGTTTGCGTCTGTAAGAACAAGTGCGTCCCCGGGGACGTCAAGGCCGGCTGCCCCGTCTGCGTCCTGTCCTGGAAGGACTGCGGAGGGGAGGCCCCCGCCCCGGACGGGACAGAGCCGGAAAAGACCGGCGGCGGCGCGGGCATGATTTTTGTGCTTCTGGCGGCGCTGGCCGCCGGCGGGGCCGGCTGGTATCTCAAAATTTATAAGCCCAGGCACGATTTGGCCGGCGCGGAGGATTTCGACGAACTGACCGGCGGAGAGGAGGAGAGCGTTCACGAAGAAGACGAAGATGAGGACGGCGCGGCTGCGGAACCCGGCGCGGACGCCGGCGGCTTCCGCGGCGAGGAAGGGGAATATGAACCGGAACCGGCGGATGATTCAGAACCGGCGGAACCCGAGCCGGAGGACGAAGGGGAACGGGATTTTTTTGACCTTGCGTAATAAACCGGACGAACACCGGAAATCCGCCGGCCAGCGTGGGAGGTGAAGAGAATGACTTCGCATAAGTTAGTTGTAGCGGAAAAGCCCTCCGTCGCAATGAGCATCGCCAAGGTGCTGGGCGCGCGCGGACGGAAGGACGGTTATCTGGAGGGAAACGGCTGGCTGGTGAGCTGGTGCGTCGGCCATCTGGTGGCGCTCGCTCCGGCGGACGCCTACGACGCCCGCTACTCCAGGTGGAGCTTGAACGATCTCCCGATCCTCCCCGCCCCCTGGCAGTTTCAGACGCTGCCGGACACGAGAAAGCAGATGGAAATTCTCCGCGAGCTCATGCGCCGGGATGACGTTTCCTCCCTGGTCTGCGCGACGGACGCGGGACGAGAAGGCGAGCTGATCTTCCGTCTGGTCTACCGGGAATGCGGCTGCGGCAAGCCCTTTCAGCGGCTCTGGATTTCCTCTATGGAGGAGGGCGCGATTCGGGAGGGCTTTGAGAATCTGCGGGACAGCGCCCAATATGACCGCCTTTACGACGCCGCCCTCTGCCGCGCCAAGGCGGACTGGCTGGTGGGCATCAACGCCACCCGTCTGTTCACGGCGCTCCATCAGGGCGGGGTCCTGAACGTGGGCCGCGTGCTCACTCCGACGCTGGCCCTGCTGACCGAACGCGAGGCGGCGGTCCAGCGGTTCCAGCCGGAGAAATTCTATACCGTCGAGCTGGACTGCGGCGGCTTCCGGGCAGTCAGCGCGCGTTATGCCTCCAAGACGGAGGCAGAGCGCGCGCGGGCCGCCTGTCTTGGAAAGCCCGTCACGGTGCGGGAGGTCTCGCGAACGGACAAAACCGAACGCCCCCCGAAGCTCTGCGACCTGACCGCCCTCCAGCGGGAGGCCAACCGGCTGTTCGGCTACACCGCCCAGCAGACCCTCAACTACCTCCAGAGCCTTTATGAAAAGAAGCTGGCCACCTACCCCCGAACCGACAGCCGGTATTTTACGGATGATATGGAGGCCGGCGTCCCTGCCCTGGCGGCGGCGGCCTCCGCCGTCTGCGGCGTGGACGCGCCCGGAGAGATTCACGCCGCGTTGGTCTGCGACAGCAAAAAGGTGTCCGACCATCACGCGCTCGCTGTTACCGGAAGCGCCGCCGAAGCGGATCTGACCGCCCTGCCCACCGGGGAGCGAACGGTTCTCCAACTGATTGCCGCCCGCCTCCTCTATGCGGTGGGCAGCCCCCATACCTATGAGGAGACCGCCGTCACGCTGGAATGCGGCGGCGTTTCCTTTGCCGTCAGGGGCCGAACGGAGCGTTCCTCGGGGTGGAAGGACACGGAGCAGGCGTTCCTTTCCTCGCTGAAACAAAAGCAGAAACGGCAGCAAAAGGAGCCGGCCCCGCCGCTCCCGGAGCTGGCCGAAGGCCAGCGGCTGGAGGGCGGGGACGCCGTCTTGAAACAGGGAAACACGAGTCCCCCGGCCCGCTTTACCGAAGATACCCTTCTCTCAGCCATGGAGCACGCCGGCGCGGAGGACTTCGCCAAACTGGAGGACATAGAGCGAACCGGCCTCGGCACGCCGGCCACCCGCGCCGCGACGATTGAGAAGCTGGTGAAATCCGGCTTCGCCGAACGCAGGGACAAGCGGCTTATCCCCACCGGGAAGGGTATGGCGCTGGCGGCGGTCTTGCCGGAGCGGTTGAAATCCGCCAAGCTGACGGCGCAGTGGGAAGAACGGCTGAAGGACGTCGAGCGCGGCAACCTGGCTCCGGCGGACTTTATGGCCGGAATCGAGGCGATGGTGTCGGAGATGGTGCGGGCCAACCGCGCGGCGGGCGGCGGGAACGCCGCGCTTTCCCAAGCAAGCCGGAGGGTAATCGGAAAGTGTCCCCGCTGCGGCAGAGACGTCGTGGAGGGCAAAAAGAGCTTCTTTTGCGAGGCGTGGCGCGATACGCCTCCCTGTGGGTTCGCCCTGTGGAAGAACGACCGGTTCTTTTCGGATAAGCGCAAGGCGCTGACGCCGAAAATTGCCGCCGCTCTTTTGAAGGACGGGCGGGTGCGGCTCAAAAACCTGTTTTCTGAGAAAAAGGGCGTGATGTACGACGCGACTGTCATCCTGGACGACGGCGGTGGGAAATTCGTCCATTACAAAATGGAGTTTGACAATACAAAATCTACAAACCGGAAAGGAAAGGGAATATGAAAATTGGATTCAACAAACGATTGCAGGCGCTGCTCGCGGCGTCCGGCATGAGCCAGGAGGACGCCGCCCGCCATCTGGGCGTGTCTTCCTCCACGGTGAGCCGCTGGGTCAGAGGCGTCCGGGTCCCCAGCGCGTATCAGCTTCGGAACCTCGTTCATTTCTTTGGCTTGCCGTATACGTGGTTCCTGGAGGACGTCCTGGCCGTACAGAACATGGTCTGGGAGGAGCGCACGTCGCTGCGGAATGACCTGGAGGACGCCGCCGGGGAGGGCTTCGACGATGAATTTGACGCGGAGGCGGACTTCGACACGGCGGACATCGCCGGGTGGCTGGGACTGAGGCAGGATACGATAGAGGCGCTGGCGGCGCTGGCCGGGACGTCGGACGCGGACGTACGGGACGCGGTTGACGAGGCGGTCTACCATGTTGTCTCCGCCGCCAACGCCGCGTATGACGCGATGCTCCACACGGCGGAACAATCCCTGAGAAAGATGGCGGGGGCGGAGAAATGAAGGACAACATGCTGGCCGCCGCAGAGCTGAGCGAGGAGGAAAATTACAACCAGATCGACGGCGTAATCAGCAACACGCCGCCCAGGTCCTCCGTACTGGAGGCGCTGCGCCGGCAGAAGGAGGAGGCGGAGCGCCAAAAGGAGGATGAGCGCCAGAAGGAAACAGCGCCGGAGCAGACGCGCCGGACGCCGCCCGGAGAGGAGCGGTGAACGGTGCGTCTTTCCAACCTGGAACGGGAAACCATTATCTGTTTCAACGAGGCGGAGCCCACCGCCAGCGTCTACACCTACAACGAAGGGTGGAAACGCCGCCTGCTGGCGCTGTGCCGGACCCACCCGGAGCAAGTGCGCCAGACCGCCGCCAATGGTTGGGACGGGCTGACTTTTGAGCTGCCCAAGCGGTGGCTGAAGGTCTCCCCGCCCCGCGTTCTCTCTCCCGCCCAGCGGGCGGTGCTCGACAGGATGAACCAAAAGCCGCCGGATGGCAGGACGGTTGACGGATGATGTTACAGGAACCGAAGGAAACGGTGCGAGACCGTTTTCTTCGGCTCATTTTTTATTAAGGAGGCTTCATGCGAGAATCAAAAGAAGACAAACTGCGTCGGGTGTCCGAGCTGGCGGGTCAGACCGCAAAGTCGGTCACCCGGAGCGCGGACGCCTGGAAACGGTATCTATCCACCGCCGCCAGAATTTATAAATACGAATTTGACGACCAGCTCCTGATCTACGCCCAGCGTCCGGACGCGACCGCCTGCGCGGAAATCACGCTGTGGAATAACGCCATGCGCCGCCGGATCGCAGCCGGCACGAAGGGAATCGCCCTGATCCACAAGGATGGCGCTGGAAAGCCCTATTTCAGGCATGTCTTTGACGTGTCCGACACTCGCCCGGCTGAGGGCGCAAGGCTGCCATATCTGTGGGAGCTTCGAAAAGAGCACCACACCGCCGTCCGGGAGGCGCTGGAACAGCGCTTCGGCCCATCAGCGGAAACGGAGATAGGACAGATGCTGATGGAACAGGCAAGCCGCGCTGTGAACGCGGCTTATTCGGACCATTTGAAGGAGCTGCGCTATCATGCGCCGGGCAGTCTCTTGGAGGAGCTGGACGATCTCAATCTGGCGGTGCGCTTTCGGGATCTCCTGACCGCCAGTGTGCAGTACGCTGTCCTCACCCGCTGCGGCCTGGAGCCTGGCCAATATCTGGGAGAGGACGATCTTTCCAGCATTACCGAGTTTTCTACTTCCGCTGTCCTGCATCACCTGGGAGACGCCGCCAGCGCTGTTACAAAAGAGTTTCTCATGGAGATTGGATCGGCAGTCAAGCGCATCGAGCGGGAAAAAATTTTGCGCTCGACGTCAGAAAAACCTCTTGCAAAACAGCAAGAGATGGAGTATACTGATAGCAGGAATGGATTTAGTGATGTAAATCATAAAAGCATCGAAAGGAGCGGTATTCAGCATGGAACTGACATACACGAAGGTGGGGGACTATTATCTGCCGGACCTGGAATTGGACGACGAGGAAGGGATGGAAGAGACGCCTCTGGGCAAGTACGGGATGCTCCGACAGACCTTCCTGCGGGAACATCATCACGGGACGTACACGTCGATGCTGCTGACCGGCGAACTGATGCCTCACCTGCGGGAGATCGACCGGCAGGCGCGGGAGCAGGTGGACCGGATCGTGGAGGACCTGAAGAAGCGGAACAACGTGGACGAGGCGATGAAGGCCCGGGACCAGATGGGCTGGGTACAGGCGGTCAACAGCTTCATCGCGCAGGCGGAGGAGACGGTTCTCGCGGAGCTGGTCTACCTCTGACGCCGGAGCCGCAGGAGCAGCTCAGCCTGTTCCCCTCCGGGGCACGGCAAAACCAGCGTATGACAGAAGCGAAGAGCGCGGAAAAAGCGCCCTTCGCTTTTTCTATTCCCCAGGGAGACATCGACCAGATTCTGCGCTTTGGCAGCAATACGGAAGACAGCCGGATGCGCGTGGCCGCGGAGTTTATGAAGCGGAAATCCCCGGAGGAAATCGTCGAGTTTTTGAAAGCGGAATACCATGGCGGCTTTGGCCTAAAGGGCACGGACGGGGATATTTCCGTGTGGTATGCCGGAGACGGCATCCATCTGTCCATGGGGCTGAGCGCGCGGTATGTCCAATACGCGCAGGTTATCTCCTGGGAGGACGCAGCCGCCCGGATCGGGGAGCTGCTCGATGCCGGCGCTTTTACCTCCGGCGCGGAGCTGATGGAAACGCCGGAGTATGAGCGAAAGCAGGCCGCGCAGGCCCTTTGGTATATGTCCCACGACATGAGCGATGTGGTAAAGGAGCAGGGCTTTATGCCCACCTTGGGCAATTTACACGGCGCCGGCTTTCAGGAAGAAACAGCCAGTCTGGCCGCAATGCTGGACAGCCCCGCCAACGTAAACGCCCTGATCTCCGAGCTGGAAGTCTTTGCGAAAGCCCACGCCCAGGAAAAAGAACTGATGCGCTTCTGGATGTATCAGCCGGCCTCTGTGCTGGAACAGCTCCGCGAGCTGGCCCTGCCCCGCAGGGAGTATGCCGCCGGGCTGACGGAGATGACCCAGCCGGAGCGCTTCATTACTGAAGACGAGATTGCGCAGACATTGAGCAGCGGCGGCATTACGGAGGGCGGTAAAGACCGTATCTACGCCTTTTTCACCGGCAATCCAACGCTGAAAGAGTGTGCGGATTTTCTGAAAAAAGAGTACGGCACCGGCGGTCACAATAACGCCATTTCCGGCGCGTGGAGCAGTAACGTGGATTACCGCGGCAAGGGTATCCGGCTCCAAAAGGCCGGCTGCGCGGATATTGAGCTGACCTGGAGCAACGCCGCCAAACGAATCAGCGCCCTGATCCGCGAGGGCAAATACCTCACGCCAGAGGAAAAAGAACGGTATGAGGAAAAAACGCGAAGCAGCCGCGACGCCGCCGGTCCGAAGCCCCCGCCGGCGCAGGCTTCCCCCGCCCCGACGGAGATTACCGACGCCGACATTGACAAGCTGCTGATCGAGGACTGGGGCGTCACCGCGCGAAAGCGGAAAATCTACGCGCTGTATCAGGAGGGAAAAACCGACGCGGAGATCTCCTGGAAGCTTGCCGGCGAATATATCAGCCGGTCATACAAGGAGGGCAATCAGCAAACGTCGGGCCCCTGCGTCCTTGCGGACGGCAGCGCGGCGTTCGCCCATTATGATTACAACAAGATGAAGGTTATCTCCCGTTCGCGAGGCGCTTACCGTCTGGTTTCCTACGAGGAAATGGCGCGGCGCATCCGAACACTGATCGGCGAGGGCCGCTACCTGTCCCCGGAGCAGCCGGAGGCCGGTGCGGAGACACCCCTCGCGCCGGAGACAGTGCCGGAACCCACCGGGGCGGGTATGCTGGAGCAGGTGGAAAGAGCTGACGCCGCCCCCGCTGAACCAGATCTCTCGCCCAATATTGACGAATATCTGGACCTAAAAGCCCGATACCCAGACAAACTCACCGGCGTCCAGGTGGGAGAGTATATGCTGTTCTATGGCAAGGATGCCGAAGCGGCGGCCAGCGCCCTGGGGACCAGGCTGCTGGTCAGGGACATTCCCGGCCTTGGAAACACCTTTGTTACCGGAACCTCCCACGGCTGGCAGTCCATGTTAAAGAAGCTGCTCGAGCATGGACACAGCGTGGTTTTGGCAAAACCCAACCAGGAACACGGTCCGGACACCCCCTATGAGATCATCCAGGAACGGGACGCGGCGGACTACCTCCCCCTGGGCATGGAACTGACCGTCGACGGACGGCGGGCCAAAATTGACAGCGTGGACTTTGCCCGGGATACCGTCCGTTTAACGGTCCTGGACGGTACACATTTCGTTCTTCAGGAGCCCGTCCGTTTTGTACGAGAGCTCGTGGAGGAAACCCAAAGCAGCGAAGGGTATCTTGCAGCCGGCATGGCCGCCCAGGCGCGCGCCGCCGCCGGCGAGGAGAAGGAACGCGCGGAGTTGGACGGCGGGCAGGTTGTCCCGCCGTCTGACGCGCAGATCCCGGCGTGCCGCAACTACCGCATTACAGATGAAACCCTTGGCGCGGGCGGCGAGAAAACCAAATACCAGTATAACGTGGCGGCCATCCGTACCTTGAAGCAGATCGAGGCGGAGGGCCGCTTTGCCACGCCGGAGGAGCAGGAAATCCTGGCAAAGTACGTGGGCTGGGGCGGCCTCGCGCAGGCGTTTGACCCAAAGGACCGCAAGTGGGCCAAGGAGTATGCCGCGCTGCGCGAGCTGCTGTCCCCGGAGGAATATAAATCCGCGCAGGGCAGCGTGCTCAACGCCCATTACACCAGCCCCGCCATAATCCAGGCAATTTATCAGGCGGTGGAACGCATGGGCTTCCGGCCCGGGAATATCCTGGAGCCGTCCTGCGGCGTGGGCGGCTTCTTCGGCCTCCTTCCGGAATCCATGTCCGGAGCCCGGCTCCACGGCGTGGAGCTGGACAGTTTGAGCGGACGAATCGCCAGACAGCTCTACCCCGAGGCGGATATTACCGTATCCGGCTTTGAAAAGACCAGCCGGAGCGATTTTTACGATTTGGCCGTGGGCAACGTCCCCTTCGGCCAGTATCAGGTCAACGACCCGGCTTATAACAGACTGGGCTTCAACATCCACAATTACTTTTTCGCCAAAGCGCTCGATCAGGTGCGGCCTGGCGGTATCGTGGCCTTTGTCACCAGCCGCTACACCATGGACGCCAAGGATACCGCCGTGCGAAAGTATCTGGCGCAGCGAGCCGATCTCCTGGGAGCCATCCGCCTGCCCAACAACGCCTTCAAGGCAAACGCCGGGACCGATGTGGTATCGGATATTATTTTTCTGCAAAAGCGGGACCGGCCCGCCGTTACGGAACCGGAGTGGGTCCACACCGGCCAGAACGAGGACGGTTTCACCCTCAACCAATACTTTCTCAGCCACCCGGAGATGGTGATGGGAATCCCGGATTCCGAGAGCACACAGTACGGACGGCAGGACTACACCGTCAAGCCAAATCCCGACGTCAGTCTTGCCCGGCAGCTTGCCGGAGCGATTCAACGCCTTGCGCCGCCAGACCGGGGGCTGCTGGAGTTGGACGCGCCGGCGCACAAGGACAGCAGCCCGCTGGAAAGCATCCCCGCCAGCCCGGACGTGCGCAATTACAGCTATACGCTGCATGAGGGAAAGCTGTACTTCCGGGAAAACTCCCGCATGAATTTGGTGGACGCTGGAAAAACGCGGGAGAAACGCATCTTGGGCATGATCGCTATCCGGGACAGCGCCCGTAGGCTCATTGACTTACAGATGGATAACGCTGGCGACAGTGCAATTCGGGCGGAGCAGGAAAATTTGAACCGTCTCTACGACGGCTATACGGCGCAGTACGGCCTCTTGACCAGCCGGGGGAATAAGCTGGCTTTTGACCAGGATGCGTCCTACCCGCTGCTGTGCTCTCTGGAGGTGACCAACGAGGAGGGCAGGCTGGAGCGCAAGGCGGACATGTTCACCAAGCGCACCATCCAGAACCGGCGGGCCGTAACCCACGTGGATACAGCGGCGGAGGCGCTGGCGGTGTCCATTGGAGAGCGGGCCTGCGTTGACCTGGGCTTTATGGCCTCCTTGATGGGCGGCGCTGAGAAAATCCCGCAGATCGTAGAGGATTTGAAGGGTATTATCTTCAAGGACCCCGCCGCCGGTCCCTTTGATATTGACGGCGGCGCCGTTTCTTGGCACAAGGGCTGGCAGACAGCGGACGAATATCTCTCCGGCGACGTGCGGGAGAAACTCATTGCCGCCCGTGCCGCCGCTGAAAAGTACCCGGAATTTGCCGTCAACATGGAAAAACTGGAACAGGTGCAGCCCAAGGACCTGACCGCCTCGGAGATCAGCGTTCGCCTCGGCGCGTCCTGGATTGACCCTGCATATTACCAGCAGTTTATGTTTGAGCTGCTGCACACGCCGGAAAATCTGCGGGAGAAAAAAATTCAAATTCTTTATGCCGGTAAATCCGGTGAGTGGCGGGTGACGGGCAAGGGCTTGGACAGCCCGTTTAGCACGCGGGTCTATAAGACCTACGGCACCAGCCGCGTCAACGCTTACGAACTGTTGGAAGCCGCGCTGAATCAGCGGGACGTACAGATTTTCGATAAGAAGATGGACTACGACGGGAATGAAACCCGCGTCCTCAACGAGAAGGAAACCATCATTGCACAGCAGAAGCAGGAGGCCATATGCGAGGCGTTCAAGGACTGGATTTTCAAGGACCCGGAGCGCCGGGAAATGCTGTGCGGCAAATACAACGCGCTGTTTAATAACATTCGGCCCCGCGAGTACGACGGCTCCCACATCAATTTCGTGGGTATGAACCCAGAAATTTCCCTACGTACTCACCAGAAGAACGCCGTGGCCCATATTTTGTACGGGAAGAATACGCTGCTGGCCCACTGCGTCGGCGCGGGAAAGACCTTTGAGATGGTAGCCGCCGCGATGGAGAGCAAACGCCTGGGCCTGTGCCGAAAATCCCTTTTCGTCGTCCCCAACCACCTGACGGAGCAGTGGGGCGGCGATTTTCTGCGCCTCTACCCCGGCGCGAAGGTACTGGTGGCAACCCAGCGGGACTTTGAATCGGACCGGCGCAAGCGGTTCTGCGCCCGCATTGCCACAGGAGACTACGACGCGGTGATAATCGGACACAGCCAGTTTGATAAAATCCCGCTGTCCGCGGAACGGCAGAAGGCCGTCATTGAGGACCAGATCAACGAGATTATAGACGCAATCGCCGACGCGAAGGAACACGATGGGGCGCATTTTACCATCAAGCAGATGGAGAAGACCAGAAAAACGCTGGAGGCCGATCTTGCAAAGCTGGCGGCGGAGGAGAAAAAAGACCATGTGGTCACATTCGAGGAGCTGGGCGTGGACCGGCTGTTCGTGGATGAAGCGCACGCATTTAAAAATTTATTCCTTCACACAAAAATGAAAAATGTATCAGGTATTGCGCAGGCCAGCGCGCAAAAATCCGCCGATATGTTTGCGAAATGCCGCTACATAGATGAGATAACCGGCGGGCGCGGCATCACCTTCGCCACCGGCACGCCTGTGAGCAATTCGATGGTAGAGCTGTATACCATGATGCGCTATCTGCAATTTGACAGCCTGGAACAGCGCAACCACCGCCATTTTGACAACTGGGCGGCGGATTACGGAGAAAAGGTTACGGCGATGGAACTGAAACCGGAGGGTACCGGGTTTCGCTCCAAAACTCGCTTTGCCCGGTTCAACAATCTGCCCGAGCTGATGTGCTTTTGGAAAGAGGCCGCCGACATCCAGACGGCGGATATGCTCCGTCTTCCCGTGCCGGAGGCCGAGTATATCACCGTCGCCACCGAACCGAGCGCCTTTCAGCGGGAAATCGTGGCGGAGCTGGGCGAGCGGGCGGAGGCCGTGCGCAACCGGAAGGTAGAGCAGTCCGCCGACAATATGCTGCGCATCACGTCCGACGGGCGTAAGCTGGCGCTGGACCAGCGGCTGATCAATCCCCTCCTGCCCGACGACCCGGGCAGCAAGGTCAACGCCTGCGCAGACAACGTGTTCCGCGAATGGCGGGACAGCGCGGACATTCTCGGAACACAATTGTTGTTCTGCGACCAATCCACTCCCACGGGCAAGGGAACCTTCAACCTCTATGACGACATCAAGGCAAAGCTGATCGGCAGAGGGGTCCCAGCCGGGGAAATCGCCTTTATTCACGACGCCGGCACCGAGGCGCAGAAAGCGGCTTTGTTCGCCAAGGTGCGCGCCGGACAAGTCCGCATCTTGATTGGCAGCACCGAAAAGATGGGGGCGGGGACCAATCTTCAAAACCGCGTCGTGGCCTCTCATGATTTGGACTGTCCCTGGCGGCCCGCCGATGATGGACGGACTTTGCGGACACATACCAAAGCGGAGGCACCTGCCTGGGTGTCTCCGCTTTTTCAAGGAAGGATGTAAGAAGTTACTTTGTGTCGTTGGGGTATCTTGATTCAATGCCTGTTGAGAGGTGCAACCGTTTTGTATAAATGCCATCTAAAAACTTTGTGCAATTTCTCAAAAAATAAAAGTTCCGTTTCGGGCTTCAAAAGTTGTGGTAGGGGGTTGAGAGGACTGATTACCGTCTACAAAAACTCC
>JAAWHG010000012.1 GCA_022795735.1 Oscillospiraceae bacterium
ATCTGCCACCTGCTGAAGCGTCAGAGAGGTGTAAGCGAGGCCATTACCTCTGGATAGGTAAATGAGACCGTTTCTTGCCTGATAGACGTGGCATTGAATCACCATGCGCAACCTCCTTGCATCAGGCCGCCATAGCGGTATTTTCCTGCCGGAACATCTGGATACGGCATCTGGCCTTCTCCATCTCCGCCTTCACATCCGCGCAGGCGATCCCGCAGATGCAGGCGATCTCCCGATCTTTATAGCCATCGGCCCGGAGTGAGAGGGTGCGGAGTGATCCACACCCTCCGGTTTTTCACCGTATCTGTAATATTACAACGAAGTTACAAAAGCGCAAGATATATGGACTTTTGAAAAAAACTGTGGTAGACTCCAATCTGCAAAGGGAAGCACGTCCCTCACGCCGGGCCCCGACATAGATACGGGATCGGCTAGCCACGGTATGTAGGCCGGGGCAAGGACAGCGGGGTGCGCCGAGCTTTGACAAAATTTTTTACAGGAGGAAACCAAATGAAGAACTTAAAGAAAGTTCTTGCGCTTGTCCTGGTAGTCGCCAGCCTGATGGGCATGGCTACTATGGCAAGCGCAACCAAGTCGGATGACTATTCCGACGCGGACAGCATCACCCATGTGGAAGCGGTTGATGTCATGAGCACCATCGGCGTGTTCGACGGCATCTCCGGTTCCTTCAGCGGGGACAGCATTCTGACCCGTGAACAGGCCGCCAAGATCATCACTTACATGATCCTCGGCAAGGACGACGCCGACGCGCTCGTCGCCAGCGTTGCTCCCTACACCGACGTGTCCCGTGACCGTTGGTCCGCCGGCTCCATCGCCTACTGCAAGAACGAGGGCATCCTCGCTGGCGTTGGCAACGGCCGCTTCGAGCCCGATGGCAAGTTGACTGGCGTTGCGTTCGCCAAGATGTGCCTTGTCGCTCTGGGTTATGACCCTGATGTTGAGATCTTGACTGGTTCTCAGTGGGCTGTCAACACTTCCAAGATTGCTATCGCAGAAGCTGGCATCACCAGCAACCTGTCTCAGGTCTCTCTGGCTGACGAGATGAGCCGCGAGGACGCCTGCCAGATGGCTTTCAACACCCTTCAGGCCGACATGGTGGACTACGAAGACCGCGGGTCGATTATCACCGCTGGCGATGTGACCATCAGCAACAAGCCCAGCAAGGCAAAGCCTGTTTCTTGGGAAACCAAGTGGGCCAATGCTACTGAGAATACAGGCATTAACGACGACAAGATTCAGCAATTTGCTGAGAAATACTTCAGCAAGCTGAAGAAGGATACCACCACGGATTCCTTTGGCCGTCCTTCCACCACTTGGAAATACAAGGCAGACGAAATTGGTACCTATGTCGACACCTCTAAGCTGGTCCAATCTTGGACCGCCAAGGCTTCTAAGGGCGATATGTACAGTGCCATTGGCGGCTCCATCGCGGAGAAACTGAAACCTTCCAATACGAAAGAATATGGACTGAAAGTCTTTGTTGACAGCAGTGAGTATCGGACAGATTGCGATACAGATGTCTATTTTAAGAAGAACTCTACCGCAGCTGCTGGTCAGGCTGTCAGTACTGCTTCCACGAGCAATATTGGTGTAAGCGGTAACGGCGTTCTGACTGAGCTCTACATGGATGATGATGATAACGTCACTGTTGTCATGATTAACACCTACTTGGTCAAAGCTACTGCCGACTACAACACTGTGACCGAGCGTGTAAACATTGAGCCGATGGACATTGATAACAAAAACCAAGTAGTGGGTAACTTCTTACCTGCTTACATCAGCAATGATGATTTCAGTGTCTCCAATGTTAAGGAAGGCGATTACCTGCTGGTCACTGTCAGCTTTGACAGCAAAACTTGGGGTGACAATAAGGAATGCAACCTGGAGTCAGTTACCCCGGCTACTATTCAGACGGCTACCGTTACTGAATACACCGAGCATGATGATGTAACCATGGGTGGCACGAAGTATTCCTACAACAAGATTTTGGGCGAGGAAGAGACAGGCGAGCTCTTTACCATCAATTCCGATGCTACATTGGTCTTGGATACTTATGGCTATATCATGTGCGTCGATGATGCTTCTTCCAGCAATAACTTCGTCTATATTAGTGAGTTTGACGATGGTGGTCATTTTGACAAGGCTCCTGTAGCTGACGCTTATTTCACTGACGGGACCAATACCGAAATTTCCGTCAACAAAGTCACTAAGTATACTACCAGTACTGCTTCAACTTCTTATAATAAGAATAAGATTGTCTCTGCATATAAAACTGGTAATCTTAAGGCAGGCTGGTACACCTTCACGGGAACTAGTGGCAGCCAGTACACCCTGAGAACTCCCGACTTGAACCGCTATAAGGAATCACAATCTGTAGGTGCCTACTATAATAGTAATGACACCGTCATTAAGAGCGGTTCGGTAAAGTTTCTGAGTAACGCTATCGTCAAAGATACCGGAGGCACTGTGGTGTCTTCTACTGAGATTGAAAAAATTAAGGCCAATGACAAGACTATTTTTGTCGTTAGAAATGACGATGGTGATGTAAATTCTTACACTGGTGTCTCCAATGCGCCCGATGTAAAGATGACTTCTAATATTACAAAGGGCGTGAAGGTTTCCTGGATTGCCAAGAAAAACAGCGATTATGTCAGTTTTGTCTTTATTGACGCATTTGATACTGGTGCCGATGTTGCCGACGTGGGTGGCACTGCGGACTACATGTTTGTCTTAAAGTCCACTAATAATGAAACCCATGTAGGCGACCTTACCTACTACAAGTATAAGGTTATCATTGATGGTAAGGAAGAGGAGCGTTGGGTTTCCTCCAAGGAAGATGTTGAAAAGGGTGTTCTCTATAAGAATATTAGAGAAGACAGCCACGGACGTATTACTGGAGTTACGGAATTTAAGGATACTTCCCGTCAGTTGGTTTTGAATATGACAGGCGGTAAGGTCGAACGTCATGGCAGTGCCCTGAACATAGCGTATACATCGACCGAAGATGTTGATTTGATTGTTGGCTCGAAGTCTAACATCAACCTTATCCTTGGTAAAGCCGATAGCAAAACCAATGATTTGCTTACTGAGTATGCTGACGGCGAGAGCTACATGCACTATCTGAATGTAAGTGCTAGCTATGTTAGCAGCATTCTCAGCAACTATAAGGATTTGGGTGGTAAGGTTTATCTCCTTAAAGAGGATGATGACAGCGAAGTGATTGACACCCTGTGGATTTATGTGGACGACTCCGACGAAAAATAAGTTCTCATAATTCAACCCATAGCACAAACAGCCCCCGGGACGCAAGTCCCGGGGGTTTCCCCCATCTTGCAGCGCCGCCGCTTTTGCCTTCGCGGCACGCGCGGAAGAGCCCCCGCAATCTCACCTGTGGAGATGGCAGGGCCCGATTTTTTCACTCCCGCTCAACGGAGAAAGCACGCTTTTCTTTTCCCTGCATCTGTAGTATAATAAATAAAATAAACCGCAAAGGGGTGAACCGCCGTGTCGGCCCTTTCCCAGGCAAGCCTTGACGAGCTATACGAAAAATTCCGCGCAACCCCCCAGGAGCCGCAACGTCTGGCAATCGCCCTGCAAGGCTTTTTCGACGAAAACGTCATGCCAGCGCAGCGCGAAGAATACGGCGCGTACCTCCAAAAACGCATCCGTCCCGCCGCCGCCGCGCTGATGGAGGACGAGGACGTGGACAAGCTGGACGTTCTGGAACGCCAGGGCTGGCTGGCGGACGGGCAGCTTGACGGCCTCATCCAGCTTGCCCGGGCACGCAGCCGCACCGCTTCCCTGGTCTGGCTGCTGCGCCTCAAGGCGGAGAGGGGGCAATACCGTGACCGGGACTTCTCCCTCTGACCCGCCGCGTTTCCGCGAACAGGCCGCCCTCGGCGCGCGCATCCTTCAAAATTGCCGCGCCGAGCTCTACAGCCTCTTCCCCTATCTGGACGGGGCCTTCGCCTGCCTGCGCTACAGCCCCCGCCGGGACGGCTCCGTCGGGACGGACGGGGCGCGGCTTCTGTTTCACCCGCCGTTCCTCCTCCGGCTGTACCGGCAGTCCCCGGCGGCGGCGCGGCGGGGATATCTGCACGTCCTCCTGCACTGCCTGTTCCTGCATCTGTTCGACAAGCCCGCCGAGCCCCGTCTCTGGGACCTGGCCTGCGACATGGCGGTGGAGCGGTTGATTGAAAAGCAAAACCTCAGCCGTCTGGCGTTGGAGCCCTCGCCGGTGCGTTCCGCGTGCTTCGCGTTGTTAGGGGAACAAAACCGCCCGGCGCAGGAGATTGCCGGGCTGCTGCGGGACGGCTTTTTCCCGTTTTCCCTCGACGACTTGGAGACGGCCTTTCGGTTTGACGATCACGCCCTCTGGCGGGAGGCGGACGGCGGCCTGAGAAAGACCTGGGAACGCGCCCTCGCCTACGCCGGGGCGGGCCGGACCGGCAAGGGCCGCGCCGGTTCGCTCGCCGGGGCGGCCTCCGAAACCTTTGAAGGACCGCAGCGGGGGGCCTATCGGTACAGCCGTTACCTGCGGCGTTTTACCGTTCAGCGCGAGGAGGCTGAGCTGGATCTCAACAGCTTCGACTATATCTTCTACCATCTCGGCATGGAGCGGTACGGCAATATGCCGCTGCTGGAACCGTTGGAGTACAAGGAGGGGAACAAGCTCGAGGAGCTGGTCATCGCCATCGACACCTCCGGCTCCTGCTCCAGGGAGACGGTCTCCCGGTTCCTCTCCGAGACCTACGCCATTTTGGGCGCGTCGGAGAACTTTTTCCGGCGGATGACGGTGTATCTGATTCAGTGCGACTGCATGGTGCAGTCGGCGGCGGTCATCCGGTCCCCGGAGGACTGGGCGCGCCAGAGCCGGCAGATCGTCATCCAGGGCCGGGGCGGGACCGATTTTACGCCGGTCTTCCGCTATGTGGACAAGCTGCGGGCGGAAAAGAAGCTCCGCAACCTGCGCGCGCTGCTCTACTTTACCGACGGAGACGGCTTTTATCCCAGCG
Organism: Oscillospiraceae bacterium; assembly: GCA_022795735.1. Lineage (GTDB taxonomy): Bacteria > Bacillota > Clostridia > Oscillospirales > Oscillospiraceae > Avoscillospira_A. Next base: position 5,037 of record JAAWHG010000012.1, read on the forward strand.
AAAAGACGGCGTATGAGACCGCGTTTGTCTTTTTGGAAAAAAACGCGCACTTAGATAAAGTACCACCCTGGGCGGTCCGTTTGGTGGTGGGCGAGGGAGTGATTCGGGCTTGAACATCAAAGAGGCCAGAGAGGAAATTTGCAACACCGTCCGGGCCTATCTGCTGCGGGACGAGGGGGGACGTTATCTCTACCCGTCCGTGCGGCAGCGTCCCATTCTGCTGATGGGGCCGCCGGGGGTGGGAAAAACCGCCATTCTGGAACAGGCGGCGTCCCGCTGCGGCGTCGGGTTGGTGGCCTACGCGCTGACCCATCACACCCGGCAGAGCGCCATTGGACTACCCCACATTGAAAAACGCCTTTTCGGGGGGCGGGAGCTGGACGTAACCGAGTATACCATGAGCGAGATTGTGGCCGCCGTCTATGACTGCATGGAGCGGAGCGGCAAGCGGGAAGGGATTTTGTTCCTCGACGAGATCAACTGCGTCTCAGAAACGCTGGCCCCCACCATGCTGCAATTGCTGCAAAACAAGAGCTTCGGCAGCCACAAGCTCCCGGAGGGGTGGGTGCTGGTGACCGCCGGCAATCCGCCGGAATATAACCGCGCCGTCCGGGAGTTCGACGTGGCCACGCTGGACCGGGTACGGCAGATCGACATCGAGCCGGACTGCGGCGTCTGGCTGGAATACGCCTGGGAACACGGTGTGCATGGGGCCATTGTGTCCTATCTCGGCATCCGGCCGGAGCACTTCTACCGGGTTGAGGAACGGGAGGACGGCAGGGACTTTGTGACCGCCCGGGGCTGGGAAGACCTGTCCGAACTGATTCGGGGGTACGAAACGCTGGATGTTCCGTTCACGGCGGCGGTGGCCGCCCAATATCTCCGCAAGGATGAAATCGCCAAGAGCTTTGCCGCCTACTACCAGCTCTACCGGCACTACGGAACCGACTATGCCATCCCCGCCCTCCTGTCGGGAGAGCTGGACGCGGAGGCGCGAGCGGCTAAGGCGCAGATGGCCGGGCAGGGCGGCTTTGAGGAACGGCTGACGGTGGTGCAGTTGATTTTGGACTGTCTGGGGGCTGAGTTCCGGCGTTACGCGCGGGCCGACCGGCGCACGGCGGCTCTCCATCAGGCGCTGTCACAGCTGAAAGGTCAATGGGACGGGCAGGCGGCTCCCGTCACGCTGGAAGCGTTCCGGGTGCAGCGGGAGGACAGTCTGCGGGTGAAGCTACAGGCGGGACTGTTGGAACGGCCGGCACAGGAGGCGGAGGCGTGGGTGATCGACACCCTTCGCCGGTATGAGCTGCTGTTGAAGCGGGAACGGCTTGGCGGGAACGCGGCCGGTTTTGACGCGCTGCGCCGGGAATTTCAGAAGGAGGTCGAGGGACGCGGAGCGCTGGCGTCCGATCTGCTGGCGCGGCTGGAGCGCGCGTTTTCCTTCGTTCTGGACAGCTTTGGCGACGGGCAGGAGTTGCTGCTGCTTGTGTCCGGTCTGACGCGCAGTCCGCTCGCGGCGGCCTTTCTGTCGGAACACCCCTGCAAGGCCTATTTGCAGTATAGTGAAAAGCTCCTGTTTCGCCGCCAGGAGCGGCAATTACAGGAGCAATGCGCCGAATTGCTGTGAGCGGCGGTGATTCCAGGTGAAACGCGAACAAAGCCCGGGGCCTGTTTTTCAGGACCCGGGCTTTTGTGGTATGTCTGGCGTGTTGACTTTATTTTGCCGCGCTCTGGCGGATTAACGCCCTTTTGAGCTTGGCCTCGGCCAGCGCCAACTCCTGGTCGCCGAGGGTGTCCCGGTGCGCCAGCTTTTCCTTGGCCCTTTCCTCGGCCCGCTGGGCCCGTTCCAGGTCGATGTCCTCCGACCACTCGAAGGTGGTGGACACCAGCTTGACCTCGCCCTCGTGGACCGACAGCATCCCGCCCACGCAGGCGGCGCGGCGGTCCTTGCCGTCAATGGTTACCTTGGCGACCCCCATGCCCAGCGCGGTCACGTAGTTGATGTGATGGGCCAGGATGCAGACGTCGCCGGTGGTGGAGCGGACAATCAGCTTCTCCGCCTCCCCGTCGTAGTAGAGGCCGTCGGGGGTCACGATCTGAAGATGATAGGTCGCCATACGATCACCCGTTCTTTGCCTTGGCGACTACCTCGTCGATGGTGCCCACGAACAGGAACGCCGACTCGGGAATGTCGTCATGGCGGCCCTCGATGATCTCCTTGAAGCCCCGGATGGTCTCGGACAGGGGCACGTACTTGCCCTGATAGCCGGTGAACTGCTCGGCCACCGAGAAGGGCTGGGACAGGAAACGCTGCACCTTACGGGCGCGGTTGACGGTCAGCTTGTCGTCCTCGCTGAGCTCGTCCATACCCATAATGGCGATGATATCCTGAAGCTCCTTGTAGCGCTGAAGCATCTGCTGCACGGCGCGGGCCACGTCGTAATGCTCCTGGCCCACGTTCTCCGGCGTCAGAATGCGGCTGGTGGAATCAAGGGGGTCCACGGCGGGGAAGATGCCCAGAGAGGCGATGGAACGGTCCAAAACCGTCGTCGCGTCCAGGTGGGCAAAAGTGGTGGCGGGGGCCGGGTCGGTCAGGTCGTCCGCAGGGACGTAGACCGCCTGGACCGAGGTGATGGAGCCCTTCTTGGTGGAGGTGATGCGCTCCTGGAGCGCGCCCATCTCGGTGGCCAGGGTGGGCTGGTAGCCGACGGCGGAGGGCATACGGCCCAACAGCGCCGACACCTCGGAGCCAGCCTGGGTGAAACGGAAGATGTTGTCGATAAAGAGCAGCACGTCCTGATGCTTCTCATCGCGGAAGTACTCGGCCATGGTCAGGCCGGACAGGCCCACCCGCATACGGGCTCCGGGCGGCTCGTTCATCTGTCCGTAGACCAGCGCGGTCTTGGCCAGAACGCCCGACTCCTTCATCTCGTTATAGAGGTCGTTGCCCTCGCGGGTACGCTCGCCGACACCGGTGAAGACCGACAGGCCGCCGTGCTCCTTCGCGATGTTGTGGATCAGCTCCATGATGAGGACGGTCTTGCCGACGCCCGCGCCGCCAAAGAGGCCGATTTTACCGCCCTTGGCGTAGGGGCAGATCAGGTCAACGACCTTGATGCCGGTCTCAAAAATCTCGGTCGCGCCGCCCTGCTCGTCATAGGACGGGGCGGGACGGTGAATGGGCCAACGCTCCTTGGCCTTGGGGGCGGGCATGTTGTCCACCGGCTCGCCCAACAGGTTGAAAATGCGCCCGAGGCATTGCTCGCCCACGGGGACGGTGATGGGGCCGCCGGTGTCCACGGCCTCCAGGCCGCGAAGCAGGCCGTCGGTGGAGCCCATGGCGACACAGCGGGCGACATTGTCACCGATGTGCTGGGCGACCTCGCAGACCAGCTTCCGCTCGCCGTTTTGAATCTCTATGGCGTTGAGCAGGTTCGGCAGCGCTCCGTCCGCAAACTGGATGTCCAGAACGGGGCCCAGGATCTGCACAACGGTGCCGGTATTTTTAGTTGCCAAATTCGGTCAACTCCTTTGCGATTAAACTACGCGTCCGCGCCGGCGACGATCTCGGTGATCTCCTGGGTGATCGCGCCCTGACGGGCGCGGTTATACTTCAGGCTGAGATCGTCGATCATATCCTGGGCGTTTTTGGTGGCGGCGTCCATCGCGGTGCGGCGGGCCCCCAGTTCGCTGGCGACCGACTCGCAGAGCGCGCCGTAGAGCAGGCCGCCCAGGTACTCGGGGATGATGCTGTGGAAGACAGCCTCGTCCCCCGGCTCGTAAAGGGTCATCTGCCGGGCCGGCTGGGATTCCGACGGCTTCTCCGGCATGGGCAGGGGAAGCAGGGGGATCACGCAGGGCGTCTGCACCAGCATGGACGCAAAATTGGTGTAGGCCAGATGAATTTCGGAAAATTCACCCGCCAGGAAAGCCTTGCACAGGCTCCGCGCCATGGTAAAGCAGCCGCTGACCGAAAGCTCCGCCGCCTCGGCGTAGGCCCCGGTCAGGAGGGGGAGTCCGCGGGAGGCGCAGTACTCCATCGACTTCTTGCCGATGGGGACCATGATGCAGTCACGGCCCGCCCGGTCGGCCTCGGCCAGCTTCAGGATGTTATGGTTGTAGCCGCCGGCCAAACCGCGGTCGCCGGATATCACAATCTGACAGAGCTTCCCGCCCTGGACGGGCTGGACATAGGGGGAGGAAAACTCGCGGTTGCTGGCAGCGATGTCGCTGACGGCCTGATACAAGACCTCAAAGTAGGGGCGGCTCTGTTGGACCCGCTCCTGCGCGTGGCGCAGCTTAGAGGCGGCCACCATTTCCATGGCCTTGGTGATCTGCTTGGTGCTCTCCATACTGCGGATACGCAGCTTGATATCCTTCATGGATACGCCGGCCATGTCTCAGCCTCCTCTCACTTACGCTTTACGAAATCGTCGGTATATGCCTGGACCGCCGACTTGAGCTGTTCCTCGGTGCTCTCTTCCAGCTTGCCGGTCTCCCGAATGGTCTTGAGCACGTCGGAGGCGCGTTCGTCCATCCAGGCGTACAGCCCTTCCTCGTACTCGTGCACGTCCTCAATGGCAACGTCCTTGAGGAAGCCCTTGGTGACGGCATAGAAAATGCAGACTTGATGGGCAACCTCCACAGGCTTGTCGTTCTTCTGCTTGAGCACTTCGACGATGCGCGCGCCCAGGGCCAGGCGTTCCTTGGTATCCTGGTCGAGGTCGGAGCCGAACTGGGCGAAGCTTTGGAGCTCACGGTACTGGGAATAGAGCAGCTTCAGAGAACCGGCGACCTTTTTCATCGCCTTGATCTGGGCGTCGCCGCCGACACGGGAGACCGAGATACCGGGGTTGACCGCCGGCATGACGCCGGAGTGGAACAGCTCGGTTTCCAGGAAGATCTGGCCGTCGGTGATGGAGATGACGTTGGTCGGGATATAGGCCGAGACGTCGCCCGCCTGGGTTTCGATGATGGGCAGGGCGGTCAGAGAGCCGCCGCCGTACTCGGGGGCCATACGGGCCGCCCGCTCCAGCAGGCGGGAGTGGAGGTAGAAGACGTCGCCGGGGTAGGCTTCGCGTCCGGGCGGACGGCGGATGAGCAGGGAGATGGCACGGTAGGCCACCGCGTGCTTGGAGAGGTCGTCGTAGATGACCAGCACGTCCTTGCCCTGGTGCATGAAGTACTCGCCCATCGTGCAGCCGGTGTAGGGGGCGATATACTGCATGGGGGCCAGCTCGGAGGCGGTGGCGCTGACGACGATGGAGTAATCCATCGCGCCCGCCTTGGTCAGGGTTTCCACAACCTGGGAGACGGTGGAGCGCTTCTGCCCGATGGCGACGTAGATGCAGATGCAGTCCTTGCCCCGCTGGTTGATGATGGTGTCGGTGGCGATGGTGGATTTACCGGTCTGGCGGTCGCCGATAATCAGCTCGCGCTGGCCGCGGCCGATGGGAATCATGGAGTCGATGGCCTTGATACCGGTCTGGAGCGGCACCGAAACGTGCATTCTCTCAATGATGCCGGGGGCCGGGGACTCGATGGGCCGGTACTCCTTGGCGTCGATGGGGCCGCGGCCGTCGATGGGGGCGCCGAGCGCGTCCACAACGCGGCCAATCAGCTTTTCGCCAACCGGGACCGACACAACGCGGCCCGTGCGCTTGACGACGTCACCCTCGCGGATGCCGGCGTCGCTGCCCAAGACGACGATGGAGACCGAATTTTCCTCCAGGTTCTGCGCCATGCCGAACTCGCCGTTGGGGAACTCGATCAGCTCGTTCATCATGCACTTTTCCAGCCCGGAAGCTCTGGCGATGCCGTCGCCCACCAGGATGATGGTGCCGGTCTCGCTCTGCTCGATCTTCTTCTCGTAGTTCTTGATCTGGGCGCGTATGATTTTTGTAATTTCCTCTGGTCTCAGTTCCATTGATCTACCAGCTTTCTCATCAACGGGGTCGAACTACGCCCCGTGATATCGTAGATTTAGATAAGAGTATTGCCTCAAAGGGTGGTCTCGCGCAGCCGGGACGAAATTTCCTCCAGGCGGCGGCGCACCGTGCCGTCCAGGCGCTTGCCCGCATACTCGAGGCGCACGCCGCCGAGAACGCTCGGGTCCACGCGGACGGTCAGACGGATCTTCTTGCCGGTCTTTTCGGCCAGCTTCCGCTCCAGCTTTTCCATCTGCTTGTTGGGCAGCGGCGCGGCGGCGGCGGCGGTGACCTCCAGAATGCCGTGGTCCTCGTAGTACCGGCGGCGGAAGGTCTCCTCGCAGCCGTACAGCTCGCCAATGCCGCCCCGCTCCACCAGAAGCTTCATAAAGCTCAGCAGGTATTCGTGCACCTTGCCGCCGAAGCTCTCGTCCAGCGCGGCGCAGCGCTCCCGCTTGGGAACAGACGGCAGAGACAGCAGTCTCATGTAGTCCGGGTTCTCCCGCAGGAGGCCGGCGGCCATCTGAAGCTGGGCAAAGACGTCGTCGCTCAGGCCCTCGTCCCGGGCAAGCTCATAGAGGGCCGCGCCATAGGTCCGGGCGGTCTGGGTCATGCGTCCTCACCTAGCTTTTCGATAAATTCGTCCACCAGCTCGCGGTGGTCCTCGGTGCGGATCTCGCGCTCGACGACCTTGGAGGCGATCTCCATCGCGATGCCGGAGATCTCGTTCTTCACGTCGTTGAGGGCCTTCTTGCGCTCCTGCGCGATGTCGGCCTCGGCCCGCTCCTTCATGGAGCTGACCTCGCGGCGGGCTTCGCTGACCAGCTCGTCGCCCCGCTGCTGGGCCTTGGCCGTGGCGGTGCGGACCAGCTCGGCGGCCTCGCCGCGCGCGTCGGTCAGGAGCTTCTGATATGTTTCCTTGTCGGCGTCGGCAATCTTGCGGGCCTCCGCCGCGTCGCTGTAGATTTTATTAACCTCGTCCTGCCGCTGCTGCATGATCTTCTTCACAGGGTTGAAGAGGAACCGCTTGAACAGCGCGGCCTGGATCAGCAGATTCAAGATTTGGGCAATGAAGGTCCAATACTTGAAATCCACCAGGGACTGATAGCCCATCTTGCTCCCCCTTCCTTATGGGCGGTTGTACGCCGCCGCCTTACAGCTGGCCAAGGAACAGGCCGGGGGCCACAAAGATCAGCAGCAGGCCGGTGACGAAGCCGTAAATACCGGTGGTCTCGGCGATGGCGCAGCCCAGGAGCATGGTGCTCGTAACCGAACCCTTGCACTCCGGCTGACGGCCGATGGCCTCACAGGCTTTACCGACGGCGTAACCTTCGCCGATACCAGGGCCGATACCCGCGATCAGGGCGAGGCCCGCGCCGATGGCGCAACCCATCAATACAAGTGCTCTTGCCAGTTCCATTTGTCAAATCCTCCTAAGATATTTAAAATTTTTAGGCTTACAAAAGTTAGTCGGCTTCCGCCGCGTTGGCAATATACATGGTCGTCAGCATGCAGAAGATAAAGGCCTGCATAAAGCTGGAGAACCAGTCGAAATAGAGCGACAGCACCGCCGGGACGCCGACGTCCAGAAAGGGAATCGCGCCCAAAACCGTGCCCACCGCGCCGGGAATCAGGCCGAACAGCGCCCGGTTGGCCGCCAGAAGGGCCGCGTAGACCAGCGTGGAGATGACGTAGCCGGAAACGATGTTGCCGAAATGACGGAAGGCCATGGAGACCGGCGTTGCCAGCTCCGAGATGATGTTGAAGGGGGTCAGCACGGGAATCGGCTGGGTGAATCCCTTCGCGTAGCCCAGGACGCCGTTGGTCTTGATCTTGGTCGCCGTAATGAGCACAAAGACCAGCACCGCCCAGGCGATCTCGGTGGAGAGGTCGGCGGTCGGTGAGAAGCAGCCCAACAGGCTGGACAGGCTGGAGACCAGCGAGAGGCAGAACAGGGCGGCCACAAATGGCACGTACCGCGCGAAAGCGGGACCCATATTATTGTTGACGAAGTTCTCCGCCGTCTTCACGAGGAACTCGGCCACCGCCTGCCGTTTGGAGACGTCCTTGACCTTGAGGTCCCTGGTGAGGAAGACGCAAAACAGCGTCAGGAGCACCATAATAACCCAAGTCACGACCAGGGTGGCGGTAATCGGGATGCCGCCCAGAATCGGAATCTCAAAGTATATTGGCGCGCCGTTTAGTGTTACTTCCATCTAAAGTCATCCCTCCTCTTGTGTTTCAGATTGCGTTTTGGGTTCATCCGGCTTGTACCGGCCGGTGAGCTGCATAACCAGGATCGTGAGGCGGGGCAGCAGGAATGGAATCAGCGTCGCCAGCCAGTGGAACCATGGCGCGACAAAGCCCACCGCCATGGTGGCAACCGTAATCAGCATCCTTCTCGAGTAGGACGAGCGCATAACCAGACGCGCCGTCATCTCGTCGGCCGCCGCCGCGCGCTGCACGCTGCGGCAGAGGTAATAGAAGTTGCCGATAGCCGCCGCCGCGCCCAGGAGCGCGCCCGCGGGAATCGTCCAAAAGCTGGGACTGACCGCCGTCTTATCCCCGAAGAGAGAGCTCGCCGGGAGCTTCAGGCCCAAGCGCCACAGAACCGCAGCCACTACGACCATCGCCGCGCTGCCTATGCCCACGCCCAGAGAGATTCGCTTCAGCTCCCGCCGGGACGCCGGCTGTAATTTCAATATGGATCCCCCCCTATTCATGCTCGTTGAACGCCTCAGGCTGCTGGGGCGTATCCTTCTCGGCCTGCCGCCGCATCATGCGGTAGAACTGCATGGCGCTGCTGGCCGAGCCGCCGAGGCCCAACAAAATGCCGGGGATCATAATCCAGCTCCCCAGGGAAAAGCGCCGCTGCAACCACCAGCAGCCCCAGATGCAGAGCAGCGGCGGCGCGACCAGGGTGACGCCCAACTGGGTCAGCCAGGCGAGCTGCCGAAATACCTTGTTCCAGGATTTCACAGTCTCCCCTCCCCGCATTCGCGCACGCGCAAATTCCTTAATACAGTATAGCGCATATCTCGCTGTTGTGCAAGGCTTTTTTGTCCAGATTATGCAATATCAGAAAAGTCCTCCCAAAAGTCGTCTGGCGGTTTGCAAACGGCGCGCGCCCCCTTTTTCCCTCTGAAATCGCGGTCCAGCTCCGCCGGCGCGGCCTAGGTTCCGCCGTCAATTTCATTGCAAAACCACCCGCTGTCTGGTAAAATAACAGCGGGCGGTTTTGGGGAAACCACCGTTCCAATTGAGAGGAGACAGTCCTGATATGAATTTATGTGACTACCATGAGATACAGACCCTTTTGGCGCGGCACGGCTTCCGCTTCTCCAAGGCCAAGGGGCAGAACTTCCTTGTCCGCGACTGGGTCCCCAGGCGGATTGCCGAGGCGGCGGGAATCGACAGGAGCTGCGGCGTGCTGGAAGTCGGTCCGGGCGTCGGACCATTAACCGCGGCGCTGTGCGAGCGGGCCGGAAAGGTGCTGTCCATTGAGGTGGACCAGTCCTTGCAGCCCGTTCTGGCCGAGACGCTGGCCGGGTTTGACAACGCGCGGGTTTTGTTTGGCGACGCGCTCAAGCTGGACCTCCCCGCCCTGGTGCGGACGGAGTTTCCCGGCCTCCGCGTTATGGCCTGCGCCAATCTGCCGTACTATATCACCACGCCGGTGCTCACCAAACTGCTCGAGAGCCGTTGCTTCGAGTCGGTAACCGTTATGGTGCAGAAGGAGGTCGCCCAGCGGATTTGCGCGGTGCCGGGTTCCAAAGCATACGGCGCGTTTACGGTATTCTGCAATTGGTACGCCGCGCCCGCCCTTCTGTTCGACGTGCCTCCCGATTGCTTTCTGCCCCGGCCCAAGGTCACGTCGGCGGTGCTGCGGCTGGCGGTACGGGCGGAGCCGCCCTGCCCGGTGGCCGACGCGGCGCTTTTTTTCCGGGTGGTGCGGGCCAGCTTTGCGCAGCGGCGCAAGACGCTGTTAAACGGCCTCGCCTCCGCCTTTCCCCAGCTCTCCAAGGACCAGCTCGCCGGGGCGCTGGACGCCTGCGGTTTCCCCGCGGCGGTCCGTGGCGAGACGATGGATATCCAACAATTTGCCGCCGTGGCCGACGCGCTGGGGCGGCTGCTCTGAAGACACTTTTTGCAAACATCCAGCGGATCAGGGGATCTCCTGCTGCCCCACCCACTCAATGAAGCTGGACACCAGCGCCAATTGACGGTTGTTGAGGGCGCGAAGGCTGTCCGCCACATCGCGCCACCGCTCGTTCTCCCGTCGCGTGGAACCCACCAAAAACTCGTCCGGCGTCGTCTCCAGCGCGACAGCCAGCCGCATGATGACCTCGGTGGAGGGAATGGAAAATCCCCGCTCGATCACCGACAGATATTTGAAGCCGATATCCGCCCGCTCCTCAACCTCCGCCTGCTTCAGCCCCAGGAATTTTCTCCGCCGCGCAATCCGCCGTCCAATCTGTTTATAATCCAGCTCCATAGAGCGCCCCCTTCCATCCGTTTCATTAAAATAGCATACGGAAGAAGCGGCCATAATAAACATATTAAAAGTCAGAATCTTTCTTGACATACGATTTATTCGCGCTTATAATTGGAATATACTATGTGGAAGGAATCAGGCGGGATGAAAAAAGAAATGGATGAGCTTTTGCGTCTGTTGCAGCTGCCCGGGGAACGGGCGGGTTACCGATACCTCTGCGAGGCGGCGGCGGTCTACCGGCGCACCGGCCTGGACGGGGCCGCGCTGCTGTCCGAGGTGGCGGACGCCTGCGGCGTGGGCTTTCCCGAGGTGAACCGCGCCATTGTCGAAGCGGTCCGATATATTCAGGCCCAGCCGGCCGGGTCGCGCCTCCTCTGCGGACGCAGCGTCATGGGCGTGCTGCGTTGGATGCTACAGCTCTGCCTTTTCGCGGAACAAGAGCTGGCGCGGGCGGGCGGCCATGGGCCGTCCATGTCCGAACGGGTCCGTATTTTGCTTGACAAATCCCCCGTTCCGTGCTAAAATCCCCTTTGTAAATTGGCTTTGATGGAGACCAAACCGCAGGGCGGCGATTCAGAGAAGGGTGCGTAATGCTGGGAGCGCCCCATCGGCGCGGCGGGGAGACCGCTCCTGAGCTGCCCGCGAAAGTGGGACGGGTCCTCCCGTTACAGAGGTCACAAAGCGGCGTCCTTTTCGACGCAAGCAGGGTGGAACCGTGGAGTATATTTTGCTTCACCCCTGAATAGAGGGGTGAAGCTTCTTTGTTTGCCCCGCAAAAATTTAGGAGGGATTTTCATGTCTGACGAAAACCTGTACACCTTTGAAAACGAGAGCTACCGCAAAACCTATTGGCACACCTGTTCACACATTCTGGCCCAGGCCATGAAGCGGCTGCACCCCGAGGTCAAGCTTGCCATCGGCCCCGCCATTGAAAACGGCTTTTACTATGATTTCGACACCGCCGAGCCCTTCTCCGAGTCCCAGCTCTCCGAGTTGGAAGCCGAGATGCGCAAAATCTGCAAAGAAAAGCTCAAGCTGGAACGTTTTGAGCTGCCCCGCGCCGAGGCCATCCAATTTATGGAGGAGCGTGGGGAGCCCTACAAGGTGGAACTCATCCACGACCTCCCCGAGGATGCCGTCATCTCCTTCTACAAGCAGGGCGACTTTACCGACCTCTGCGCCGGGCCGCACCTGGACTCCACCGGGCGGGTCAAGGGCAACGCCGTCAAGCTGACCGCCTGCAACGCCGCCTACTGGCGGGGCGACAGCAGCCGTCAAACCCTCCAGCGGATTTACGGTGTCGCGTTCCCCAAAAAGGACGAGCTGGATGAATACCTCGCGCGTATTGAAGAGGCCAAAAAACGCGACCACCGGAAGCTCGGCAAGGAGCTGGGGCTATTCATGATGGCCGACGAGGGTCCGGGCTTCCCCTTCTTCCTGCCCAAGGGCATGGTGCTGCGCAACACCCTGCTCGACTACTGGCGCACGGTCCACAAGCGCTATGGATACGTGGAAATCTCCACACCCATCATTCTCAACCAGGAGCTGTGGCACCGCTCCGGTCACTGGGATCACTATAAGAATAATATGTACACCACCGTCATTGATGAAGAGGATTTCGCGGTCAAGCCCATGAACTGCCCCGGCGGGATGCTGGTCTACAAGAACGAGCCCCACTCCTACCGCGACCTGCCCCTGCGTATGGCGGAGCTGGGCCTCGTCCACCGGCACGAACTGTCGGGCGCGCTCCACGGCCTGTTTCGGGTCCGCTGCTTCACCCAGGACGATGCCCACATCTTTATGACCCCCGAGCAGATGAAGGACGAAATCAAGGGCGTGGTACGGATTTTTGACGAGATTTACTCCACCTTCGGCCTGACCTACGCCATTGAGCTGTCCACCATGCCGGAGGACCACATGGGCGACGAGTCGGTTTGGAAGTTCGCCGAGGATACCCTTCAGGCCGCTATTACCGAGTTGGGCAAGGATTTCACCATCAACGCCGGAGACGGCGCTTTCTACGGCCCCAAGCTGGACTTCCATCTTGCCGATTCCCTGGGCCGGACCTGGCAGTGCGGCACCATCCAGCTGGATTTCCAGATGCCTGAACGCTTTGAGCTGGAATACGTCGGTGAGGACGGCGAGCGCCATCGCCCCGTCATGATCCACCGGGCGCTGCTGGGCTCCATTGAGCGCTTTATCGGCGTCATCACCGAGCATTTTGCCGGCGCGTTCCCCACCTGGCTGAGCCCCATACAGGTCAAGCTCCTGCCCATCACCGACCGGGCCAACGAATACGCGAAACAGGTGGAGGCCGAGCTGGACAGACAGGGCATCCGCGTGGAATGCGACCTGCGCAATGAAAAGATTGGCAAAAAAATCCGCGAAGCCACCCTGGAAAAGATTCCGTTTATGCTGGTTGTCGGCGACAAGGAGGCCGAAAGCGGCGAGGTCGCCGTCCGCACCCGCAAAGGAGGCGACGAGGGCGTGATGTCCGTCGCGGCGTTTACGGCGAAGATTCAGGAAGAGATCACAACGCTGGGCCGGAACGTTTAAAGGAGAGAGGAATATGGAGTATCGCTTTTCCACCAAAGCGCAGGGCGGCGGCGGTTCCGCCATCGAAGAGATTTTAAAGTACGCCGGCGATCCGTCGGTCATCTCGCTGGCCGGCGGCAACCCGGCGACCGAGACCTTCCCCTCCAAGGAGCTGGCCGAAATCGCCCGGGAACTGTTGCTCGAGCAGCCCGACCTGGCACTGCAATACAACACCCCCCGCGGCTACGCCCCCTTCCGCGAGCTGTTGACGGCGCGCATGCGCAAGGCCGGCGACGGCAGGGACTTCGACGACCTCTTCGTTGTCACCGGCGGCCAGCAGGCCATCGACCTTGCCACCAAGGTCTTTTGCAACGAGGGCGACGTGGTTCTGACCGAGGAGCCCAGCTTCATCGGCGCGCTCAACAACTTCCGCTCCTACGGCGCGAAGCTGGTCGGCGTACCGTTGGTGGAAGACGGCGTGGACGTGGCCGCCCTGGAAAAGGCCATGGATGCCAACCCCAACGCCAAGCTGTTCTACACCATTCCCTCCTTTCACAATCCCACCGGCATCACGGCCTCGGTGGACAAGCGCAAAGCGGTCTACGCGGCCTGCGTCAAGCATGGGGTCGTTCTGTTGGAGGACGATCCCTATAAGGAGCTGCCCTTCGACGGCGTCAAGCTGCCCTCCTATAAGTCTATGGACACCGAAGGGATTGTCATCTGCTGCAACTCCTTCTCCAAGATTCTCTCCCCCGGCCTCCGCGTCGGCTGGGTGATGGCCCATCGGGACATCATCGCCAAGATGGTGGACTTTAAGCAGATCGCAGACGTCCACACCCCGATGCTCAACCAACTGATGGCGCTGACCTATCTCCAACGTTACGACATCGACGCCGCCATTTCCAAAATGCAGACCCTATACGGGCGCAAGTGCAAGGTCATGCTCGACGCCATCGAACAATATCTGCCCAGCACCGTCACCCACACCACGCCCAAGGGCGGACTGTTCGTCTGGTGCGACCTCAACGACGGCCACGACACCCGCGAGGTGGCCCAATACTGCGCCGCGCGTCAGGTGGTCTTTGTTCCGGGCAGCACCTTCATGACCGACATGGACGCGCCCTGTTCCGCTTTCCGGCTGAACTACTCCACCATGGCCGACAGCCGCATTGTCGAGGGCGTCAAGCTCTTGGGCGGAGCGCTGAAGGAATTTTTGAAATAATCCCTGCTGCGAGGCGGAAAATGGGCTGTAGCAGAACGAAAACCGCCGGTCCATTTGGGGGAAGATTATAAGGAAAGGATTTCCTATGCTGGATATTTTATGGGACGCGCTGTTGGACACCCTAAAGCTGCTGCCCTTCCTGTTTCTGACCTATACGGCGATGGAGTATCTCGAGCATCGCTGGCAGGGGGGCGGACTGCTCCAAAAGGCGGGCCGGCTTGGGCCTCTCTGGGGCGGACTGCTGGGCGTGGTTCCGCAGTGCGGATTCTCGGCGGCTGCGGCGGGGCTGTACGCCGGGCGGGTGGTCTCGCTGGGAACCATGATGGCCGTCTTCCTCTCCACCTCCGACGAAATGCTTCCCCTGCTTCTCTCGCGCGGCGCGCCCGCCGCCGAGGTCCTCCAGATTCTGGGGCTCAAGGCGGCCGCCGGCATCGTCTGCGGCTTTCTGATTGACCTCGTCCACCGCCGTCCCCAGGCCAATCAGATTGACGCGCTCTGCGAAGAGGAGCACTGCGGCTGCGGACACAGGAGCCTCCTCGCCGCCGCTCTTTTTCACACGCTGGAAATCGCCGTTTTTCTGCTGGCTTTCAACATCGTGCTGGGGCTGCTGCTCCATTTCGCCGGAGAGAACGTGCTGCAGCGGGTGCTGATTGGAAACCCGCTGCTCACCCTCTTTCTGGCGGCCCTGGTGGGACTGATTCCCAACTGCGCGGCCTCGGTCGCTCTGACCACCCTGTATCTGGACGGCCTGCTTCCCTTTGGGGCCATGATGGCCGGGCTGCTGGTTGGCGCGGGAATGGGGCTGCTGGTTCTGTTCCGTCTCAACCGCCGGGTCAAGGAAAATCTGCTGATTGCCGCCGTCCTGTACGGGATTGGGGTTGTTTTGGGCTGCGTCATGGGCGTTTTGGTGAAATAGCATGGAAAAACGAGAACGAATCGAACGCCTTGCCCAGACCGAAGAGGATAAGGTTCTGCTGGCACGGCTCTACGACCGGCTGCATGGGGCGGCCTGCCGGAACGTTCCGTCGGCGGGTCCCTTCCTCTCTCCGCGGGAACTGGCCCTCGCACGGCAGCTGCTGGCGGGTCCCGAATTTCAGGCCTTCGGCGGCTATGAGGGGGCCGAACGGACGGTGCTCTGCCACATTCCCGACTATCTGGACCGGGAGGAATATTTATATGGCGAGGATGGTCCAATCCGGGCAGTTTCCGCACGCTATTATGAAGGGGACAGTCTGAGCCACCGTGATTTCTTGGGAGCGTTGATGGGGGCGGGGATTAAGCGGGAGACTGTGGGCGACATTCTGGTCCGTCCGGGTCTGTGTCAGTTTTTAGTGACCCGCGAGATTGCACCCCACATCCTGCAAAGCCTGGAATCGGCGGGCAGGACCAAGCTTCACCTTTCTCCGCTTCCCCTCTCCGAGCTGTCGCCGCCGGAGGCGGAAACCAAGGAGCTTCACGCTACCGTCGCCGCTCTGCGGCTGGACAGCGTGACCGCCGCAGGTTTTGGTCTGGCGCGGGGTCCGGCGGCGCAGCATATTGAAGCGGGCCGCGCCGCCGTCAACGGTTTACCCTGCGATAAGCCCGACCGTCTCCTGCGGGAGGGCGACCGGGTGACAGTGCGCGGTCTGGGAAAGATTGAACTGAAAACGGTGGGCGGGACCACCAGAAAGGGCAGGACGGGGGTGACCATCCTCCGGTATGTATGAGTATGGAACAGAGCCGAATTGACCGGATTAACGAGCTGGCCCGCAAGGCCAAAACGGAGGGCCTGACCGAGGCGGAAACCGCCGAGCGGGACAGGCTGCGCAAGGAATATGTCGCCGCCGTCCGTGCCAACCTGACCGCCCAACTGGACAACACCTATGTGCAGGACCCGCAGGGCAGGAAGCGGAAGCTGAAGCGCAGGCCGGAATAGACCCAACCGCCCGGGCGTTGCTTCCCCTACCCCAGCTGGTGTCCTCATGCCGTCTCTGGTTCCCATTCCACACCGCTTTTTCATCTTGACATTCACCCCGACTCATGGTATAATTCGGGGCAGATCAGATAGAATAGGCTGGTGTGGCTCAGTCGGTAGAGCAGCTGATTCGTAATCAGCAGGTCGCCGGTTCAAGTCCGGCCACCAGCTCCACAAAATCCCTTGTGCCGTAATGGCTCAAGGGGTTTCTTTTTTTCGTAAAACAATCTGTTTGTCATGCCTGAGTAACAGTTCATGTTAGTCTGGAAATAGAAGCAAACCCGCCCCCTATATCATAGAGAGCGGGTTTTGTTTATATAAGGCTCTCGTTTTCTCCTATCCTTGCCAATAGGAAACCAATTCGCCAATCGGGATACGTGTCTGGCTGTGCCGCTCCGGGTCCGCAAAGTTCTCCCCGGCATAGCCAACCGCCAAGATGTTGACTGGCTCCAAATGGTCCGGGAGGCCGAACTCCCGGCGCAGCACATCCGGTTTGAAGTAGCACACCCATACGCTGCCCAGGCCAAGCTCCGTGGCCTGGAGCATCATGTGGTCGGTCAGGATTGTAGCGTCAATGTCCCCGGTCTGCTTTTGGTCAAATGGCCGTACCCACGCCTTGCTGCGGTCGGCGCAGACGATGATCGCCAGGGGCGCACCGTAAATGTTGGCGGCTTTGCCGATCTTCGCCAGCCCATCCTCGCTCTGCACGGCGATCAGATGCACCGGCTGGAGGTTGGCGGCGGTGGGGGCTACATGCGCGGCCTCCAAAATCTTCTCCAGCTTTTCCGGCTCCACCTTTTTGCCGGTGTAGCTGCGGATGGAGCAGCGTGTCTTTGCAATCGTTATAAAGTCCATAATTTGTTTTCCTTTCAAAAGAATTTGATGGCTGGCAAGCGGGATTACCATCTGCTATGATTTTAGCAACATTCAGAAATTTTCACAAGATTGCACTTTTGGGGTAGGTACTTCCCAAAAAGATAGTCCTTTTCTAACGGAACATACCATGATATACTTGGCGTGAGGTGAGACTATGAAGCAGACACAGTTTAATTGTCCGGTTGAGGCCACGCTTTCGCTGATTGGCGGAAAATACAAGCCGCTCATTCTCTGGCATTTGGCAGACCGGCCTTTGCATTACATGGAGCTGCAGCGGCGGATTCCCAGCGCAACACCCAAAATGCTTTCCCAGCAGCTCCACGATTTGGAGGGGTGCGGGATGATACACCGGGAGGTAATCCCGGTGAAACCGCCGAAAACGGTGTATTCCCTGACGGCCTTTGGGAAAAGCATTATTCCCGTCATAGACGTTATGTGCCAATGGGGAACAAATTATCTGGACGGACTGGAGATGCAGCCGCCATGCTGCGGGGCATAACGTTTATCCCGCATTCTTTTCACATTTTAAAGTATTGACTTGTTTCAATCACTGATTTTCGCCCGTTACTCGTATTCGCCAGTCAGACTACCTTGCTGAATCATATGGCCTTTCGCTTGTTTTAAAAAATGTCCCTTTGTGAGCGGAAATGGAACCTCAATTTCGCTGTCGAGGGCATAGATCGTGAAGCGGTATACATGCCGCTTGCCTTTCGGGGGCTTTGGACCGGCATATTTGCACCAGCCGTATCCAAACCCTTGTCTGGCATTTCCGAAATCTGCAACGATTCTTCCCCCTGGGATTGCTCCTGCTATCGTTGCGGTAGCGGGAATGTTCCAAATCAGCCAGTGCGTGAAGTTTTTAAAAAGCGGGTGCCCTATGTCCTCCAGCGTAACGGCCAAGGTCTTTGCCGCTGGAGAAAGGTTTTGAATTCGAAATTCAGGGGAAACATCCCGCCCCCGGCCTGTGTGCTCTATGGGAAACTTGCCTCTATCTTTTATTCCAACACATTCAAACAACAAAGCATCTGTACCCATTTAGAAACCTCCTTCGAATAGGCAAAACGTTTTCCCTTATGTTCGCTGCCAGAGCAGCATATTGTTTTCAAACAGCGCGTTCACCCTGCCGCTGTCCTTCAGCCATGGCAGCGCTCTGGGTCAAATTCGATCTAGAACGCTTTCATGCTCCGAATCAGATTATAGCATACGCCCATAACGAATGAAAGTCCGTCTGGTACAAGCGCCGCACTTCGCCGGTGCTGACCTTTGCTGATAAAATTATGATACAACATAACCCATTCACACAAGGGCAATCCGATTCTAAATTGCCGGTTGCCCTTTCCGGTTACGTTATCAAACTGTCCAGTTACGGTGAGCGCCTTTATTGCAGCGCCAATTTGAACGAATCAACACATAGAGGAATATCAACATGATACGAATAGCGATTTGTGATGATGAAGCTCCAACCCGCGCCTATCTTTCCTCCCTGGTCCGGGCACAGTCCTGCCCCTGCGAGATCGTGGAGTACGCGTCTGCCGGTGACTGCCTCGCAGACCCCCAGGAAATTGATCTGCTCTTTCTGGACATTGGGCTGGATGCCGCCGGCCCGGACGGTATGGCGCTTGCCCGTCAGATCCGGGAGGGCAGACCCACGGCACAACCAATCATTATTTTTGTGACCGGCTATGAACGGTATGTGTTCGACGCCTTTGACGTGGGGGCATTCCAATATCTGCTAAAGCCGGTGGACGAGCAAAAGTTTGCCCAGGTCTTTGCCCGCGCTCTGGAGTAGATCAAGGCTGGCCTTGGACATCCGCAGGTTTCCCATGCGCTCACCCTCCAATCTGCCGGCATCAGCCGAACCGTGCCACTGGACAGCATTTATTACATCGAGAGCAACGATCACAAGGTCGTCCTACGTCTGAAAGACGGCGAATTCGCCTGCTATGCGAAAATTCGGGACATGGAGGCGAAGTTGGGCAATCAATTCTGCCGTGTCCACAAGGGGTATCTCGTCAACCTTGCCTATGTGGCGGGGTACAGCAGAACGGAGCTAACTTTGACCAACGGGGAAAAGCTTTTGATCTCCAAATACAAATATCAGGACTTTGTGAAGGCGTACCTCCGCTTTTTGAAACAGGGAGCCGGCCTATGAGCGAGACCGGATTTCGGATGTTTCATCAGGCGTTTTCCATTGTCACGGCGCTGTTGTATGCCGGTCTGCTCACCGCCTTTGTCCAACCCTTTGTCCCGCAGGGCAACAAGCGGCGCAGGCTGCTCCTTGTCTCTTCCATCTACATCCTTTTTGCGCTGGTCTGCAATCAGACCGCGCTCCCGCAAGGCTCCTTTGGGCTCATCTTGACGGCGCTGCTGGTTGCTGTATCCAATTGGATTGGGGTGGAAAAATCCCAGGTATTCCTCATATCCCTGCTCTACTTCAACGCCAGAATTTCCAGCGGTCTGATGGTAGAGAGCCTATATTTTGTCCTGGAACGGTCGATGCCTCTCCCCACGGAACCACTGGAGGTGATCTATCTCCGCGCCGCCGTCCTAGTGACGCTGTTCCTGCTGTCCCATGCTGTTATGCTGGCCGTCATGCTCTTTGCCCTCCAGCGCCAAATGCGGAAGCAGAAAATGTTGCTTCCGCACCGGGAGCTGTGCTATCTCAGCTTGGTGCCAACGTCCGGGATTTTGTTCGGGCAGGTCGTTTCCCGGCTGTTGGTTGAGTTCAAAGACGGCATGCTGCTTCAGCTCTATGAGCGCCACCCGGCTTTTTTGGCGGTCATACCGGTGCTGGCCCTTCTGTTCTATGCGGGGGCCTACCTGGCCATCGCCTTTCAACAAGGTATGGCGAAGCTGCGCGAAGAGCAGGCTACCCATTATGTGGAGCACCAGCAGACGCAGGCGATTCGGGCGCGTATCCATGAAGCAGAGCAGTTCTATACCCACATCCGCCAACTGAAACATGAAATGCGGGGCCACCTGACCAACATCAAAGGTCTGGCACAGAGCGGCGAATATGCCAGCCTGGCGGATTATATCGCCCGGATGGACAAAAGTATAAGTCATTTTGAGCTGACCCTCCAGACAGGCAACCCGGTCACAGATGTGATCGTCAACGATATGCGGCGGCGGAGCATTGACTTGGGCATCTGCTTTCAGGTGGATTTCCATTACCCGGAGCCGGGGGGCTATGACGCCTTTGACGTGGGTATCATCCTGCAAAACCTGCTGCAAAACGCGGTAGAGGCTTGCGAGAAGGTCCGCGAGGGTGCGCGGTTTATTGTGCTGACTGGAAAGAGAAAAGGACGGTTCTTTCTGATAGAGGTCAAAAACGCTTTCATCGGTGAGGTGGTATTCGGGCAGGACGGTTTGCCTGCTACAACAAAACAGAAAGACGCCTCCATGCACGGGATCGGTCTTGCCAACGTGCGCCGGGCGGCTGAGAAGTATATGGGAGAATTGGAGCTGAGCGCAAAGCGGCAGGAATTCTCCGCAACGGTTTTATTGCAAGAAAGGGGCAGTTTATGAGCAGTACCATTCAGCCCGGCTATGGGCCAAGGGCATACAGCGTTTCCGCAAAGGCCCGCGCGGCAAAACAGACAGGAACCAGGGCCAACCGTTTTCTTGATCTGGCGGCTCAGGCCAGCCAGAGCAGAGCCGCCACGTTCACCGCCGGCCTGGACGGGTTTACCGGCGATATGTCCGCCGGTCTGATGATGGATTTAGCGGTTCGCGCAGGCGAACCGGTTCAAGCCGGGCGTGCGGAAGCGGCGGAAGCCCCGTCCCTGGAAACCATGCTGAAAGCGAAATATCCCAATATCCACTACCACGTCTTTGACGCCAGCAGCGGCTATTGGAGAACGCGGAACGACTACCCTCACTACCTTCTGTACCAGGACGGGGACAAAGCAAAGGAGACATTGGAGAACTGGCAGCCCACCGGGGCCAATCCCTTCTACGGTTCCATAGACGGCAGGTTTACCGCTCCAAAGGAAATTCATGCCCTGGGCAACGTCCCGCCGGGAAGCAAAGCGGTTGTCATTCATCCCAAGGTGCAGGAGCGTATGGCGCAAGACCCGGCTTACGCCCAGGAGATTTTTGCGAAGATCGACACATGGTTCGCCTTTGATGTGGCGCGAAACGAAGCCATCATACCCGGGAGCACATGGGATATGTCCCAGGCCGTGGCCATCGGGGAGGACGGCAATATCTGCAACGCCTGTTCCTCCAGTGCGGGCGGTGAGATCACCTACTCCAAGAGCGGTTCTGACGATGCGGAAAGCTGGTGGGATTTGCGCATGGCCCGTCACGCCGAATTTATGAAGCTGGCGGTGGAGCGGCAGATTCAGCGGAACATCCAAGTTTCCGATCTGGCCGCGTCCGCTGCGGCGAAATCAAAGCTCGCCGCCATGTTGCACAGCGGGAACCTGCGGGAGATTTTTGGCAGTGAAATCGCCGGCATTCCTACTGAAACCGTTCTGGCGATCACGCAGACCCAGATTTGGGGCGGCGGAGCCATTTGATAAATACCGCTTCCAAAATAAAACGGAAGGACAAGGCTCGGTTGGGCCCTGTCCTTCCATTTTTGCGCCGCCTGTCATGAAACATGTCCTCAGGCGGCCGCAAACAGACGTTTATCTTTTTTTCAGAACAAATTTGCTTGTGAGGTTTTGAAGCGCGGTCGCTTGCCCGTTGAGTTCCTCGGAAGAAGCCGCGGACTGCTCGGCGGTGGCTGAGTTGGTCTGCACAACAGAGGAAATCTGGTCCACACCCGTGTTCACCTGTTCGATCATTGCCGCTTGCTCGGTGGACGCTGTCCAAATTTCGTTAATCAATTTGATTGTCTGATTGGTAACGTCAACAGACGAGTTAAGCGCCTCTGCGGCTTCTTCTACAATATGCGAGCCGCTTTCCACCGCTTCAATGGTTTGCTGAATGAGTTTGGTCGTATCGGTGGCAGCCTCCGCCGACTTGGACGCAAGGCTTCTGACCTCATCGGCAACAACGGCAAATCCCTTGCCCGCAGCACCCGCTCTCGCAGCTTCAACAGCAGCGTTCAGCGCCAGAATGTTGGTTTGAAACGCAATGTCCTCAATTGCCTTGATAATCTTTGAGATTTCGTTTGATTTATCGGAGATGTTGTTCATCGCAACAACCATTTCCTGCATATGCTTGTTGGAAAGGGACATCTTTTCGCCCGTTTGATTTGCCTTTTGGTTCGCTTCCTCGGCATTTTTTGCGTTAATGTCAACCTTATCTTTCAACGTCAAGATAATGCTTGCCAGCTCCTGAATCGAAGAAGCCTGCTCGCTGGTTCCCGACGCAAGAGACGACGCCCCGTTGGATATTTGCGCCGCGCCTTGGTTCACATGCGCGGCGGAAACATCAATCTGCTGCATCGTATCTGACAGTCCGTAAGCAAGGCTGTTCAGCGCTTCGATGATACTCACAAAATCGCCGTTAAACTCAATCTGCCGGTGAATATTAAAGTCGCCAACCGCAAGCTGTTCGCAAAGGCGCGATATTTCGCCCACATAACCGTTTAGTGAGTTTATCGTGCTGTTGATTGAATCCGCAAGCTGACCGGTTTCATCATCGGACGTGTGTTTAACGCTGACATCCAGGTTGCCTGAGGCCACAGCGTTCATGACGTCAACCGTTTTCCGGATCGGGTTTGCGATTCCGTTCGCGGTGACAATGCAGATCACAATCGCAGCCGCAATCACAACAAGGCCTACAAGAATTGTAATCACGATAGCGAATGTGGTTTCGCCCATCCACTCATTGACCTCGGTTGTTACGCCGATTACCCATCCATCCGTACCGCCAATCAGCGAGTAGGCAAGGTATCGTTCCACACCGCCCCCGCTGACCTGACCGAATACCGTGCCGTCGGGGTCGGTCATGGAAATTGCCTGGGCTTCCAGCTCGCTGCAGCAGTCAAACTCTGCGTTGTCCTTGTGCGTGTGATTGACGTTGTTCATTCCCTCATCGACGTATTTCTGGTTCATACAGGCGATATATGTACCGTTTTCGTCCATAATGTAGGTTCTGCCCGACTGGCCTACGTGGATCTCATCAATGATGTCGTGAAGCATCGAGCTCTCGATCCCAAAATAAACAACGCCAGTAATTTCGCCGTCATTGTACCCGCCTTGTTTAATGGGCGCGCAAAAATATATAATCGGCCTGCCGCCAACGTCCTGCGGGCCAAACACAAATTCCTCGTTGCCCATACCTTTGATATAGCAATGGTCGGTCCGGTAGTCAATCACGTCATCCAGCGTCTCGTATCCCCAGCCGTCCTTGTCTATATAGCCGCGTTCTGAGAAACCGTACGTATCGGCTCTTCTTTGCAAAAGCTCCAGCTTCTCCGCTACGGTGAACGCGTCGCCCATACGCGGATCCATACCGATTTCCTTGACAATCGCGACATAACGGGACAAGCGGTTCTCCACACGCACACTCGTCTGAAGCGCAAGCTCCGAGAGCGTGGTTTCAAGCGTTGCCTGCGTGCCATGGAAGTTCAGATAGCTGCCTAACATGCCGATTGCAACAATACCGATCACAACTACCGACAGAATTCGCCCAAGCAGCTTGCCTTTAACAGTCTTTAGGATTTTCATATCGATCCCTCTTTACCTCGGAGTTTTCATGATACCGTTTTTGTACGGCATCGCCGGACTTCCTATAATTTTATTGCATGATTATAGCATAAAACATGATAAATTGGGGCGTACTCGATGAAAACAGCAGGTTTCACAGCGAAAATAGCATTGTATTTTTTGTCAATGCGCCAGCGCTGGCAAGGGGACAGGCTTCGAGAAGTGGGCCGCTCTGCACAACCGAACGCAAATGGCGGCGGCCATGCGCATTTACGCGGCATCCGGCTTCACTTCCCTGCAAGAACGGAAGGCCGCAAAAAGCACCTTGTCTGAGGCAAAGGGTGAACAGCCAGGGCAATTTAATTGATCCTTTTTAACGGCAATAACGCTCAGCCCAAGCCATAAAAAGACCCTGGGCCCATCTGTTTTGGTCCAGGGTCTTGGCTATGTATGGTCTCTGCCATCATTTATGGTTTGGGTCGTAGTTTTTCCCGAATTGCAAGTCGGAAAATTTAATGGTCTTTTGGGTGGCCGACATGGAGGCGGGCGCGGCCGCCTGTGGAACATGGTACGGCTCCGGTTCCGGCAGTCCTTCCTCCGGCTCGGACTCCGCAGTTGGAGGCGGGGCGGGCGGCTGCGCGGGCAGCAACGGCGCCTCCTCCGACGGGCCGATCATCTTCTCTAAGTTGGAGTCAATCTCCTCGGCAATCTGCCGGGGATTTTCCGGCTCCTGTGGCAATTCGCTGTCAAAGTCATACGCCTTGGGCCGGAACTGCCGCAGGGACAAATCCATCCCCTTAAGGGTCTTGAGCTGTTCGAGGTGGCGGCCAATCTCCCGCTCCAGAATGCCGATAAAATTCCCAGCCGTCTGCTTGGCCCGCTCAATGCGCTCCTCCTCCGCCGCTATCTGTTGGGCGGCCTCGCTGGCCTTGTTCCGCGCAGCGTTCTCGGCCTGGACCATCATCTGGGCGCACTTTCGCTCGGTCTCCGCTTTGAGCTTCTCGGCGGCCTCGGTGGCGGCAACCATGGTCTTTTTCATGGTCTCCTCCTGGCCTCGGTACTCCTCGAGCTTTTCTACCAAGATTTTCATCTTGCTCTTGAGCACCGCGTTCTCCTTGTACAGCGCGATGTAATCATTGCTCAGCGGTTCGAGGTACTCGTCCACGCTGGTCATGTCATATCCGCCGAACACAACCTTTACAAAGGTCTTTTCCTGTACTTCCTGAGGTGTAAACACGTGGAAACGTCCCCTTTCTGTTTATCTTTCGCCACCGGGCGTCAGGTGGCGGGGGGCTCGAAGCTCATCCCGCTCCTTTGCAGCTCGTCCATCAAGTCGCCCGCGATGTCCACGTTGAAGGGGGTAATCAGATAGGCGCGGCTGGCCACCTTCTTGATCTTGCCGTCCAGGGCGAAGGCGCAGCCGGAGAGGAAGTCCACCAGACGCCGGGCGACGTCCTGGCTGGCCCCCTCCAGGTTGAGCAGGACTGCGTTTTTGGCGCGCAGGCTTTCGGCGATCTCGGTTACGGCATCAAAGCGCTCCGGGGTGACGATCACCACCTGATACCGCTGGGGCATAGGGGTGCTGCTGGCGGCGTTGGCAAGGTTGAGGACCTTGCCGCGCTGGTCGCCGGAGGACGAGGCGGACACAACTCCCGCGCCGCCGCCGCTGATGCCTAACTCTTCATAGTCATAGACCGGCGCGGCCACGGGCCGCCTGGACCGGGGACGCGGACGGGGCTCGTCCTCCTCGTCATCATAGCCGTCATCATCATAGTCGTCGTCCTCGCCGTAGGGTTTGGACAGCTTCTTGATCTCGTCAAATAATCCCATTGATGAAACTCCTTAATTCCTCGCTATATTTATCTATGTACAACCCATCTCCCCGTGTGCGGGGAGCGGCCTTCCTTCCGGTCAAGCGTAGTGACGGGGTCCGAAGATGGCGGTGCCGACGCGTACCATGGTGCTGCCCTCGGCGATGGCGTCCTCGAAATCGTCCGACATGCCCATGGAGAGATACTCCATGCTGACATTATCGTACCTTTTCGCTGTTATGTCAACATACAGACGCCGCATTTCTGCAAAAAATTTTCGATTGTCCCCCGGATGGAGGCTGATGGGAGGAATTGTCATGAATCCACGCAGATAAATATGGGGATATTTCCCAAATTCATCGGTCATCCGCCGGGCGGACTCGGTGGTAAAGCCCGATTTGCTGGCCTCACCGCCTACGTTGACCTCGATGAGAATGTTCTGAATCAAATTCTGCTTGGCGGCCTCCTTTTCAATGCAGGCGAGCAGCTCAGGACGGTCCACCGATTGGATGAGGTCCACCCGGCCCACCACCTTGCCCACCTTGTTAGTTTGAAGGTTGCCGATGAAGTGGACGGGCGCGCCTTCGTAGGCGTGGAGAGGAAGCTTGAGCAGCAGCTCCTGCACCCGGTTCTCGCCGCAGCAGTCCACACCGGCGGCTATCGCGCGGCGGACAGCTTCGGCGTCGTTCATCTTGGTGGCCGCGCAGAGGGCGATCTCCTCCGGTCTCCGCCCCGCCGCGAGGGCGGCCTTTGCCATCGCCTCGCGGATGCGGGCGACGTTTTCTTCGATCATGATTCTATGACGACCTTTCCATCGTATAAGTTCCTGGGGTTGAGGATGATCTCATCCCCTGGCCAGAGGTTGCCGGTGTCGCTCTTGTCGAGGGCGACGACATAACTCTCGCCGTTGTCGTAGAGGATGGACACCGCCTTGGACTTGGAGCGGCCCCCCTCCAAAATGTAGACGCTGGGCCGGTCCGACCCGTCCATGACCAGGGCGGTCTTGGGCACCCGGAGGCCGGAATAGCTGTGGAAAATCAACTCGGTTGTATGCTGGCGCAGCAGCGTCACGTCCTGAATGTAGTCATCGTTGGAGAGGACAAGCAGCCGCTCGCCGTTTTCCTCGTCCCCGATACGGGTAATCCGCATCTCCATCGTGCCGGACGGGCCGTGGGAGATGCCGACGGTCACCGTGTCTCCCGGCTCCAGCTCGTCCACCAGCCCGGCGGGAACGGCGCAGACAAAGTACCAGTCGCCGCTGCGCACCAGCCGCCCGCAGGCCCCATCGGGCAGGGCGGCGGGAGAGAGGGTCCGCAGCTCGGAGAGGGTGAGGGTGGACAGCCGGTCGGGGGTGAGGACCTGCTCGTAGCCGTCCGCCCCGCTCGAAAAGCAGCCCGAGGCGGGCGCCGTCACCGTTCGGACCCCCGCGCCGCTTCCGCTTCGCAGGGCGGCGAGCTCGGCGTCCAGCGCTTCGATTTGCGCGCCCAGCGCCTCCAGCTTGTCGGGGCTGGCGTCGCGGCGGAGGAGCAGTCCCTTGATGCGGGGGCCGAGCGCCTCGGCGGCGGCCAGATCATGTTGGACCGCACCGCGCGCCGCCTCGGCTATGAGGCTGGTTAGTTCCTGATCCAGGGCGGCGGTGTTGTCCAGGTCGGGGTCGCCTGACCAGGCGTATCGCAGCTGGGCGAGCTCGGCCTCCATGGCCTCAATCTCCATCTGGCGGGCCTGGGCGCCGGCCGACTGGTAGCCGGTGGCGACCGGCTGGCCCACACCGACCCGTTCGCCCTCCCGGCGGGTGAGGACGGTAATGCCATAGGGGGAGGTGAGGACGGTTTCGTCCCGCACCACGAAGCCGGTGACACGGCAGGTGGTCCCGGCCTCATATTCAATAGCCCGCACGGTGGACAGGGGGGCCTCCAGGGTCCGCAGGAGCGCAAAGCCCATATAGGCGACCACAGCCGACAGCAGCAGGCCGAGAATCAGCTTGGTGTAAATTTTGCCTTGTTTCATGACGGTTTTTTTGCAGTCCCCTCCTCCGGGCGGAGGAGGGGACGCGGTTCATACTTCGTAGGGAATGTCGATCTGAACGGGCGTCATGGGAGTGATGGTGGAGATGGCATGCTTGTAGATCATGTTCTGCTTTCCGTCTGACCAGACCAGGATGGCCTCCTGGTCGTAGCCGACGATGGTGCCGCGCATCTGAAAGCCGTTCATCAGGAAGACGGTGACGCCGCAGTTTTCCTGACGGAGAGTTTCCAGATACTGTTCCTCCAAACCTGCGAGTTTCGGCATGGCGGACAACTCCTTTCTCTCTGAATGTAATATCCGGAATCGCTCCCGGACTCATTTAAAATTGTATCACAACGGCGTGTCGAATTGGGCGAGAACCCGGCGGGCCTCCGACAAAACCGCAGAAAAATCAGGCGGTTCGTTCTGTAAAATCCAATGAACGGCGGGATTGCGGCGGAACCAGGTGCGCTGCCGCTTCGCGTAGCGCCGGGTCCCACGAGCAATGGCCTCCCGGGCCTGGTCGAGGGTTTCGGTCCCGTCGAGGTAGGCGATGAGCTCTTTGTAGCCGATGGCCTGGAGGCAGGTGGCGGTTCGGGGGATACCCGAAGCCAGCAGCGTCCGGACCTCCTCCACCAGCCCATCCGCCAGCATCTGGTCCACCCGGCGGTCGATACGCCGGTACAGGTCCGCCCGCTCCGCGAAGTCCAGTCCCAGCCACACGCCCTGATAACGGGGCGGCTGGCTCCGGGTACGCCGGTCGTGGGCGGTGATGGTCTCCCCGGTGTCCAAGTAGATTTCAACCGCCCGGAGAATGCGGCGGCGGTTGCCCGGGTGGAGGCGGGCGGCGCTCTCGGGGTCAAAAGTGGCGAGATAGGCCAGCACCGCCTCTATGCCTTGCTCGTCGGCCATGCGTTCCAACGCCTCCCGCCGTCCGGCGGAGGGGCCGGGCGCAAAGCTGCGGCCCGCCATCAGGCTATCGACATAGAGCCCGGTTCCGCCGCAGAGAATGGCGGTCTTGCCGCGCCGGAGGATATCCCGCAGGATGGGGTCGGCGGCGGCGGCAAAGGCGCTGACCGAATAGTCCTCCGCCGGATCGGCAACGCACAGCATATGGTGGGGAACCCCCCGCATTTCGGCGGCGGTGGGGGTGGCGGCCCCGATGGACAGGCCCCGGTAAATCTGCATGGAGTCGCACGAGAGCACCTCGCCGTCCAGCGCCAGGGCCAGCTCGACGGCCAGCCGGGTCTTGCCGGAGGCGGTGGGACCCACGACGCAGACAATTCGCTCCAAACCCTCAGCTCCTCCGGAATTGCCGCTCCAACTGGCTGCGGGTCAGCGTCATGCAGACAGGCCGTCCGTGGGGGCAGTATTTGATGTCGTCCCGGCCGAGCACCTGGGCGACCAGTTCGTCCCGCTCGCGTGGATCGGTGTGCCAGCCGGCCTTGATGGCCGCCTTGCAGGCGATGGTGTGGAGCAGACGGTCCCGGAGGGCGTCGGCGGCGGCCCGCCGTCCCTCCAAAAGCTGGGCGGCAAGCTCCTGCAATGTGGCCTCCGCCTGAGACAAATCCAGCTCAGCGGGAATCTGCCGGAGCACCACACTGCCGCCGCCAAAGTCCTCGGCCTCGAAACCGAAGGAGGCCAAGAGGGCGGCGTTCTCCAGCACCGCGCCGGCCTCCTCCCGCCCCAGCCGGACGGGCAGAGGAGACAGGAGAAGCTGGCCCATCGGGGCCTCCTTGGCGGCCCGCAGCTTTTCAAAGAGAATCCGTTCGTGGGCGGCGTGCTTGTCCACCAGCAGCATGCAGCCGTCCTGTTCGACAATAATATAGGTATCAAGCACCTCGCCCACCACCCGGTAGCCGGGGACGGCGGGGAGCGGAAGACTCTGCTGAACCGGTTCGGGTGCCGGATCCTTAACTGGAGGCCTGGGCTCGGACCGCAGCGCGGCGGGCGGCGCGGAAAGGGTGGCCTCCACCGGCTTGGGGGGCGGCGCGAAAACCCGTCCGGCCACCTCCGGCGGGGCGGGGGGCGTCTGGGCCACCGTTTTGGCAAATTGCCGGAACCGGGCCGCGTCCATGGTCTGATAGAACTCCCGCTTGGAACCGGGCTGGGCGGCGGGAGCTTCCACCGGCGGCTTTGGCCGGGGACTCAACTTCATTTCCGGCCGGCCGGGCGCACGGTTCAGCGCGCCCAAAACGCCGTAGCGGACCGCGTCGAAGACGTCCTGCTCCGAGAGGAATCGGATCTCCGTTTTGGCGGGGTGAACGTTGACGTCAACCAACCGGGGCGGCAGCTCCAGCAGCAGAACACAGCCGGGGAACCGTCCCGCTAGGAGCTGGTTTTCATACGCCCGCTCCAGCGCCGACGAGAGGAGCTTCGATTTGACGGGCCGCCCGGCCACAAAGAAGCGTTGGGCCAACCGATTTCCCCGGGTGGCCGTCGGGCTGGTGACAAAGCCGCGAAGCAGGTAGTCCTCCCAACGGCTGTCCACTTCAATGAGGTCCTTGGAAAATTCCCGCCCCAGGACGGTGTAGACCGCGCTTTTGAGGGAACCGTCCCCGGGGGTGGAAAGCTGCTCCTGTCCATCCCGGAGGCAGCGGAAGGACACTTCTGGGTGACAGAGCGCTTGATTTTGGACAGCCGAGAGGATTTGGGCGGCCTCTGCGGCGTCCGACTTCATGAACTTCATCCGGGCCGGGGTATTGTAAAACAGGTCGCGAATAATCATCGTTGTGCCAACTGGACAGCCAACGGGGCTGCGCTCCACAACCGTTCCGCCCTCCAAGCGGAGGCTCGTCCCAGCGTCGTCCCCGGCGGTGCGGGTGAGAAGATCGACCCGGCTGACACTGGCAATGGCGGCGAGGGCTTCCCCCCGGAACCCGAGCGTTTGAATGGCGGCGAGGTCCCCTGCCTCGCGGAGCTTGCTGGTGGCGTGGCGGAGGAAGGCGGTTTCGGCGTCGGCCGCGTCCATGCCGGAGCCGTCGTCGCTGACGCGGAGGAAGGTCATCCCGCCGTGTTTGAGCTCGACGGTGATGTGCTTCGCCCCGGCGTCCACCGCGTTCTCCAGCAGCTCCTTGACCACGCTGGCGGGCCGCTCGACCACCTCGCCGGCGGCGATCAGATCGGCCACGTGGGGGGAGAGCTGGTGAATCACAGACATTGTACGCGCCCCCCTTGGTCATGCCATTCAGAAACAAATAGTTACACGAATCATAGTTTACCATCTCCCACTGCCTGGTGTCAAGTAAAAATGCGAATTTCGCCAAATCATGGGGTAAAAGTGACAAAGGACGTTGGCATTTTGGAAGTTTTACTATTGACCATTGCTCAGTAGTATGCTATACTGGCTTCAACACTTGTTTGATAAACAGTAGTTTTAGGGAAGGATGTGAAATAAAATGCCGGGTACAAAAAAGCAATATCTGCGGCAGTTAAACCGGGCGCTGCGGTGGCGCCTCGCGCAGCGCAGTATGATTCAGGAGGTGGTGTCCGATTATGCGGGCTTCTTTGACGACGGAATCCGGGCGGGACGTTCTGAGGCGGAGCTGTGCGCGCAATTTGGTCCGCCCAATCAGACCGCCCGCGAGCTGAGCCGGGCGGAGGGATTTGGTGGCAGGCCGTTGGGCCTGCTGGCCATCGCGGTATTTGCGCTGGCGTTTCTGCTGGACAATGTGCCCATCCCCGGCTCGCTGATCTGCCTTGGCCAGGTTTTTCTGCCGTTCCTTGTCTTCCGGCATCCTGGGTGCGTCTGGTTTGCCGGGCTGTTGATTCCGCTGCTCTGGGTCTTTTGGCGGAATGCGCCCATCGCCGCGTTGCCGAAGCGGGAAAAGCGGCGTGTTTTACGCCTCTGCATCATTGCGATGCTGCTTTGGCTCGTGTCGCTGGTCTTCGGATATCTACTCATAGCCCGTTGGCAAGCCGCCTTTTCGGATGGGATTACTCCGTTTGGCCGGAAGTACATCGACGCCCTGTGCTGCGTGGAAATACTGCTGGCGGCCGTTCTGCTGCTTTCCCTGCTGCGGGCCTGGCGGAAATCGTTTTGGTATCTGATTCCCGCCGCTTGCTGTCAGGGCGTTCTCGCCGGAATCAGCCGCTTTTTGAGTTGGCAGTCTACGCCGTCCTATTTGCCGCTGCTGAGCGGATTCCTTGCCGCCGTGCTGTGCGCGGCGCTGACCGCATGGCTGATTCGCCATGGGCGCGCTGTGGAGACCCGTCTGCGGCCGGCAATGCGGACAGAGGGGGACGACAGGAGCGGGCAGCGGCTTGCGCTGCTCGTGCTCTGGCCCCCTTTGGCATTGTGGCTGACACGTGGGTTTGGGCCAATGTTTGATTGGAGCAAAGCGCTTTCGCTGTTCGCCGCGCCGCTCTTGCTCCCGCTTCTCTGCCTGTTCTGGCGCGGGGTCCCGAAGGGTTCGCCCCTCTCCGGAACGGGACGCCGGGAGCTGGCCGTTCTCATGCTGCTCCCCCTCCTTTTCCTGCTGGCCTTTGCCGGTCTCACCGTCTATGTCGCCTACATTCCGGAAACGCTCGCCGCGGCAAGTCCAGAGAGCGTGGTTTATATCGTATACATCGTACTCTGCCTGCTAACGGCATTTGCTATGCTGCCTGCCCTTGTCAAGAGCTGGCTCGATTCCCCCGCATTCCTTCTCCCTGCGGCGCATTGCGTGGGCGTTCTGGCCTCGCTTGGCGTCTGCGTGCAAACGCTTGCCCATTTTGACCCTTCGGCAACGACGGACGCCCGGTTTTTGTCGGGGTTTGCAGCCGGTGTTTTCACACCCTATGCCTTGGGCTGGTTGGGGGCGGGCATTGCGCTTTTGATGCAGAAGTGGGGGAACCGCCATGGACGCGCAGCTTAAAAAGGGAGTGCTGGAGCTTTGCCTGTTAGCGAGCTTGTCAAAAGAGCCACGATACGGTTATGACGTGATACGCAGTCTTCGGGAAGACTTTCCTGAGGTGGACGACAGCGCCTTTTACGCCGTCCTGCGCCGGCTTCACCGGGAAGGAGTCCTGGAACAGCTTCCCGGCCGGGAATCCGGCGGACCGCCCAGAAAGTACTACCAGCTGACCGCGCGTGGGCGCGAGGATATGGCCCGCCTCTATCAGGATTGGAGGCGTTTGACGGAAATTGTAGAACGATTGACCGATGGGGAGGGGTACCAAACCCGTTTTTGCCGCAGTCAGTTTTGAGCTGCTGAAATAATGATTTGGCGTGAATGTGGTTGAAAAAGAGAAGAAATTGTGGTAAAATAGAAGTATAAACTATACGAAAAGGCAAAACAAACCGGACGTATGAGAGCGCACACAGCTTGGATATTCAACGCAATGCAGGCCCCGGCAAAATAATGGGCCGCTAGAAAGGACGTTAGGAGAATGAGCGTGGCAGAATACGACTATCTGATTGTTGGCGCTGGCCTGTATGGCTGCGTCTTTGCCGAACAGATGAGCAGCCGGGGAAAGCGTTGTCTGGTAATCGAGCGCAGGGAACACATCGGAGGCAACATTTATTGTGAAGAGATCGAAGGAATCCAGGTTCACCGGTATGGCGCGCATATTTTCCACACCTCGGACGAGGAGGTTTGGGCGTATATCAACCGTTTTTCGCCATTTAACCACTATATCAATTCCCCAATCGCGATTTACGGGGACGAGCTCTACAATCTTCCGTTTAATATGAATACCTTTTCCAAGCTCTGGAATATCCGCACACCGTCTGAAGCTAAGAAAATCATCCAACGGCAGATTGCGGAGCTATCCATTGGCGAGCCCGCGAATTTGGAGGAACAGGCGCTCAAATTGGCAGGACGGGACGTGTATGAAAAACTCATTAAAGGATACACGGAAAAGCAGTGGGGACGGCCATGCAAAGAGCTTCCGGCGTTCATCATCCAAAGAATCCCTCTGCGCTTTACCTTTGACAACAACTATTTCTCGGACAGATACCAAGGAATCCCCATGGAAGGATACAATGCGATTGCGGAAAAATTGTTGGCAGGGAGCGAAGTCCTGTTAAACACCGACTACGCGAAATTCCGTCAGGAAAATCCGGGAATAGCGGCCCGGACGGTCTATTCCGGTCAGATCGACGCGTTTTTTAATTTCTGCCTGGGGCAATTGGAGTACCGTTCACTGACCTTTGAGACGCGAGT
The DNA here is from genome assembly GCA_022795735.1 of Oscillospiraceae bacterium. Lineage (GTDB taxonomy): Bacteria > Bacillota > Clostridia > Oscillospirales > Oscillospiraceae > Avoscillospira_A. The sequence continues at coordinate 38,609 of JAAWHG010000012.1, forward strand.
TCTGGACCAGGAAAATTGGCAGGGGAATGCCGTTGTGAACTACACGGCGCGGGAGGTCCCCTATACCAGAAGCATTGAGCACAAGCACTTTCTCTTCGGCACGCAGCCCAAAACGGTGGTCAGTTGGGAGTATCCGGCGGTCTGGGGGCCGGGGCGGGAGGCTTATTACCCGGTCAATGACGAAAAAAATCAAAATCTGTACCAGGCTTACCAGCAGCTTGCCCGGACGTTGCCCGACGTGATATTCGGCGGAAGACTGGGCAGCTATCGCTACTACAACATGGACCAGACAATCAGAGCGGCGCTGGATGCGGCGCTGTTAGAAGCAAAAATGTGGAGGAGGACATGAGGCGAGCCCGCCCGATGTCCTCCCGTTTTTTGCGAGTCCTCTTCGAAAGCCGCTGCAAGCTGCTCTAACGGTTTAAAAAAATGCTTTTTTCATAAAAATGCCTTGCTCTGATGTTTTCCTCAAGAACCCATAAAAAAACCTTGACAAAGTCTTCCGTATCAATTATATTATCTGTATTAGCATGATTCATACAGTAAAGGAGATGATTCCGTGTCCCTGATCGTCTTGAATTATCGGGATTCCAAGCCGATCTACGGTCAGGTAGGGGACGGCTTCCGCAAACTGATCCTCTCCGGGGCGCTGCCCGCCGGAGAGAAGCTGCCAAGCGTTCGGGAGCTGGCCTCCGACCTTGCCATCAACCCCAACACGATCCAGCGCGCCTACCGGGAACTGGAGGCGGAGGGCTTTATCTACTCGATTGCCGGGAAGGGCTCCTTCGCCGCAGCGCTGAGCGACGTGGCCGACAGCCGGCGGGAGTCCCTCCTGGCGTCCTTCGACGAGGCGGCCGTCGAGCTGCTCCGCCTGGGCATGTCCGCCGACGCCCTGACCGCGCGCCTCCATCACAATGCAAAGGAGTCGAACCTATGATCTCTGTACACAACGCCGTCAAAAGCTTTGACGGTTTCCGCGCCCTGGACGGACTCAACATGACGGTCCCCGACGGCGCAGTCTACGGTCTTGTCGGCCCCAACGGCGCGGGCAAAACCACCACCATCCGCCATCTGACCGGCGTGATGCGCCCCGACGAGGGCGCCGTCGAGCTCGATGGACACCCCATCTACGAAAACGCCGCCCTCAAGGGACGGATATCCTCCATCCCCGACGAGATTTACCATTTCCCCCAGGCCACCATTCGCGAGATGATGCGCTTTTACCGCCGGGTCTATCCTCAATTTGACGACGGCCTCTACGCCCGCCTGGGCGAGGCTTTCGGCATGAGCGACCGGCTCACCATGCGCCGCCTCTCCAAAGGTATGAAGAAGCAGGCCGCCTTCTGGCTGGCCCTGTGCACCCGGCCCGACTATCTGATTTTGGACGAGCCGGTGGACGGTCTGGACCCGGTGATGCGCCGTCAGGTCTGGAGCCTGATTCTGGACGACGCAGGCCAGCGCGGCGCGACCGTCGTCGTCTCCTCCCACAACCTGCGGGAGCTGGAAGATGTCTGCGACCATGTGGGCATTATGAACCACGGAAAAATGCTGCTCGAACGCTCCCTCAGCGAGCTTCAGGAGCACATCGTCAAGGTCCAGCTCGTCACCGAAAATCCCCTGCCCTCCACCCTGGACATCATCCATGAATCGGCCACCGGGCGGGTCCGCACCCTCATTGTTCGCGGCGCGCAGGAGGATATCCAGCACAGCATCTCGGCCACGCTGCCCATCTTCTGCGACCTGATTCCCCTCTCATTGGAGGAAATTTTCATCTATGAGTTAGGAGGCGTTGACTATGCCGTCAAAAGTATCGTTCTTTAGCCCCGCGGTCTATCGTAAAAATCTGACCCGCTTTGCTCCCCTGTGGCTGGCCTATTTGGGTATTTGGCTGGTCATCATGCCCCTGTCCATCCTCTCCCGCCGGGGCGACCAATATTTTGACGTCTGGAGCATCCAGCGGATGGCGCTCAATGTTGAACCCACGACCTTGATTACCATGGTCTACGCCATTTTTGTCGCCATGGCCCTCCATGGCTGGTACTATAAGACGGCCAGCGTCAACGCCCTGGCCGCCCTCCCCGTCCGCCGGGAGGCGTGGTTCTGCACCAATCTGGTCACCGCCCTGACCATGGGGCTGATTCCCAATCTGATCGTCGCCCTGCTGACCTGGGCGGCGGCGGCCTCCATGGGACTGTCCGCCGGAATGGCCGTCATGACCTGGCTGTCCATCGCCTCTCTGCTCTATCTGTTCTTTTACGCGCTGGCGGCCCTCTGCGCCGCCCTGGTGGGACAAATTCTCGCCCTGCCGGTGCTCTATGTTCTGGCCAATTTCACCGCCGTTGTCATCAACTATGTAACCGTCAACATCCTCGCCACCTTTGTCTATGGGCTGGACGCCCGGGGCTACACCGTCCTCGCCCCCCTCTCGCCCACCTTCTATCTGTTCTCCCGTCAAAACGTATACATTGAATACTTTGGGGACGGTCTCAGCGAGGGGTCACAGATTATCGGGATATCCTTCCTGCATTGGGGATACCTTCTGGCCTTGACCATTGCCGCCGTCGTTCTGCTGGCCGCCGCTTTCCTGCTCTTCCGCCGCCGCCGTATGGAGGCCGCCGGGGATGTGATCGCGGTGCGGCCCCTGCGCCCGGTGTTCAAATACTGCTTTGCGGCCGGGTGCGCGTTGGTGCTGGGTTCCCTGGCGGCCTTCCTGTTCTTTGAGGGAAGCGGCAATCCAAGCCTGGCCGTCATGCTGCTCTGCCTGCTGGCCGGGGGCTTTATCGGGTACTTCACCGCCGAGATTCTGCTGAAGAAGACCTTCCGCGTGTTCGGGCGGGAGTGGGTCGGTTACGGCGTGTTCGCCCTCTGCCTGACCGCCGCCGTTCTCATGATGGAGTTCGACGTGACCGGCTTTGAGCGCCGCGTTCCCCAATTGGAGGACGTGGAACAGGTATCCATCTGGTGCAGCGGCACAAATGGCAGCACCATTATAGTGGACGACCCGGACTATATCGCCGATTTCATAGCTCTTCATCAATCCATCATCCAGGACAAGCGGAATCAGGAGACGCTTTCCAGCTCCGACATGGGGAGAGGTGTGGATATGGCCCATATTTACTTGGACTACTATCTGAAAAACGGCGCGATTATGGAACGTGAATACACCGTTTATTGCACCGAAGAACAATGGCGCAGCATGGACAGCCCGGGCCGCCGCATGAATGAACTGCTCTCCGAGCCCGACCTTGCTACCCTTTCCTGCCTCCCCGATTTTCCCATCCAGGGGCCGCAGAACATCTCCGCCGCCGACTTTTATAATTATGCCGCCGAACCGATTCAGGCTGCGGCGGAGAGCGCGGGGAAAACGGTTACCAAGCCTGCCAGCGAGTTGTCCCTCTCCCAGGAGGAGGCCTACGAGATCTTCACCAACTGTGTCCTCCCTGATTTGCAAGAAGGGAAAATCGGGCTGCCGCAGCTTTACTATTTCTTTGTCAACGAGAACCCCAGTTATGACGCCTCCATTGAGTTTCGGTTTTACGCAAAGCCGGACAATTACAGTTGGTGCGCCCTCACCCTCACCCCTGGCTCGCGGACGGCACAGTATTTCATCGACCGGGGCCATGTCCTGCTGACTGTCGCCGAGGAGGAGGCCCTGTGGGAGACGATACAATGATAAACACCACCCTCTGTTACCTCGAACGGGACGGCTGCTACCTGATGCTCCACCGGGTCAAAAAGGAGCGCGACATCAACCGGGACAAATGGATCGGCGTGGGCGGCAAGTTTGAGGACAAGGAGAGCCCCGAGGACTGCGCCCTGCGGGAGGTCTATGAGGAAACCGGCCTGACCATGACCGGCTATACCTACCGCGGCGTCGTGACCTTCATCTCCGACCAATACCCGACCGAGTATATGCACCTCTTTCACAGCGCGAGCTTTTCCGGGACGCTCCGCGACTGCGACGAGGGGACGCTGGAATGGGTTCCCAAATCCCAGGTTCCCTCTCTCCCTACCTGGGAGGGCGACCGGATTTTCCTCCGCCTGCTTGACGAGGACCGCCCCTTTTTCTCCCTCAAGCTGGAATACCGCGGCGACCGGCTGGCCGCTGCGGTATTGGATGGAACGCCTATTCTATAGATAGCTCTGGATGTCCCGCGTCAGGCGCTGCTGCTCCTCAATGACCTGGTCCACCAGCTGCACCGCGTCGGCCCCGGCGTCGGGGTAGCGGTTGCAGTAGCGGTGCAGGCTCTTGACCCCCATGTTGCAGCCGTCAATCATCAGGTCGGCAACCGATTGGTCTCCCGGCTGAACCGCCAGCTTGACGTTGGTTTTGAGCCAGTTCATGCTTTTGGCCATGGCGCTGGGCACCTTGCCGGCCGACTGGTGCTTGTCCAGCAGGTCCCTGGTCTGCGCCCGCAGGCGTTCATGGGTCCGCCGCGAGTTGGAAAGCTCCTGCCGGAGGTGGGGGCTCTCCACCACGGGCAGCACTTCGTCGATGGCCCGGACCGCCATCTGAATCCCCACGTCGCACTCGCTCAACAGCTTACAGGTGTCGTCTTTGTACATAGAAAATCCCTCCCTTGCCGTTAGTATGCGCGGGGGAGGGTTTTTTCATGTGCGCGGACGGCAGAAGGAGACCGCCTTGCCCGGCTAGGCCTCGGTTTCCTTTGGGAATTTGTAATATTTTTCCCCCGCCTCCAACCGCTTTCCACGGATTGCCGCCAATTCGGAAACCGTGCAGAATTGATAGCCCTGCGCTGTCATCTGGTCGATCAGCCGCAGCGCCGCCGTTACCGACGAGGGGCTCAGATCGTGCATGAGCAGAATATCCCCGTCGCGCGCCTTTTTCTGCACCCGCCTGACCACCGCCCCGGCGTCGTGGGTGCTCCAGTCCTCCGGGTCTACGCTCCACAGAATGGCGGACAGTCCTTCCTGGGCCGCCTCCTCCATCACCGTCTCGCTGCAAAGTCCGCCCGGCGGACGAAACAGCTTGGGCCGCACGCCGGTCAACCCCGCAATCAGCTCTCCGGTTCCCTTGAGCTCTTCCCGGATTTCCGCCTGGGCCATCGTATGGAGATAGGCGTGCCGCCAACCGTGAATCGCCAGCTCATGGCCCTCCTCCGCCATGCGCCGCACCAGCGCCGGGTATTCCTCCGCCCGGTAGCCGCAGAGAAAAAAGGTCGCCGATACATAGCGTTCCCGCAGTCCGTCCAGCAATTGGGCCGTCAGCTCCCCCGTCGGCCCGTCGTCAAAGGTCAGCGCAACGTATTTGTTCGCGCTCCGCTCGCCGCCCGCCACGCGTCCTTCCGCGCCCGCGACGACGCAGAGCAGCGCCGCCACAAGCAGGAGCGCCGTCAGTTTTTTCACACGCTCACACCTCTTTTTTTCAGATATTTTATATTATTTCTGAAAGAGGATTTGACGATGCAGGAAAAATGCGTTAAAATAACACCATTCATTGACAATGTAAGGAGAAACCCCCATGCTGGAAAAATTAAAGCTGGTGGAAGAAAAATATCTGGAAATGGAACAGCGGGCCGCCCAGCCCGACTTCTACGCCGACCCCAAGGCAGCCGCAAGACTTCTCAAGGAGCAGAAGGACCTCGAGCCGGTGGTGGAGACCTACCGCCGTTACCGCAGAATCGAACAGGAGTCCAAGGACCTCCGCGAGATGCTGGACGGCCCCTTGGAACCCGATATGAAGGAGCTCTGCCAGGAGGAGTACACCCAGGCCAAGAAGGACCTGGAAAATCTGGAATACCAGTTGAAGGTCCTGCTGCTGCCCCGCGACCCCAACGATGAGAAAAACGTCATCATCGAAATTCGCGGCGGAGTGGGCGGTGAGGAGAGCGCACTTTTCGCCCACTCCCTCTACCGCATGTACACCATGTACGCCGCCTCCATGGGCTGGAGCGTCGATCTTTTAAACTACAGCGAAACCGAGCTCGGCGGCGTCAAGGAGGCCGACTTTATCCTCACCGGCTCCGGCGCGTACTCCCGCCTCAAATTTGAGAGCGGCGTCCACCGGGTCCAGCGGGTCCCGGAGACCGAGTCGGGCGGGCGGGTCCACACTTCCACCGCCACCGTGGCCGTCCTGCCCGAGATGGAGGAGGTTGACGTGGAAATCCGTCCCGAGGATATTGAGATGCAGGTGTTCCGCTCCTCCGGCGCGGGCGGGCAGCATATCAACAAGACCTCCTCGGCGGTCCGTCTGATCCACAAGCCCTCCGGCATCGTGGTAAGCTGTCAGGAGGAGCGCAGCCAGGTGCAGAACCGGGAGAAGTGCATGCACATGCTGGCCTCCAAGCTCTATGAAATCGAGCAGACCCGCATTGAGTCGGAGCACACCGGTCTCCGCCGCAGCCAGGTCGGCACCGGCATGCGCAACGAGCGCATCCGCACCTATAATTTTCCACAGGGCCGGGTCACCGACCATCGAATCGGATTAACACTCTACAAAATCGACGCCATTATGGACGGTTCCCTCGACGAGCTGATTGACGCCCTGGTCACGGCGGACCAGGCCGATAAGCTTCAGCACAGCGAGGGGGCCTGAGCATGGATACCCTGCGTCTGGCTGCCGGCGGCCCCGAAACCGTGCGTATCGCGTCCGCCATCCTGCAAAACGGCGGGCTGGTCGCCCTGCCCACCGAGACCGTCTACGGCCTGGGCGGCAACGGTCTCGACCCCGCCGCCGTCCGAAAGATTTTTGAGGCCAAGGGGCGGCCCCAGGACAACCCGCTGATTCTCCACGTCGCGTCGGCCTCCGAGCTGGACGGTCTCTGCCATTCCATCTCCGTCGCCGCGCGGGAGCTGGCGCGCCGTTTCTGGCCCGGCCCGCTGACCATGGTCCTTCCCTGCCGGGAGTCGATTCCCCGGGAAACCACGGCGGGGCTGGACACCGTCGCCGTCCGCTGCCCCGCCTGCGATGTCACCCGCGAAATCATCCGGGCCGCCGGCGTCCCCGTTGCCGCCCCCTCGGCCAACCGCTCCGGCAAGCCGAGTACCACCACCGCCGCCCACGTCCTCCACGACATGGACGGGCGCATCAACGCGGTTGTGGATGGCGGGCCGTGCCGGGTGGGGGTGGAATCGACCATTGTGGACCTCTCCGGCGGCGTTCCCCGTCTGCTCCGTCCCGGCGGCGTTACCCCGGAACAGCTGCGGGAGGTTTTGGGGGAATTGGAAATCGACCAGGCGGTGACCGCCCAGCCCGCCGGCGACGCCGTTGTCCGCGCGCCCGGTATGAAGTACAAGCATTACGCCCCCCAGGGGCAGGTTTTGATTGTCGCCGGTCCGGCTGAAAAGGCCGCCGCCTATGTCCGTAAACGGTTTCAGCCCGGCGACGCGGTGCTCTGCTTCGCGGAGGAGTTGTCCCTCTACGGCGGCCTCGCCCCCACCGCCTATGGCAGCGAGCGCGACCCGGAAAGTCTCGCCCATGGCCTTTTTGCCGCTCTGCGGGCGTTGGACCGGGCGGAGGTGAAAACCATTTACGCCCGCTGCCCCGAATGCGGCGGGGTGGGTTACGCGGTGCGAAACCGTCTGGGAAAGGCCGCCGGCTTTCAAATCGTGACGGAGGACGCGCTGTGACGGTCCTGGGCATCACCGGCGGCTCCGGCGTGGGAAAGACCACCCTGCTCTCCCGCGTGGCGGCCAGGGGGGGCGTGGTCGTGGACTGCGACGCCGTCTACCACCGGCTTTTAAAGGAAGATTCCGCCCTGCTGGCGGCCTTGGAGGCCCGTTTCCCCGGGGTTACAGAGGGGGGCGCATTGAATCGAAAAAAATTGGGAAAATTGGTCTTTGACGACCCAAACGCCCTGGCCGCTTTGGAGGCAATCACCCATCCCCGCGTCACCGCCGAGGCCAAGCGTCTGTTGGACCAGGCCGGTGACCGTCCGCTGGCCGCCCTCGACGCCGTCGCCTTGGTGGAAAGCGGCCTGGGCGCGCTCTGCGATATCACCGTGGCGGTCACCGCGCCTTTGGAGGCCCGCATCCGCCGTCTCATTCAGCGGGAGGGTATTTCCGAGGATTACGCCCGTCTGCGCATTGCCGCGCAGAAGCCGGACGGGGCATTTTCCGCCCTCTGCGGCTATACGTTATACAACGACTGTCCGGACACCGGCACTTTTGCGGCCAAGTGCGATCAGTTTTTAAACAAGATATTGGAGGATGATACCCATGACTGAATCGGAATACAAAGACCTGCGCAAACAGCTCCTTCTGGACTCCAAAAACGGCTATGACCAGCTCTCCGACGCCAACCGCGCCGAGCTCGAATCCTACTGCAAGGATTACCTCCGCTTTGTAAACGAGGCCAAGACCGAGCGGGAAGCGGTGGACTGGGTGGTGGACGCCGCGCGGAAAGCCGGCTTCCGGGAGTACGACCCCACGGCGGCCCTGACCCCCGGCGACAAGCTGTACTGCGTCAACCGGGGCAAAAGCGTCTCCCTGGCCGTCATTGGCAAAAAACCGCTGGAAGACGGAACCCGCATCGCGGCGGCTCACATCGACTCTCCCCGCCTCGATCTCAAGCCCAATCCGCTGTATGAGGAGGCGGAGATGGCCTTTTTCAAGACCCATTACTACGGCGGCATCAAGAAGTATCAGTGGACTGCCATCCCCCTTTCCATCCACGGCGTTCTGGCCCTGACCGATGGCAGCACCCTCAAGGTGTCCATCGGCGAAGACCCGGGCGACCCGGTCTTCTGCGTGACCGATCTGCTCATTCATCTGGCCCAGGAGCAGATGAAGAAAACGCTGGCCGAGGGGGTGTCCGGCGAAAATCTGAACATCCTCGTGGGAAGCCGGCCGCTGGCGGTTGACAGCAAGGAGAAGGATCGGGTCAAGCTGGCCGTCCTGCTCCTCCTCCATGAGAAATACGGCATAACCGAGGAAGATTTTCTGTCCGCCGAGCTCTGCCTCGTCCCGGCCATGCCGGCCAGAGAGGTGGGGTTTGACCGCAGTATGATCGGCGCGTATGGGCACGACGACCGGGTATGCGCCTACGCCTGTCTGGCTCCGCTGCTCGCCCTGGACGCGCCTGAGCACACCGCCTTTTGCCTGCTGGCCGACAAGGAGGAAATCGGCTCCGAGGGCGTGACCGGCATGCAGTCCGAGGCGTTTGAGTATTTGATGCAGCAGCTCTGCGCGTCGACGGGGGCCGATCTGCGCAGGTGCCTTTCCAACTCGGTCTGCCTGTCCGCCGACGTGACCGCCGCGCTGGACCCGGCCTATGACAGCGTGTTTGACAAGCACAACTGCGCCCGGATGAACTACGGCGTTTCTCTCTGCAAATATACCGGTTCTCGGGGCAAGTCGGGGGCGTCCGACGCCTCCGCCGAGGTGGTGGCGAGATTCCGCCGCGCCTTCTCCCGCTCCGGGGTGTGCTGGCAGATGGGCGAGCTTGGCAAGGTGGACGCGGGCGGCGGCGGCACCGTGGCCAAGTATATGGCGAAGCGCAACATCGACACCCTGGACGCGGGCGTTCCGGTGCTCTCCATGCACGCCCCGTGGGAAATCGTCGGCAAGCTGGACTGCTATATGACCATGAAAGCCTACCGGGCGTTCTACGGCATGGATTGAGTTTGTTAAAAACCCCTTCCAAAGAGGAAAAAACGGTATGGAAAAATTAATGTATTTGATGCTGATCGAAAAAAGCAAGACCTACAACAAGATGACAAAAAAGGTAGTAACCGACCACGTCGAAAATATCAGAAGACTGGACGATGCCGGAAAACTGGAAATCTGCGGTGTGTTTCAGGGGTATCCAGGCATGGCGGGTATGTATATTCTGAAAACAGAAAGCCGTGAAGAAGCAGAAGAAATCTGCCGTGCGGAACCATTGGTTGTGGGGGGATACGCAACCTATAAATTGGTTGGCCTGCAAGTGGCGAACAGAGAAAATAACTACCTGCTGTAACGTCCGCAAGGAACAAATATGGGATAAAACCGTATCGCAGGTCAGAGGGGGCGGCGTATGGACACAAAAAAATATCAGGCCCTTTTGACCTCCGCCGATCTGGGGTCCTTCACCCGGGCCGCCCAAAGCCTGGGCTGTACCCAGTCGGGACTGACCCATATGATGAACGCGTTGGAACAGGAGGTCGGCTTTCCCCTCCTGCAACGCGGCCACAGCGGCACCAGCCTGACCGAACAGGGCAAACGCCTGGAACCCGCCGTCCGCCGCTTTTTGGAGGCCGGGCAGGCCCTGGAGACCGAAATTGATTCCGTCCGCCGCCGGGAGCAGTTCTCCATCCGCGCCGGGGCCTACTCCAGCATGGCGGTGCATTGGCTCCCCGCCATTTTGCAGAGCTTCCGCACCATTGACCCCGACGTCCGCGTGGACGTACAGATGGGGGGGATTGAAGAGCTGTACGGCTGGGTACGTTCCGGTGAGGTGGATATGGCCTTTGTCAGCCGGCAGGACGACCTTAAGGCCGAGTTTATCCCGCTAAAGGAGGATATTCTCGTTGCGATTCTCTCTCCCGACGACCCCGGCGGGGATGGGGAGACCTTCCCGGTCAGCGCTTTCGAGGGGCGTGAGTTTCTCATGCCCTCCCTGGGGTTTACCCGCGACATTATGCCTATGTTCCGGCGCAATCAGGTCGCACCCCGTATCCGCCGTACAACGGTGGACGACTCGGTGGTGATTTCCATGGTGGCCCATGGGCTGGGGGTCAGCATTATGACCAAGCTCATTATGACGGGCCGCCCGCCGACGGTTAAGGTCCTCCCCATTGAGCCGAGGGCCCACCGGGAATTGGGAATTATCGTCCGCACCGGGGCGGGGCAGAAGCCGGGGGTCCAAGCGCTGATCGACTGCGCGCAAAAGACGATTCCTACCTTAGAATGAAGCTGAAAGCGGACTATATACAGTCAACCCCCTGATGTAGGACGAGGAAAGTCCTGCATCAGGGGGTATCTATCATTTGGTAATCAGTATCAACCGCGAGCGCCAACCAGGCTGTCCGGAAACTGCCTGTCAACAGATATCTCTGCCGCCGTGTTCACCGCGTCTTTCCCACAGGCGGACAGACAGGCAAGCACGGACAGCGCCACGATGATGGAAAGAACGCTGCGCCTCATTTCAGGCTATTCTTGTCCACAACGTCAAGAATCAACGCCTCCCCGGCGGGAGCATCCTCCCGCACGTCCAAGGCCTCGCGGAGAATCGCTTCACCCTCGTTGATCCGGGCCGCATCGGCGGCATAAAGGGTACACAACGGCTGCCCCTTCGCCACCGCCTCGCCCGGCGCGCAGGCGAAGACGATGCCGGCCATGTAATCAATGGCGTCTTCCTTGCGAAGCCGTCCGGCCCCAAGGGACACCGACGCTTTGCCCACCGTCTCGGCGGACCGGACCGCAAACCAGCCGTCCCGCTCCGCTTCAATCACCCGGCAGCGCGGGGCCGGATAAAACCGTTCCGGCTGCTCCACCGCTCGGAAATCGCCTCCCTGGGCCTCCAAAAAGGCCCGGAATTTCTCCGCCGCCGCTCCGCTCCGAATGGAACCCTCGGCCCGCGCCCGGCAGTCCGCCTCGGTCCCCAGTCCCGCCATATGCAGCATGCGCGCGGCAAAGGTCAGACAGAGCTCGGTCAAATCGTCCGGCCCCTCGCCCCGGAGGGTGTTCCACGCCTCCCGCAGCTCCAGCATATTGCCCACGCAGCGGCCCAGCGGACGGTCCATGTTGGTCAGCATGGCAACCGTCTCCCGTCCGTTGGCCTCGCCGATGGACACCATGGCGGCGGCCAGCTCCCGGCCCTGTTCCACCGTCTTCATGAACGCGCCCGAGCCAATCTTTACGTCGAGCAAAATCTTGTCCGCCCCGGCGGCCAGCTTCTTGCTCATGATGGAAGAGGCAATCAGGGGAATGCTGTTGACGGTGGCGGTTACGTCGCGCAGGGCGTAAAGCTTTTTGTCGGCGGGGGCGACGTTGGCGGTCTGTCCCGCGACGGCCATGCCCACTGTGTTGACCAGCCGGATAAAGGTCTCCGGCTCCAACGCCGTGCGCAGGCCCGGCACCGATTCCAGCTTGTCAATGGTCCCGCCCGAGAAGCCCAGGCCACGGCCCGACATCTTGGCCAGCTTGCCGCCGCACGACGCCACAATGGGGCCGAGCACCAGGGTGGTCTTGTCCCCCACGCCGCCGGTGCTGTGCTTATCCACCTTGATTCCCTCAATGGCGCTTAAATCCACCATGTCGCCCGAATGGGCCATACGGATGGTCCATTCGGCCAGCTCCCGCTTGGTCATGCCGTTGAGGAAGACCGCCATCAAAAAGGACGCCGTCTGGTAGTCCGGAATGGAGCTGTCGCACACGCCGTCGATGAAAAACTTCATCTCCTCCCCGGTCAATTCCCCCCGGGCCGCCTTTTTTTCAATGATATCGTATACCCGCATGGTTCAATCCCCCTCCTTTTCTAAAAATGCGCCGCCGAAGCTCTGGGGCAGCAGCTCGGCCAGGGTAAAGGTCCGGACGGTTCCGTCGGCGTCCTGGAGATGGATGGGAAAATCGTCCGGGCAAAATTCCCGCAGCACCTGACGGCAGACGCCACAGGGCGGACAGATTCCCTTGGGCTTTCCACCCAGGCCGCCCACCACCGCGATGGCGGCAAATTCCCGCTCTCCCTGGCTGATGGCCGAAAAGACCGCGCTTCGCTCGGCGCAGTTGGTGGGGCCGTAGGCCGCGTTCTCCACGTTGCAGCCGAGGTAAACCTTCCCCGACCGCCCCAGCAGCGCCGCCCCCACCTGAAATTTTGAATAGGGTACGTAGGCCCGGTCCATCGCCACCGCGGCCTGCGCCAACAATTCCTTTGCCGTCATGCCGTTATCCCCTTTCATACTGGTTTATCCTACGGTTTTTCTGTATTTATTGTACCATATGCCGCCTCCTAAATCAAGACGGGACACGTCGAGAACAAAAAGGACTGCCAAGGCGGACTGCGAGTTTGTCATTTAATCAAACGCCCTTTTCACAGTTTCATATAAGCTATCATAATTGTCTATGGAGATGGTAAAGGGACTCCCGATCACACGTGACTTTTCCGGGCAAGCAGAAATCGTGAAAACCGCATGAGATTGTTTAGAGAAAGCAATGAGCGAATAGGCCTGGTCGGCAGGGGTTATGAGGTCTTCTCCCCAAAAGAGTCCCCCATATTGAATTTCCGATATGCTTTTACGGATTGTCTCTATCGTTGCAGCGTCAACCAAATCAACGCTACGTCCCGAGCGGTAATCTTTTAACGCGATTTGAAGCCCATCCGCATCAGCAATTGAAGCCATAATATCCTGGAATGAATTTTGCGCCCGGAAATGAACTGCCGCAGCAAAAGCGCCCAGAAGAATGAAAACAACCATCGCGCAGCGGAACACATTTTTCAGACAATTTTTTCGAAACTTCTGGTATTTCAGGGAAAATTCAGCCTCCGCGTCCTTTGCTGCCGCCAGCAGCGGCGTCAAACAAGGTGGTATCATTCTCTCACCCCTGACCTTATGTAATTTGGATAAATATAGCACAGTCTATGTGTTGTGTAAAGACAACTGATTTTTTGGCCAAACTATCCCAACCCATTTATTTTTTGCGGCGCGGACATCCATGCCGGCCCGCCGGACATGACGCGCCGCGAACATTCCCTTGCTTTTTCCAGGAAACTGCGCTATAATACTAAAACTTGTTGTCCCGATACAAACAAGCCCAAGAAATTTGACAGGAAAAAGGAAAACTATGACCCCAAAAAAGATTCAGACCTTTCAGGACCTTAACCTTCTGCCCGCCATCCTGCGGGCTGTCTCCAAAATGGGCTATGAGCGCCCCTCCCCCATCCAGGCTGCGGCCATCGGCCCGGTGCTCAGCGGGCGGGATTTAATCGGCTGCGCCCAAACCGGCACCGGCAAAACCGCCGCCTTCGCCATCCCCATTCTCCAACGTCTGGAGGGGCGGGTCAACCGTGCCCACCGTCCCATCCGCGCCCTGATCCTCACCCCCACCCGCGAGCTGGCCCTGCAAATTCAGGACAACTTCACCCAGTACGGCGCAGGACTCCGGCCCCGCAGCACGGTCATCTTCGGCGGCGTCGGCCAGCAGCCACAGACCGACGCCCTGCAGCGGGGGGTTGATATCCTCGTTGCAACCCCGGGACGTCTCAACGATCTGTGCAACCAGGGCTACGCCGATTTGAGCGCAATCGAAACCTTCGTCCTCGACGAAGCCGACCGGATGCTCGACATGGGCTTCATCCACGATGTGCGCAAGGTCATCGCCCGTCTGCCTGAGCAGCGGCAGACGCTGCTTTTCTCGGCCACCATGCCGCAGGAGATCGCCGAGCTGTCCAAGCAGATTCTGCACGACCCGGTGCGGGTAGAGGTGGCCCCCCAGTCCTCTACGGTGGACGCCATCGAGCAGCGGGTGTACAAGGTGGACAAGCCCAACAAGCGGCACCTCCTCTCGTGGCTTCTCAAAGAGCGGGACGAGCCGTCGGTTCTGGTCTTCACCGCCACCAAACACGGCGCGGACCGGGTGGTCCGGGAGCTGGACCGGGAGAATGTCCCCGCTATGGCCATCCACGGCAACAAAAGCCAGACCGCCCGGGTCCGCGCCCTGGACAGCTTTAAAAAGGGAGACATTCGCGTCCTGGTCGCCACCGACATTGCCGCCCGCGGCATCGACATCAGCGACCTGCCCCTCGTCGTCAACTACGACCTGCCCAATGTCCCCGAAACCTACGTCCACCGCATCGGCAGGACCGGGCGGGCGGGCCGGAGCGGCCTTGCCATCAGCTTTTGCAACTACGACGAGCTGGCCTATCTCAAGGATATTGAGACCCTCACCGGCAAGCCGGTCCCGGTGGTAGAGGACCACCCCTACCCGATGGAGCGGTTCGAGCCCACCCCCAAGGCGGTGCGGCAACCCAGGTCGGAGCGGGCGCAGCGCGCCGGAACCCCCAAAGCGGCCCCGTCCAACAAGCCCAGAGCCGCCGTGGCCAAGCCAATGCCAGCCACACCGGTTCAGGCAGCCCCGCCGAAAAAGTCTCCCGCCGGGCCGCGCAAGACTGCTGCGCCCAAGCCGGTCCAGGCGGCCCCGGCCAAGCCGGAAAAGCGGAATGTAGGCGCTCCGCCGTCCGACCGGGGCGTCAAGACGGTCCCCTTCTACGATCTTCCCGCCCGGTCTGCCCCCAGGCCGTCCAGGAAGCTCAGCTCTGATCCCCCGGCGCTTCCGGGCCGGGTGGCGGCCTTCGCCGACGGACGGCGGAGACGGGGCGGCCGGCCGCAGGGGAGATAGGAGGCGCGTATGGAAGCCAAAGGCGTGAAAATCGCGGCCAAAAATCCCAAGGCCTTTCACGATTATTTCATTGAGGAGCGGTTTGAGGCCGGAATTGAGCTGGCCGGGACCGAGGTAAAGTCTATCCGTCAGGGCAAGCTCAACCTCAAAGACGCCTGGTGCGGCGTCAAAGACGGGGAGCTGTGGCTCCGTCAGATGCACATCAGCCCTTACGAGCAGGGCAACATCTTCAACAAGGACCCCATGCGTCCCCGCCGCCTGCTGATGCACAAACGGGAGATCAACCGGCTCTACGGCCAGATCAAGCGGGATGGCTACGCCCTCGTTCCCCTGTCGGTCTATTTCAAAAATTCCCGCGTCAAGGTGGAGATCGCCCTCTGCAAGGGCAAAAAGCTCTACGACAAACGGGACGACGCGGCAACAAAAGACGCCCGGCGGCAGATGGACCGGGCCATGAAAGAGAGGAGTCATTGACCATGGAGCTACCCATTGCGACCATTGAGCTCGAGGGAGGCGGCAAGATCGTCTGCGAGCTCTACCCCGACAACGCGCCCGAGTCGGTGCGCAACTTTATCGCCCTCGCCAACGCCGGTTTTTACGACGGCCTGACCTTCCACCGGGTCATCCCGGGCTTTATGATTCAGGGCGGCTGCCCCAAGGGGGACGGCACCGGCGGTCCCGGCTATTGTATTAAGGGCGAGTTTCAGGCCAACGGCGTTAAGAACCAGCTCTCCCATGACCGCGGCGTCCTCTCCATGGCCCGCGCCAATCCGTTTGACTCCGCTGGCAGTCAATTCTTTATCATGCACGCCGCCGGTACTTTTTTGGATGGGCAGTACGCCGCCTTTGGCCTCGCTATCGAGGGGCTCGGCGAGGTGGACAAAATCGCCGCCGTCGAAACCGACGGCAGCGACAAGCCGACTACGCCGCAGGTGATTCACTCCATCCGGGTGGATTGCATGGGGGAAACCTACCCCGAGCCGGAAAAGCTGCCCGATCCTTTTGGCCGCTGAGCGGCAAATTTACGTATAGGCGTATGCAAACGCGAGGTCAGGTCCCTGAAATGGGTCCTGGCCTCGCGTTTTTGACGGAATGTCCGGGGCGCGCCCCGCAGGGCGCAGGTTTTTTTGAGACGGGATCAAGACGGATTTCACGGTAAAACTGGAAAAACGGGGCAATGTGTGCTACACTATTTTTATCAAAAATAGCTGGGAGGACATCCTATGAAAAAGTTGATTTTACTCCTTCTGACTGCGGCGCTGCTGCTGGCCGCCTGCACAAAGGAAGCTGTGCCTGTGCCCGAACCGGAGCCGGAACCGGTTGTTTCGCAGCCAGCGGCCGATCCGGAACCGGCTGCTCCGGCGGATGAGCCGGAGCCCGCGCCGGAAAAGGAGCCAGAGACCGAACCGCAACCCGCGCCGCAGCCAGCGCATACGCCGGAATCCGAGGGGGAGATGGGCGTTACGGTGGATATAACAGAGAAGTCCGGGAGTGTGGAAGAGTCGGTGAGCTATGAAATCCGGGTTCCGGCACTGGAAGGCGCTGGCAACGGCGCGGCGGCAATCAACGCTTACTATGAAGGGGTTGCCAATAAGCTGCATGACATGGCCTACGGGGAGGTCTACGAGCAGGCGCTCGACCGGCACGCCGTTTTGGAGCTGGTTGGGGATTGCACGGTAGAGCGGAACGACGGCAAGCTGCTTTCCGTTCGCCGCAGCGTGGCCGTATACGAGATGCAGCCCGGAACGGGAGAATTGAATGTGGGAGTACAGTATTCGGAGTTCACAGAGACCTTTGACGTAGAGACCGGCGGTCTGCTGACTCCCGGCGATATCTTTGACGCGGAGCAGGCGGTCTATACGGAGCGGCTGGTTGACAACGTGAGACGGTATATCCGGGAACATCCGGGTTCGGACAGTCCCGGCTCGGTCTACTGGAGGCCGGAATGGGAGACGCTGGCGGCGGAGCGCTTCGACCCGAACCGGTTCTACCTGACCAGTGACGCCTATGTGGTACTCTATGCGGAAGGCGAACTGGGCGAGGGAATGGGAACCGATGAATTTCACATTCCCTGGCGGCAGCTTGCCGATATCCTGAAAGTCGAGGTGTGACGGGCCGTTATGCTGCGGAAAAACGACGAAATTACCGGTACGGTTACCGGCTATACCAGTGAAGGGCAGGGCGTCCTTCGTGCCCCGGATGGACAGGCGGTGTTTGTTGCGGACGCCATTGCAGGGGAGACTGCCCGGGTGCGCATTGAACACATAGGGCACAACGCGGCCTATGGCAGAATCGTCCGGTTGGAGACGGTCTCCCCCCATCGGGTGGAGCGGGATTGTCCGCTTGGCAAACGCTGCGGCGGCTGCGACTTCTGGCATATGGACTATGCGGAAGAGCTGCGGTTGAAGGCCCAGCGGGTGCGGGACGCATTGGTCCGTATCGGCGGATTTGACCCGGGCGAGGTCCCCATTTTGGGCGCGGAGCGCTGCTATGGATACCGGAACAAGGCCCAATACCCCGTTGCGCCTGGGGAAAGCGGGCCGGTCGCGGGATTTTTCCGGGCGCGGAGCCATGAGGTGCTGCCGGTTGAGCGCTGTTTGATTCAGCCGGAGGCAGCCGATTTGGCGAAGCGGGCTGTTCTGGACTGGATGCGGCGTTTTTCCATCCCGGCGTGGGATGAGACGCGGCATGCGGGGATGGTCCGTCATATCCATGTGCGGACCGCCACTGGACAGGTGCTGGTATGCGTGGTATGCACGGCGCGGCCGCCCCATGCGGAGGAATTGATTACTATGGTGCGCGGGGCGGTCCCGACGTTGAAGACGCTGGTTGTCAGCGTACACAGCGGGCGCGGAAACGCGGTCTTGGGAAAAGAATTGATCCCCCTGTGGGGGGATGGGAGCGTTGAGGAAACCCTTTGTGGTCTGCGGTTCCGGCTGTCGGCGAGGTCATTTTTTCAGGTCAACCGGGCGCAGGCGGAACGGCTGTACGAGTTGGCGTTGGAGCTGGCGGGGCCTGCCAAGACGGCGTTGGACCTCTACTGTGGGACGGGGACCATCACCCTTTGCCTCGCGCGGCAAGCGGGGAAGGTTTACGGGGTAGAGGTGGTGGAAGATGCGGTGGCCGACGCGAAGGAGAACGCCGCACAGAATGAGATTGAAAATGTGGAGTTCTTCTGCGCCGACGCGGGGGAAGCTGCGGAACGTTTTGCAAAAGACGGGGTTCACCCGGAATTGATTGTGGTGGACCCACCTCGAAAAGGGTTGAGCGAGGATGTCATCGGGGCAATTATGCAAATGTCGCCGGAGCGGGTGGTTTATGTTTCCTGCGACCCGGCTACGTTGGCGCGGGATGTCGCACGGCTGGGCGCGGGGTATGGGCCGATGCGAGTGGAGGCGGTGGATATGTTTCCTAGATGCGCTCATGTGGAGACGGTTGTAATGCTTTCCCACAAAAAACCCGACAGCGTAATCAACGTAAAAGTCGAGTTTGGCGAGGGTGAGGGCAAAGTGCCGCTTGATAATATTGCCAAGAGAGCCGC
>JAAWHG010000048.1 GCA_022795735.1 Oscillospiraceae bacterium
CCCCAGACGCGTCTGGGGCGGGGCTGTTATGGTATGTGTCATAGTTATTCCAGAACGCGCCGCGCCGAGTCAAAGTGATTGTAATAATAGCCGGACAGCAGCGAATCGACGGTGACGCCGCGGGTCGAGTTGGCGGCGTGGACCATTTGGTTATTGCCCATGTAAATGCCGACGTGGGTAATGCGGTCGCTGGACGAATAGGTGCTGGCAAAGAACAGCAAATCGCCGGGACGGAGATATTCAAAGGTAACCTTGCCGTTTTCATCGCGGGTTTTAATCTCCACGCCGTTTTTGGTCTGCTGTTGGGCGGTGCGGTTGATGGGGTGGCCGGCCTGCCGGTAGAGATAGCTGGTAAAGCCGGAACAGTCAAAGGCGTTGGGGCCGGTCGCGCCGAAGACATAGGGGGTATTTTTCTTGACATACGACAGCGCCATCTGGACGAGCTGTCCGGCCTCGGAAGTTGTAGCCTGTTCCATGGCCGCCTTGTTCATCTCGGCCAACTGCTCGGCGGTCAGCCACTCGGTTTTTAAGTAGCGGTTCGCCTCCTTATAGTTGCGCAGAAACATGACGATGGATTCCTGACGGCTGGAGGCGTCCAGCGGGCGCAGCTTGCCGCCGGTACCATTGACCACGCCCAGGGCCACCATTTCCTGGGTGGCCGGCTCCGCCCAATCGTCCACCGTATCGTGATCGGAGAAGCTTTTCAGATAGTCCTTGTTCAGGTTGGCCGGCTTGTCCATCTGACGGTTAAAGTTGGCGAGGATTTGGAAAAACTCCTGTCTGGTCAGCAGCTTTTCGGGCAGGAAAGTCCCGTCGGTGTAGCCGCCGACGATGCCGATTTCGTAGGCCGCGCAGATCAGGCTGTCGTCGGTGTCAGTAAAGTAGTCGGTTCGAATGGGAATGGGTTCGTTACCCGTGATGCGCTCGTAGGCCGTCGTGGCCAGATAACACATTTCACGCCGGGTGATATCCTCTTTCATATCCGCGCTGCGGAGGATGTCGGGCAGGAGGTTCAGCATGTCGGCCTCCTGCAGGTTTTGCACCGCCCAATCGCTGGCGTTGTTGAGGACCAACGGCTCTTTTACCGGGGGGTCCGCCTCGTTCTCCCCAGCGGAAGGGGTTTCCTCAGCCGGGGGAAGGGAAGGATTCTCCGCCTCCGGCGCGGTGCTGACGTCCGCCCCGTCTATGGCGGGCGCGTTGTTGATATCGACGCCGTCCGCCCCGGCGGGAAGGGACAGCGAAAGCAGGCTGCTCAGCAGCAGAAGGGATACGCCGGCGCGGCGGATAAACTTATATTTCATGTTTAATTTGTGCCTCCTCGATTTCGATGCCCACCGGGCAGTGGTCTGAGCCCAAAATCTCGCTGTAGATTGGGGCCGCCTTGACGGCGTCGCGAATGCGGTCTGAGACCAGGAAATAGTCAATGCGCCATCCGGCGTTGTTTTTGCGGGCGTTGGCGCGGTAGCTCCACCAGGAATACGCGCCGGCGATATCCGGGTTGCGGTAGCGGAAGGTGTCGGTGAATCCAGCGTCCAACAGCGTTTGGAACTTCTCCCGCTCCTCGTCGGAAAAACCGGCGTTGCCCCGGTTGGGGTCGGGGTGCTTGAGGTCGATCTCCTGATGGGCGACGTTCAAGTCGCCGCAGACGATCACCGGCTTCTTCTCGTCCAGCGCGCACAACCGCGCACGGAAGGCGTCCTCCCACGCCATGCGGTGGTCCAGGCGTTTGAGGCCGTCCTGGGCGTTTGGGGTGTAGCAGGTGGCCAGGAAAAAACGTTCGTACTCCAGGACGATGAGCCTTCCCTCGGTGTCCAATTCGGGGACGCCCACGCCGTACTCCGCCGACACGGGTTCCCGTTTCGCGAAAATGGCGGTCCCGGAGTAGCCCTTTTTTTCGGCACAGCTCCAAAACTGCGCGTAGCCAGGCAATTCCAGCGCCACCTGTCCCTCTTGCAGCTTGGTCTCCTGCAAGCAGAAGAAGTCGGCGTTCAGAAGGCCGAAGATTGACATAAAGTCTTTTTGCAGGCAGGCCCGCAGGCCGTTGACATTCCAGGAAATCATTCTCATGCTCGGTTGCCTCCCGCATTATTATAGCAAACTTCGACTGGATGCGCAAGGGGGGATGTCCGCCGTCCCCGGGGCAATAAGACGGCTTGACAAATTCATATCAGGCGGTTATACTAAATCATAGAAAGGGCGCTGCCGGTAGACGGTTGCCCCTCTGCTATTGGTTCAGAAGTAACCGCACAGTTGGTGAGCTGGGGCGGTTACTTCTTTTTATAGACCGCGATAACGAGGCCAATAATGCCTATGATTACCAGGGTGTACTGAAACAGTCCCCCATATGTTACCATTGGGCAGCCCCCCTTTCCGAGGATCAGGGGGCAAGAAGCCGCCCCCTGTCAAGAGGGCCAACCGCCTACCGTATACGGGCAGCGCTGAAAGATAATTCTTTACGCGCCAAGGATAGCACAGTTTCCGGCAAAAAGCAAGAAAAACCACCGCGATCTCCGCCGTCCGGTTCAAGTGGTTAATCTTTCCGTTATACCAGGTTATCGTTATCTCGCATCGTTAAAAAATATACGGAGGCGGTATTGTGCTCTTTCACATTTTTTCCTCTCAAGACGAGCGCAGAAAATTTGGCGGCTCCTATTTTATAGAAATACAATATTGCAGCTTGGACCCGGGTACGGCAATGGAGCAAATTGTTTCCGTCGATGCCATTACTCACTGGAAGGATGATTCGCTATACATCTACGGCGACGACGAAGAGGCATTTGCGTCGCAGTACGGAGACGTTTTGACAGACGGAACTTATAATAATGGGCAGAGCGGCATTATAGACACATGTGGAATCAATTATTATGCCCCACACCAAATTCACGTAATTGTAAAGCGGATAGAGGAAATGAGACCATCCAGTCATCAGATGCTTCTGGCTTGGTTGAAAAAGGTGCGGGAGCATAACGGCTTTTATGTTTTGGGATTATAAACCCCATTTTAATCGTAACACCGGACATAATGATAGCAACTTGTTATGAAATCGAGGAGTATTTCTGCCAATATGTTATCCGCGTCATTGGCTTCGCCGTCGGGGCCGTCCATATCGCCAAGCAATTCCGTCACTTCCGCGTCGGTCATATAGGCCACGCCTGTGATTATGCTATCCGCGTCGCGGACAATCTTGATATTGACGGTTCCCTTCGGGTTTATGTTCAGTGTATAAAAGGACTTTTCAGGCCGTACAATGTCCAGAAAAAATCTCCCGGCTCATCAGATGCACCAGAGGATTAAACCAATGCAGGCATACCGTGACCTGAACCATCCATTTGTAAAATATATCCAGCCGTTTATAGTGCGTCAACTCATGCAGGACAATATAGTCAAAATCCTTTTCAGAAATATCCACGCCGGGCAGTACGATACACGGATGAAAAAAGCCAAGCAGCAGCGGAGGAGAAACCAGCGGGTTGACGCAAAGCTCTACCGGCCTTTTTACGCCGGCCCGTTCCGAAACAGCGGCCAGCCGGTCTAACCTCTCGATGTCAGAAACTGGGGCCAATCCAGCCTTGATATACCGGACAAAGCCCTGATAGATTGTGATTTTCCGGATCATCCGCCGCAACACGACAACCAGCCAGATGTAATACTGCCACTGCCGGCTGATTTTGTTCTTCAAAAATTGCTTCCCCAGAAGGAGAACCAGGACCAGCAAGCCGCCGGACAGGGACATGGATAGGAAGATTTTAAAGCCTGCGTTCATGGCCGCTCTTTCCCTTTCTCCAACAGCCCTTTCAATTCCTCGTATTCCTCATCTGTCAGAAGATCGCCCAGAATCAGATTGGAAACCAGCCCTTTTGCGTTCCCCTCGTAGATTTTATTCAAAAAGTTTTTCGTCTGCGCCGCCTGGTACTCCGTTTCCGAAACGAGCGTGGTGTATTCGTTGCGGCGGCCAATTTTTTTAGCGCGCAAAAAGCCCTTGTTCATCAGACGGGACAGCAGCACAATCAGGGTATTCTTTTGACACGGTTTGCCCCTGGCCGCCAGCCCGTCCATGATAAAGGGGAACAATGTCACCTCCTCCGGATTTCCCCACACGACTTTCATAATTTCAAGCTCCGCGTCGGATAGCTGCTGCACCATGTTCTCGTCCTCCTCAATGTATAACACAACGTTGTTGATTTAAATATAACATGGCGTTGTCTCTTTGTCAAGCCAGTATTTGGAAAACACAGCGTACGGTATCAGCTTCAACCGGCGCAGCCCGCCGCAAGGTCTGGGCTTAAAAATTCGCCGGGTGTCCGTCGCTCCGTTTGGCCAACCGTTCCAGCAGGCTGGGCTTGGGGTTCCGGGCCGCCTTGACTGAGCGGGCCAGCCCGTCTCCCACCGTCCCGCCCGATTCACCGGCTTGCGGATAGGCAGGGGCGGATTCGCCGCCGCTCCCTTGCAGCTGCCCCTCCAACAGCTTGACCCGCTCGCTGAGCTGATGACACATCTGGGCGAGCGTCTGTCCCTTTTTCACCCATTCCCGAACCTTTTCCACCCCCTCGAAGCTCATGACCTCCAACGCCCCAAGCGCCTCCTGCGCCCGGTTGGGGTCGAAAAATCCCGCTTGATACAGCTCCTTCGCCCGCTCGTTCTGCTCCATGCGGGAGAAGGGATTTTTCTTTTGCGCCCGGATTTTGAGGTCGAATACCGGACGACGGTACAAGGTCTCTCCGTCCGGTCCCCGCCCGGCCTCCTGTTCGCGCAGGGCGGCGTTGCTGACCCCCACGAAGCGATATGCGCCGCCCTCTCCCGTGACCCGGAAGGTGCGGGTTTCGTCGTAAAACTGCCGCATGCGGCTGACCGCCATCGAGCTGACCGACACGTGGGCCCGGTAACTGGCCGCAATCATATCCCGGCTGGCCTTATCGCCCGCCTCTTGCAGGGCCGCGATGGCCGCCGCCGCCGTCACCCCCGCCTGGGCGCTCCCGGCGTTGACGTCCCGGTTGGCGGCGGTGTCCTTCATCTCCTCAATCTTCATCCGGAGCACGTCCACATAGACCCCCGACAGCGGCTGCACCATGATCTCCTGCAAACGCCGGTCGTCCAGCTCGCCTTCGACGTGGACAATGGGCTTGGACCAATCGAGAAATTCCTCCTCGTTGACCGCCGTGCTGGCTGAGGCGAAAAAGCGCTTTTTGGTGCCCATCATGGAGCTTTCCAGAATGTTGGACGACAGCTTGTCGATGTAGAGCTGCGGGTCCTTGCACACCGCGACGTATCCGAAGCCCGCCGGGGCGCCTTTTTCGGGAAAGAGCACGTCGAGCACCACCGGGTAGAGCCCGTCGTCGTACCATCCGCGCCCGGCGTACAGCGGGTCGTTTTCGCTGGCGTAGAGCAATATATCCCCGACCAGCTTGGCGTAGTGCAGGACGGTCTGGCCGGTGCTTCGCCGCGATTTGTAGTACCAGTCCACCACCACTGTTTTGCCGCTGGTGTCAGCCGCGCTGTCATGGATGTACTGCTTGACGTCTACCGCGCCGCCCGACAGCCGCCCCTTGTATTGGGGATACTGCGCCTCGAGTTGGTCGATATCGGCCAGCTCGACGATAAAAAGATTGCGGGATTTTTGGATGTCGGTGACTCCCGGCTCCCAAAAAAGCTTGAGGAGGTCAATTCCCCGCACGTCAATATCGCCCAACCCGTTCTCCTTCCGGCTGTTCCAGAACACCCCGTAGGCGGCGGTGCCGTGTTTGAGCTTCTCCCACCAGCCGTCCGACCAGACCTGCTCAAAGCCGTTGCTCTCCAGCACAACGGGCAGCACCTCCGAGAGGGCCCGGGCGCTCTCCTCGTCGCTGGGCTCCCGGGGGAGAACCAGTGGTTCGGGATAGCTGTCCATGGCGTCGGCGTGCTTGTTGAGAATGGCGTTGAAGAGCCAGGCCGACGTGGGTTCCGGTCCCCGTCCGGCGGGCGGGACGCGCCCATTGCGGATTACCTCCCAATGCCGCAGCTCCCACCAGAGCTCGTCCTCTACAATGCGCCGCTCCAGATTCGCCTTGCCCCGCTTGTAGCGGTTCAACGTTTCAATCGCCCGCGCGATCTCGGCCTTGCCGATGGCTTTTTGCTTTTCCATTTTCTGCGCCCCTTTTTCCGGCTTGTTTTACCGTCTCTTGGTGATAAAATAAAGCCGCATCCGTTCGATTTCCTCGGGCGAGTAGCCCACCGCCTCATATCCTGAGAAATCCCCCGAGGCGGCCAGGGTCCGGGCCTTTTCCAACGCCCGCCGGTACGCTTTTTCCTCTGCCGCCGCCGCGTCTTCGGCTTCGTCCCGCTCCCTCTCATAGGTCAGCTCGTCCTGGGACTGGCCGTCGTCCACCGAATCGCGGTACTGGCCGTAGGTGAACGCCCGGTCCTTGTTGTACTGGCCCAACCGGTCCTCGTACCGCGCGTATTCCCGGTCCTCCAAACCGGCCAGCAGTTCAACGTCCGCCCGCAGGTCTTCCCCCGCGTCCCGGTACATCTCATAGGCAAGCGCGCGCAGGGTCGGGATTTCTCCGGCCAGGCCCGCTATGTAGCCGTCGTAGGTCTGCTGGGCCGCGGTTCCGGCGTAGGAGCTGGCCAGCCCGCCGGTCCGGGCGCTCACTTCGCCCAGCGTGTCCTGCATGGCCCGTTTGCCGGCGCGGGTGTATGCCGCCTCGTACTGCCGGTAGGCCGGGTCCTGGTCTGGGTCGTAGGAGAAGGGCTCCCGGTTCAGGGCTTTGTCCACCGTCTGGTCCAGCCGCGCCTGATACTTGGCGGTGTAGGCGGGGGCGGCGGGCGCTTGATAGCCGCCGGCCGCCCCGCTCCATTTGCCGCTGGCCGGGTCGAACACAACACTGCCGCCCAATTGCTTTGCCAACGCCACGTTTTGAGCGTGCAGCGCGTCCTTTTCGGCCTGGGTTGCGGCGTTGTGCCAGGCCAGCGAATTGGCCGCCATCTGCGCTTTCAGCTTCCGCTGGCCGCCGGTGTTGGCCCGGACCTGCTTGACCGCGCCGCTTCCCTTTTTTCCTGTCGCTCCAAATCCTGTCATGTCTCAATACCTCCTGAAATAAGTATATTTGTCATACGGTTCCCACCCGTCCAACGGCCCGGTTATCACAACGGGGGAAGGGCCCTCTGTCGGGGTTGCAATGGGGTTTTTCATGCAGACATACCGCAGCTCGTCGTAGATATGATCCTCGCCGCCGGTGTCCACGTCCTCCACGTCGGCCTCATCGTAGACCAGGTTGGGCACCGTCCGGATGAAGTGCCGGCAGGTTTCGAAGACGTAGAGCATCGGAAAGCCGCCGGCGTCGAAGGCCAGGCGGTGGTGTACCTGCATCTTGCCGTCCAGCCTGCTGTTCTCCCCCCGCTCGAAGTAGACCCCCTCCCGCTCCATCAGCGCCCCGATGCTCTCGGTCCCCGTGCTGGCCCAGATGGCCGGGTCGCCCACCCCCAGAACCCGCCGCCCCCGCAGGTTGGGGTCCTCCCCCTCGATGCGCCGGATGGCCCGCGCCACCCGGGCCGGTTCCCAACGGACCCCCACGTCGGGGGTCCCGGTACAGCCGTACAGCTCCCGGATGCGGTACAGCCGCCGGTCCTGGTCCACCGCGTACCAGCCGCAGGAGAAGGGGCGCGAATAGCCCCAGTCGAAGCTTCGCCACACCCGCCATTCGTCGGGGACGCGGAAGGGAGCGATGACATGGGTGCCGCGGCGGTCGGCGTAGTGGGCGGGGTCGTTGCGCCATTCGGTGAAGACCTGGCCGGAAAAACTGTCCCAATCACCGTAGAGCAGCGCCCGCCGTTCCTGTTCGGGCATGGAGGCAAGGCGGGTGAGATAAGCCGGGTCGTTGTTCAGTAAGATCGGGTTGTCGAACACCGAGGAGGGAACAAAGACCCGCGACTTCCACCGCCGTTCCTCCCGCCCGCCGGGATACCGGATGGACACCGGCTCCCAGATGGTGCGCATGGGCGGCCCGGCGGTGATGAAGCGCTCCTTGACCCAGCCGTGTCCCACGCCGCCGGGGTTGGCCTGGGCGCGGATGTAGCAGCGGGTGCCGGGGCCGTTGGGGCGGTTGCGGGAGAAGAGGTAGCTGTACTCCTCCCAGCGAAACTGGGTGAGCTCGTCGAAGTCGATGAAATCGTACCGCTTGCCCTGATAGTTGAGGCGGTCCTTTGGGTACTGAAGACTGCCGAAGTAGATTTTGGCCCCCGAGGAGAAATTCCACACGTGGCGGCTTTCGCTGAACTGCGCGTCGGGAAAGGCTTTTGGGTAAATCCCGGTGGAACGGTCCATCAGCTCGGTCAGCTGGGGGAAGGTTTTTCGAAGAATCAGGCCCCGGTAATGGGGGATGTTGACCTGGCGCAGCGCCTCGGCCAGGGCGCAGTCCGATTTTCCGCCCCCCGCCGCGCCGCCGTACAGCGCCTCGTCCTCAAAGCGGGCCATAAAGGCCGCCTGACGGGGCTGGGGACTCCATACCGTTTTATTCATCGTCCGGCGGGCCGGGGGAGTCCATGACGGGGGCCAACAGCACAACGCCGCCCGTCAGGTCTGGGTCGGTTTTTTGGTCGGGCTTGTCCTTCCACTTGTCGGGGCGGCGGTTGCGCAGCCAGAAGAGCTGAGCGGTCGTGTTGCCGCTCAGGGCGGTGTGGAGAAGGGCGCTCTCGACCTGGTAGTCCACCGCCTCCTTGCCCTTGCGCAGCGCCGCGGCAAGCTCGGGATGCTCCGATTTCCACCGGTAGAGGGTGCTGCGGTTGATACGCAGGCTTCGGGCGATCTCCTGCTCGGTCATCCCGTCCCGCGCCCTGCCCTCCAACAGCGCCAAGCCCTCCGGCTCTAACAGGTCAGCTACGGTGATTTTTTCCATTTGCATCATCTCCTTTGCCCCAGATTAGCAGATTGCCGGCAATTTTGCGTCAGGAAAATGGGGCGTTTTTCTGCGGAATGGCGTTTTCTTGAAAAAAGCCCCGGCGGGGGCTTGATTTTTCCGGCGCTTTGTGGTATACTTGGTAGCACTTACGGAGGCTTAGCTCAGCTGGTTAGAGCGCCTGCTTCACACGCAGGAGGTCGATGGTTCGAGTCCATTAGTCTCCACCATGATAAGCTGGCAAAATTTTCGAGCTATAGCTCAAAAATTTTGCCAGCTTTTTAATGTTAATTCAGTTAAAAAATGCTTTGGAAAGCATATTATAGATTGTTTTTGACAAATTGTTTGGCCTCAAATTATTAGAATAAGGATGGGCAATAGAATGGCAATTAAAGCTGTACAGCAAGACTACAGACGAGCTTTTCAAAAACATTTTCATGCGTATTTAAACTGGAACGGCACCGAGAGTGATGTCAGTAAACGGCTTATCTTAATATATTGCGTGGAATGCGGACTAAAATATGCCGTAATGAAAAAAACACACATTCAAAATGTACATGACGCACAACCTGACTTGGAAAAGGAGCTAAACTCTCATGATCTCCATAAGTTGTTAAAACGGCTGAACATTGCGGGCGCGTATTCCTTTCCGCATATTACTACATTACATGGTGATGTTGTAACCCTCATAAGCTATCACCAGTTATGCCGGTATGCCATTCTCCCGGTTAAAGAAAACGAAGTACATATTCAAAAATATGATTCTCAACTGATTGACATTGTGAACTGGTTAAGAGAGCGGGTGTAAGAATGAAGTTTTATTCATGGAAGGATATTGAACGCTGCTGTTTGTTAAACAAGCAGCGTTGGGAGAATGATATTGATTCAATTGAAGTCTATCCTTCCGAAATAACGGTATATAAAAAGGAGGACATGTCCCATTCCATCAGCCACGTCCTCAAGCAAGTCTTGAACGAGCATTTTGATGAGCAGAACAGTCAGGTTAAATTGGATATAGGAAACATACGGATTCCCGTTTATGAGCAGGAATTTCAAGGAAGCTGGGAAAAACCCATCCTTCCGTTATTTCGGGATATCTTGTATCGGCCCGCCTCCTATCCTAGTCAGGAACCTCATCCACTGCCTAAACCTCTGATCGCATTTCATTCCTATAAAGGCGGCGTGGGGCGAACATTATCCCTAATTGCCTTTGCCAAAGCATGGTCGGCAGCGTTTGAGGATACAGATCATGCAAAATTGTTAATTATAGATTCCGATCTTGAGGCCCCAGGACTGACTTGGTTGCAGGATAAGCAATTTGAAGAGGATACCATCAGCTATTTAGACCTGCTTACTTTAATACAAGATAACTCCGACGTGAATCAACTGGTTGATCTGGTTTGCGCAAAACTCACAACCAGCACTCTTTCCATCGAAACACAAACCCGTACAGTCGAACACTTTTTTATTCCAACCTATCGCTATGAAGAGCAATTGCTGGATTTGTATGCCACACCAGAGAGCATTGTGAACGGACGCAATAAAGAATATATTTTAGCTGATGTCATTTCTGGAATCTGTGCGCGTTTGGGTGCGGCGGTCTGTCTGGTTGATTTGCGGGCTGGAATCAGTGAGTTTTCGTCTACCCTTTTACTTGACTCCCGAGTTAAAAAATATTTGGTCACTTCCACGTCTACGCAGTCTATCCGAGGGACTCAGATGATCCTAAAATATTTAATGCGGGGTCTTTCTATTCGGGAAGATTCTATTCTTCCGGAGGTGTTTCTTACGATGGTCCCGGATGGCCTGCCATCGGAAGAAAAAAATAATATGATTAACGAGCTGCACCAGTTCTATGAGCAAGATCAATCTGGCGATGAGGACAGCTACTTTACGGATAACGTGATCACCGAATTGCCCTTTGCCAGCGAGTTAATTCATCTCACCTCTATGAAGCAGATTCTCAATAATTTGAGCGGAAGAGATATGTATTTTAGAATCCAGAAACTGGTTGACCAAAATTATTTCGCAGAGGTTCACCCCTTGGAAGAGCCTATGGATGAAGAAAACCGAAAGGATAAATTGGCTAAAATTCACCAACTTGCCGAAATGCAGCTGACGGCTGAAGGTAACAGCAAGTTTGAGGTGCTTATGACGGAATCTCTCAAGTTTTTGGGGAAAAAGTATAGCCAGACTGTACCAACTACGGTTATTATGGGCGCTAAGGGGGCGGGAAAGACCTTCTTATATAGAAAAATGGCCGAATCAAAGGATTGGGCCATTTTCTGCAAAGAGCTTTATGGCTCTGCGCTCAGCGCTCCGGACGGCTATTTTCTTCCCATTATTGCCACAAGAAATTCGAATGAATTGATTAAAACTTTGGGAAATTGTATTCAAAATTTACTGGAAATATTTTGTAAGAACCGGCAAAACCTTGTGAAACAGCGCATTACGCCGCATTTCCTGACAACAGACCACCCCAATTACTACGAATTTACTACCAAGG
>JAAWHG010000013.1 GCA_022795735.1 Oscillospiraceae bacterium
TGGCGCCGGGACAGCGCCTTTTTCCGTCATATGTCCCAAAAATCCTCGGGAATCCACAAAGGATTCCCTGCGGCTTTTGTGCCATCTGCCGAAAAAATTTGCCGCACCGGCATCCAAAACGATTTATCAAATAAGGCCTAATCTTCGCGGCAAGATTTTTCTCCAGGTCAGGAACAGAAAAAATACCGATTTAGTTGGAACAGGTCTGTTAAATTTGTTTGAGGAGTATGAATTATGAATTGGAATGATTTATTAAGTAAGGAACGGTTGGGCGATCCCATTGAAATACCCTATGGCGATAACAAGTATAAAATGAGTGAATTTGAAAAGGACTATTGGCGAATTATAGACTGCCCAGCTTTTCGCCGGTTACAGGATAAGACACAGGTCTTTCCGCTGGACCGAGGTGATTTTGTCCGCACGCGGCTGACGCATTCCCTAGAGGTTGCATCATTAGCCAAGCAGTTGGTTACAATGATTTATCGAAATATCAAGGATTCCAATTCTGCCGCGTTTAGAGAAATCAAAGAGGCATATCCGTTTACCGCAGAAAACGCACAGTGTGCAGCGGATATTGCCGCATGTGCGGGACTGCTGCATGATATTGGGAATCCCCCTTTTGGCCACTTTGGCGAGGATGTTGTGCACGCTTGGTTTGAGAATAATCTGGATAAGTTGACCTATATAGACCAAAGCGGTAAAGTCATTTCGTTAAAACAGAAAGAGCTGATTGCAGATCTGAAGCATTTTGAAGGCAACGCACAGGCGTTTCGTCTCTTGACGAAGCTCCATTCTGTTGACAGCGAATACGGTTTGAATCTTACCATAGCCGTGTTAAATACCCTGGTGAAGTATCCCACGGACTCCCAGCACATTGATGCAGATGCGGAAAATGTATGTTTACATAAATTGGGGTATTACGAAGCGGATAAAGAGCTTTTTAGCAAGGTCGCTGAGCTTACGGGGACTTACTTTGACAACACGCACCATAGGCATCCCCTGACGTTTATCCTGGAAGCGGCTGACGATATTGCATATGCCACTGCGGATTTGGAAGACTCCTATAAGAAGGGACTTTTTACCATTGATGATTTTGTGGCCTTTTATCAAAAAAGATTAAGTGAAATCACAGATACAAGTCAGTATAAATACAGTAAAGAGCTCATTGATATGCTTGAAAAATATCGGGCGCCAGATGGGGAACGTGTCCCTTCCTCCGAGCTTCAGGCAATGCAAAGGTGGATCAACTATAGCAGGCATTGGCTTCTTTACTGCGCAGCTTATGGATTTAAGCACAATTATAGAGATATTATGGAGGGAAATTTTTATAGTGAGATTATTTCCGATACATTTCACGAGGGAACGGTGTCCATTCTGAAGGATACGATGTGCCGGTTTACCTTTTGTTCTTCAGAAATAGTTAAGCTAGAGCTGTCAGCCGAAGAAATTATAGAAAACCTCCTGAAGCGGTTTGTTCCAGCCGCAATCAATTGGGATGTATCCAGCAAAGACCGAGACACCAAGTTGAAGTCGGACAAGAAGCTGATGTCCCTGGTCTCCGAGAATCATAAAGCGGCATACCACAGCTATAAAAAGTCGAATAATGATGAATATAATTTATATCTCAGACTGTTATTGATTGCGGATTTCGTCAGTGGGATGACTGACACGTATGCGAAGACGTTATATCAAGAGTTAAATGGAATTTAGGGAAATCATGTATCCACTTCTATCTCGCCGGAAATGCCTAAGCATTAAAAAACAAATCAAGCTTGGTAACAGCGGCGTTAATTGGAGATAGTGATGGTGCCGCATACAGCAACAAAAAGCAGGGAAAAAGATAGAGGCCTGAAAGCTTGCGATTTCAGGCCTCTGTAATGATGCAAATTGAAAAAAGGATGCGACGCACGCATCCGTCCCAATCGGCCCCGAGTCCAGCGAAGCGAGTCGGGGCCGAAAGCGAAGAAATTCCCCGTCCGGCGAAGCTTTCCGCCAAAGGCGGGAAGCGTAGCGGTAAGGGGAATTTCTGAGCTGGTGCGCGAGGGGGGACTTGAACCCCCACGTCCGTAATGGACACTAGAACCTGAATCTAGCGAGTCTACCAATTCCACCACTCGCGCATATCGCAGGACAACCTGACGACTTCGATATAGTACCACAAAGCGACTGCAAAGTCAAGGGGGAAATAAAATATTTTCCACCCGGCGGGGTGGAATAGAACCGGGCGGCCTGCATTACAAAAACCGATGTTTTCACGCGCTCCCACGCCCGCCAGCCATCCAAGGCCGAAAAAACCGCCACAGGGCCAAACAGGACCCTGCGGCGGCACTTTCCGTCCGCCAGATTTACTTCTCGACGACCTCAAGGATTTCCATCGGGCAGGCCTTGACGCAGATACCGCAGGCGATGCACTTGGAGGTGGGGCCTTGCTCTGTCTTGACCATGACGCCAAACGGGCAGGCTTCGACGCACTTGCCGCAGTTGGTGCAGAGCTTCTTGTCGATCTTGTAAATGCCTTTATCATTCTGGGAAATGGCCTTGGCCTCGCAGGCCTCGGCGCACTTGCCGCACTGTACGCAGGTCACCGGCTTGGCCGCGCCCTTTTTGTCGACAATCTGAATGCAGGATTTAGCGGGATCGAATTCCTTGTAGAAGGCGTTGGAGCAGGCCCGGACGCACTCCAGGCAAGCCATACAGGTCGAACCCTTTTTGACGGTCAGTTTTTTCATATGTAGCATACCCCTTTGCACGTTTTTTGTCCGCTGCCTCTATTATATATGCAAAAGCGGTAAGAATCAATAACAAAAAAATTTTTTCCAGTTTTTTGTGCTAAAAAACGAACGAGAGCCCGGGTATTTTTCGTGATTTTATCCATACTACAGGCAGGTTCCCGCAGTATTTTAATTAAAAGAGGAGGAAGTTTGCATGAAACGTTCTTTTGTGCTCATCACAGTATTGGTCCTGGCCGCAGCGCTGACGGCCTGTGCGGCCGAGGTCGGCCTGCGCGGCGACGGCGTGACGGGGACGACCGGCGGCGCCGTCGGCACCACCGTCACGGGCGACGGCTTCCGGGGCAATGTCTCCACCACCGGGGACGGTCGGGTCAACGGCACCAACAACACCCTCTACACCGGTTCCAATGCCGCCAACAATGGTACGGTCGGCACGACCGGTTCCAGGACCACCAACAACGGTACGACCCGCACATCCGGATCCAGAACCACCACTAACGGTACGACCGGTATGACCGGTTCCAGAGCCACCAACAATGGCACAATCGGTACAACCGTCTCCAGAACAACCAATGTTGGGACAACCGGCATGACCGGCTCCAACGCCGTAGGCACAGGAATGCAGGGCCACCAGTTTTTCTGCGGCGAGGTCGCGGTCCGGACGAAAGTCCAGTTCCATCAGGGTCAGATTGTCCGGCTTGCCGGGAAAGTGTCCCGCGTCCCGGAAGCCGTTCCTGCGATAGAGGGCGATGGCCTCTTCGTTGCGGGGGGAGACTAGGAGCTGCATCCGAGTTTTGCCCTGTTGGCGGAAGACGCTGACCGCCTGCCCCAGGAGCTGTGTACCTAAGCCGCGCCCACGGAATTCGGGCAGCAGATAGAGAAAAGAGATATGTCCCACATCCTGTTGGGTGTTGAGGTGGAGCAGTCCGGCGCGCTCCTCTTCCAGCATCACGTCGCACAGCGCGCCTGGGACACCGCCCGAGCCATCCAGGGCGTTTTGATAGAACGGACGGTCCGGCATGGGCTGGCCGTAAATGGCGCGCCAGGCGTCCGCACGGCAGGCGAGATACCAGTCTCTGCCCCCCGTCATAGGGCGGAACCAGAGATTGTAGTCCTTCCCGCCCCGCCACCAGTTCTGACGGGCCATGGTGGAGATTTCCTCGGTCAGGTGACCGTTGTCGTCGAGATAGACGGGGGTGAACTTCCCATTCTCAAATTCCAGCAGGGAGACCGCCGTGTTGTCGCTGTGCCCCAGGGAGTCTGGGAAGAGACGGTATTGCAGCGAGCGGATCACAGTGCCGTGTGAGAAGACAGCAATGGCCTGCCCCTCATGCCGCCGGACAATGTCCAGAATGGCCTGAAGGAAACGGAACGAGTACTCTTGATAGGACTCCGCGCCCTCTATGCGCCAGCGGTCGGGATCGTCGTTAAAACGGCGGAGCTGTTCGGCGTCCTCCCGGTAGAGCCTGCCAAAGGGAACGTCCTCCCAGACGCCCAGATTGACCTCCCGGAGCCGTTTGTCCAGCCGCAGGGGCAGGGCCTTGGGAAGATAGACCGCCTGCGCGGTGGTGCGGGTACGAATGAGGTCGCTGGCGTAGCAGACGTCAATGCGTTCACTGCGGAAGCGTTCCCGCAGCGCGTCGGTCTGCCGCAGCCCATTGGGGGTGAGCAGGGAATCGTAGTGCCCGTGGATGCGCCGGTAGACGTTGCCCTCGGCCTCGGCGTGGCGTATGATAAAAAGCCTTGTTTTCATTTCCAATCACCTGTATTCTGCCCGAATCCTTTTTTCTTCTCTTCCCAGTATAGCATAAATCCCCGCCATTTTCCACCCCAAGGGAAAATTGCAAGGGTTGAGGCGGAGCGGACGGGGAAAGCTAAGGAAGCACCGATGGAAACGGCGCGCGCGATTGACACCGGTGTGTTCCCAAAGCTGGGAGGAGGGAAAAGAGATGGAAATCAAGAGCTTTGCCACGACACTGGGCGTTGGCATGGTGGCTGGCGCGGCAACCATGCTGCTAATTCCCCGGCACTCGCAGGCCTACCGTACCGCCGACGAGGCGGCCCACGCCATCAAGAAGAGCGTGAAGCACAAGATAGACGACCTGATGGATTGACAGGCCGGGGCGCGCCGCAGCGTTACCGCGCGCGGCGCGCCCTCCACGCCGTCAGAGCGCGCGGCCCTCAGCGCTTACTCGATGAGGCAGACCGCGTGGGCGGCAATGCCCTCCCCGCTGCCGGTGAAGCCCAGACGCTCTTCCGTCGTCGCCTTGACGCTGATCCGGCCCGGCTCCACGCCGAGGGCCTCCGCCAGGTTGACCGCCATGCGGGGGAGATAGGACGCCAGCTTGGGGGCCTGGGCCACGATGGTGGCGTCCACGTTGCCGGTTACATACCCGGCCCCGGCGAGGCGGCGGCCCGCCTCCCGGAGCAGGAGCAGACTGGAAATTCCCTCGTATTGGGGGTCGGTGTCGGGAAACAGTTTGCCGATATCCCCCAGCGCCGCCGCGCCCAGCAGGGCGTCGATGACGGCGTGGGTCAGCACGTCGGCGTCGGAGTGACCGAGCAGGCCTCTGTCCCATGGAATCTCCACCCCGCCCAGGATGAGTTTCCGGCCCGGGACCAGGCGGTGTACGTCATAGCCGTGACCGATTCTCATACCTGCCTCTCTTCCCAGATGAGATTGGCGAGGGCGAGGTCGAGCGGAGTGGTGATTTTCACATTTTTCTCGCTGCCTTCGGTCAAATGGACCGCCATGCCGAGCCGCTCCGCCGCCGAACAGTCGTCGGTGAGGAGGATACCCTGCTCCAGGGCTTGAAAGAGCGCGCCCTCGATGAAATCCTTGTCAAAGACCTGGGGGGTCTGAATCCCAACCAGCTCTTCCCTTGGCGGGGTCTCCACGACCACCCCCTTGCCCACCCGCTTGATGGTGTCCTTGAGGGGGATGGCCGGGGCCGCCGCCCCGACCTGCGCCGCCTTGTGCACGGTGCGTTCAATGATCTCCCGGGTGACCAGCGGACGGGCTCCGTCGTGGATGGCGGCCAGACGGGCTTTTTTATTGGCGGACTCCAGGCCGGCGAGCACCGACTCGGCCCGGGTTTCGCCCCCGGCCACGATGGCGGACACCTTGTCCAGATCATTGGCCCGGCACAGGGCGTCCGCGCCGATGATCCGCTCTTGCCGGACGACCACCACGATTTCGTCAATACACGGGCAATCCTGGAAGACCTGCAAGGTGCGCAGCAGCACCGGTTTTCCGCCCAGGGATGCCGACAGCTTATCGGTGCCGCCCATGCGGCTGGAGCTCCCGGCGGCCACGATGACCGCCGTGCAATAGGGACGTTTGGCCTTGACGAGGGCTCCCGCGAGTTTGCTTAAATTCATAGTTCACAGCTCCCATACGGCTTTTTTGAAGGCGTTGCCGCGCTCCATAAAGTTTTTAAAGTGATCGAAGGAGGCGCTGGCCGGGGAGAGCATCACGACGTCTCCCGGTCCGGCGAGGGACGCGGCGGTTTGGATGGCGGCGTAGAAGTCGGAAATCTCGATGATTTCGGGGCATCCCGCCCGATAGGCCGGGGCGGCCATGACCGCGTTTTTGATTTTTTCCGCCGTCGCGCCGGTGAGGACCAGGGCCTTGACGTGGTCCACAATTTCAGGGCCGAGGACGTCGTAGGGGATGTGTTTGTCGTAGCCCCCGGCTATGAGAATCAGCTTTTCGGAGAAGCTTTGCAACCCCGCAATGGTGCGGGAAGGACTGGAAGCGATAGAGTCATTGTAGTAACGGACGCCCGCCTTTTCCCGCACCAGCTCAATCCGGTGCTCCACGCCGCCAAAGGACCCGGCTACCGCCCGCACCGCCTCGTCGGGGATCAGACCCTCGGTCGCGCAAATGGCGGCCATATAGTTTTCCACGTTGTGCAGGCCGGGCAGCAGGATGTCGCGCCGCGTGAGGAGCTTTTGCGGCTGGGGGCCGGCGCGGTATATGGTATCCCCCTCAAGATATACGCCGTTGGCGGGACGGGTGCGGCGGGAGAAGGCCAACACCCTGCCGCGCGCCCGTTGGGAAAAGGCGCGGGTGATTTCGTTGTCCGCGTTGAAGACGGCGACGCCGTCCGGCCCCTGGAAGCGGAAGACATTTTCCTTGGCCGCAACATACTCCGCCATGTCGCGGTGGACGTCCAGATGGTTGGGGGCGACGTTGGTGACCACCGCCACGCCGGGGCTCCGTCTCATGTCCAGGAGCTGGAAGGAGCTCAGCTCCACCACCGCCACGTCGCTGGGCGACATTTCGCCGGCCAGGGGCAGAAGCGGCGTGCCAATGTTGCCGCCGAGCCAGACGGTTTTCCCCGCCCGCTTCAACAGCTCGGAGATCAGCGTGGTGGTCGTGGTCTTGCCATCCGAACCGGTTACCGCGATAATGGGACAGGGGCAGACCTCGAAGAAGACCTCCATTTCGGAGGTCATGGCGGTTCCGGATTGCCGCAGGGCCTTCAGCTCGGGCAGGTCGGGATGCATGCCCGGCGTGCGGAAGGCGAGATCGCCGGAGAGGTCTTGCAGATAACGCTCTCCCAAACGCAGCGCCATGCCGCGCTGCTCCAACGCCAGGACTTCGGGGCTCTGCTGTTCTCTCGGGGCCCTGTCGCAGCCGGTGACCAACGCGCCGGCGCCCAGCAGCAGCTTCGCCAGGGGCCGGTTGCTGACGCCGAGGCCGAGCACCAGGACCCGCTTCCCGCGCAGGGAGGCGAAATAGCGTTCCATGTTTTCATTCATAGACAACATCCCCTATACACCAGTTACTTTGCGCGTTTCTCGTAACATTATCCTATCTTGCGGCCCGGAATTTCAGTCGCCTGGGAAGGATTCTATTATATCGTTCCCATCTGGTTTTTGCAACTGTCATGTCTCTTGCAACCGGTTTGACAATTTCGAAAAAATCAAGTACAATAATAGCGCGACCGGGCTGGACAGCCGCGCGGGCAGCGCCGAAAGGCCGTCCGTGAGGAAAGTCCGGGCTCCACAGGGCAAGGATAACGGGTAACGCCCGCCGAAGGCAACTTCAGGAAAAGTGCAACAGAGATAAACCGCCCCGCCGCCCCCAACGGGGCCGGCGCAAAATTGCCTTTTTGCGCCAGCGGGGTAAGGGTGGAAAGGCGGAGGTAAGAGCCCGCCCGATGACTGGGAACTGCTCATCGCTGTAAACTCTATCCGGAGCAACACCGCAGAGGGGACACAGGCTTGCCCGGCCGTCCCCGAGAAGGTGGCTGGAGCGTACCGGCAACGGTGCGCCTAGATAGATGGCTGTCTTAAATGACAGAACCCGGCTTACAGGCCCGATCGCAACAGCAAAGCCCGAGGGATTACGGTCCCCCGGGTTT
This sequence comes from Oscillospiraceae bacterium, assembly GCA_022795735.1. GTDB lineage: Bacteria > Bacillota > Clostridia > Oscillospirales > Oscillospiraceae > Avoscillospira_A. The sequence goes on from JAAWHG010000013.1 coordinate 8,105, forward strand.
TGCGTTTACAATATCATGTGTGGGGGACAGCAGGTACGCGGAAATCAGAATAAAAATGATAATTGCCTTTTGACTTTTTCAAGAAATTGATTTCCACAGAAACCCGCCCATATCTCTTGACACAGGCGGGTTCCCGCTGGTATAATACCGGTAAAGAACGGCTGCGAAGGCGGCCAGTCCTGACATTTTCTCTAATCTTAGATTAGCTGACCGTCAAGTTTGCCTCTTGGCGGTCAGCTTACTTTTATGGCGCAGATTTCCAGGAGTATGATGGTCCATGGAGTGGCTGACTGCCTTTTTCACAGCGCCTTAACCGCCCCCGCTTTGGGGGCGGTTTTAGTTTACCAGTTTAAACCAGTCATGTCAACCTTGTCGAAACTTACCGCGAAAACCAATTCCTTGCATATGGAAATACTGTCTGCGGGATGAAAGCCCGGGGGGATTGCGTTCCCCGGGCTTTATATTGGACGGGCCGGACGGTCAGTAGACCACCACGGTGGTGCCCATTTTCATGTTGTCCCACAGCCAATCGACATCCTCGTCATACATGCGCACGCAGCCCTGGGAGCGGGGCGCGCCGATGGTGGCGTCGAGCAGTACGCCGGGCATGCCGGAGATGTAAGTCCGGGTGTGGAAGGCGTGGCCGCCGTTGAAGAGCATGGGCTTTTTGACATAGTATGTATCGAAATCCCAACGCCAGGTGCGGCTGTAGTATTTGAACACACCGCCGGCGGTGGGGGTGGCGTTCTTGCCGGAACAGCAGTCAAAGGTGTGGAGCAGCTTCCAGTTGTCCTGGCTGCCCTGGAAAACGTTGACCTTCTGGGTCCGGCGGCTGAGCCAGACCAGCAGTTCGGTGTCGCTCGCGTAGTGGTTGGTCTGGTTGACGAAACGCTCCTTCTGGTAGACGGTGTAGTCCTCCTTCTGGACAAAGTCCTGGTAGGAGAGCTGAAGGCAGTTGGGGGACACATAGCCGCTCCGCCCGTCGGGAAGGGTGACATAGATGTTCCAGTAAGAACGGTAGTCGCTGTAGGTGACGGTAGTGCCGGCCTCAATGTTGGCGACCCAGTTGCGCAGGGCGCTGTCCGAATAGAGGCTGGCCCGGTATGCCACCCGCGCTTCGATTTCCATTGTCTGGACCGGCGGCCCGAGCTGCTCCAGATGGCGGCTGACGTTCTGGGTGTGCATCGTGGCCTCCGATCCGTCGGAGAGCCGGACAAGAAGACTGCAATTTTCCGACAGATCGCCTTCATAGGATGCCGTCGCGGTGACGCTGGACATGGCCCCTTCTTTCAGTTGGAAGGTCCAGTCGCGGGAGATCAGCTTGCCGTCCATGTACCAGGACAGAATGCAGGTCGTGCCGGCGGCCTCGCCAACGTTGCTGAAACGGACCGTCGAGCTGACGGTGGGGGCGGCGGGGGTGGGTTCATTGGCGGGCACGGTGGCAGTGACGGTTATGCTGTTCAGGCGGGAGGCAAGGTCTTCCTCGGGCTGGACGCCGGGGAGGGCAACCTCCGCCTTGGCATGGCGGACGACAGCCTTTTCCGCCTGTCCTTTGCCGTCAAGCCTGCTGTAGGCGGTGGTCAGGACGGCCTCACCAACCTTTACATCTTTGCCAAGGCGGACCGAGGCGTCGCCAAGGGTTAAGGTTGGGCACGTCCCGGCCTCCACAGCGGCGTTGCCAAAGGTGGCGCGGATGGCGGGCAATTCCGTGCCGGAGAGACGGAGGTCCCGCCCCCGGCAGACAATTTCAGAGGCGGCTGAGGTTCCCTCCAGACGGAGTTCGCCGCTCTGAAGGACAATCCGGCCCGTGACGGTCACGTCGCGGAGGACCAGCGGCTGTTCGCCGGCGCATACAATCAGGTTGCCGTCTATTTTCGTGCCCTCGGGGAGGGCAACCTCCGCGGGAACCACAACGGTGCCCTTCGCCGGGAGGGCGCCGTCCGCCTCCGCAACGGTATTGGCGAGACGGTAGATGAGGTTTGCCAGGTCCTGCCGGGCAATGGTGCCCTGGGGATTGAGCTTGCCGCCGGTCCCCTGGACATAGCCGCACTCAATCATTCCGGCGATTGGGGCGGCAGCCCACTCGTTGAGGGCGGCGGTGTCGCTGAACTGCGCGAGCACCTTTAAATCGCCGTCGGGAACGCCGAAGCAGCGGGACAGGACGAGAAAGGCTGTCTCGCGGGTGAGAGGCTGGCGGGGCGAGAGGGTCGTGCCCGAATAGAGCCCCGCCGCAACCGCCTTTGCCATGTCCGGGGCGTACCAGGCGTTGGGCTCAACATCGGTGCCGTCCAAACCGGCCTCCGCCCGGAGGTCAAACAGGGCGGCCAGCATATGGGCCAGCTCAGCGCGGGTCGCGCTGTCACGGGGCCGCTGCTCGGCCGGGGACATGAGCCCGTGCTCCACCGCGAAGCCGACGGCCTCCTCGGCCCAGGGAGCCACCGGGTCCTCCGCAAACGCCGGTACGGCCAGCAATAGGGCGGCCAGCAGGATTGACGCGAGGATTCTCAAATGTTTCATGCCGCATTCTCCTATACATATAATTCTCTAGGCTATTCTATCAAATATTGGAAGGCTTGGCAACCGTCCGGTGGAAAATAAGGTTCGGCAAATTTCGCCCCAGTACGGAACCTATGAACGGGGGATGAATAGAATGTCACAGGGGCAATCTGCCCGGACAGTTAATTTCTAGGAATGGAGCGAGCAGCATGAGAACTCTTTGCGAATTGCAGCCCGGTCAGCGGGCCTGTGTCGGCGGGCTGCTGAGCCAGGGCGGTATGCGCCGGCGGTTGATGGACGTGGGGCTGATCGAGCATACCGAAGTGGAATGCCTGGGGCGCAGTCCCGGGGGAGACCCCGCCGCCTATCTGATTCGGGGCGCGGTGATCGCCCTGCGCCGGGCGGACTGCGCCGGAATCGTCCTGGAAGAAGAGGAGGGCGGCGTATCATGGGATTGACCAATACCTCCACAGGACGCGGCACGGCTGCGGGACGGCGTGCTGCGGGAGACGGAACCCTGATCGCCCTGGCCGGCAACCCCAACGTGGGCAAGAGCACCCTCTTTAACGCGCTAACCGGACTCAACCAGCATACCGGGAATTGGAGCGGCAAGACCATTTCCAGCGCCCAGGGGCGCTGCCGCTCGCTCCGCCGGGAGTATATCCTGGCCGACCTGCCGGGGACCTACTCCCTTCTGGCCCGTTCGGCGGAGGAGGTGGTGACGCGGGATTTCCTCTGCTGCGGCGGGGCGGAGGCGGCTGTGGTGGTGTGTGACGCCGCCTGCCTGGAACGCAATCTCAACCTGACCCTCCAAGTCATGGAGTGCTGCAGCCGGGTGCTGCTCTGCGTCAACCTGATGGACGAGGCGAAGCGGAAGGGCATCCATGTCGATCTGGAGGGCTTGTCCCGGCGGCTGGGTATTCCGGTGGTGGGGACGGTTGCGCGGCGGAAGAAGAGCCTGTCCCAATTTCTGGACGCCCTGGACAGTCTGGTGGAGGGCCCGGCGCCCAAGCCGCTGCGGGTTGGCTACGGTGAGGCGGTGGAGGAGGCGCTCGCCCTGCTGACGCCGCCGTTGGAGGAGACGCTGGCGGGACGGTTTTCCGCCCGATGGCTGGCCCTGCGTTTGCTGGAGGAGGACGAGGGGGCGCTGGCGCCGGTCCGCGCCGTCCTGGGCCGGGAGGTGGCCGGAGAGCCGGCGGTGGCGGCGGCGCTGGAAAAGGCCCGGGTTGTGCTGGGAGCCTACGGCCTGACGGGAGAGGGGTTGACCGACGCCATCGCGGCGGGACTGATTCGCACGGCGCAGGCGGTGAGCCGGGAGACCGTCCGGGGCGGAAAGAGCGGCTATTCGGAGGCGGACCGGCGGGCGGACCGCCTTTTGACCGGGCGGGCCGTCGGCTATCCGGCGATGCTGCTGCTTCTGCTGCTGGTCTTCTATCTGACCATCAGCGGGGCCAACCTTTTCTCCGACTGGCTGGGGGCGGCCCTGTTCCGCGTTCAGGATCTGCTGACGGCGCTGTTTCAGCGGCTGAACGCCCCGGCGTGGCTGCACGGGGCGTTGGTGTTGGGGGCCTACCGGGTACTGGCTTGGGTGGTGTCGGTCATGCTGCCGCCAATGGCTATTTTTTTCCCGCTATTCACCCTGCTGGAGGATGTCGGCTATCTGCCCCGCATCGCCTACAATCTCGACAAGCCCTTTCAGAGGTGCAGCGCCTGCGGGAAACAGGCGCTGACCATGTCGATGGGATTGGGGTGCAACGCGGCGGGGGTGGTGGGATGCCGGATTATTGACTCGCCCCGGGAACGCCTGCTGGCGACGCTGACCAATTCCTTGGTTCCCTGCAACGGGCGCTTTCCGGCCCTGTTGTCGGTGCTGGCGATGTTCTTCGCCGGGGGGGCGCTGGCCGGTTTCTCGTCCGCCCTGCTGCTGACGGGGGCCATCGTCCTGGGAGTCGTGGCTACCTTCTTCGCCACCTGGCTGCTGTCCAAAACGCTGCTGCGGGGATTGCCCTCCTCCTTTGTGCTGGAGATGCCTCCCTACCGCAGGCCGCAGGTGGGGCAGGTCATCGTCCGCTCGGTGCTGGACCGGACGGTCTTTGTCCTCGCCAGGGCGGCGGCGGTCGCCGCGCCGGCAGGGCTGCTGATTTGGGTGCTGGCCAATGTTCATGCGGGGGGCGCGAGCCTGCTGGCACACTGCGCGGCTTTTTTGGACCCCTTCGGGCGGCTGCTGGGGATGGATGGCGCGATTTTGCTGGCCTTCCTGCTGGGGCTGCCCGCCAATGAAATTGTATTGCCTATGATTTTGATGATTTACACAGCGCAGGGAAGCTTGCAGGAGCTAGGAGGCCTGGCCGAGATGAAGGCGGTGCTGGCGGCCAACGGCTGGACTTGGGTGACCGCCCTGTGCGTGGCGCTGTTTATTTTGATGCACTGGCCCTGTTCGACGACCCTTTTGACGGTCAGAAAGGAGACAGGAAGCTGGAAATGGACCGGGCTGGCAACCGTGCTGCCAACCGCAATGGGGATGGTGTGCTGCTTTCTGGTTGCGGCTGCGGCCAGGCTCTTTGCCTGAGGGAAAGGGGGGACGCCGCGATTTTTCTGTCTGCGGCGGGACCCCTTTTCCGCCGCCACGCGGCGGGGAATTTGGAACTTGTGACGTTCTGGCAAAATAGTAGTTGCAAATACGTGCTATTTCTTGTAATATTAACTTGATGCACCCACGACGAAAGAAGGGATATGCTTGGCAATCAATAGCTTTGCGGAACTGAACGATATGCACAAATCGGTGCTTCAGGAGATTTGTAATATGGGGGCGGGAAATACCGCGACGTCGGTATCCCAGATGGTCTCCTCGCCGACCGATATCTCTACGCCGCAGGTGAAGATTCTTTCCCCCGCCCTGGCGGGCAAGGTGGCCGATACGCTGTGCAAGGACGCGCTGGCCTTCCTAATCCGGCTCCATGTGGACGTGATAGGCGCGCTGCTGTTTATTTTTCCTTGTCCGTTTATTGAAAGACTGGCGAACGCCTTTTTCCCAGGGGTTGAAATCAAGGACGCGGGCGGAATCGACGAAATGACCGCCTCGCTGGTCGGAGAGACGGTAAACCTATCGGCGGCGGCTTACGCGAACAGCATTTCCCTGATGACAGGGATGACGGTGGACATCTCCACCCCCGAGGCGGTAAAGGCTCCGTCAGGAGAAATCCTCAAGGTGGTTGGAGCGGGAAGCCCGGCGCTCTGTTCGGTGAACAATTCCATTGAGATTTTGGACTGTCACGAGGCGTACACCGCTCTGTTTTACCCGGAATTGAACAGTGTAAAGGCGATACTGGACAAGCTTGGGATGGGAGCTTGACCGGCTGTCCGCCGGTGAATGGGATTGCGAGGGACGCACCGGCGTCCCTCTGCTGTTTAAAAGGAAGGCTTATCCCATGAAAAGCCGTACCGTCCAGGCGGCGACCAAAAAACCGGTAAAATCGGCGACGAGGGCGGCGGGGATGGCGTAACGGGTCTTGCGGATGCGGTTCGCGCCGAAGTAGACGCTGATGGTATAAAAGGTGGTCTCGGTGGAGCCCAGCATAACTGCGGCGGTCCTTCCGATCTGAGAATCGGGTCCATAGGCGGTGATGAGGTCGGTGCCGACGGCCAGGGCGGCGCTGCCGCTGATGGGCCGGATCAGGACCAGCGGGGCGGTCTCGGGCGGGATGCCAAACAGCCGGAAGAGAGGCGCGAGAAGAGCGGAGAGGGCGTTGATGGCCCCAGAGGCCCGGAGCATATGGACTGCTGCCAGCAGCATGACCAGCGCCGGGACAATGGAGAGCAGAATGCGCAGTCCGTCCCGCCCGCCGTCGAGCAGAGCGCTGTAGACGTCCTGCTTCTGGGAGAGCGCGGCAACAGAGACGCCCACCATAAAAAGAGGGATTAACAGCTCCGCCATCACATCCTCCAAATCCGCTGGAAGAGAAAGGCCGCCGCCAGACCTGCCGATACCGAGCAGAGGGAGGTGACCCATACGGCCGGTAAGATATCGAAGGGAGATGCCGCGCCTGCGGTCCCTCGCAGGGCAGCCACCGTGGTGGGCAGAAGCTGGATGGAGGCTGTGTTCATCACCACAAGGCGGCAAAGCTCGTTGGAGGCGGTGTCCGCCCCTCCTTTCATCCGCCGTACCGCCTCAATTCCGAGGGGCGTGGCCGCGTTGCCGAGGCCGAGGAGGTTGGCCGAGACATTGGCGCAGATGCGGCCCATGGTTTGTTCGTCTTTGCCTGCCTGGGGGAAGAGCCGGCGCAGGAGCGGGGAGAGAAGACGCGCCAGCTTTCGGTCCAACCTGGCCTGTTCCATGACCTTGACCAGGCCGCTCCAAAGGCAGAGTGTTCCGGCTAAGGAGAGGGAGAGCCGGACGCCAGATGCCGCTCCCTCAAGAGCTGCCGCCGAGACCGCGCCGGCGCACCCGCCGGGGAGGGCAAAAAGAAGGGAAAACAGGACCATTCCGGTCCAAATGAAGGACATTGCCAATATATCACAACCTTTTCGTTTAATTCTTCTCTGAAGTGGGGCAACATTGGAGACGATTTGTTGAAATTTGTCGATTGACAACGGGAAGAGGTATCCGTAAAATAAGGGAAACTGTTTATTGATGGAGGCAACACTATGAAGTCAACTGGAATCGTGCGGAAAGTCGATGAGCTGGGCCGCATCGTACTCCCCATTGAGCTGCGCCGAAATTTGGACATCATGGAGCGGGACGCGCTGGAGATTTATGTGGATGGAGAGTCTATTGTTTTGTGTAAGCACGAGTCCGCCTGTATCTTCTGCGGAGATACCAAGAACGTGGTCGGCTACCGAGGCAAGAACGTCTGCCAAAACTGTATTCGGGACCTGAAGAAACAATAAGGAGAACACTGCGCCGCCAGACAAACGTCAGGCGGCGCTTTCTTATTAGAGTATATAAGGATGGAGACGGCGGCATGCTGAATTTGTTTCATAGCGGATGGCGCGCGTCTGCGGGGGCGTTGACAGTAATCCTTATTTGTAACCAGTTGTAAACAGTTTCTTCACATTACACACAGTTTTCTCCACAGGGAGAAGGATTGGGATCGGGCATCCTGGCCTGTTTTCTGTGAAAAGGGTGGGGAGGAGGCGAAATGCCCTGTGGAAAAACGGGGTGTACCCGATTTAACATAATCGGGTTTTCCTGCATGTCCGTCCGGGAAAACGAATAAAATGACGGGTGGGTTTTTGCGCATTTTTGGACTTGACAAGGGTGATATAATATTTTCCAGAGATGGGAATAATGGTAAATATGAACCAGAAACGCAAAGAAAGGTGGTGAGCGCCATGCGCAACCATGAGGGAACATTTGACAACGCCGGGAACCAGGATTTGCGGAACGTCAGCGAGCTGGTCGGGCTTGCCCTTCAGGCGGGCAAGAGCCGGCGCCCACAAAAAGAACCCATCACAAAGCTGTGAAGAACTGCGCATACTAAACTCCGAGAGGAGGTTATGCGATATGTTCAAACGGCGAGAAAAGAAAAAGAACCCGATGGAGGCGGCGATGGCAATGACTGAATTTCAGGAAAGCGCCACCGATCCTCAGGGGAGCTATACGGGCACGCCGGCGGACCCGGATGAAGTTCCGGTTCAGGACGCTGACGACCTGTAGAAAACGCGATGCGCCGCAAGCGTTCCGCTTGCGGCGTACCTTTTTCTATCCCTTCCAAGCGCGCCGCTCATTCGGCCGCAACGCTGGAAGGGTTATTTTTTTCGTCTTTTCGGCCTCTTCTTCTTTTTTTGCTGTTCCAATCCCCGGCGTATGAGCGCTACCGTAGCTTGCGAATGGGTTTGGAAACGGTGAAAAGAAAGGCGGTGTGAAAGGGCGTCCTAGAACGCCCTTTCACACCGTAGCCTGGAATGGTTTGTCGGTTTTGGGTCAGGATGGGTCGGAATGAATACGGAAGGCTTCGGCGGCGTTTGCAACCGCCCGGTTCATCCGTTCGCGGGTACGCATGTCCAGGAGAAAGCAGACGGTGCAGAACAGACCCAGGACGGTGACAATCAGACCCAAGATCCAATGGGGATAATGGAGGCGGATGACGGTCTCCCCCTTCTGGACGTGCAGATGGTTGTGCAGGCTGCGGATGGGCTGGCCGCTGGTGAAGATGTCCTGATAGGCCAGGGTTGTGTTGACATTGTCCTGATCGGAATGGACGGTGATGATGTTGTCCCGGTAATCGACTGAGAGCGGGACTATGGTGCGGTCGGGCAGCTCTTGCCCGGAGAGGTTCAGGGCGTGGCTGAGCAGATGGCCCACCGACTCGTCCCGGGTGAGGGAATAATGGTAGGTGAGGTTGAGGCCGATAAAGATCAGGTTTTCATTTTTCGCGGTGCCGTAGAAGTCCAGCGTCTGGCCCTGCTCCTCTATGGTGCCCCACACCTCGTCCAGGCCGTTTACATAGACGGTCTGCCAGGTGGTGTGGCTCTCGGGGAACAGGCTGCAATGGAGGTAGCCGTCGGTGGTGTTCAGCTCCGGATAGCCGTTGTGGAAGGTGATGCTATAGGCGGTTACGCCCAAAAAGTTTCTCGTTCCGGAACGCTTCTCAAGGGGTATGCCGTCGGCCAAGATGACCACACGCTTGCCCTCTTCCGTGAGGCGGAGAATCATATTCTCCGCCCGTGCTTGGTCGTCGTAGGTGAAACCGGCGAGGTAGATGACGTCGTACTGGGAGAGCTGCTCGTAGCTGTAGCCGTCAAGGCTGGGGCAGTCGGCCTCCTCCACCGCGGGAAAGTCCAGGGCGATGCTGCCCGCCGAGGAGCCAATGGCAATGGCGCGGTATTGGGAGATGACGCCGAAGGTGTCCGGCGTGTTGATGTGGAAGACCTGATAGCTGTCGTTTTCTGCCGCCATGCGGTACCCGACGGCCTGGGCGCTGCGGCTGAGCTTGGCAAGCTCGCGCGTCTGCCCGTTGGGCATGATTAGAGGGACAATAACGGTGTCGTTGCCCAGCTCCAGATAGCGGTCGAACATGTAGAGGTAGGCCTCCTCGTCGGCCGCCTGGTTGACCTGGACAATGTTATAGTAGTTGGCCGCCGCCTGGACGCCCCGGCCAAAGCTGGTGGGGAGCCGTTTATCGCCAAAGGCGCAGATGGCGTCAATGCCGCTCGCTTCGGCGCCGTAGGGGTCGGCAATGGAGACGCGTTGGGTTGTGACCTCCTTGGCGGCGTCAATGAGGAGGCGGGACTCCAGGTTCTCAAAGCGCTGCTCCGGGGAGGTGGCGAGGCCGTCCGCTGTGATGAGCGGAAAGGCCATGCCGGCCTCGGCGGCCAGGAGGAGACAGATAAAAATGAGGTATCCCTTGCGCAGGGAACGCCAGAAGAACAGGCTGACGAGCAGCAGGGTGAGCGCGATACAGAGAAAGCGAAGCATCCAGAAGTATTGACTGCCGGGACAGAGTGTGAGCAGGGGATAGACCGCCGTTGTAGTCATCAAACACAGGAAGAGGGCGGCGCAGAAGCCGGGCTGGGTCTTACGGTAGCTGAAAAGAGCGCCGAAGATGCACAAGAGGAAGGCAGCGCATCCAAAATAGGGACGGTACGGGTTGCTGAGCCAACGGTTTTGGACAACGCCGCCGGCGTCGGGATAGTAGGGGGAAATGCTGGCGAAGAGGCTCTGAAAATGGCTGGCAAGGTTGGAACCGACTGGGTTGCCGCCGGTCACGTAGGGGACCAGATAAAAACCGGCAGCCAAAAAGCTCAGACCAATTGCCATCATCAAAGAAATGGTGCTGCCGTGTTTCTGCTTGCGGTTAAAGATGGCATACAAGATGACATATACGAGGATCGCGACAGCCGTCATAATGGCCCAGCCGACATGCAGGAGCAGAATGCCAATCATGCTGAGCATGACGCGAATCAAGCTGGTCCAGCGTCTATGGCTCATATAGTCATAGACCGCGACGGCCAAAAGGGGCAGGATGACCATACTCATGGAGCGGGCAAGCGCCCCCTCGGACAGAAGCATGAAGACATTGTTTGGGACAAAAAACCACAAAGCACCCAGAAAGGCCCCCAGAATGGGACGGCCATGGGTGTATCCAATCCAGAGCCAAACCGCCGCGGAGCAGAAATAGAGAATGCCGGTGAACACAAGGTAGCCGTTGAAGCAATTGCCGCCCGCCATGGCCTGACAGGCGGCAAGGATAAGGGGAGGCAGGGGAGACCAGTAGCGCCAGGTCTGTACGCCGTTGTACCAATTCAGATCGAGAATCGGATACCAGCTGCCCTCCTGGGTGATAGAACGGTAAAGCAGATCCCCGCGATAGACATAGAACATCGCGTCATCCCCGCTGGGATAGGTACCGCTCCGGGAGATGAAAAATACAACGGTCAGCGCGATCAGGACATATACCGCCAAGATCAGGGGGACAGCCAGCGTTCTTGTCAGTTTCTTTCGCATAGTCAGAGCATATCCTCCAGAAGGTGGTCCAGGGCCTTGCCAAGGGCGCTCTGGGTGTACTGATCGGTGTCGGAGGCATATTCGGGGCTTTGGACGTAGGAGATGACATAGCTGCGGGAGGGGGTTTCGCTGCCCTCAATTTGGAGCAGTTCGCCTCCCTTCTCCCGAATAATGCTCCGCAGGGCGTCGCCAAAGTATTCCACCAGGTTTTCCAGGGTGGGGATGGTGGTGTCGAAGGGGGAGAGGTCGTTGATGGTCCGGTTTTGGAAGGGGGTCAGGAATTGCTCAATGGCCTTTTCAAAGTCGGCAAATTCGACCATTTCCTCCCGCTGGGTCAGTATAATGAGGGTGAGCTCCCAGGTGTGGGGGTGGACGTCGCCCTGCCGGCCGGCGATGATGATGCTGTGGCTGGCGTTGAGGTAGAATTTGAAGCGGTATTTACGAAATAATTTGCGCAGCATTAGCAATCCCTCCGCTCTTGATAGAAGTTCCGGAATACGTCGGTCAACGGCGCGGCGGGCCGCTGCGTGAGGGCCAGCGTACCGGTTACCTGAATGCCGGGCTCCCGGATTGCCGCCACAATGGCCTGGTCCGCCGCGTCCTGAAGCTTGACGCCAATCAGCAGAAGCTGCCGCGGCTGAAGGGCAAAACGAAAATAGCAGCGGTCCATAATGATTTGACTGTCGCGCAAAAAGCGTTTTTGATCGGTATCGGTGTCGCAGGAGAGCAGGATGAAGTGCAGGGGCCATACGTTATGGGTCTCCAGCTTGGGCAGGAGCACTTGGAGCACGTCGGCATGGAAGAGCATGTGCCGGGTGTCATAGAGTTCACGCTTGCTGAGAATATCATTGCATTTTTCCACCGTGGCAAGCAGCTTGGCGTTTTCCTTTTCCAAAACCTGGCTCTTTTTGCGCCACTTCTGGCTCAGGGCGGACAGGCCGATGGCCGACAGGACAAGGAGGACCAGCTCGGCAATGGCGAGGATACAGATGTTAATTTTGGCGTTGAGATAGTCGTTTTGATCGAGTACCGCGTCCGCGCCGGTGAGCAGTGAGATCAGCATCTGCTCGCCCCGGTAGGAAAAGCGCACGCCGGAGGCCACGAAGCGGCGGGAACCCAGTTCAATAATTTCGTGGGAGACCCGGTTAAGCTGAAGCGAGCTGAGAAAAGCGCGGGCGTTGTCCGACTCGTAGTAGGTCGCGGTGGAGAAGCCCCGGTAGCGGTTGGTCTCCATCACGTCGCGGACAAAAACTAACGAGCCCTGCTCGGAGAGGGTCCAATATTTATTGGTAGAGGCGTCCAGCGTGCCGAGAATATTGGAGATGATCTCATCGGTGGCGCGGTCGCGCTCCAGGTTGATCTGGTCGAGCACCAGCTGCACGTAGCCGTCCTGCTGAAGGGCGTAGACCTCCATAATGCCCTCCTCATAGGAGCTGAGCTGAAGCCAGGCCAGCAACCCGATTCCGAGGGCAAACAGGAAGACAAAGATAGTGATGAGCCATGTGTTTTGCCAAAATCTCACTTTTTCTTTTCCCACAGGGTTACGCCATCCTTTCCCCGGCGTTTTTGCCGCCGCGCCGGGAATACAGTTTATTCGGCCTGCCTGCTCTTGCTGACAAGCAGCTCGGGGGCAAAGGTCTTGACATAAAAGTCACTGCTCTTCGACAGCTCCGCCTCCATTCGGTCCAGACCGAGCGCTTCGGCCAGGGTCCGTTGGGGAGAGAAGAGGTTGGTTCCCAGCCCCAGATGGTCGCCCTCAATTTGAAAGCCCATGGCGCTCAGCACGGTGGGGAAGATATCCATCGCCGCAAATTCGCGCCCCTCCTCGGCGAACGGTCCGCCGGTGCTGGGGTTGATGAAGCAATTGTATACCCGGCGATGATCCCACGGATGCTTTCCGACAAGGGAATCGTCCATCCGAGGGTGATCGCCGGTGATGACAATGACGGTGTCCTCATAGAAGGGCTGCTGCTGGCACCATTCGACAAAGCCGCTGACCAGCCGGTCGGTGCAGGAGACGACGTTGGCGGTGATCTCCGGGTATTCATCGCCGCAGAGCTGGCAGAGATAGCCGTCCTTGAAATGGGTGTCTACGGTGAGCAGCGTGAGATTAAAGGGCTGACCGGACGCGGCCAGACGGGTTGCCTCATCCTGGGCGAACTGAAAGAGCTTTGCGTCCTCAAAGCCCCACCAGACATGATAATCAGGAGGGATGAGGCCGTCCGCTTTGGCGGAGACATAGTCAAAAATCTCATAGTCTCCATGCTGCTGGAAAAAGGTCTTCCGGCCAGCGAAGGTAGCTTCCGAGCCGCACATGAACTCGTTGACATAGCCCTGTGCCTTGAGAATGTCGCCCAGCGTAGTAAGGCCGGAGGCGTACTGCTGCATCTCACCGACGTCTTCGTCGGTCAGGGGAAGGGCATAGGGGACGCCCGAACTTGTGGTGTAGAGGGCGGCCATGGTCCAGGTGGAACCGGTGTTGGAGAAGAAGCCGCCCAGCGCGCCGCCGCTGAGATTGGAGAAGGAGACGTTTTCGCGGGCCAGGCGGGTGAGGCCGGGCATGTAGTTGATGGGCTGGATGCCGCCGTCCTCGGTAGAGGCGTAGGTGTTTTCCAAGCTTTCAACGTAGATATAGATCAGGTTTTTTGTGTTCTCACCCGGGGTGATGGAGACGCTGTTGGGGTCCACGTAATACTCCTCATAGACGGAGGACTGGGAGAGCAGGGAGGCGGTGTAGCCCACCACGTCGTAGCAGGCGTTGGCGTAGACCAGCGAGGCGGACAGCATCAGGGCGACGCATACCAGGCCGAACCGCCGCCGACGCAGAATGCGCGCTCCCACCATCTCCCGGAGAAAATCTACCGAGAGGGAGAGAGCCCATCGTGTCTGCCGCCGGTCTAAGATGACCAGAATACAGGCGGCGGCGGCAAAGAGCAACAGGGGCGGGAGACAGGCCTGAAGGCCGGATATCAGCATATCGTTGCCCGCGCCGGCCAGCGGTCCCAGAAGGGTATTGACAATCTCGCGGAGGGTGACACTGAGGGTGGTACTGGACCAGTGACAGACGACGGCCAGCGTGACCGAGAAAAAGGCGAGAAAAATGGCCAGGAAATAACGCCAGAACGAGCTGCGAAGGGACTTTTCCAGCGACCTGGGGCCGTAAATGACCTTGGGGTCGCCGTTGACGGCGTTGCGCAGGCGTGCGGTAAACTGGCCTGGCCTGCGGAGGTCATGTTTCAGGGTCGAAAAGAAGGAATCGCACTCGTCGGTAAAGTTTCGGGTTTTCCAGGCGCTGTCGGTATTGATGCTGTTGATGATACCGGCCAGGCGGAAGAAAAAGACGAAGAGATTGAAGAAGGGAAGCAGTGGGATGACATACCACTGGCGGGTGTAATACCGCCGGAGCTGCGGAAAGCTGGATAAAAAGCCCCGAATGGCGAAGAAGTAACAGTATCCGATGACGGTATACATCCCAAAGAGGAGCGCGGAGGCGATGGCGATGGTCTTGGCCGAGTAGCCGACGAACATCAGGCAGAACAGGGCCAGATACCAGATCATACGGGGGAAGGCGAAGGTATGATCGTACATCAGGGTGCGCACGTTGACGTCGGTGGCCAGCTTGGCGGGACTCAGATGGTCCTCGTTCATGAACATGCGGGCGACCTCGAGACTGCCGCGCTGCCACCGCTGGCGCTGGACATAGAGCTTGTTGACGTTCTCTATGGGGTCCACGAAGAAGATGGAGTGCTCGCTGAGCTTGATCTTTTCCTTTTGAAGGTAGCGCATCTGGAAGGTAATCTGGGTGTCCTCGCAGATGGTGTCGGTGTTGTAAAGCCGGGATTTGAGGAGAGCGGATTTGCGGAAGGCGGAGAACGCGCCCGACAGGGTGTAGATGGTGTTTAGCTCCGAACTGTAGTTGCGGCCGGCCAGGAAGGCCTGTGCGTATTCCAGAAATTCCATCTTGCGCATCAAGCGGGACGGGCCACGGGGATACATCTCCACCATCGAGGGATTGGTCATGATAACACCCGTCATGCAGTTGAGGGCGGAATCCGCCTCGAATTTGTTGACCAGATGGGTGAGCGCGGAGGGCTCCAGGAGGCCGTCGCTGTCCAGATGGACGATGTATTTGCCCTCGCTGTTATAAATGGCAAGGTTGAGGGCGCGCGACTTGCCCTGCTTGGCGTTCAGCCATTGCATCAGCAGGTCGGGGAACATCCGCTGGCATTTGGTGAAGATAGAAAAACTGTCGTCCTGGCCCTGGTTGTTGACCAGGAAAAGCCGAATCTTGCTGTTCTCATAGTCGCAGTCGTTGATGGAGCGGATGCAGGCTTCCAGCGTGTCCATGGAGTTATATACCGGAATGATAATGGAAATCTCCGGGTAGAGAATTGGTTTGACGATTTTCCTGGAGTCCGCCCAGCGCTTGATGAGCACGATGACGCTGCCGATGGAGGGGATGATCTCCATAATCAGAGGGAGTACAATCCAAGCGCTCCAGAACAGGAAGGAGCCTGTCAGTTTTTCAAGAATGCCCATAGGTGAATTTTCCTATTTTCATGCGTATGATGTGCGGTTTGGTAAAGACGAAAAAGTAAAGAACGATAGACAGAACATAGAAGACGATGCGGCCCACAATGGCGTGGGAGACGTGGTATACCTCCGGTCCGAGGAAATAGATCGCCTCACAGATGACCAGAACGCGCAAGGCGTTGGCAATCATGATATAGGCCACCCCGGCGATGGAGAGGAACACCCGCTCATGCTTGGTGTAGACCCGGAAAAAGACCAGGAGGGAGAGGTAGGCCATAATTTCAATGATGCCGGAGCACTCAAAGTCAATCTGGAGGGTAATGGCGCCGGACGCGGAATTGATGAAGATGATGCCGTATCGGAAAAAGGCGGTAAAGGTCTTGGTGATGGAACCGATCAGACCGGCCATGGCGGCGACGGTCTTGGAGAGCGGGTCAACCATCACGGGCCGGATCATCACCATGAGGAAGAGGAACAGGCCAAGGCTTCCGGCAATAAAATGCCAGAAGTTCAACTTGGCCCGGTCCAACACACTCAGGAGATAGATCCATGCGGCTACAAGAACGGCGCATATGATATATCTCAGCATCATTTTTTACTTCTTCTTTTTCTTGCGGTCGGCTGCGTACGCGCCGCCGACGGTGGCGAAGCAGAGAGCGAGGCCGAGGACAGGACCGGTCGGCGTACCGGCGGTCTGGACCCATTCGTCGCCAATGCGGCCGAATCTGGCGTGGATGGTCTTGAAGTCGCTCGCGTCGCAGCCGATATACTCGGCGACCTTTGCCAAATCAATCGCGAACTCCATTTCATCCACAGTACCGTCGAGGCTGATTTTCATCGTGCCGAAATAGGGGCCCGGCTCAGCCGTCGTGTCACGGATGTCGGAAATCAGATATGTCGTAATACCTTGCGGGTTATTGGTCCCCTCGTTTACAACGGTACTGCCGTCTTCGGTGACCAGCTTGGGATAGAAATTACCCTTTTCCGGGAGGTCCTTATAGGCCAGATCTCCGTTGAAAGCAATGGCGATGTCTGCGAGGAATTCGCTGCCATTTTCGGCGAGATGGTCAATGTGGGCGGTCTTGACGTGGCCGTAGAGAATGCCGTCCACAACATGGAGGGCCGCGCCGCCGTCGACCTTGCTGTCCTGCTGGCCAGAGGTATCGTACTCGATCAGGGTGTGGGGATAATAGGTCCACTCGCCGAAGGTTCCGTCACAGGCAAAGTCGGTGGGCACCTCAATCTCTCCCTGCACGGGGTTGAGATTGACGATATTTTGGAAGAAAGGCTCGACCTGATAGAAGCCGAAGCTGATCGAGTTTTTGTAGACGGGCAGGCGGCTGGTAGGAATGGCGATTTCGGTGGAGTGACCGTTTTCGGGGTCCCAATTGTAATTGTCAACCGCGACCAGCGCGTCGTCGATGCCGTAGATGTTGACCGAGTTGTTGCCGAAATCGGGCTGGACCAACCGGATATTCCCCAAGTCGGTGGTAATGGCAAACTGACCGTTGGAATGGGTGCCCATCGCGCCGATTGCGCTTGCGTTGCCGTCGTTGACATGGAAATAGATGTACACATAATCGCCGTCCCAGACAACGGCGGACTGTATGGTGCAGGGCCAGGCCGCGTTGGGATTGCGCATATCCGTCTTCGCCACGCCGGCCCAGTCGTCAAAGTTACCGTCGATGGTGATGCCCTCATAGGGCGGCAGCTCCTCGGGAATGATCTCCTTTTCGGGCAGATCAAGGTCGCTGAGGCTGTAACGCTGGTTGTTGAAGGTGATGCCGTCCGCTCTGGTCAGGGAGATACCGTAGTCCTCCAGAAAGTCCAGAGGCAGCCGCAGGGTAACGATGAAGTCGTCCATGGGCGGGGTGATTTCAACAGAGATGCGGGAGTCGTGAATTTCCTCCCAATCGCGGCAGAAACGGTAATTGTCAACGTCTTTGACCTCCAGCGTAAACTGCTGGGTCGGATCGTTGCTGAAAATCAATTGTGCACCAAGGTAATACGCGGCGGAAGTCCGCAGGACGAGGGAACCGTTTTCCACTGAAACCGGTTCGAGAGCGACGTCAAGGAAGTCGGGCGGAAGCCGCTTTTCTTTTTCCAGCAGATCTTCCTTTGCGAGCAATTCTTCTTCCTCGGGCTTTTGTCCGCCGGCTGGCTGGACCTCTTCCTCGGGGCCGGCGGCACCGTCGGGCTGTTCCCCAGCCTCTGCCTCGGGGCCGGCGTTAACGTCAGAATCGCCGTCCTTTTCGGAACCGGTCTCGTCCGTGGAGTCCGTTGTTTCCACGGCACCCGTTTCGCCGGTGGGTTCGGTGGCTTCCGGCGCTGCGGCTTCGTCTTCCGGTTCGGTTGTTTCCGTGGGCTCGGTCTCGCCCGCAGTGTCCACTGTGCCGGTGGTCTCCGCTTCCTCTGTGGGTTCTTCCGTGGGTTCATCCGTTTTCGGGGTCTCTGGCACGGCTGCGGGCTCGGCTTCTTCTATAGGCGCTGTTGTGTCAGTGGAATTGCTCGTTTCTGCTCCGGATGCCGGTTCCTCCGGCGGGGCAGACTCGGTGGGGGCGGACACAGGCTCAGACGGCGCGGAAACAGAATCGCCAGCGTCCGCCTCTTCATCCGCCGCCAAAACGGGTAGGACCAGCAGGCTGCTGAGGGACAGCAGGAGTGCGAGCAAGGAACAGATCGTTTTTCGGAACAGGATACGTTTTCGCATACTTACATTCCTCCTAAAAAATTAAAAAGTCAACGTCTTTTGGGGTACAATAATGGAGAACGCAGATCATAAAGGGAGGGGGAGCAGAGTCCGCCCATCCGTATGTATTTATATAGCATTATAGCTGATAACGCTGGGGATGTCAATCAACGAGCCGGTTTTTCTCGCTGGCAGAGACGCTAAAAATGACGCAAGTGATTCATATTATTCGACAAAATAAACATTTATTTCTGCTGCGCTTTCACAACAATATTGAAAAAATGAACCGGCGGGTGTATGCTATATTTATTTCATGCCGGAAAGGGGCGCTATAATAATGAAAACGATCCTGGTTGCGGGTGGAGCCGGTTATATTGGAAGCCACATGTCCGCGCTGCTGACCGAGAAAGGGTATGAGGTTGTCGTCGTGGACAACCTTTGCACCGGGCACTGGCAGGCCGTCAAGGGGGGCGCGAAGCTCCGGGTTGGCGACCTGCGGGACGGCGCGTTTTTGGACCGTGTATTCTCCGAGTTCCCAATCGACGGGGTGATAAACTTTGCCGCCTTCTCTCTGGTGGGAGAGAGCGTCGCCGACCCGTTGAAATACTACGGCAACAACGTCAGCGGTTCGGTGTCCATGCTGACCGCCATGAAAAATCATGGGGTGGAGAACATCGTCTTCTCCTCGACCGCCGCGACCTACGGCGAGCCGGAAAAGCAGCCCATTGAGGAAACCGACCGCACCGAACCGTCCAACCCCTACGGCGCGTCCAAGCTGGCCATTGAAGGCCTGCTGAAATGGAGCGGCAGAGCCTACGGCATCCGTTACGCCGCCCTGCGCTATTTTAACGCCGCCGGGGCCAACCCTGAAGTGGAGATTGGCGAGGATCATTACCCTGAGACCCACTTGATCCCCATTGTGCTCCAATGCGCCCTTGGTAAGCGAGACCATGTGGGCATCTTCGGCGACGATTACCCCACGGCGGACGGAACCTGCGTCCGGGACTATATCCACGTCCGCGACCTTGTAAGCGCCCATCTGCTGGCGCTGGAATATCTGGACCGGGGGGGCGAGAGCGGCGCGTTCAACCTGGGCAGCGGCGACGGCTACTCGGTGAAGGAAATCATTGAGACCGCACGGCGGGTAACCGGAAAACCCATTTCCGCCGTGACAGAGCCCCGGCGGGCGGGCGACCCCTCGGTGCTCATCGCCTCCAACAAAAAGGCGCGCGAGGTGTTGGGCTGGACCCCCGAACGGGGCCTGGAGAAGATTATTTCGGACGCCTGGGCCTGGCACAGCGGCCATCCGAACGGCTACGAGGGCTGACCGGGCATGGAATATGTCACGGCGGCTCCCGTGATGGCGGAGGAGATTCACAAGGTTCTTCAAACGACCATTCAAACGGTATACCCAAGGTATTACCCGAAGGAGGTTGTGGATTTCTTTTGCAGGCTCCACAGCAAAACCCGTATCCTGGAGGGGATTGCCTCCGGGAATGTGGGCGTGCTGCGGGAGGACGGCGTGATTGTGGGAACGGGCTGCTTTGACCAAAATCATATCACCGGCGTATACGTGCTGCCCCATTATCAGGGGAGGGGCTTTGGTTCCCATATCCTGAAGTGTTTGGAAGCAGAAATCAGAGCGGATTATGAAACGTCCCGTTTAGACGCCTCTCTCCCTGCGGTGTGTCTGTATGAGCGAAGAGGATATCATACGGTGGGGCATGGCGTTTATGGACTGGAAAATGGCGTCATGCTGGTTTACGAAATGATGGAAAAGAAGCTGTAGGCTCTGCCGGCAACCGGGAAGTCAGCCAATCAGGCGGAGCAGTATCATGTAAAAAGCCGTCCCCACGGCAATACTGAGAAGGGTGTTCCGTTTCTAGATATGCAAAATGGCGACCAGCCCGGCGGCGGCCAGCTCGGGTAGCCCAAAGGGAGCATGCAGCAAAGAAATATCCTTCAAGCAGTACACGACCAGCATTCCCATAATGGCATGGGGCAGGTATTTGCCAAGAAATTCAACCCAGGCCGGCGCTTTGCCCTCCTGGAACAGCAGAAAAGGCAGCACCCGCAGAAGCAGCGTCACCCCAGCCATGATCGCGATGGCGGCGGCCGCGCGGATGTCACCGGTCATCATTCTTTGCCGCCCTTTCCAGTGGCTTGCGGATTGTCAACAGCAGTGCGGTGATGACAACCATGGATGGAATTAAAAATCCATCCCGCCCAAACACCAGGAGGCAGAGGACGGAACTCCCAATTCCAATCAGGGCAGGGCGGTGCTCCCGCCCTGTGAGCCATTGCTCGATGTAAACGGTCACAAAGAGGGCGGTCATGGAAAAATCAATCCCCGCCGTATCAAAAGGCAAAACCGTGCCCAGCAGGGAACCAACCGCGCTGCCCGCCACCCAATAGAGCTGGTCAAACAGGGACCGGAAAAAATAATACCAATGGGGATTGACCCCCTGGGGAACGCCGTCAACGCAGGCCAGGGAATAGGTTTCGTCGGTCAGCGCGTGCATCAGATACAATTTTTTGCGGCCCGCGCCCTGATAACGTTCGATCATGGAGAGGCCGTAAAACAAATGCCGCGCGTTTACCATTAGCGTTGTCAACGCGACGGAGAACAAAGAGGCTCCCGCCGCGATCAGTGAAACCCCTACGAATTGCATGGAACCGGCGTAGACAAAGACGCTCATCGCGAGGGCCCAAATCACGCCATAGCCATTTGCCTTTAAAAGAATGCCAAAGCCCATCCCAAGTATGAGATAACCCGCCATTACGGGCAGGGATTTTATAAACACGGTCTTCAAAAACTTGATACGCATAAACCAGTCACCCGCGAATGCTGATAGAATGGCTATTATCATAGCACCCTGCCGGACTATTTTCAACTTTTTCAAAATAGCAGTGTGGCCAAAGTGCCTGCGGCGGAACCTGGAAAAAGCTGTCGGATTTGTCAATAGCGTGAATGGATGGTATCGGATAGAATATAAGGTGTTCAGAACAATCACAGCGCCATAAAAAAGGAGTAATTGCCGTGAAAAAAGTTGCCGTCATACTCGGCTCCGACTCCGACTGGCCGGTGGTCAAAGCCGCCTGCGCCCAGCTTGAGGAGTTGGAAATTCCCTGGGAGGCCCACATCCTCAGCGCCCACCGGACCCCCGACGCCGCAGCGCGTTTTGCCAAAGGCGCACGGGACAACGGGTTCGGCGCCGTCATCTGCGCCGCCGGACTGGCCGCCCATTTGGCAGGGGCGGTGGCGGCCAATACCACCCTGCCGGTCATCGGCATCCCGATGAAGGGCGGGGCGCTGGACGGGCTGGACGCCCTGCTGTCAACGGTACAGATGCCCTCCGGCATCCCGGTGGCCGCCGTCGCCCTCAATGGCGCGAAGAACGCCGCCCTCCTCGCCGCGGAGATTCTGGCTGTCTGCGACGATACGCTGGCGGGCCGTCTGGACGCCCTGCGGCGCGATATGGAGGCCCAGATTGCGAAAAAAGAGGACAAGCTCCAGGAGGAAATCCGGGGCTGATTCCTTTTTTTATCCGCCCGTTCCGCACACTTTGAATTGGAGGAATTGAATATGAAGCTGGTATACACTGGAAAGACCAAAAACGTTTATGCCCTGGACAACGGCAACTATCTGCTGAAATTCAAGGACGACTGCACCGGCAAGGACGGCGTGTTCGACCCGGGCGAAAACAGCGTCGGCCTGACCATTGAGGGGGTGGGCGACGTCAACCTGCGCATGTCCATCTATTTCTTTGAAAAGATCAACGCCGCCGGCATCCGCACCCATTACGTGTCCGCCGACCTCAAGGAGACCACCATGGAGGTCCTGCCCGCCAAGGTCTTCGGCAAGGGGCTGGAGGTCATCTGCCGCCACAAGGCGGTCGGTTCCTTCCTCCGCCGCTACCAGGATTATGTGGAGGAGGGGGCGGACCTACCGGCCTACGTGGAGACCACCTTCAAGAACGATGAGCTGGGCGACCCCCTGGTCACCAAGGACGGTCTGATCTGCCTGGGCGTCATGACCGCCGAGCAGTATGAGGATATCAAGACCATGACCCAGAAGATCACCCAGATCGTGGCCGACGACTTGAAGGAAAAGGGTCTGGTTCTCTACGACATCAAGTTTGAATACGGCTACGACGCCGAGGGCAAGGTCATGCTTATCGACGAGATTGCCTCGGGCAACATGCGGGTCTATCAGGACGGAAAGTATATCGACCCGATGACCCTCTCCAAGCTGTTCTTTGCCTGATGGGCGGCTTCTTTGGCGCTATCTCCCGGCGGGACGTGGTGCTCGACGTGTTTTTCGGCACCGACTACCACTCTCATCTGGGTACCCGCCGGGGCGGCATGGCGTTTTACGATGGGGACGAGGGCTTTCAACGCCAGATCCACAGCATTGAGAACACGCCGTTCCGCACCAAATTCGAAAAGGACCTGCGCGGCTTCCATGGCTGCGCCGGTCTGGGCTGCATCAGCGACACCGATCCCCAGCCGCTGCTGGTGCGCTCCCACCTGGGGCTGTACGCCATCGCCACCGTGGGCATTGTCAACAACGCCGACGCGCTGATGGAGAGCTACTTCTCCAAGCGGGACCGGCAGTTCATGGCCCAGAGCAGCGGCAAGATCAACTGCTCCGAGCTGATCGCCTCCCTCATCAACCAGGAGGCGGATTTGGTCACCGGCCTTCGAAAGGCGCAGGAGGCCATCGACGGCTCGGCGACCATTCTCCTGCTCACCCCAAATGAGATCATCGCGGCACGAGACCTGTATGGGCGGCTGCCGGTGCTCATCGGGCAGTCGGAGGAGGGGTGCTGCGTCTCCTTTGAATCCTTCGCCTATCTCAAGCTGGACTACCACAACGCCTATGAGTTGGGGCCCGGCGAGATCGTCCGGGTGCGGGCGGACGGCTGGGAAACCCTCGCCCCCGCGGGGGACAAGATGCGCATCTGCGCCTTCCTATGGACCTATTACGGCTACCCCAACTCCAACTATCAGGGGGTCAACGTCGAGGTCATGCGCTGCCGCAACGGCGCGATCATGGCCCGAGACGAGGCGGCGCGGGGTTCGCTGCCCGATGTGGATTTTGTGGCCGGCGTCCCTGACTCGGGGGTCCCCCACGCAATCGGCTACGCCAACCAGTGCGGCAAGCCCTTTGCCCGGCCCTTTGTGAAGTACACCCCCACCTGGCCCCGCTCCTTTATGCCGGAGGACCAGAACGTGCGCAACCAGGTGGCCAAAATGAAGCAGATTCCCGTGCCCGAGCTCATTCGGGACAAGAAGCTGCTCTTTGTGGACGACTCCATTGTGCGGGGGACGCAATTGCGCGAGACGGTGGAGTTTCTCTACCAGAGCGGCGCCAAGGAGGTCCACATGCGTTCGGCCTGCCCGCCCATCATGTACGGCTGCAAATTCCTGAACTTCTCCCGGGCCCGCTCGGAGCTGGAGCTGTTGGCCCGGCGCGTCGTGCAGACGGCGGAGGGAGCGGAAGGGGAAAAGCATCTCGACGAGTACGCCGACCCGGCGACGGAGCGGGGACAGTGCCTGCTCGGTACCATCTGCAAGCAGATGGGCTTCGACTCCCTGGGCTACCAGTCGCTGGACGGCCTGTTGGAGGCCATCGGCATAGACCGGGACAAGATTTGCACTTACTGCTGGACAGGACGGGACTGACCGTTTAAACAACAACCAAGAGGCCGAAGGAGGGCACGACCATGAACCACTCCCATTCCGCGTCCTACGCCGCCGCCGGTGTGGACATTGAGGCGGGCTACCGGAGCGTCCAACTGATGAAGGAGCATGTGGCGCGGACCGCCATTCCCGGCGTGGTGTCGGGGCTCGGCGGCTTTGGCGGGCTGTTCGCGCCCGATCTGACCGGGATGCGCGAGCCTGTGCTGGTGTCGGGCACCGACGGCGTGGGCACCAAGCTCCGCGTCGCCCAGTTGATGGACCGGCACGACACCATCGGCATCGACTGTGTGGCCATGTGCGTCAACGACGTGATCTGCTGCGGCGCCAAGCCTCTGTTCTTTTTGGACTATATCGCGATTGGCAAAAACGACCCCGAGAAGGTGGCCGCCATTGTGTCGGGGGTGGCCGAGGGCTGCGTCCAGGCCGGCTGCGCCCTGATCGGCGGCGAGACCGCCGAACACCCCGGCGTGATGGCGCCGGACGATTATGATTTGGCCGGATTTACGGTGGGCGTTGTGGACAAGCCGAAGATGCTGGACGGCGGGGACATGAAGCCGGGCGACGTATTGATCGCGTTACCTTCCTCCGGCCTCCATTCCAACGGGTTTTCGTTGGTGCGCAAGGTCTTCGACGTGGAACACGCCGGTTTGACCCGGCACGTTGACGAGCTGGGCCAATCCCTTGGCGAGGCATTGCTGACGCCGACCCGGGTGTATGTCAAGCCCGTCCTGGCCTGCATCGAAGCGGTGCCGGTCAAGGGGGTCAGTCATATCACGGGGGGCGGCTTCTATGAGAACATCCCCAGATGCTTAAAGCCCGGTCTTTCGGCCAAGATTGAAAAAAAGGCCATCGGCGTCCCGGCCATTTTCAACCTGCTTCAAAAAACGGGCGCGATTCCGGAGCGGGACATGTTCAACACCTTCAATATGGGCGTCGGCCTGGTGCTTGTGGTGGGCAAAGAGGACGCGGACAAGGCGCTGGAGGGCCTGAAAGACCAGGACGCCTTTATCCTCGGCGAGCTGACCGGGGACGATGAGCCGGTGGTGTTGCTGTGAGCCGGACTAGAATCGCCGTCCTGGTGTCGGGCGGCGGCACCAATTTGGAGGCGCTGCTTCAGGCGCAGGAGGCCGGAGGCATTCCGCATGGGGAAATTGTCTTGGTTCTCTCCAGCGCCGAAGGGGCCTATGCTTTGGAGCGGGCGAAGAATCACGGCGTTCCTGGCTTCGCGGTCCCCCGCAGGGGGACCGGCCGGGTGCAGTTTGAGGCCGGGCTTCAGGCTAAGCTGGAGGAATACGGCGCGGAATTGATCGTCCTGGCCGGGTTCCTCTCCATCCTGTCGGCGGACTTTGTCAAGCGGTGGCCGGGACGTATTTTGAACGTCCATCCCAGCCTGATTCCCGCATTCTGCGGCAAGGACTATTACGGCCTGCGCGTCCACGAGGCGGCGCTGGCGCGGGGGGTCAAGGTGAGCGGCGCGACGGTCCATCTGGTCAACGAGATTGCCGACGGGGGTCCCATTTTGCTCCAACGGGCGGTGGAGGTGTTGCACGATGACACACCGGAGAGGTTGCAGCGCCGGATTATGGAACAGGCCGAATGGGTGCTGCTCCCGCAGGCGGCGGAGCTGATGGCGGAAAAGCTGGGAAAGAAGGAGAGATAACCATGCAGGATTTACTGGAGCTGCTCAAGAACAACCCGTACCCGGGGCGCGGCATCGTGATCGGGAAGGACCGGGTCTATTACTTTATCATGGGGCGCAGCGAGAACAGCCGCAACCGCGTCTTTGAGAAGACGGAGGACGGAATCCGGACCAAGGCGTTTGACGAGTCCAAGCTGACCGACCCCAGCCTCATTATTTACCATCCGGTGCGCGCCATGGGGCCGTCGCTGATTGTCACCAACGGTGACCAGACCGACACCATCCGGGACGCCGGAGACTTCCGCAAGGGGCTGATGGGCCGCGAGTACGAGCCGGACGAGCCCAACTGGACGCCCCGGATTTCCGCCATTCTCCACGCGGATGGCTCCTTTGAGCTCTCCATTTTAAAGCGAGGAGATGGACGCTGCGTCCGGGAGTTTTTCTGCTATGAGGGCTGCGACGCGGGCAAGGGCTTTTTCCTGAGCACCTACCAGGGAGACGGCTCGCCCCTTCCCTCCTTTGCGGGCGAGCCGATTGCGGTCACCATGCCCGAGCCGGAGGCGGTGTGGAACGCGCTGAACGCCGAAAACAAGGTCTCCCTGTACGCCAACGTGGGCGGGGAGGTCAAGCTGTTTAATAAAAATCTGGGGGATTGAACATGACGGAACTGGAACTGAAATACGGCTGCAACCCCAACCAGAAGCCCGCCCGCATCTTCATGCGCGAGGGCCAACTCCCGGTCACCGTTGTCAACGGCAGGCCGGGTTATATCAATTTTCTCGACGCTTTCAACGCCTGGCAGCTGGTGCGGGAGCTGAAACAGGCCACCGGCCTGCCCGCCGCCGCCAGCTTCAAGCATGTCTCCCCCGCCGGAGCCGCCGTCGGGCGGCCGCTGGACGAGGTGGAGCGGCAGATTTATTTCGTGGAACCCGACGCGGTACTCTCCCCGATTGCCTGCGCCTATATTCGCGCGCGGGGGGCCGACCGCATGAGCTCCTACGGCGATTGGGCCGCCCTCAGCGACACCTGCGACGCGGCGACGGCGAACTACCTCAAATCCGAGGTCTCCGACGGCATCATCGCCCCCGGTTACACCCCGGAGGCGTTGGAGATTTTGAAGAGCAAGAAAAAGGGCGGCTACAACGTGGTGCAGATCGATCCCGCCTATGTGCCGGCGGAGCGGGAGGAAAAGGACGTGTTCGGGGTCACCTTCCAGCAGGGACGGAATAACTTCAAAATTGACGCCGCCTTGCTCGGCAACATTGTAACCAAAAATAAGTCCCTGCCCGAGGGGGCGCAGACCGATATGCTGATCTCCCTTATCACATTGAAATACACCCAGTCCAATTCGGTCTGCTACGTCAAGGACGGACAGACCATCGGCGTGGGGGCGGGCCAGCAGAGCCGCGTCCACTGCACCCGTCTGGCGGGCAACAAGGCCGATACCTGGTGGCTGCGCCATCACCCCAGCGTGCTGGCGTTGCAGTTTGTGGACGGCATCAGCCGCCCCGAACGGGACAACGCCATTGACGTCTACCTCTCCGACGAGTGGGAGGACGTGCTGGGCGACGGCGTCTGGCAGTCAAAATTTAAGGTCCGTCCCGAGCCGCTCTCCACGGCGGACAAGCGGGCGTGGATTGCTAAGCAGTCCGGCGTGACGGTGGGCAGCGACGCGTTTTTCCCCTTCGGCGACAACGTGGAGCGGGCCCGCAAGAGCGGCGTGCAGTATATCGCCGAGCCGGGCGGTTCCATCCGCGACGACAACGTCATTGAGACGGCGGACCGGTACAATATGGTTATGGCCTTTACCGGCATGAGACTTTTCCACCACTAAAGCGCGCAAGGAGGCAGAGCATGAAGATAATGGTTGTGGGCGGCGGCGGCCGCGAACACGCGATCATCAAAAAGCTGAAGGAAAACCCGGAGGCGGAGACCATCTATGCCCTTCCCGGCAACGGCGGCATCGCCGCCGACGCCGTCTGCGTTCCCGAAATCGGAGCCAAGGACATCGTGGCCATCGCGCGGTTTGCCCGGGAGAAGGAGATCGACTTCGCGGTGGTCGCGCCCGACGACCCGCTGGTGCTGGGAGCGGTGGACGCGCTGGAAGCGGTCGGCGTGCCCTGCTTCGGGCCGAGGCGGGAGGCGGCGGTCATTGAGGGGAGCAAGGTGTTCTCCAAAGACCTGATGAAAAAGTACGGCATCCCGACGGCGGCCTACGAGGCTTTCTCCGACATGGACAGCGCCCTCGCTTACCTGGAAACCGCGCCCATGCCCGCCGTCATCAAGGCGGATGGACTGGCCCTGGGCAAGGGAGTTGTCATCGCCCAGAATTTGGACGAGGCCAGGGCGGCGGTCCAATCCATCATGGCCGGCAAGAAGTTCGGCGCGGCGGGGGACCAGATCGTCATCGAGGAGTTTATGACCGGGCCGGAGGTGACGGTGCTGAGCTTTACCGACGGGGAGGTGGTGGTCCCGATGGTCTCGTCCATGGACCACAAGCGGGCGCTGGACGGCGATCAGGGACCCAATACCGGCGGCATGGGCACCATTGCGCCCAACCCCTATTACACCCCCGCCGTCGCCAAGCGGTGCATGGAGGAAATCTTCCTCCCCACTCTCCACGCGATGAACGCCGAGGGGCGTACCTTCCGGGGCTGTCTCTACTTTGGCCTGATGATTACCCGCGATGGGCCCAAGGTCATTGAATACAACTGCCGCTTTGGGGACCCCGAGACCCAGGTGGTGCTTCCGCTGCTCAAAACCGATCTGCTCACCGTTATGCAGGCTGCCGTCCACGGGACGCTGGGCGAGATGAATATCGAATGGTCCGACGGGGCCGCCGCCTGCGTCATTCTGGCCTCGGAGGGCTACCCGGGCTCCTATGAGAAGGGCAAGCCCATCACATTGCCCGGCGATCTGCCCGGCAACGTGACGGTCTACCACGCCGGAGACAAGCTGGCCGACGACGGGACGCTGCTGACCAACGGGGGCCGGGTGCTGGGGGTCACCGCCTGCGCGCCCACCCTGGAGGCGGCCCTTGAGGACGCCTATGAGGCGGCTGGCAAGGTCGATTTCGCGGGCAAACAGTTCCGCAGTGACATTGGCTTTCTGGCGCTGGCCGCAAAAGGGAGACGGTAATGGTACGCAGAATTTATGTAGAAAAAAAGCCTCCGCTGCGCCAGGAGGCTGCGGCCTTGCTGAGCGAGCTGCGAAACATACTGGGTATCACGGCGCTGACCGGCCTGCGGCTGCTCAACCGCTACGACGTGGAGGGGTTGGACGAGGCGGCGTTCGGACAGGCGGTGCGGACCGTCTTCTCCGAGCCGCAGGTGGACGACGTCTATGAAGCGCGCCCCGCAGGAAACGCGTTTGCCGTGGAATATCTGCCCGGGCAGTACGACCAGCGGGCCGACTCCGCCAGCCAGTGCATTCAGCTGATAACGGGGGACGAACGGCCCGCCGTGCGCACCGCAAAGGTCTATCTGCTCGAAGGACCGGTTTCCCAGGAGGAACTGGCCCGGATCAAGAGCTATGCCGTCAACCCGGTGGAGGCCCGTGAGGCCGCCCTGGAACCGGTAGAAACGCTGCGGGCGGAACACCCGCAGCCCGCAGCCGTCGAAACCCTCTCCGGCTTCACCGCCCTGGGCGAGACCGGCCTGGAGGCCCTGCTGGAACGGCTGGGACTGGCGATGGATTTGGATGATCTTCGGTTTTTACAGGGCTATTTCCGGGACGAGGAACAACGCGACCCCACCGTGACCGAGGTGCGGGTGGTGGACACCTATTGGTCCGACCACTGCCGCCACACCACCTTCTCCACCCACATTGACGGCGCGGAGCTTGGAGACGGGACGGTCCGGGCCGCCTATGAACGTTATCTCGCGGCGCGCG
This sequence comes from Oscillospiraceae bacterium, assembly GCA_022795735.1. Taxonomy (GTDB): domain Bacteria; phylum Bacillota; class Clostridia; order Oscillospirales; family Oscillospiraceae; genus Avoscillospira_A. Next base: position 37,505 of record JAAWHG010000013.1, read on the forward strand.
AGGAGGTCTACGGCGCGGCGGCGGCCAAGCGGCCCCAGACGCTGATGGACATTGCCACGATTGGCGCGAAGACGCTGAAAAAGCGCGGCCTGCTTCCCGAGCTGGACGAGAGCGAGGAGATCAACGCCTGCTCCATCCACATGGACGCCGAGGTCAACGGGGAGCACCAGGACTGGCTGCTCATGTTCAAAAACGAAACCCACAACCACCCGACCGAGATCGAGCCCTTCGGCGGCGCGGCCACCTGCATCGGCGGCTGCATCCGGGACCCCCTCTCCGGCCGGGCCTACGTGCATCAGGCCATGCGGGTCACCGGCGGCGGGGACCCGAGAACTCCCTTCGCCGACACCGTCGAGGGACGGCTGCCCCAGCGCAAGCTGGCACAGACCGCCGCGGCGGGGTATTCCTCCTACGGCAATCAGATCGGCCTTGCCACCGGACACGTGGCCGAGGTCTACCACCCCGGCTACATCGCCAAGCGGCTGGAGTGCGGCGCGGTGGTGGGGGCGGCTCCGGCGGAGCATGTCCGGCGGGAGGTTCCCGCCCCCGGCGACGTGGTGATACTGCTGGGCGGACGGACCGGACGGGACGGCATCGGCGGCGCGACGGGCTCCTCCAAGAGTCACAACACCGCTTCGCTGTCCACCATGGCCAGCGAGGTACAGAAGGGCAATGCCCCCGAGGAGCGCAAGCTGCAGCGGCTGTTCCGGGACGGACGGGTGACCCGGATGATTAAGCGGTGCAACGACTTTGGCGCGGGCGGCGTGTCGGTTGCCATTGGAGAGCTGGCTGAAGGGCTGGAAATCGAGCTGGACGCCGTGCGCAAGAAATACGACGGGCTGGACGGCACCGAGCTTGCCATTTCCGAGAGTCAGGAGCGAATGGCCGCGGTGGTTGCCCCGGAGGACGCCGAAGCCCTCATTGCCGCCGCTGCGGCGGAAAATTTGGAGGCGTACCGCGTGGCAACGGTTACCGAAAGCCCCCGGATGGTCATGCGGTGGCGGGGAGAGACCATCGTCAATTTGAGTCGGGCCTTTTTGAACACCAACGGCGCGGTCAAGCATGCTGCCGTCCGGGTGGATGAAACGGACCGCGCCGCGTTGGCGCGGCCGCTGTTCCGCGACCTCCGGGAGATGGCGTCCAGTCTGAAATGCGCCTCCCGGCGCGGGCTGGCCGAGCGGTTCGACGCCACCATCGGCGCGGGAAGCGTCCTCATGCCCTTCGGCGGCAGGACCCAGCGCACCCCGGCGCAGGCCATGGCGGCGCTGCTGCCAGTGCTGCCCGGAGAGGAAACCGCCGCGTGCTCGGTCATGGCCTGGGGCTTCGACCCGGACCGGACGTCGGCGGACCCCTACGCCGGGGCGAAGGACAGCGTGGTTGTCTCGGTCGCCAAAATCGTGGCCGCCGGGGCCGATTATAAAAAGGCATATCTGACGTTGCAGGAGTTTTTTGAGCGGCTGCGGGACGACCCGGTTCGTTGGGGCAAGCCCTTCGCGGCGCTGTTGGGAGCGTTGGACGCGCAGCTTGATTTGGGAATCGCCGCCATCGGCGGGAAGGACTCCATGTCGGGCTCCTTCAACGACCTCGACGTGCCGCCCACTTTGATTTCCTTTGCCATTGCCCCCGCAGGGGCGGGGGACGTGCTGAGCCCCGAGTTCAAGAAGGCGGGCCATCCGGTCTACCGCTTCGCCCCCCGGGATGGTTCCGCCGGGAGTCTGAAGCAATGCTGGGAGGGATTCCGTGCCCTCTGCCGGGCGGGCAAGGTGGAGGCCGCATGGGCGGAGGAGCACGGCGCGGGCGAGGCCGTCATGAACATGTCCTTCGGCAACCGGGTCGGTTTCCGCGCCTCCGGCACCGGCGTTGACTGGTATCTTCCCTGCCCCGGCGCGATTATCGCCGAGCTGAAGGAAGAAATCAACGAACCGGACGCCGTCTGTATCGGCTTCACCACGGAAGAGCCTGTTGTGACAACCGGCGGGGATTCCGTTTCCATCGACAAGCTGTTGGCGTTGAACGAAGCGGTTTTGGAGGGGGTCTACCCCAACCGCGCCCCCGTGGACGGAATGGCCCCGGTTTTGGAGGCCGCTCCCGTTGCGCGGACGGCGCCCAAGCTGGGGATTGCCAAGCCTAAAGTCCTGATTCCCGTCTTCCCCGGCACCAACTGCGAGTATGACAGCGCCCGCGCCGTCTTGCGGGCGGGGCTGGACGCCGAAACCCTGGTGCTCAACAACCAGTCGGCCCAAGGCGTGGCCGATTCGGTGGACCGCTTTGTCCGGGCAGCAGGGGAAAGTCAGATTATCTTCCTGCCGGGCGGTTTTTCGGCGGGCGACGAACCCGACGGGTCGGGCAAGTTCATCACCGCCTTTTTCCGCAGCGCCGCCGTGACCGAAGCGGTGACGCGCCTGCTCCGGGATCGGGACGGATTGATGCTGGGCATCTGCAACGGCTTCCAGGCCCTGATTAAGCTGGGGCTGCTCCCCTTCGGTGAAATTCGTGAGACCGACGCGGACTGCCCGACGCTGAGTTATAACGTGATTGGCCGCCATCAGTCCCGCATTGTCCGCACCCGGGTCGCCTCCAACCGTTCGCCCTGGCTGGCGAAGCGGAGGGTTGGCGATGTGGTGAGCGTTCCCATTTCCCACGGCGAGGGCCGTTTCCTCTGCCCGCCCAGCCTGCTGCAAAAGCTGGCGGACAACGGACAGCTTGCGACCCAATATGTGGACATGGACGGCGCGCCGTCTATGGACGTGGAGAGCAACCCCAACGGCTCGGTGTGGGCGGTGGAGGGTGTCACCAGCCCCGACGGCCGGGTGTTCGGCAAAATGGGTCACAGCGAGCGCGTGGGGCCGGAGCTGTATAAAAACGTTCCGGGCGATTACAATCTGGGCCTGTTCGAGGCTGCAAAGGACTATTTTGCCTGACGAAAGGAGACTATCATGGCTTACTTTTTTACAGAACCCTCCCGCACCTTCAGCGAATATCTGCTCGTGCCCGGCTACTCCTCCGCCGAGTGCGTCCCGGCGAATGTCTCCCTGAAGACGCCGGTGGTCAAGTACCGCAAGGGAGAGGAGTGCCCGCTGACCATGAACGTCCCGATGGTCTCCGCCGTCATGCAGGCGGTGTCGGGCGAAAAGATGGGGGTCGGGCTGGCCCGTGAGGGCGGGATTGCTTTTATCTACGTCTCCCAGCCCGTCGAACAGCAGGCTGCCATGGTCCGTCAGGTCAAAAACTACAAGGCCGGTTTCGTCACCAGCGACACCAACCTCAGGGTGGGGGACACGCTGGCGGAGGTGCTCGCCCTCAAGGAGCGGTCGGGCCACTCCACCATGCCGGTTACAGACGACGGCACTGGGGCGGGCAAGCTGTTGGGGCTGGTCACCAGCCGGGACTACCGCGTCAGCCGCATGGACCCGTCGGCGCGGGTGGAGACCTTTATGACCCCCATTGAAAAGCTGATTACCGCGCCCGAAGGCATCAGCCTCTCGGAGGCCAACGACATTCTGTGGGACCGCAAGCTCAACGCGCTGCCCATCGTCGCCAAAGACGGGCGGCTGTCCAGCATCGTCTTCCGGAAGGACTACGACAGCCACAAGGACAACCCGTTGGAGCTGCTGGACGGCCAGAAGCGTTATGTGGTGGGGGCCGGTATCAACACGCGGGACTATGAACAGCGGGTCCCCGCGCTGGTCGAGGCCGGTGTGGACGTGCTGGTCATCGACTCGTCGGAGGGATACTCCGAATGGCAGGCCAGGACGCTGAAGTGGATTCGGGCCCGTTACGGCGACAGCGTCAAGGTGGGCGCGGGCAATGTGGTGGACGGCGAGGGTTTCCGTTTTCTGGCCGGGGCCGGGGCGGACTTCGTCAAGGTCGGCATCGGCGGCGGCTCCATCTGCATCACCCGCGAGACCAAGGGCATTGGACGGGGTCAGGCTACGGCGGTCATCGACGTGGCGCGGGCCCGCGATCAGTATCTGGAAGAAACCGGCGTCTATGTACCCATCTGCGCCGACGGCGGCATCGTACAGGATTATCATATCACGCTGGCACTGGCGATGGGGGCGGACTTCTGCATGCTGGGACGCTATTTCTCCCGGTTTGATGAGAGCCCGTCGGCCAAGGTCCTCATCGGCGGCAGCTACATGAAGGAGTACTGGGGCGAGGGCAGCGCCAGGGCCCGCAACTGGCAGCGCTACGACCTGGGCGGCGATAAGAAGCTCAGCTTCGAGGAAGGGGTTGACTCCTACGTCCCCTACGCCGGGTCGCTGTCCAGCGGCATAGCGACCACTTTAGCAAAGGTCCGGTCCACCATGTGCAACTGCGGCGCGCTGACCATCCCCGAACTGCGCGACAAGGCCAAGCTGACGCTGGTGTCGTCGGTGTCCATCGTCGAGGGCGGCGCGCACGACGTGCTGCTTAAGGACACCACCAAGGGCGGCGGACGGTAAGAAAACGATTTGCTGCTTGATTGAAAACGCGCGCCTGTTCCCATACAGTGGGAACAGGCGCGCGTTTTGTAGGGGGTGGTCAGCACAGCTTTGCGCCCGCCGGGATGGCGTCGTTCAGCATTAACAGGTTGAGCTGCTCCGCGCCTTTTTCCTTGTGGACGGCGGAAATCAGCATGCCGCAGCTATCCAGGCCCATCATTTTGCGCGGTGGGAGGTTGACGATGGCAACCAGCGTCTTGCCCACCAATTCCTCGGGCTTGTAATACATGGCGATGCCGGACAGAATTTGCCGGTCGGTCCCGGTGCCGTCGTCCAGGGTGAACTTCAGCAGCTTATTGGACTTTTTCACCGGTTCGCAGGCTTTGACCTTGACCACCCGGAAATCGCTTTTGCAGAAGGTGTCGAAATCCACCGTTTCCTCCGCCTGCGGCTCAAGCTCCAGGGCAGGCAGGGCGGCTTTTTTTGCCTCGGCCTCGGCGGCCTCCAGCTCGGCCAGGGCCTTGTCCATCTCCAAGCGAGGGAACAGATTTTCGCCCTTGGACACCGTTGTCGTGGGGGGGAGGCTGCCCCACCGGGCCGCGCTGTCCCAGGTCTGGACGTCTGGGCCGGCGCCGGTCTGGGCAAACAGCTTTTCCATAGACGACGGCATAAAGGGGGTCAGGAGAATGGCGCAGATACGGGTGGACTCCAAGAGGTTGTACATGACGCGGGCCAGCCGCGCGCCGTTGGCCTCCATATCCTTGGCCAGCGTCCAGGGGGCGTTCTCGTCGATATACTTGTTGGCACGCTGGATGACCTTGAAGACCTCCTCCAACGCCTTGTGGGGGGCGAAGGTATCCATGTCCGCCGCGTACCGCGCGCGGAGGCCGGCGGCCAGGGCGGTCAGCTCCCCGTCGGCCTCGGGCTGCTCCAGCTGGTCGGCGGGGAGGGTCCCGCCGAAGTACTTCTCAACCATGGCGGTGGTGCGGGAGACCAGGTTGCCCAGGTCGTTGGCGAGATCGGTGTTGATGGTCTGAATCAGGGCCTCGTTGGAGAAATTTCCGTCGGAACCGAAGGGGAAGGTCCGCATCAGGAAGAAACGCAGGGCGTCCACTCCGAATTTCTCGGCCAGGATATAGGGGTCCACCACGTTGCCCTTGGACTTGGACATCTTGCCCCCGTCGAGCAGCAGCCAGCCGTGGCCGAAGACGTGCTTGGGCAGCGGCTCGCCCAGGCTCATGAGCATGGCGGGCCAGATGATGGAGTGGAAGCGGACGATTTCCTTGCCGACGATGTTGATGCCGGGCCACCACTTATGATAGTCGTCGTAGCGGTTGTTCTCATAGCCCAGGGCGGTGATATAGTTGCTGAGGGCGTCCACCCAGACGTAGACCACGTGCTTGGGGTCGAAGTCCACCGGAATGCCCCAGGTGAAGGAGGTGCGGGAGACACAAAGGTCTTCCAGCCCGGGGTCGATGAAGTTGCGGACCATTTCGTTGACCCGGGACCGGGGCTGAAGGAAGTCGGTATTTTCCAGCAGGTCGCGGATTTTTCCGGCGTACTTGCTGAGGCGGAAGAAGTAGGCCTCCTCCTCGGCGTCCGCGACGGGACGTCCGCAGTCGGGGCAGCAGCCGTCCTTGAGTTGGCTGTCGGTCCAGAAGGACTCGCAGGGCTTGCAGTATTTGCCCTTATAGACCCCTTTATAGATGTCGCCGTTGTCATAGAGGCGTTTGAAAATGCGCTGGATGGCCTTGACATGGTAATCGTCGGTGGTGCGGATGAAGCGGTCGTTGGAGATGTTCATCAGCTTCCAGAGGTCTTTGACCCCGCGCGGGCCCTCGACAATGGCGTCCACAAATGCTTTTGGGGTGACGTTTGCCTCGCGCGCCTTGTCCTCAATCTTCTGGCCGTGCTCGTCGGTGCCGGTGAGGAAGAGGACTTCTTCCCCTCTGAGACGGTGGTAACGGGCCAGGGTGTCGGTGGCGACGGTGCAGTAGGTGTGGCCTATGTGCAGGCGGTCGGACGGGTAATAGATTGGCGTGGTCAGATAACAGGTCTCGCTCATTTTGCGTTTCCTCCGTAAATCCGTTTTGGCAAATTATTATATAGTATAGCAAGCTTTTTGAAAAATAGCAAGGGGGACGCGGTTTGCGTTCCCCCTTGCTCTTTTAACTTCAGTTCTGAGGTCAAATCCTTCTTTCAGCCGCAGGTCGGCGGTTTCTTCGGGGAAATAGTTCTTGCGCTTCATGATATGTAATTCCTCCTTGAAATTCCAAGGAAGATTTGGTATGATAAATTTATCAAACCTCCTTGGTTTGTGAGATAAGGGTTTCGGCCGTTTTTGTGAGTGGGGCCGAAACCCTTACTTTTTGCCTAAATCCGCTTTCAGCAAGTCAATTCCAGCTACAATGCTGTTTTTCAGTGACGCTTTTGGAAAGAGGCGTGTTGACAATGCAAATAAAAAGAGATACTATGGATTGTAGAATAGTTGCAAGGGGTGGCTGTATGGCCAGTACAGATATTAGTATTCGCATGGACGCAGATTTGAAGCGGCAGTTTGAAGCGTTTTACGCTGATATGGGGATGACAAGGACAACGGCTTTCAATGTGTTTGCGGAAAAGTGGCCTGGGAATATAGTATAAGACCTCCTGCAAAGTTTCAAAGGCAGTTTGGGGGAATCACCAAGGGGCGGAAGGAGATGTCACGATGGGAAGTGTGCGACTTTTACTAACACTGTTAACAACGGTTTTGACCTTTAACACCGCGCCGCTTCCGGCCCTTCCGGCGGACGCGCCGTCCGGTGAGGCGGTTTCGGCTGTTCTCAGCGAGACCAACGGCTGGTCGGACGGCAAGGCCGGTTTTACGCAATATGAGGTTACGGTCCAAAACCGCAGCGCGGGAGCCGTTTCCGATTGGACGCTGGACCTGAACGCGACATCGGGCTTGACGGTCAGCCAGTGCTGGAACTGCACGCTGGAGAAAAGCGGAGACCGCCTGGTCCTTACCCCGGCGGACTACGCCCGGACGATTCCGGCAGGGGGACAGACCCAGGGAATCGGTTTGATTGTCTCGGGGGGCAAGCTGTCTGTGCAGGGCGTGCGCGCGACCCTTCCGGGCGATACCGCGCCAGTCCCCTCCAGTCCCTCCCAGCCCGGACAGCCGCAGGCTCCGGCGGCGCCCGTCACGGTCCCGGATGGAGCGGCCGGAAAGCTTCACGTCTCGGGAACCGGCCTCGCGGACGAAACGGGCAAGCCGGTTCAGCTTCGTGGGGTCAGCACCCACGGCATGGCCTGGTTTCCGCAGTTTGTGAACGCCAGTACCTTCCAAACCCTCCGGGATGACTGGGGGGCGAACACAATCCGTCTCGCCATGTATACTGCGGAATATGGGGGATACTGCAACGGCGGCGACAGAGAGGCCTTAAAGGCTCTGGTGGACAAAGGGGTACAGGCGGCGTCCGGGCTGGGGATGTATGTGATGATAGACTGGCACATCCTCTCCGACGGCGACCCCCGGACCCATCAGGACGACGCGGTAACGTTTTTTTCCGAAATGTCGGCGAAATACAAGAACTATCCCAATGTTATCTATGAGATTTGCAACGAGCCCAACGGCGCGCCCTGGGAGACGGCAATCAAGCCCTACGCCCAGCAAGTGCTGGCGGCCATCCGGAAGAACGCGCCCGACGCGGTGGTCGTTGTGGGAACCAACACCTGGTCCCAGGATGTGGACGCGGTCGCCGGTAAGGAGTTGGACGACCCCAACGTTGTCTACGCCTTCCATTTTTACGCCGCGACCCACAAGGACGAGCTGCGGCGGAAGCTGACACGGGCGTTGGACGCGGGGGTTCCGGTTCTGGTGAGCGAGTGCGGTATCAGCGAGGCCAGCGGGCAGGGCGTCGTGGACACGCAGTCGGCGAACGCCTGGCTGGAGCTGCTCAACCAACGCGGCGTCAGTTTTATGGCCTGGGGACTGAGCAACAAGGCGGAGACGGTTTCGCTGTTGAAGCCGGGATGTGAGAAGGTTTCCGGGTGGACAGAGGCCGATTTGAGTGAAAGCGGGCTGTGGTTCCGTAACGCGATTCGGAGCCGGTAAGGCGTTTACAAAAGAAAATAGAAAAGAATCACGGATTCAATCCGCATGCCGGATTGAATCCGTGGTTTCTTTCTGGGATGGTCAATTCGTGGAAAAACCGGCTCTTCGCGACGCTATACTACTGGCGGAAGGGAGGCGCGCCTATGCACCCGCTGCTGCGTCCACCGGTCAAGCCGGAGCTGATTTTGCGAAAAAAGAAAGGTATTCTCCGGGAGCTTCGCGAAGAAAGCGTTCCCCGTCTGCGCAAGCGAATCGCCATTCTCGGCGGTTCCACGACCCAGGAGCTGGCTGCCCTGCTCGAGCTGTTCCTGCTCGACGGCGGCATCGAACCGGTCTTCTATGAATCCGCCTTCGGCCTCTACTATGAGGAGGCGATGTTCGGCGAGGAATTAGGGCGGTTTTGCCCCGAGCTCATTCTCATCCACACCTCCTTGCGCAACGTCGCGCGTTTTCCCGCGATGACCGACAGTCCCGCCGTTGCGGAGCAGCGGCTTGACGCGGAATACGGACGGTTCCAAGCTGTTTGGGAGCGTCTGCGGGAACGGTTTGCCTGCCCGGTCATACAGAACAATTTTGAATTGCCCTTCGTCCGTCCTCTTGGCAACCGCGACGGCTGGGATTACCGGGGGAGGACCCGCTTTGTCCGGCGGCTCAACGAGCGGTTTGCCGCCCATGCCGGGGCGCATTCCGATTTCTACATCAACGACCTCTGCTGGCTCAGCGCCGACTTTGGACTGAGGCAATGGAGCGACCCGATTTACTGGCATCTCTACAAATACTGCTGCTGTCCGGACGCGTTCCCGGGCCTGGCCTACAATACCGCCGCAATCATCAAGGCAATTTACGGCAAGAGCAAAAAGGGACTCGTGGTCGATCTCGACAACACCCTTTGGGGCGGCGTCGTGGGAGAGGACGGCCCAGAGGGACTTGAGCTCGGGCAGGAGACTGCCGAAGGACAGCTCTACCGGGAGTTTCAGGGATATTTACTGGCGCTGAAGGAACGCGGCGTTCTTCTGGCGGTGGACTCCAAAAACGACCCTGGCAATGCGGAGGCCGGACTAAACCATCCGTCGGGACTCCTCCGTCCGCGCGATTTTGCCTGCATCCGGGCCAATTGGGAGCCGAAGGACCGCAATTTCACCTGGATTGCAGGGGAGCTGGGACTCCTGCCCGAGAGCCTGGTTTTTGCCGACGACAACCCCGCCGAACGGAGCATCATCGCCGCCCAGATTCCCGGCGTGGAGGCCCCGGCGCTGGACGCGCCGGAGCGTTACCTCGTCACGCTGGACCGGTGCGGTTTTTTTGAACCGGCCAGCCTGTCGGACGACGATGTCAAACGGGGTGAGATGTACCGGGCCAACGCGGAGCGGGTTCGCCAACAGGGGCGGTTCGCGAATTATCAGGACTACCTCCTCTCGCTGGAGATGCGGGCCGAGATTGCTCCCTTCGCGCCGGTCTACCTTGCCCGGATTGCCCAACTGACCAACAAGTCCAACCAGTTTAACCTGACCACCCGGCGATATACGGAGCCGGAGCTTCGCCAGTTTGCCGGAAGCCCGGATTACATCACCCTTTATGGGAAACTGGACGACCATTTTGGCAGCAACGGCGTGGTTTCTGTTGTGCTCGGGCGGCGGGAGGGAGACACGGTGGACATTGTGCTTTGGCTGATGAGCTGCCGCGTTCTCAGACGGAATATGGAGCACGCGATGCTGGACGCTCTGGCCGAACGCTCCGTCAGGGCCGGTGCGTCCCGGCTACGGGGGTTCTATTTCCGGACAGAGAAGAACGGAATGGTGCGGCACCTCTATCGGGACTTCGGTTTCTCCCTGACTCGCGAGGACGGGGCGGATACGGTATGGGAGCTGCCGCTGTCCGGGTATGAGAAACGAAATCAGGTGATCCGTGTGAACGGGGAGGAAGAGGACGATGGACAGAAGACAGATTTTTGACACCCTCAACGGAATTTTTCGGGATATCTTTGACGATCCGGCGCTCACCGTCGGCGAGGAGACCACCGCCGCCGGTGTCGAGGGCTGGGACTCGCTGACCCATATCACCCTGCTCGCGGCGGTGGAGGATGAGTTTGGCATCACCTTCGCAATGAAGGACGTTGTGGAGATGAAGAACGTCGGCGACATGGCGTCGGCCATAGAGGCCGCCCTCTGACATGGCTTTCACGACGCTGAAATTCGCCCTCTTTCTGTGCGCGGTCGCGGCGGGATATTTTGTGCTGCCAAAACGGGTGCGGTGGGTGTGGCTGCTGTTGGCGAGCGGGTACTTTTACACCCGCGCCGGGGTGCGGTATGTGGAGTATCTCCTGGGTTCGTCGGCCCTCTGCTGGGGTTATGGATGGTATGCCGCCCGGCTCCGGCGGGTTGGGAAGGGACGCGGGCTGAAAGGGGCCGCCGCCGCTGTGATTGTCCTCCACATTGTGGCGCTGATTATGCTGCGGGGGCCTGGACTGTCCTTTTTTGCCTTTATGGCGGTTGGCTACTGCGTTGACGTGTGCCGGGGGACTGCCGGGCCGGAGCGGAACCCACTGCGGATCGCTCTGTTTTTGGGGTACTTTCCCCATCTGATGCAGGGGCCCATTGACCGCTGGGGCGCCGTCGCGCCGCAGCTCTTCGCGGGGCACGGGTTTGACTTTCAACGGGTCCGCCGGGGGCTGTACCGGATGCTGTGGGGCCTGTTCGAAAAGCTGGTGGTGGCCGACCGGCTGGCGATTGTGGTCAACGGTATTTTGGATTCGCCGGGAAGGTGGAGCGGGCTGTATCTCGTTGGGGCGGTTGTGTGCTATGCGTTTCAGATTTACGCCGACTTCGCGGGCTATATGGACCTCGCCCTCGGCGCTTCCAAGCTGCTTGGCATTCGCCTTGCCGAAAACTTTGACACGCCCTATTACGCGGCGAGCGTTCCGGAATACTGGCGGCGCTGGCACATGACCCTTGGGGCCTGGTTTCGCGACTATCTCTACTATCCGCTCCTGCGCGGCGGCGGGTTCCGGCGGCTGTCCAAAAAACTGGCGGAGCGGATGGGGCGCAAACGGGCCGGAACGGTATGTACCTGCCTTGCACTGCTCGCGGTATGGCTTAGTACGGGGCTTTGGCACGGCTTCAGCGGGCACTATGCCGTCTGGGGGCTGTATTACGGGGCGCTGCTTGTCCTCTCTACGCTTGCTGCGCCTTGGCTGGGACGGCTGTCGAAGCGGGTGGGGCTGGACCGCGCGCCGTCTTTTCGAAAATCGTTGGGACGATGGCGGACTTTTGTGCTGGTTCTCGTTGGCTATGTCTTTTTCCGGGCGCGGAGTCTGGGGCAGGCGGGAGAGATTTTCCAGAGAATCGCGACCCGCTTTTTACCTCGGTATAACGAGGGCTCTTTGATGGAACTGATGGGCAGAAAGGACCTGGCGGTGGCCGTCGCAGGGGTGGCGGTGATTGGGTTGGCCGACCTGCTGCGCGAACGGAAAGACCCGGTGGGGGCCTATTTCGACTCGCTGCCGGCTGCGGCGCGGTGGGGCTTTCTCTACGCCGCCATTGCGGCGGTGCTGCTCCTTGGCGTGTACGGGCCGGGATATGACGCGGCGTCGTTCCTGTACTTTCAATTTTGATTGGGGGATTGGGCATGAATTCCATTCGCCGCCTGTTGGGAATCCTTTGCTTTCTGTCCGGTCTCGCAGCGCTGGTTGGGACGCTGACCTATGTGACGAGGGACAAAACCGACGGGGCGCTCTTCCGGCCCTTTTACGACGCGCCGGCGGGCAGTATTGATGTCATTTTCGCCGGATCGAGCCATACGATGTGCGCCGTCGATCCGGCTGTTCTAGCGGAACAGTTTGGAGTCTCGGCGTATGACTGTGCATCCCCGGCCATGCCGCCCGCTCCGATTTACTATTTGACCGCAGAGGCTTTGCGGGTCCAATCGCCCAAAGCGGTGGCGTTGGACGTCAGCGGCGCAATGTACGAGATCAAGACAGGCGGACCCGAGTTTCTCCATGTCCAATTGGACAACATGAAATGGTCGGTCATCAAAATTCGGGCAATTCGGGACTTGATTGAGGACCCGGACGACCGGTGGGAGTACTATTTTCCGCTCATCCGGTTCCACGACCGGTGGAAAACGCTGACGCCGGAGGACTTTGAGCCGGTCCGGGGGAATACGCGGGGGGCGCGCATCCGGGACAGCGTGTTTCAAGTCACCGAAACTCCTGAGATAGTGCCGCCAAGCTATACGGTCCCTATCCCGGCCGACGCAGAGGCGTACATCCGAAAGACCATCGAGCTTTGTCAGTCCAAGGGGGTGAAGGTGCTGCTCTTCAACACGCCCGATCTTGCCGGCGCGCTGTTCCAGGGCCGCCGCAACGCGGTCAGCGCCCTGGCGGAGGAATACGGCGTGCCCTATGTGAATCTCATGTACCATTTGGACGAGATGGGCTTCGATTGGGAGACAGACCTCTTCGACGAGGGACATTGCAACCGCGCGGGCGCGGAGAAAGTGACGGTCTACCTTGGACGCTGTCTGGCAGGAATGCTTGAGGCGTCCTGAAAGCGCCGGGCGGCGGCTTCCCAAACGGAGGACGCGGTCCGGCGTTTTCAGCCGGTTTTTGTCTTTACTGGGCGGGCTTGGCACATATGACAATGTCGGGCACAGCGCGGCGCGGAGGTGTGTCATTTTAAACAAAAAAAGAAAAAAATTATGAACAATTGAACGGTTGTCATTTGGCTGCAAATTTGGTATCATAGAGTTGGACAAATTTTTGGGCTTTTGGAGGGAGTATTGATGATGTGCGCCCACGGCGGACCGGGGCGCATCCGGCGGGGACTCCAGGCTTCCAATTTATGGCTTCCCCAGCGGAAGCGTTGACGGCTGACACTGGGTTCGCCGCCGCAAGCGGATTGCGGCGGCGTTCCATTATTGAAAGGGGCCGCCGGTACAGTCCTGTTCATCAGCGCGGGGAAACGGGCCGGTGCCCGCGCTATGTAAACCATCAAAGAAAGGGTTGGTACCATGAAAACAACCTTCCGGGGCGGCGTTCATCCAAAGGACGGCAAGGAGTACGCCCGCGACGTGTCCTTTGAGACGCATCTTCCCAGCGGAGAGGTCGTGCTGCTCCTGTCGCAGCACATCGGCAAGCCCGCGCAGCCTGTGGTTGCCAAGGGTGACGAGGTCAAAATGGGGCAGTTGGTCGGCAAGGCGGACGGCTTTGTGTCGGCCAACATCTACAGCTCGGTGTCGGGTACGGTCAAGGCGGTGGAGCCACGCAAGAACGCGTTCGGCAAAAAGGTGCCCGCCGTCATCGTGGAGAGCGACGGCCAGTTTACGCCGGCGGAGGGCATCGGCGCGGCGCGCAATCCCAAGAGCATGTCCCGCCAGGAGATTCTGGACGCGGTGGGCTGGGCCGGCATTGTCGGCATGGGAGGCGCGGGCTTCCCCACCCAGGTCAAGCTGATGCCCAGGGAGCCGGACAAGATCGAGTATATCATTGCCAACGGCGCCGAGTGCGAGCCGTACATCACCTGTGACGACCAACTGATGCGGTCCTTCCCGGACGAGATTGCCGGCGGGATGGAAATCCTGCTCAGCCTCTTCCCCCAGGCCAAGGGGGTGGTCTTGATCGAGGAAAACAAGCCGGAGGCCATCAATGCCATGAAGCGGGCCTGCGCCAAGATCAAGGGCCTGAGCGTCTGGCCAGTACATACCAAGTATCCCCAGGGCGGCGAGCGGTCAGTTATTACGGTGGTCACCGGCAAACATCTGCGCTTGGGCCAGCTTCCCGCCGACGTGGGCTGCATCGTGGACAACGTGTCAACCGTCCGGGCCATCTACCGGGCGGTCACCAAGACAGAGCCGCTGTATGAGCGGCCTTTTACTGTTTCAGGCGACGCGGTGGCCAATCCGAAAAACCTGTTTATTAAGCTGGGCACCTCTTTCGGGGAGCTGCTCCAATACGCGGGCGGCGTCAAGGAGGGGGCCACCCTCAAAAAGGCCCTGTCGGGCGGCCCTATGATGGGTATCGCCATGGCCGATCTGGACGTGCCAGTACAGAAGAATAACGGCGCGATGACCGTCCTGGCCGAGGACCCTGCGGAAAAGGCCTTTCACCAGATGACCGCTTGCCTCAAATGCGGTCGCTGCAACCGGACCTGCCCGCTGGGCCTGACACCCCAGATGATGTCTCTGGCGGCTGAGCGGAGGGACTATGAACAATATGAAAAGCTTTTTGGTCTGGACTGTGTCACCTGCGGAAGCTGCACCTTTGCCTGCCCGGCCAAGCGGCCCCTGATGCAGGTCTTTATGCAGACAAAGTCTGAGATTATGGCCATCAAGAAGGGAGGCGGTAAATAATGGCGACCATTGTCAGAAAAGAAACCCTGCTGAACGTCTCTACCAGCCCGCACGTGCGAAGTTCGCTGAGCACCCGCCGGGTCATGCTGGACGTGATTATCTCCCTCCTCCCGGCGGCGGTGCTGGGCGTCGTCAACCTGGGGGTGCCGGCGCTGATGGTTATCGCGGCCTCCATTGTGGCCGCCGTGGCCTCTGAGGTGGTCTTCTGCGTGGTGACCAAGCGGAAGCAGACTGCCGGCGACCTGAGCGCGGTGGTCACCGGCCTGCTGCTGGCCCTCTGCCTGCCCGCGTCGGTGCCGCTGTACATCCCGGTTTTGGGCGCGGTGTTTGCGATTCTATTTGTCAAGTGCTTTTTCGGCGGGCTTGGCAAAAATATCATGAACCCCGCCTTGGTTGGCCGCTGCTTCCTCCTCATCGCTTTCGGCGCGGCCATGACCTCCTACTCCATCAACGGCGTTACGTCGGCTACCCCGCTGGCGATGGTCAACGCCGGCGAGACGGTTGAATTGCTGGACGTCTTCCTCGGCCGGACCAGCGGCTGCATCGGCAACTCTGCGCTCGGACTGCTCATCGGCGGAGCCTATCTGCTGCTTCGCAGGGGCATCACCTGGGAGATTCCTGTCATTTCCATCCTCTCCTTCGCCCTGTTCGTCGGCATCTTCGGCGCGGGCGGCTTTGACCCGGTGAACTTGGGGATTCAGGTCTGCGGCGGCGGTATCCTGCTCGGAAGCATCTTTATGGCGACCGATCCCGTGACCTGCCCCGTGACCAGTGGGGGACAGATGATTTTCGGCCTCCTGGTCGGCGTTCTGGCCGGGCTGTTCCGCGTCAAGGGGACGGCGGCCGACTCGGTCAGCTACGCCATCATCATGTCCAACATGCTTGTTCCCTTCATTGATATGCTCATGATTCCCAAGCCCTACGCCTACCGGGCCAAGAAAGAAAAATCCGGATTTCCCAAGGCTGCCCTTGTGCTGGCGGTTATCGCGCTGGTGTCCGGTCTGGCCCTTAGCGCCCTGTATACCATGACCAAGGAGAATATCGCCGCTCAGCAGCTGGCGGCAAAGGAAGCCTCCTATCGCGAGGTGTGCCCCACCGCGCAGAGCTTTGACGCCGAGGCCCTCCAGGCCAAGGTGGACGCTCTCGACGGCCAAATCTACGGCGGCGGCGCGTTTGGCAAGGCCTATATCAACGAAGCTATTGTCGGCAAGGACAGCTCGGGCAATGACGCTGGCTATGTCATCAGCGCCACCAGCGGCGACGGCTACAAGGGCAATGTCACAATGTCTGTGGGCATCGCTCCCGACGGAACCATTACCGGCCTTGCCTACACCCAGATCAACGAGTCCCCCGGCCTGGGCATGGAGTGCGACAAGCCCGCCTTTAAAGACCAGTTTGCCGGTCTGAGCGGCAGCGTGGCCCTGACCAAGGACGGCGGCGGCATCAACCAGGTGTCGGGCGCGACCTTCTCGTCTAGGGCGACCACCAACGCAGTCAGCGCGGCTTTGGACTTCTACGCGCAGAATATTGCGAAATAAGGAGGGAAGACAGTATGAACCCCTATGTGGAACGGATTAAAAACGGTCTCATCACCGAGAACCCCTGCCTTGTCCTGATGCTGGGCATGTGTCCCACCCTCGCGGTCACAACCTCGGCGACCAACGGTTTCGGCATGGGCCTGTCCACTATGGCAGTGCTGGTGATGGGCAACTTCCTCATCTCCCTGCTCCG
Organism: Oscillospiraceae bacterium; assembly: GCA_022795735.1. Lineage (GTDB taxonomy): Bacteria > Bacillota > Clostridia > Oscillospirales > Oscillospiraceae > Avoscillospira_A. Next base: position 54,101 of record JAAWHG010000013.1, read on the forward strand.
CAAGGCCATTCCGGACAGCGTCCGCCTCCCCGCCTTTATCGTCGTGGTGGCCTCGCTGGTCACGGTGGTCGAGCTGGTCACCCAGGCCTATATCCCCGATTTGTACGCCTCCCTCGGCCTTTATATCCCGCTGATCGTCGTCAACTGCATCATCCTGGGCCGCGCCGAGGCCTACGCCTCCAAAAACCCGCCGCTGCTGTCCATCTTCGACGGCATCGGCATGGGGCTTGGATTTACCGCCGCGCTCGTGATTCTCGGCCTGGTGCGCGAGCTGCTGGGCGCGGGAACGGCCTTCGGTGTTCCGGTTCTCCCGGCCTCCTATCCCAACATCGCCATCTTTATTATGGCGCCCGGCGCGTTTGTTATTATGGCCCTCGTAGTGGCCGTTATGAACGCCCTGCGTATCAAAACCCGTGCCAATGAGATTGTCGAGGGCTGCGACGGCTGCTGCGCCCACTGCGCCAGCCGGTGCCACAGTGAGGAGGCGAAGGAATCGTGAACAATACCAGTCTGATTACCATTATCATCACCTCTGCCCTGGTCAACAATGTCATTCTCAGCCAGTTCCTGGGCATCTGTTCCTTCTTGGGCGTGTCCCGGCAAATTAAGACCTCCTTTAGCCTGGGCTGCGCGGTCATCTTTGTTATGGCCATCGCCTCGGCTGTCGCCAGCCTGCTCTATGACTTCGTACTTGCTCCCCTCGACCTTGCGTATCTGCAAACCATCGTCTTTATCCTGGTCATCGCCGCTCTGGTTCAGATCGTCGAGATGTTCCTCAAAAAGACCTCTCCCGGCCTCTACCAGGCTCTGGGCATCTATCTGCCGCTGATTACCACCAACTGCGCCGTTTTGGGTGTGGCCCTCAACAACGTGACCAGCACCTACAACCTCGCGCAGAGCGTGGTGAACGGCGTCGCCACGGCGGCGGGCTACACCCTGGCGATTGTTCTGCTGGCCGGTATCCGCTCCCAGATCGACGAGGAAGCGGTCCCTGGTCCGTTCAAAGGCGCGCCCATCGTCCTGCTCAGCGCCGCCCTGATGGCCATTGCTTTCATGGGCTTCAGCGGCATCGCGCTGTAAGGAGGTACAGGAATGGAAATTTTAATTGCTACATTAGTGGTTACCGCCCTCGGCCTGGTGGTCGGCGTCGCCCTGGTCCTGACCGAGAAGAAGTTCCACGTTGAGGTTGACGAGCGCGTCAGCCGCGTTCGCGACCTTCTCCCCGGCAACAACTGCGGCGCCTGCGGCTACGCGGGCTGCGACGCCATGGCCGCTGTTATCGTCAGCCGTGACGCGCCGGTCTACGCCTGCCCGGTGTGCTCCAATGACGCCGTGGCTGCCATCGGCAAGATCATGGGCGTCGAGGCCGGTCCTGCCGACAAGCGGGTTGCCTTTGTCCGCTGCGCGGGTACGTGTGAGAAGACCACCGTCCGCGCCGCCTACGTTGGCGTCAACGACTGCCGGGCCGCCGCGATGGCAGGACTGATGATCGGCGAGTGCTCCTACGGCTGCATCGGCCTTGGCTCCTGCGCCAAGGTGTGTACCGTCAACGCTATCAAAATCCGCCAAGGCGTTGCGTCGGTGGATACCGAGGTCTGCATCGGCTGCGCCCTGTGCAACAAGGCGTGCCCCAACGGCCTCATCAAGATGACGCCCGCAAAAAAGCGCTACGCTGTTCCCTGTCATAACGAGGACAAGGGCGCGCAGGTCAAGAAGGTCTGCTCAGCGGGCTGCATCGGTTGCGGCGCTTGCGTCAAGGTGTGCGAGACCGGGGCGATCTCGGTGGAGAACAACCGGGCCCGCATTGATTACGCCAAGTGTACCGCCTGCGGCAAATGTGCCGAAAAGTGCCCGACTAAGATTATCCGTCCCTTCCATCATGGGGCGGCGGTCAAGGGCGCGTAGGGTTGCTCTAAAAAATATTCATTGTTGGTCCGCCGGGTTCTCGGAGCCCGGCGGACTTTCTTGCGGCGGGCGCAGGTAGAAAAGGGGGGCACGGCAAACCGGAATTTGAATACCACGATTTTATGAGCGTCTATTGCTCACCGTGGGTTTTCAATAAAATCCTCCAAAAGCCTTGAAAACAAAGGATTTTTCACAGTGT
>JAAWHG010000049.1 GCA_022795735.1 Oscillospiraceae bacterium
TCTCGCCCTGATTGGGAGTCTATCTTTTTCCCTTCACCTCCGCCACAAAACTACATTTTTTCCTCGGCCTTTTTTTACATTTTATCACTGGCGATGACAGTGAAAAAACATCTGACAAGGGAGGCGTGAAAAATGCTCCGCATTGTGATGTACGGCCCGGACGCAGAGGAAAACCACCGCATCCGGGAGCTGATGGAGGACCTGCTGTGGGACGCGCAGATCAAGCCGGTGTTTAAGGAGTTCAACGGCGAACGGGAACCTTTTTTCGCCTATGTGAAAAACAACACCTACCTGATTATGCTGGTGGTCCAGTCAGGGCCGGAGGGAATGGAAACGGTGCGGTTGGCAAAGGAGCGGAACCCCGAAACCCGCATTGTCTGGTTTTCCGATCACGACTATGCTCTGTACGCCTTTGACCTGCGGCTCACCTTTTTCGGGCTGCTCCCTGCCAGCCGGAAGAAAATGCTGTCGGCCCTCAACAACTGCTGTCACTCCAGCCGCTATCCGCCTTGGAGCGACACATTCAGTTTATCACAGACTACATTTTTTGATAAATGTCCCCTGCGGCGGTCCGAGAGAAAATCCATCCATTTTCTTCATGTGATTTGTTGAAAAAAACCTTGCAATTACAAGTAGAATGCGGTAGTGTATATATAATCAAACAGCCGTCAAAAAGTGTACTTTGTGACAGCCATGCATAAGCAACGCTTTCAGGAATAACCCCCGAAAGCGTCTTTATTTTTATGAAAACACACATCTGAAAATTGATTTCCGCGCGCCCGCAGATTTTTTGTGGAATTTTGGGTATGATAGTGCTATAATAACCAGACCGTTAAAAGGAAAGCCTGTGAGGAGGAACCGTCATGGCAATGATTATGGAAGGCTGCCAAGGGAAGCCGCAAACCGAAATTCTGGAAAAGACCTGTCCCCAGTGCGGGCACCCCATTGAGATCTTTTCCATTGACACCCAGATGACCTGTGAGAACTGCGGTTTTGTCATCTATAACGACATGCTCAACTGCGTCCAATGGTGCAAATACGCGAAGAAATGCGTTGGAGACGAGATGTACGACCATATGATGCAGATTGCCGAGCGGGAGAAGCAAAAGCGGGCCGAGGAAAAGGCGCGCAAGCAGGCGGAGCAGGAAATGGTCCAGTGACGGGCCTGCCATAAGCAAAAACGGGCCCGCTGCGGATAAAACCGCAGCGGGCCCGTTTCCGCTTGCGTCTCTGAGAAACCCGTGACAAATTGGACACGATATGCTATAATGGGGAACACTGAGAAAAAGCGCCGTTTTTTGGCAAGGGAGAGAACCACCATGGATGAACTGAAGCTGCCCCTTTCCCAGGTGCGCCGCCTGTTGAGCGCCGGTTCGGGCGGCGCGGCACTGCTCTACCTCTACCTCCAGAGCGGCGGCCCGCTCCCCTCGGCGTCCGGCGCCCTGGGTCTTCCGCAGGAGCAGGTGGACGCCGCCCTGACCCTCCTGCGCGGTCTGGGCCTCTATGAAGAGGGAACGGCGCATATCCGCCCCGAGCCGCCCCGCTACACCGAGGCCGACGTCCTCAGCGCCACCAAACGCGAGGGCAGCTTCCCCCTCCTGGTTGGGGAAGCCCAACGCCGGTTCGGACGGGTCCTCTCCACCGAGGAGTTGAAAATCCTCCTCTCCATGACCGACTACCTGGGCCTGCCCGAGGAGGTTGTCGGGCTCTTAATCACCTTTTGTATTCAGCGGGCCCGTGCCAAGGGCAGCGCCCGCGCGCCCTCTCTGCGAAGCGTGGAAAAGGAGGCGTACCGCTGGGCCGACGAAGGCATCGACACGCTCCAAACCGCCGGCCCCTATATGCAGGCCCGTCTGGAACGGCTGACCCAGATCGGCAGGCTACAGCAGCGCCTCCAACTGACCGGCCGCCGCCTGACGCAGGCCGAGGAACGGTATCTAAACGATTGGCTGGAGCTCGGCTTTGACGAGGAGGCCGTTGTCCTGGCCTACGAGCGCACCTGTCTCAACACCGGCTCAATGAAATGGCCCTACTGCAATTCCATCCTGCAAAGCTGGCACGGCAAGGGCCTGCACACGGTCCCCGAGATCGAGGCGGGCGACGCCCGGCCCCAGACCGGCCAGCCTCCTCACAACCGGCGGGTTCCCGTCGGAAGCGCGGGTCAGGGAGAGCTGGGGGATTTTGAACAGGACGCCCTGGCCCGGATGCTGGAGAGCGCCAAACGGTAACGCAAAGATAGGGGGACGATCATGGCATACTCCGAAACGGTGCTCCGCCGCGCCAAGGCGCGGTTGGCCGAGGCGCGGGAGGAACAGGACCGGGAAAATCACTTTCGCATCCAGTCCATTTACGAACGGGTCCCCCGCCTCCGCGAGCTTGACCGCCAGCTCCGCGCCACCATGGCCAAAGTCATGGCGGTTGCCTTCCAAAAGGGGGAGGACCCGGAAACGGCGGTCTCCCGCATCCGGGAAGAAAACCTGGCCCTTCAACGGGAGCGGGAATGGCTGCTCGACTCGGAGGGAATCGACGAGGCCGATCTCCGCAGCGAACCGGTCTGCACCCTCTGCGGCGGCAGCGGCTACGTGGGGGCGCGGATGTGCGAATGCCTCCGGGAGCTGTGCCGCCAGGAGCAGAAAAAAGAGCTGACCACCCTCCTGTCGGGCAAGGGCAGCTTTGAGACCTTCCGCCTCGACCTATACCCCACCAACCCCCTCCCCAAGCTGAACGCCGCCCCGAGGTCCCTGATGGAAATTGTATTTGACCGCTGCCGGGCATACGCCCATAGCTTTTCTCTGAAATCGCCCTCCCTCCTGCTGTCGGGCGGACCGGGTCTGGGCAAGACCTTTCTCTCCGCCGCCATCGCGCGGACGGTGGCCGACCGGGGCTTTTCGGTAACCTACGAGAGCGCGGCGGCGGTATTCACGGAGTTTGAACGGGAGAAGTTCGGCGGCGAGGAGGGTTTGACCCGCAAATATCTGGCCTCCGATCTGATGATATTGGACGATCTGGGGACCGAGCTGACCACCCAATTCAGCCAAGCATCCCTCTACGCCCTGCTCAACGGGCGGCTGTTGGAGGAACGCCCCCTGATCGTGTCCACCAACCTGACCGCCGTCGAAATCCAACAGCGTTACACGCCGCAGATCGTCTCCCGCCTGCTCGGCAACTGCGAGACGCTGCTGTTCTTCGGCACGGATATTCGCATGTATAAGAAACCGCTAAATTAAATGAGGTGAACGTAATGCGGCATGGATATATCAAAGTGGCGGCGGCCTCGGTCCCGGTACGGGTGGCCGACTGCGCCTACAACGCCGCGCAGACCGTCGCGGCCATCCGAGAGGCGGCGGCGCGGAACATTCGTATTCTGGTCCTCCCCGAGCTTGGCCTGACGGGCTACACCTGCGGCGACCTCCTTTTGCAAAAGACCCTGCTGGACGGGGCGTTGGACGCGCTGGAAACCGTCCGGGCCGCGACGGCGGGCATGGAAACGCTGACCTTTGTCGGCCTGCCCCTGGCGGCGGAAAACAAGCTCTACAACTGTGCCGCCGCTCTGTTCGACGGCGAAATTCTAGGAGTTGTGCCCAAGACCTATCTTCCCAACTATGGCGAATTTTACGAGCGGCGCTGGTTCGCCCCCGCCCCCAAGGCCGGGGAAGGCAGCCGGATCGCGCTGTTAAACCGCACGCCGCTGTTTGGCGCGAACCAGCTCTTCCGCTGCGGCAGCCTCCCCGAGCTGACGGTGGGCTGTGAAATCTGCGAAGACCTGTGGGCCCCCAACCCGCCCTCGGTGGCGCAGGCCCTGGCCGGGGCGACGGTGATTGTCAACCTCTCGGCCTCCAACGAGGTGGTGGGCAAAGACGCCTACCGCCGCGAGCTGGTGAAAAATCAGTCGGCCCGTCTCAACTGCGCCTATCTCTACGCCTCCTCCGGCGACGGCGAGTCCACCACCGACCTGGTCTTTTCCGGCCATCATCTCATCTGCGAGGACGGACGGCTTGTCGCCGAGCGGCGGGATACCATGCCCGGCATGCTTGTCACCGAAATCGACGTCCAGCGTCTGACGGGAGAGCGGCGGCGGCTCAATACCTTCCACCCCGTTGGGGACGCGGTAGAGAGCGGATGCTTTTTCCTCACGCCGGAGGAAACGGTACTGACCCGCGCCGTCGATCCCATGCCCTTTGTTCCTCAGGACGAGGACCAGCGGCGGAGCCGCTGCGAGGATATTTTGAATCTCCAGGCGGCAGGTCTCCGCAAGCGTATCGGCCACACCAACGCGGCCTGCTGTGTGGTCGGCCTGTCGGGCGGGCTGGACTCCACATTGGCCCTGCTGGTGACGGTCCGGGCCATGGACGCCCTGGGCCGTGACCGAAAGGATATTCTCGCCGTGACCATGCCCTGTTTCGGCACCACCGCCCGCACCAAGGATAACGCCGCCAGACTGGCGGAGCTGCTCGGCGTCACCTTCCATACCGTCCCCATCGGGGCGGCGGTGGAACAGCACTTCGCTGACATCGGCCTGCCGGAGGGGGACCGTTCGGTGACCTATGAAAACGCCCAGGCGCGGGAGCGCACCCAGGTGTTGATGGACCTCGCCAACCTACGGGGCGGCATGGTGGTGGGCACCGGCGACCTCTCCGAGCTGGCGCTAGGGTGGGCCACCTATAACGGCGACCATATGAGCATGTACGGCGTCAACGCCTCGGTCCCCAAAACTCTGGTCCGCCACATCGTCCGATATGTGGCCGAATGCGCCGCCGAAGATTTGAAGGCGGTCTTGCTGGACATTTTGGACACCCCGGTCTCCCCCGAGCTTCTTCCCCCCGAGGCGGGCGAAATCGCCCAGAAGACCGAAGATTTGGTAGGGCCCTACGAGCTGCACGACTTTTTCCTGTATCAGATCATCCGGTTTGGCTTTCCGCCGGACAAGGTCTACCGCCTGGCAAAATACGCCTGGGGTGGAACCTACAGCGACCGTACCATCTATCAATGGCTTAAAACCTTTTACCGCCGCTTCTTCGCCCAGCAATTTAAACGAAGCTGCGTCCCCGACGGGCCGAAGGTGGGCTCGGTCTCCCTCTCTCCCCGGGGCGACTGGCGGATGCCCTCCGACGCCTGCGCGGCGCTGTGGCTCTCCGAATTGGAGGCGCTGGACATTTGAAAAAACGATATATCTGGATGCTGCTCTCCATCGCCGGCATCGTCGCGGCTGACCAGTTCACCAAATGGCTGACGGTGCGGCACATCGCCCCCGGCGAAATCGTCCCGGTGTGGGACGGCGTGGTCCATCTGACCTATCTGCGTAACAACGGAATGGCCTTCTCCCTGTTTGAGGGGGGACGGTGGGTGTTCCTGCTCTTCACGGCGGTCTTCCTGGTACTGGCGGCGCTGACAGCGGTGAAGGACTGGCTCCCCCATCCGCTGGCGCGGGCGAGTCTGGTCATGGTGACCGGCGGCGCGGTGGGCAATCTGATTGACCGGCTGCTCTACGGCTCGGTGGTCGATATGATCGAGCCGGAATTGATCCGCTTTGCGGTCTTCAACGTGGCGGACATTTTTGTCACCGTAGGAGCGGCGCTGATTCTGGTCTGGGCCTTCTTTTTGGACCGGAAAAAACCGACGCGGGAGGAAACCAGCATTGACCACGACCATTCAGTGTGACCGGGACGGCGAACGCTTGGACGCCGCCCTGTCCCGCCTCATTCCCGGGCTGACCCGCAGCGCCGCCCAGCGGCTGCTGGAGGGGGGCCTTGTAACTTCCGGCGGCGCGGTCCTCCGGAAGAGCGGCAAAACCGTCCCCGGCCTGACTGTGACGGTGGACCTGCCCGACCCCCAGCCGGTGCGGCTTGCTCCCCAGGACATCCCGCTGGACGTGCGATACGAGGACGATGACCTGATTGTGGTGAACAAGCCCAAGGGACTGGTGGTCCACCCCGCCGCCGGCCATCCGGACGGAACGCTGGTCAACGCCCTGCTCTTTCACTGCGGGGCGAGCCTGTCGGGTATCAACGGCGAATTGCGCCCCGGCATTGTCCACCGCATCGACAAGGATACGTCCGGCCTGCTCGTCGCCGCCAAAAACGACGCCGCCCATCAGGCTCTGGCAGCCCAGCTCGCCGGCCACAGCCTGTCCCGGATCTACGAGGCCATTGTCTGCGGCGGCGTCCGGGAGGACAGCGGAACGGTGGACGCCCCCATTGGGCGGCACCCGTCCGACCGGAAACGAATGGCCGTCACCGAGCGCGGCAGCCGCCCGGCGGTGACCCACTACGAGGTCATCGCCCGCTACCGGGGCTATACCCACATCCGCTGCCGCCTGGAAACCGGGCGCACCCACCAAATCCGGGTCCATATGGCGTACCGGAACCACCCCATCCTCGGCGATCTGGTGTACGGACATAAAAAATCAGAACTGGGCCAGGACAGCCAATGCCTCCACGCTAGGGAGCTCCGCTTTACCCACCCGAGGACCGGGCTGCCGGTCACGGTGGCCTGCGAGCTGCCGGATTATTTCCTGCGCGTCCTGTCCGGGCTCACGCCGCTGTGAGGACGGCAAAAAAATGGCAAATTTCCCTTGCCAGACCGGCGTTTTCCGATTATAATGGACGGCGCTTACTTTAAAAACTACCATCGGAGGTCCATTCCATGCCATCCAACCCTTCACAAATTGAAAGCTACCTCCGTCCGGGCCGCCGGCTCCATCTGATCGGGATCGGCGGCGTTTCCATGCGGCCCCTGGGACTGGTGCTGCGGGGGATGGGGATGGAGATCACCGGCTCGGATATGAGCCATTCGCCCTCGGTTGACGACCTGCTCGAAAAGGGCGTCCCGGTCGCCATCGGCCACCGGGCGGAAAATATCGAGGGGGCCGACGCCCTCATCCGCACCGCGGCGGTCCATAACGACAACCCCGAAATCGCGGCGGCCCGCGCCCTGGGCGTCCCCATCTTTGAGCGGGCCCAGGCCTGGGGCCATATCATGCAGTCCTACGCCCGCGCCATCTGCGTGGCGGGCACCCATGGAAAGACCACCACCACTTCGATGGTAACCCATATTTTCATGGAGGCGGAGCAGGACCCCACCGTGATGATCGGCGGCAATCTCCCCCTCCTCGGGGCGTGCCACCGCGTCGGCGGCGGAAAGACCATCATCATGGAGAGCTGCGAATACTGCAACTCCTTTCTCAACTTCTATCCCACCGTCGCGGTCATCCTCAATGTGGAGGCCGACCATCTGGACTTTTTCAAGGACTTAAACGACATTCAGCGTTCCTTCCGCACCTTTGCCCAATTGGTTCCCAAGGACGGCCTGGTCATCTCCAACGGCGACGACCCGAACACGCGGGATGCGCTGGCCGGCATCCCTACCCGCACCTTCGGCTTTTCGGAGGACTGCGACGTCCGGGCGGTCAACTGCTCGGCGGACTGGCGGGACTTCGACGCAATGTGCGGCGGGCAGATATACGGCCACTTCCATCTAAACGTCCTGGGCCGCCACAACGTTCTCAACGCCCTGGCGGCCATCGCGGTGGCCTGGGGCTGCGGCATCGCCGCGGAAACCGCCGCCCGGGGACTGGAGGGCTTTCGCGGGGCGGAGCGGCGGATGGAATACAAAGGCGCCTTCAACGGCGCGGCGCTGTACGACGACTACGCCCACCATCCCGGCGAGCTGCACGCGCTGTTGGACGCGTTGGAAACGGTTCCCCACAAGCGCATTCTGCTGGCCTTCCAGCCGCACACCTACAGCCGGACCTATGCCCTCTTCGACCAGTTCGTCAAGGAGCTCCGGCGGGTGGACGTGGCCGTGCTGGCCGAGATTTACGCAGCGCGGGAGCAGAACACCATCGGCATTTCGTCGGCTGATCTGTCCGCCAAGGTGCCGGGTTCGGTGTATTGCGGCACCCTCCCGGCGGTCACCAGTTGGCTTCGGGAAAACGCCCAGGCGGGGGATTTGGTCTTCACCGTGGGCGCGGGAGATATCTATAAGGCCGGAGAGGCATTGTTGCGGTAAACCCCGGCGCGTTTTACAACAGCGGCGGCGTTCTCCGCTCTTGGGAGAATGCCGCCCATTATGTTTTCATGCACTAACGAAAACACAGAGAAACCCAAAAATTAGATAAAAATTGCGCTTTTTCATTTAAAAAAATTTTTATTCCGATTTTTTCAAGTAACCTTGACAAACTGGTCTTATGTGATATAAACTAAATAAAAGCTTTCTGATTTTTTGAGGTTAGGTGATGTAGCATGGCAAAGAAACCGAAAAAGGGAAGCCGGTCAATCCGCCACCAGATTTTCTCCGGCTATAGCCGTATTATCGTGCTGATGTTCTGCATGGTGGCGCTGATGATTGTCTCGTTGGTTCAAATTCAGAAGGACTACCGGGCCGTCACCGGCAACCAGAGCAATCAGGCCAGCACCCAGGCCGCGCTGGCCAAGCACTACGCTTGGTTGGAGCAGCTCAACAAGAGCATACAGGATGGGAGTACATTTCAGGGCGGCCTCAGCCACACCGCTTGTATCCTCGGCCAGTGGAGCGCAAGCGTAAGCCCGGAGGACTTGTCCGACCCGTTGATCTCCCGGACCTTTCAAGCCCTTCAGATCCCCCATGAGCAGATGCACGGGAAGACATCGGCGGTCCTGGACCTCTCCAAGCAGGACCGGGACGCCGCCTACAATGCGTACTTAAACCAAATCAAGCCCTTGGCCGACCAGGTTATTCAGGGATTGGAAATTATCTCCGGCCAGTACCAGAATATAGCCAGTCAAGCTTCAAGTCAGCTGGAGAAGTTGATTGTTATAATGCTGGTTCTGTGCATCATAGGCGCGCTGATTGTCCTAAGCGTGGCGGTCTTCTACGGCAACCGCTCCGCGAAACAGATTTCCAGACCGGTCACCGCCGTGGCGCAGTGGTCGGAGCGGCTCTCCATGGGCGCGGATCAAATTGAACTCGACGCCCAAATGCTGTCGGAAAATCAGGACAACGAAATTGGCTCCATGATGCGTTCCTTCCAAAAGATGGTAGAGAGCATCCAAGAGAATGTACGGGTAGTCCGGCGGGTAGCCGAGGGCGATATGACCGTGTTTGTCAATATCCGTTCTCAGGAGGATTCGCTTGGCGACAATCTCTACCACCTGGTCCAGTCCAACGACTTCATGCTGGCTAAGATTATCAAGATCGGACTGTCCGTAGCCTCCGGCTCCCGCCAGATTGCCGACGCCAGCCAGACCTTGGCCAGCACAGCCATGCAGCAGACCTCCGCTGTCCAGGAGCTGACCGACGCCATGGAGAAAACCCGTGGTCTGGTCCGGCAAAACAGCCACGAAACGGAACAGGCCGCGCAGATTTCCCAATCCATCCGCCAGGATGTGCAGGACAGCAATGAGAAGATGGACGAGTTGGTCCACTCTGTAAACGACATCAATGAGTCTTCGCATAAGATTGCCAACGTAATTAAACTCATTGATAACATCGCGTTCCAGACCAACATCCTTGCGCTGAACGCCGCCGTCGAGGCCTCCCGGGCCGGAGAGGCCGGAAAGGGATTCGCCGTGGTGGCCGATGAGGTTCGTATGCTGGCGCGGCGCAGCGCCGAGGCTGCCCAGGAGAGCAAAAGTCTGATTGAGGAGACCATCCAGGTTACGGAGGACGGCAGCAAAATCAGCTCCGAAGCCTTTAAAACCTTCCAGAATATTGTAAACGATCTGGATCGAATCACGGAAATTGTCGCCAATATGTCCCAATCCTCTGCCCAGCAGGAGGATGCGATTTCCAATATCCATACGCAGATTGAACGCATTCAGAATTCCATTACTTCCTATGCGGCGATCAGCGAGGAAGCGGTCGCAACCAGCAACGAGATGCGGGACGACGCGAAGCTGCTGGAGGACGAGATGAGCCGTTTCAACCTGCGCCAGCGCCAGATGGGCCGCGCTTACATCCCGCCCGAGAAACGCAGCGACATGGACTTTATCCGGGAGGCCAACGAGAACTACAAGCGAGCCGCGCAGGACCAGGCGGAATGATATTGTCCATACCAGTCAGCGGTCACCGGCGTCCCCCTGGCGCGTTATATAATAACGGCGGCGGTCTCATAAAGGTGAACCGCCCTCTGTCAAGTAGACAGATGAAAAAAAGAAAATTAGGTCACGAGGGTCTGGTTCCTGAAAGCAGGGGGAGCCAGGCCCTTTAACTTAGTTTGAAGCCGCCTTGTGTTGTAAAAAACTATATATTCGTTGATGGCTTTCTCCAATTTTTCAAAGGTATGCAATTGCTGGAGATAGTACGTCTCAGATTTTAGAATGCCCTACTGACCGGAACAGAGTTCTTAACTATGAACACCCGGCCGAAGATTCCGGCCAACGCCAGGAACCTGAATGCCCGCGTGATCGGCTCCTCCGGCTCCGGCAAGACAAGGTTCTGGCTCACGCCCCAGCTTTTACAGGCCCATTCCTCGTATGTGGTGGTGGACCCGAACAGATAAGTAGAATAAGGTTATAGGGAAGCGCGCACCCTCGCAGACAGAGAAAGACAAACTCACCGCCCTATACAAAAGACTCTCCCATGACGATGAACGGTCTGGGGAATCCGTAAGCATTGAGAACCAAAGAACATTTGTCAAGGGGGATTTCACCGAAAAGGGGCAGCGCCTATAAAGCACTGCCCCTGCAAGCACGGATGTTCAGTTTTACGATTCTATATCTCGGCTGATGATGCTCCCTGTCTCGGCATTGATTTCATACTCATACTCCATAGAGCCAGCATAAAACTCCACTTCGTATTCCAGCCG
>JAAWHG010000003.1 GCA_022795735.1 Oscillospiraceae bacterium
TCAAAGAAAACCAATAATCCGAACCCATCCCCTATCGGAAACAGGTTCGGATTATATGGGTTTGGTGCCGGTGGCCGGACTCGAACCGGCACGCCATCGCTGGCGGTGGATTTTGAGTCCACTACGTCTACCAATTCCATCACACCGGCGTTGGAATAGATTATAACACCCCGGCGTCAGAAAATCAAGAACCATTTTTGCCTCGGGGCATACAATGGGGTATTGAAATGACGTGAGGTGAGTGTTTTGGATATCAACTATATTTACCGCTGTTCCCAAGGCTGCCGGAACTGCCCTAGAATGCGCGGCTGTTGCGGAGGGAAAGCCGTTCCTGTGAGCGCGGAGGTCTCCATGCCGGAGCAAGCCGTTCCGTTGGAACCCGCTGCCCCGGTCTCCGCTCCCGCGGAGACCATCCCCGCGGAACCCGCTCCTATGGAATCCGTCCCCATGGACCCCATTCCTATGGAATCCATTCCCGCAACACCGGTCTCCCCCGCTCCCACCGAATCCAGCCAGACCGGCGAAGCCGTCCTGCCGCAGGATCGGCCCGAGGCCGGCGGGGTCGGGCTGCCCGCTCTGGACACCCCCGCCAACACCGTCACCCCCGGCTCCGGTATGGACCAATACCTGGAAACCAACTGTGAACAGGGGGTGCTGCGCATTCAAGCTTTCCGGGGCCAGCAGGCCATCCCGGTGGAGGGGGCAAACATCACCGTCCGCTGCCCCATCGGCGGGGATGAGATGATCTTCTTTCAGGGCACTACCGATGCAAGCGGCGTCATCGACCCCATCCTCCTGCCCGCCCCCAAGCCGGAAACCTCCCTCGCCCCCGGCATGTCCAACCCTTGCAGCGAGTATGAGATTGTCGCCGAGCATCCTGAGTTTGAAACCCTGACCACCAAGGTCATGGTCTTCCCCGGCATCAAAACCATCCAGCCCCTGCAAATGCGCTTGAAGGCGGTGTAGCCATGCCTGTCACCATTCCGGAAACCATCACGGTCCATCTCGGCCTGCCCGACGATCCGACGGCCGACAACATTACCATCCCCTTTATCGACTATATCAAAAATGTCGCGTCCAGCGAAATCTATCCCACCTGGCCCGAATCCGCCCTGCGGGCCAACATCCTCGCCCAAATTACCTTTGCCCTCAACCGGGTCTTTACCGAGTGGTACCGCGCCCGGGGCTACAACTTTGACATCACCTCTACCACCCAGTTCGACCAGCAGTACACCCCCGGGCAGGAAATCTTCAGCAACGTGGGCCGCATTGTTGACGAAATCTTTAACGACTATGTGGTTCGCCAGGGAAATGTCCAGCCCCTGTTCACCCAGTACTGCAACGGCACCACCGTACAGTGCGCCGGCCTCTCCCAGTGGGGAACCGTCGAGCTGGCCCAGCAGGGAATGACACCTTATGAAATCCTGCAATACTACTTCGGCGACAACATCAATATCGTCCAGGACGCGCCAACCGGCTCCAACCTCCCCTCCTACCCCGGCACCCCACTGCGGCTGGGAATGCGAAACGAGGAAGTCCGCACCATCCAGCGCGAGCTCAACCGAATTGCCGAGAACTACCCCGCCATCGGTCCCGCCCTGCCCCTCAACGGGCTGTTTGACGTCGCCACCGAACAGGCGGTTCGCAATTTTCAGAACATCTTTAACCTCGACGACGACGGTATTGTGGGTAAGGCCACCTGGTATCGCATCAAAGCCATTTACAACGCGGTCAAGGGACTCGGCGAACTGATCGGCGAGGGGTTGAGCCTTGGCGAGACCGACCGGATCTTCCCCAGAATCCTCCAGCGCGGCGACACCGGTCCCGAAGTCCAAAGCCTCCAATATCTGCTGGCCGTTCTGTCCTACTTTAACGACGCCCTGCCCCAGGTTCTCATCAACGGAACCTTCGACGAGACCACCGAGCAGGCGGTCCAGCAGTTCCAGAAGCAGCAGGGATTGATGGTGGATGGCGTCGTAGGCCGCGCCACCTGGAACGCCATTCAGCAATCCTATAACCGGCTGCGTGCCTCGCTGTCCAATCAATACGAAAATGCCTACCGCGATCTCTATCCCGGTTTCTTCCTGACCCCCGGGCAGAACAACGCTGAGGTACGGCTGCTTCAGGACCTCCTCAACCGGGCCGCTCAAAACCCCAACGCGGGAATTTCCTCCATCGCCGTTGACGGCATCTATGGGCCGGCCACCGAACAGGCGGTCCGTACCATCCAGTCCAACGCCGGTCTCGAAGTGACCGGAACCGTCGGTCCGATCACCTGGGCCGCCATCTCCGGCTATGCCGCAGGGCGGTTATAAGCATCCACGCAGAAGAGCTGCAAGCGCCTGTTCCCCTTTCGGAAACAGGCGCTTGCAGCTTACCAGTATTTCTTTACCGCCCGGGCGTTACACACGCAGTACCAGACCAGCGCGGCCAAGCAGACGGCGATCATCCCCTCGGCAACCCAGAAGCCATAGAGCTGAAACCAGGCGTTGACCAGGCCGGCCAGGCCGGAGAGGCCGACAATGATTCCCAGAGTCAAAAGTCTTGGCGAGATATAGAGAATATATCCGGCTTGATCCAGGCAGTCCTTGGGGGACTTATCCCGGGGAATCAACAGGTTGTTTGGGAAGAGACGGCCCGCCGCGCGGAGCTTGAACCAGGTGATGAGCACATATCCCCCGCAGACCAGGGATATGAGATCAAACATTGAGCTGAAGTCCATGAAACATAATCCTTTCCTGTTTTACGCTTATTTTAACAGCGGCAACGTGAAGGTGAACTCGGTCTCGCCGTCGTTGCTTGTGGCACGGATATCCTCGCCATGGCTTTCTACGATGGTCTTGACGATATACAGCCCCAGCCCGTAGCCCTCCCGGTCCACTGAACGGCTTTTGTCGGTTTTGTGAAAGCGGTCGAAAATCAGCGGCAGTTCTTCCGGCGGGATGGCCGGTCCCGTATTGCCCACCGTCAGCCGCGCCTCGCTTCCCTCCGCCTTGGCCCGCAGCCACAGCCGTCCGCCGGGCGGGCAGAACTTCACCGCGTTGTCGGTCAGGTTGTAGATCACCTGGGTGATGGCGTCCCCGTCGGCCCAGGCGGAAAGACCGGTCTCGGGCAGGTCGGCTTCCACCTCGATTCCCTTCTCGTTGATCTTCTGCTCGAAGGAAATCAACACCCGTCCGGCACATTCGGCCAGGTCAATCCGGCTCTTGCGGCGCTCCGGGACGCCCTGGGACTGGAGGCGCGAGACGTCCAGCATGGTCCGCACCAGCCGGGACAGACGCCGTACCTCGCTGGCCACCGTCTCCATATACTGCCGGTGGCATTCCTCCGGTATGGTGCCATCCAGCATCCCGTCCATGAACCCGGCGATGGTGGTCATGGGGGTTTTGAGCTCGTGGCTGACGTTGGCGATGAACTCCCGCCGCAGGCGTTCGGAACGCTCAAGGGAGTCCGCCATGCTGTTGAACTCGGCGGCCAGCTCGGCCATCTCCACCGGCGCGCTGTCCGGCGCACGGACCCGGGCGCGGAGGTCGCCGTGCCCAAACCGGTGGGCAACCGCCGCCAGGCTTCGGAGCTGCTGCGACTGGGTGCGGGCCAGAATACTGGAAGTCGCCACGGCGGCCAGCAGCACCGCCAGGGCGGTGGTAAAAAAGATTTCGAACATTGGCTCCAGAACCTGCTTGGGCTCCTTGGCCGGCGAGGAGACCAAGACAAAGCCCGCTATGCCGTCCCCGTTCGACACCTGCTTCGCGACGTAGTAACGGTCGCTGCCGTAGAGACCCAAACTGCCCCGGCCGTAAACCTTTCCGCTCTCTAACAGCTCTGAGGAGAGCGACGGGTCAACCGGTTTTCCCAAGTGCTCGCAGCTGAGCGTCTCGTCCGAGCATAGGACGACGGTTCCGTTCGGGTCGCAGAAGACGGTGTCGGTCTCCGAAACCCGGGCGGCAAAGGTCACATTCATTCGAAATTCCCAGTTGTTCGTCACATCCCCCGCAGAGCCGTAAGCCTCGGCCAGTCCGGCGATGGAATCGGCGCTCTTGGACAGGGCGCTTTGGGCCTCGTTGGCAAGATAGTTGGTCATCAGCGCCCGAAAGCCCGCTCCCAGAAACAGGACGCACAGCAGCACCAGCCCCGCTATGGTGCAGAACAGCCGCCCGAAGGTGGTCCTCATGCCGTGGTCAGCTCAAACTTATAGCCTACGCCCCACACGGTCTTGAGACACCACTGGGGGGAGACGCCCTCCAGCTTTTCCCGCAGGCGCTTGATGTGGACGTCCACCGTCCGGCTGTCGCCAAAGTAGTCAAAGCCCCACACCTCGTCAAGAAGCTGGTTTCGGGTATAGACCCGGTTGGGGCTGGACGCCAGGTGATAGAGCAGCTCCATCTCTTTGGGCGGCGTGTCCACCTTTTTGCCGTCCACAATCAGCTCAAAGGAGTCCAAATCCACCACCAGCTTGTCGTAGCTCAGCCGCTTGCGCGGCGTCTCCTCGGGCAGGCCGCCCCGGCGAAGCACCGCCTCCACACGGGCCAAGACCTCCTTCATCTCAAAAGGCTTGGTGATGTAGTCGTCCGCCCCCATCTTGAGGCCGGCCACCTTGTCCGCCGTCTCGCCCTTGGCGGTGAGCATGATGACCGGCGTTTGCGCGCTTTGACGGATGGCGCGCAGCACCCCCCAGCCGTCCAGACCGGGCAGCATCACGTCCAGCAGCACCAGGTCGGGCGCGGCGGTGCGGAAGAGCTCCACCCCCTTGTTGCCGTCGGCGGCGGCCAGCAGATGGTAGCCCTCCTTTTCCAGATAGAGCCGGAGCAGCTCCGCGATGTTGGAATCGTCCTCGACAACCAAAACTGTCCTTGCCATTGTCCCATCCTCCTTTTGCCGCTATTATACCTATTTCTTCCCGGTCTTGGGTGAATAATCTGTTAAAAAATATGACTCGCCGTACCGGCGGGAAAATCTTTTCGCCACGGCGGCGTTACCTATCCGTCGTCTGACCAATCAGAAGGGACCGCCGGTTCAGTCTGGTACGCAGATTGAACCGGCGGCCCCTTCTGATTGACTTTGCTAAGAAAACCGTTCGCGCAGCTCCTGTTCCAGCAGCTCGCGGCACGCTTCCGGCAGCGCAGGGCCCATCACCTCGGCGAGGCTGTTCATGACCAGGAGCATCTCGTGCGGAAGCCCGGAGAAATCGCCGGCGCTGCGGAACAGGTCGGCCAGCAGTCCCGCCGCGCCCGCCGGGAGCGCCAGGCTGTCGTCATCCGCCTCGTCGCCGTCCTCCGGCGAAAAATGGTCGAAGAAATCGTCCAGCGCGTCGTCCAGGTCGGCGCAACGGTCGACAAACTCCAGCGGAAATCCGACCCGCTTCGCGAGGTTTCGATACAGCGCGGCGGTCCGCTCGTTCTCCACCAGCATACGCCGGGGTCTTCCGTGGTTCCCCATCAGCTCCAGCAGTTTGTTGGGGAACTGTTCGGCGTAGTCCTCTCCCTCCTCGCAGAGCGTGGTGTCCAAAATCATCCCGGAATCCACGTCGAGGACCAGCTGTACCCAAGGGAAAAACGGGGCGCGGCCGACCGGCTCGTCCTCCAGCTCGTCCTCGCCGCCGCCGACCGGCTCGGGCAGCAAAAACACGTCGCACGCCCACACGCCGGCACGCTCCCGCTTCATCGAGGCCCGCTTGAGGAGCAGGTCGTACAGCGGGCCGCCCGTGGGGTAATCCAGCTCCAAGCGGGGCGGTAGGGCAACCGTCTGCCAGTCATAGCCTATCTCCGTTTTGACCAGCAGGGGGATTTCCCGGTTATAGGGCGGCCCCTCCGTCAGGCCGAGGCTGTCCGCAGAGGCCGTCTCCAGCCGCCGGGCCACCTCCAACGCCGCCTCCAGGCCTTCGGCCAGACGGTCTTTTTCCTCGTCCAGCGTCCAGGGCAGGTAGAAGGGCCGGCACCGCAGCAGACGGGGCCACGCGTGCGCGCCGCGCAGCGTGACGCCGTTGGCGGTGCAATAGTCCCGCACTGCGGCGGCCTCGCACGCGCGGAGCATGTCTTTATTTTCAAAGGAACACATCAGGCAGTCCTGGGCGAGAGCAAATTCAACGGCGTGAACGCCGCCCGCGGGGGACAGCCCCGACGCGAGCATCGAATAGGAGCGCAGTCCCGACGCGCCGGGGTACAGCGCCAGGGCGATGTGCTCGCCCAACGCGCCCATCACGCTGCAATAGCCGGTTTCGCCGTCCGGCAGCGCCACCGCGAAGAGCTGGCCGTCCGACAGCTTCTTCCACAGCTTCGTCTTTTTGTAGGCAAAAGCCAGCCGGTATAGTGTATCCATGGGCGTCCCTCCTGTCTGCCTTACAGTATACTGGAAAAAAGATCGAATAGCAAGGGAGATTATCATACGCGGCGCTCGCGGCCGAAGCGCTCCCCGGCATCACGGCCGGTGCTGCTCCAGCCAAATTAACAGCACCGCCACGTCGGCGGGGCTGACCCCCGAGATCCGGGAGGCCTGTCCGATATTCAGCGGGCGGATGGCCGCCAGCTTTTGCCGCGCCTCCAGACGCAGGCCGCCGATGGACGGGTAGTCCATGTCGGGAGGCAACGCCCTCGACTCGGCCCGGCGGAACTCCTCCACCTGCCGCTCCTGCCGGGCCAGATAGCCGGCGTATTTCACGGCGATCTGCACCTGTTCGGTCACGGGGCGGGGCAGCGGCGGACGGGCCGGGTCGAAGGGGGCCAGCATATCGTATTCCACACCGGGGCGGCGCAGCAGGTCGGCCAGACGGGCCGAGCTCTTGCAGGGCGGTTCGCCGGCGGCGGCCAGCATATCGTTCAGCGCTGCCGAGGCCGGGACCCCGCAGCCCTCCAGCCGCTTGATCTCCCGATCCACCGCCGCGTACTTTTGCTCCACCGCCGCCAGCCGGTCGTCCGGCACCAGCCCGACGCGGTGGCCGGTCCGGCACAGCCGCCGGTCGGCGTTGTCCTGGCGGTGGAGCAGGCGGTACTCGCTGCGGGAGGTCATGATGCGGTAGGGCTCGTTGGTCCCCTTGGTCACCAGGTCGTCGATCAGGGTTCCGATATAGCCGTCGGCGCGGGCCAGAATCAGCGGTGGCCTGCCCAACACCTTGAGGGCGGCGTTGACCCCCGCCACGTAGCCCTGTACCGCCGCCTCCTCGTAGCCGGAGGAACCGTTGAACTGCCCCGCGCCGTAGAGGCCGGGGACCCGTTTGCTCTCCAGGGTGGGCAAGAGTTCGGTCGGGTCTACGCAGTCGTACTCAATGGCATAGGCGGGGCGCAGCATTTCGGCCCGCTCCAGCCCGGCGATGGTGTGGAGCATTTCCAACTGCACGTCCACCGGGAGGCTGGATGAAAAACCTTGAATATACAGCTCGCCCGTCCCCAGGCCGCAGGGCTCCACGAAGAGCTGGTGCCGGGGCTTGTCGGCAAACCGCACCACCTTGTCCTCAATGGAGGGACAGTAGCGGGGGCCCACCCCCTCGATGACGCCGGAGAACAGGGGGGAGCGGTCCAGGTTGGCCCGAATGACCCGGTGGGTCTCGGCGTTGGTGTAGGTCAGATAGCAGACCGCTTTGTTTTCCGGCGCGCGTTCGGTGGAAAAAGAGAAGGGCTCCGGGCGGAGGTCCCCCGGCTGGCGCTCCATCTTGGAAAAGTCCACCGAGCGGGCGTTGACCCGTGGGGGCGTCCCCGTCTTGAAGCGGCGGAGGGTGTGGCCCAGGCCGCGCAGATTGTCCGAAAGGCCCAGGGCGGCGTGCATGCCGTCCGGCCCCGAGGCATAGCTCGTCTCACCGGTAATGATCCGGCTGTCCAGATAGGTTCCGGTGGCGATTACCACGGCCCGCGTCTGGTAGCGCAGGCCCAGGCGGGTCACCACAGCCGAGACCGCCCCGTCCTCCGTTTCGACGGCCACCGCCATGTCCTGCTTTAGGTCCAGGCCCGGCTGGCGTTCCATGACAAGCTTCATATGCTCCTGGTATTTGCGCCGGTCCGCCTGGGCGCGGAGCGAGTGGACGGCGGGGCCTTTGCCGAGGTTGAGCATCCGGTACTGGATGCAGCAGGCGTCGGCGGCCTTGGCCATTTCGCCCCCCAGGGCGTCCAGCTCGCGGACCAGATGGCCCTTGCCGGTGCCGCCGATGGCTGGGTTGCAGGGCATGTTGCCGACGGCGTCCAGGTTGATGGTGAGAACCAGGACGGAGCAGCCCAGCCGCGCCGCCGCCAATCCCGCCTCAATGCCCGCGTGTCCCGCGCCGATGACGGTCACATCATAGGTTCCTGCCAGATGGCTCATACCGCTCCTCCTTACGCCGGTATCGTTTATTGCGCGGGAGCGAAATCCGCCCGCAGGGCCGCCGCCAGGGCGGCGACATCTTCTTCGGTGTTTTCCGGGCAAAAGCTGACCCGGACCGCGCCGTCGATCACCTCATTGGGGAAGCCCATGGCCTGAAACACATGGCTGCGGTGGCCCTTGGCGCAGGCCGAACCGGCGGAGACATAGATCTCCCGGTCCTGCAAACGGTTAATCAGCTCCTGGGAGCGGTGGCCGCGCAAGCTGAAGCTCACGATATGCGGCGCGCCGCCGCCGCTCAGGAGGGTGACGCCGGGGATTTGGGAGAGCGCGTCCCGGCAGATATCGCGCAGGCGCGTCATGTGGGCGATGTCTGCCTTCGCACGGGGCAGCCTCGCCCGGCACGCCGCGCCGAAGCCCAGGACGGCGGGGACGGCCTCGGTCCCCGAGCGGAGGTCATGTTCCTGCCCGCCCCCCAGCAGCAGCGGCGGGAGCGGGAGGCCCGGACGGACGTAGAGCGCCCCCGCCCCCTTCGGCCCGGAGACCTTGTGGCCCGACACCGAGATCAGATCGGCGCCGAGGCGTCTGGCCTGGAACGGAACCTCAAAAAGCCCCTGCACCGCGTCGGTGTGAAAGAGGGCGTTGGGGCTGAGGCGGTGGGTCAGGGCGGCCATTCGTTCAATGGGCATCACCGCGCCCGACTCGTTGTTGACCAGCATGACGGTCACCAGTATGGTGTCGGGCCGCAGCGCATCCCGGAGGTCCTCCGGCGAGACGGCGCCGTCCGCGCCGGGCTGGAGATAGGTCACCGAAAAGCCGTCCGCCTCCAGCCGCTTGAGCGGGTTCAGCACCGCATGGTGCTCGACGGCGGTGGAGACGATGTGCCGTCCCCGCTTGCCCAGCCGCCGGACGGCGGCGGAGATGGCCCAGTTGTCGGCCTCGGTGCCGCCCGAGGTGAAGAACACCCGTTTCGGGTCGGCTCCCAACGCGGCGGCCACGTCGGCCCGCGCCTGCTCAAACCGGCGCTTTGCCTCCGCGCCTGGACGGTAGAGCGCCGAGGGGTTGGCCCAGCAGCCGGTCAGCGCATCCTGTACCGCCGCGACTGCCTCGGGGCATGGCTTGGTGGTGGCGGAATTGTCAAGATAAATCATGCGGACGTCCCTTCCGGTGATATGTGACGCAGGCAAATTGGTTCCAAGCAGGGCAATGTTTCGCCTGTGATCCTGCGTATCGGATACAATTTTTTCTATTTACCGACGCAAAAGCGAGAGAAGATTTGGTCGGTAATCTCTTGGCGCATGACCTTGCCGGTGAGCTCGCCCAACGCCTCCAACCCCTCCTCCACATCGGTGAGGGCCGCGTCGGGGGTCACGACGCCGACGGCGTCCAATGCGCGGCTGAGGGCCATACCGGCCCGGTCGAGGGCCGCCGCGTGGCGGGCGTTAGTCAAAAGCTCGCCGTCACAGGGCAGCTCGTCGGGGAACATGACCGACACCGCCTGCTCCAACAGTTCCAGGCCCGCCCCCGTCTTGGCCGACAGCGGTACGACGTATTCAAAGGGAAGGTCGGAGGGAAGCAGAACGGCGGGCAGGTCGCTCTTGTTGACAACGGCGATCACGTTTCCGGCGTCCAGGCCGGTGTCCATGACCCGCCCGTCCGCCTCGTCGAGGGGGCGGCTGCCGTCGAAAACACAGAGGAGAAGGTCCGCCTCGCCGGCGGCCCGGCGGGCCAGCTCCACGCCGCGCGCCTCAACGCCGTCTCCCGTCTCGCGGAGGCCCGCCGTGTCGGTCAGCCGGAGGGTCACGCCGCCAAGGCGGATGGTCTCGGTGACGGCGTCGCGGGTCGTGCCCGCCTGGTCGGCGACGATGACCCGCTCGTAGCCGGCCAGCGCGTTTAAGAGGCTGGACTTGCCCACGTTTGGCTTGCCCACGATGGCCGCCTTCAACCCCTCCTTGAGCACCCGTCCCCGGTCATAGCTCCGGCGCAGGCTGGCCAGCGTGTCGAGGGAGCGTTCGAGGAGGTTTCGGTAGCTGGAGAGCTGGAAGGGCTGGATGTCCTCGTCCGGGTAGTCCAGGACGGCGTGGAAATGGGCGCATACGCCGGCCAGCTCCTGATACACCGGGGCGAGGCGGCGGGAGATCGCGCCGTCCAGCTGTCCGGCGGCGTTGGCGGCGGCTTCGGCGCTCTCGGCCTCAATCAAATCAATGACCGCCTCGGCCTGGATCAAATCCATGCGCCCGTTGAGAAAGGCGCGCTTTGTGAACTCCCCCGGGCCCGCCTGTCTGGCTCCGGCGGCGAACAGCGCCTCCAATCCGGCGGCCAGCGCGGCGGGGGAACCGTGGCATTGGAGCTCCACGGTATCCTCGCCGGTATAGGATTTGGGGGCGCGGGACACAACGGCCTGGACCTGGTCCAGCATGCGTCCCTGGGCGTCCCGGAGGACGCCCAGAATCAGTTTCCGGTCGGGGGCTTCAGCGAGGGGAATGCCGCTGCTTGCCGTGAACACCCTGGCGGCCACGGCGACGGCGTCCTCCCCCGAGAGGCGGAGGACGCCGATGGCGGAGACGGCGCGGCCCGTCGCGACGGCGGCAATGGTATGAGCCATAATACGCTCCTTTTTTCATGTTAAAAAATGTTCTTCTTTATTTTTCTTCGCCATTATACAACGCAGAAAGTGAATTTGCAAGGCATATTCTCGCCGGGTGCGGGTACACTAAGTCCGCGCCAATTCTGGCGATGTAAAAATCAAAGGAGGAAATCATCATGGATTGTCATGCCAACAAGAGCATCGAGTGTTCCGTCGTCTCCTGCGCCAACCATTGCAGCTCCGAAAACTACTGCTCCCTGGACAAGATCCGTGTCGGTACCCATGAGTGCAACCCCACCATGGACCAGTGCACCGACTGCATGTCCTTCCGCAAGCGCTGAATCAGCAGAAGCCGGCGCGGCCCTCAGGCCGTGCCGGCTTCCTCTTGGTCCGCGCCGGGTCAGCCCAGCTCCAGCGTCCGTTCATACGCGGCGATCACCGCCTCCATGACGGTACCGCGAAAACCGCCCTGCTCCAACGCACGGACCCCTTGTATGGTGGACCCGCCCGGCGAGCACACCGCGTCCTTCAGCGCGCCGGGATGACTGCCGCTGTCCAGCGCCAGCTTGGCCGAGCCGAGCATCATCTGCGCCGCGCAGCGCAGGGCGGCGGCCCGTGGAAGCCCGCAGGCCACCGCGCCGTCGGCCAGCGCTTCCAAAAACAAATCGCAAAACGCCGGGCCGCAGCCCGAAACCGCGCTCGCCGCGTCAATCAGCCGTTCCGCAATCCGCTCCACCAGCCCGGCCGGGGCCAGGGCATCGGTCAGTCGGAGCCGGTCGGCCTCGGAGACGCGCTCGTTGCAGTCGTACAGGACCACGCCCTGCCCCACCGCGGCCGGCGTGTTGGGCATCAGGCGGATGACCGGACAATCCGCTCCGCCGGCCATGGCGGCGATTCGCGCCATCGACGCCCCCGCCGCCATGGAGACCAGCACATAGGGTTCCGTCCGCGCCGCCAAGGCGGGGGCCAAGCCCTCCAGCAGTCCGGCCAGCATCTGCGGCTTGACGCCGAGGAAGATGAATTTTGCCGCCCTGGCAATTTTTTCGTTGCCGCCCACGGCGCAGCCCAGCTTGGCGGCCAGCCGTTCCGCCTTTTCGGGGCTGCGGTTGGCGAGGATGACCCGGTCCGCGCCGGCCCCTGCGCACACCGCCTGCGCCAGCGCGCCTCCCATGCTGCCGGTGCCGATGAATCCAAATTCGTACATGCTGCCAGCCGCCTCCTTACCGTGTCTGTCCGGTTCCGCGTATCACATATTTGTAGGTGGTCAGCTCCCGGAGGCCCATGGGGCCCCGGGCGTGGAGCTTTTGGGTGGAGATGCCCATCTCGCAGCCCAGGCCGAACTCCCCGCCGTCTGTAAAGCGGGTGGAGGCGTTCCAATACACCGCCGCGCTGTCCACGGTTTGAAGAAAACGCTCCGCCGTCTCCGGGTTGGCGGTGACAATGGCGTCGGAGTGGCCGGTGGAGTGGGCCGCGATGTGTTCCACGGCGGCCTCCGCCCCGTCCACCAGCCCGACGGCCAGAATATAGTCTAAAAACTCCGTATCAAAGTCGTCCGGTCCCGCCGGGGGAAGCCCCAGGATGGCGGCGGCCGCCGGACCGGCCCTCAGCTCGACGGGAGGCAGGCCCGCGTCCAGCCGCCCGTCAACCAGACGCGCTTTGAGCCTGGGCAGAAATTCGCGTGCAATCCGCCGGTCCACCAAAAGCACCTCCTCGGCGTTGCACACCGACGGGCGGCTGGTCTTGGCGTTTTCCACGATGTCCAGCGCCATGTCCTGGTCGGCCTCGCCGTCCACATAGACGTGGCAGATGCCGGTGCCGGTCTGAATGCAGGGGACCAGCGCGTCCCGGACGCAGGCTTCGATGAGCCGCCTGCCGCCTCTGGGAATCAGCAGGTCCACCAGCCCCACCGCCTTCATCAGCTCGCCGACGCTCGCATGGCTGGTGTCTTCCAGCATGGTTACGCTGTCCGCCGGGAGTCCCGCAGCCTGGACGCCCTCTCGGAGCGCCTCCGCGATGGCCCGGGCCGTGCGGTACGCCTCCCTGCCGCCCCGCAGGACGCAGGCGTTGCCGCTTTTGAGGGCAAGGGCCGCCGCGTCGGAGGTCACGTTGGGCCGGGATTCGTAGACGATGGCCACCACCCCCATGGGGACCGAACGCTTTTCAATGCGCAGCCCGTTGGGGCGCGTCACCGTCTCCAACGTCAGTCCCACCGGGTCGGGCAGGGCGGCTACCTGACGCACCCCATCGGCCATGGCGGCCACCCGGCCTCCGTCCAGCGCCAGACGGTCCAGCATAACTGGCGATACCGTCCCGCGCGCCGCCTCCACGTCGAGGGCGTTTTCCCGGAGGATGGCCTCCCGCCGCGCCTCCAAGGCATCCGCCATGTTGCGCAACGCTTGGTTTCGCCGCTCCGCCGGCGCGCGCAGCAGGGCCTTGGAGGCCGTCTTGGCGGCGCGGAGCTGTTCCATTGTGGTCATGATTCTCTCCCCTTCGCGATAAATCTCGTGCCCACCGGCTCTCCGGCGGCGATTTGGTAAAGCAGCTCGGGATTGCGTCCGTTGGCGATAATCATATCGGCTCCGGCGGCGGTGGCAAGCTTGGCGGCGGACAGCTTGGTCGCCATGCCGCCGGTGCCCAGCGCCGAACCGCTCCCCCCGGCCAGCGCCTCAAGCGCCGGGGTGATCTCCTCCACCCGCTCGATCAGGCGGGCGTCCGGGTCACGGTGAGGGTCGGCGGTGTACAACCCGTCGATGTCGGAGAGCAAGATGAGCAGCTCCGCCTCGGTCAGCTCGGCGACGATGGCCGAGAGGGTGTCGTTTTCCCCGATGGTGTTGTGTACGCCGATCTCGTCGGTGACCACGGCGTCGTTTTCGTTGACGACGGGGATGGCCTGGAGCTCAAGCAGACGCAGGAGGGTATTGCGCATGTTCTCCCGCCGCCGCTCGTCCCGCACGTCGGCCCCGGTCAGCAGCACCTGGGCCACCGTATGGTGGTACTCGGAGAACAGCTTGTCGTAGACGTACATCAGTTCGCACTGTCCTACCGCCGCGGCGGCCTGTTTGGTGGGCATGTCGGCGGGACGGCCCGGCAGTTGGAGCTTGCCCACCCCCATGCCGATGGCCCCCGAGGTCACCAGGACGATTTCATGCCCCGCGTTTTTCAGATCGGACAGGGTTTTGCATAAGGTCTCCACCCGCCGGATGTTCAGACGCCCGGTGGAATGGGTCAGGGTGGAGGTGCCCAGCTTTACAACAATCCGCATGGTAATCGCATTCTCCTTCTTACTTGTGGTTTGTCACGCCGTTGGCCTGCATCCACCGGAGCTTGGCGTCCATCAGGAGCTGGATGCGGGAGGTGTCCCGGTCCTGGCTTTGCAGATACGCCCGCAGGTCGTAGAGGTCGTTGTAGGTCAGGTAGGGATAGTCCTGCCCGCCGTAGCTGTCGCCGGGGTAGACGGCGTAGTGCAGGTTGCCGTCGTCGCAAATCCAACGCTCCACTGTATCCTCCACGGCGCGAATCATCCGGTCCGCCAGCGTTTGCAGCTCGTCCCGCCCCGAATGCTCCGCCCAATGGCAGAGCGCCAGCAGTTCGGCGACCTGGTGGTTGAGCGAGGTGTGGGTCATGCTGCCGCCGCCGGGGGCGTAATAATCCCAGACGAAAACCCCGTTTTCCGTGGGGGTCCGGCAGGCCGACGCGAAGCCCTGGTAGTAATCAAAATAACGGTTCATGGCGTTGTAAAACGACGGGCACTCCAGCCAGCCGGCGACGCCGGAGAATATCTCGGCCAGGTCGGAGTTGAAGCGGGTGTCGTAGAAGCCGCCGCCGAGGCCGTAGTCCTCCTGGAGCCATTCGCTGGTGGGCAGGGTCGGGAAAAAGCCGGCCTCGTTCTGCTGCTTGCAGATCACGTCGAGCATGGCGACGGTCAGGTCTTCGGCGGCCCGGATATCGGGGGCGTTATCGGCCACCAGACGGGTGAAGTAGGCGGCAGGGACACGGTAGTAGCAGTTTTCGCCGGTGGGTATGTAGTTGCTTGGGGAGGGGTGGTAACAGCCGTCGTAGCACCAGAGGCGGTCATTGTCCATGGTGCAGCTTGCCCAGGCCTCCCGGACGCTGGGGGCGCGCCAGTTCGCCAGCTCCCCGGCGGACTGGACCACGGCAAACTCCGCCTGATGCCCCTTTGGAATGCGCGCGCACCAGAGCTGAACGCGGCATTTGCCGTCCTCAACCAGCAGCCGGACGCTGCCGGCGATCTCCGGCTCCCGCCGGAGGGTGCCACTGCCCATCGGCTCGTAGACCTTGGGGGTATAGAGCAGGGCGTCGCCGCCACGGGTTGCAATCACGACGCAGCCGGCCTCTACGGTGGTGGTCTCTATGTCGCAGGATTCCCAACTGGATTTTGCCGCGTCGTACCAGCGGAGGGTGCCGGTGGCGGCGGGAATCTCCAGCTCCGCGACGCAGGTTTCGTCCAGGCCGGTTCTGGCCTTGGCGCTGCCAAAGATGACCGCGTCGCCGTTATAAATCGTATAGCTTCGCCGCCGGACGCTGGTCTGCAGGGTGTCGGTCCGGGTCTCCTCCACCCCAACCGTCCCCCGGCTGGTGTCGAGGTGATAGCGGTTCAGGCTGACCGGTTCCAACGGCTCCGCGCCGCCGGCCCCTGCCAGGACACCGCCCAGCGCCAGGGTCATCAGTCCAATTTTAATCCATTGCAATATCATGCCGTCGCTCCTATATCTTTATCCCAATTTTCATAGTTTCAGAATCCCAATTTAACCGCAAAGGGGCCCAGGCCGCTCAGGTCCAGGCCCGTCCAGTCCATCTCAGACGCGGGGCGCGGCGGCTGCCCGGGCGGGACGGGCGGGCAAAGCCGTTTTTCATACCAGTGGACAGCCAGCCAGCGGCCATGCTTGAAGCCGCAGTCGGGCAGTGTCGCGGTCAGACGGTAGCCCAGGGCTTCGTGGAAGCGGCAGCTCCCCTCGTTTTCGCCCGTGACCAGCCCATAGACCACCTGATAGCCCTGGCAGACAAGCATCCGCTCCAGCAGCGCGTAAAAGGTCCGTCCCAAGCCGCAGCCCTGGGCCTCCGGCCGGAGATAGACCGAGAGGTCGGCGTCCCAGCCGTATGCGGCCCGTTCAAAGGCACGGCTCGCGTAGGCATAGCCCAGCAGCTGTCCATCTCGTTCGGCCGCCAGCCAGGGAAAGTCTGGCTGGGTCCGGCGCAGGCGTCCGGCAAAGGCCGTCCCGTCAGGCGGCTCGTATTCGAATGTATAGACCGTCTCCAAAACGTAGGGACGGTAGAGGTCCGCCATGGCGGCCGCGTCCGATTCGGCGGCGAAGCGGATGAGGGTCGTCTGTTTCATAGGGTATAGTGTATCACGTTGTACCCCCTCGCGTCAACCGGTGTCGAAAACCGGCGCGGAGCCCGGGTTCGACCTTTCCCGGCTCGTCTCGCGAAAAATATAAATTTTATATCCCGCTCTTGCGGGAACGAAAACATTCCTGTATACTGTGAGGGATAGAAAGAGACAACTTATTTTGAAAGGGCGGAAACAATGCCATGAGCCGGCGCGGAAAACAAATTGCCATTCTGTCTATCCTCCTGCTCGCAATCCTCCTGATTTTTTTGCTGTTTCCCACCTCTGTCCACATCTGCTGGGAAGACACCGTTATGGAATACAGTCTGACAGACACAGATATGGCAATTGCCCACGAGATCTCCATCGACGGGTATTATGATTCCAGCATTTTAGGAAAGGACCGGTTTCGCGGCTCCTTCTACATCAGTGATGTGAAAGGGCTGACGAGAGAAACAGACAACGCCCAGTTTTCCTTTGATCCCCGGCGCAGGTTTTCGCCGGCATTTCTCAATGCCTATGGCGAACCGCGCGGCACGGAGATTACAACCCTCTTTTTTGACAAAAACTTTCAGCGCTTAGCGATTCAGTTTGCCTATGAATACACCCTGGATGAGGGTTTCACTACGGTTGCAACGAGCGACAACGTTTCAACGTTTCTCGTCGTCGGCGCGACAAGCCGGGAAGACGCGCTTTCCCAATACGCCCAATTGTTAGATGAGAAGTTGTTTTAAACGCAGAAGGCTTGGACGCCAGCACCTGCCACGGGACAGTTGCTGCGCCGGTCTGCACTGGGAGGGATATCCATGCTGGTACTGATCCGGGGCGCTGGCGATCTGGCCTCGGGCATCGCGCTGCGCCTCAAGCGCGCGGGCATTGACGTTGTGATGACCGATTTGGAGCGGTCCACCGCCATCCGCAGAACGGTCTGCTTCTCGCAGGCCCTGACGACGGGGCGGTTTACGGTGGAGGATGTCACCGCGGTCCGGGCGTCGGCGGAGACGGCGTCCGGCGTCCTTTCACAGGGGGAGATTCCAGTACTGGCCGACCCGGAGGCGGCCTGCCGGACGTTTTTGCGGCCCGACGCAATAGTGGACGCCATTTTGGCTAAAAAAAATCTGGGCACCCGCATCGGCGACGCCCCCATTGTGGTGGCCTGCGGCCCCGGATTTACGGCGGGCGTTGACTGCCATGCTGTTGTGGAAACCATGCGGGGCCACTATCTGGGGCGGGTCCTTTATGCGGGCAGCGCCCTGCCCAACACCGGCGTCCCCGGACTCATCGGCGGCTTCGCCGGTGAACGGGTCCTGCGCGCCCCGGCGGACGGGGTGTTTCGCCCGCTACTCGACATTGGCGCGGCAGTCCGTCAGGGAGACGTGGCCGCCACGGTGGACGGCGTTCCAATGCTATGCACCCTCGACGGGGTGCTCCGCGGCATTCTGGCCGGCGGTACGCCGGTCCGCCGGGGTATGAAGGCGGGGGACATCGACCCCCGGTGCGAGCCGGAGCACTGCCGCTGCGCCAGCGACAAGGCGCTGGCTGTGGGCGGCGGGGTGTTGGAGGCGGTGCTGCACTTTTACAGCCGCCGCAGCCGGAAGTAGAGCCAGGCCAGTAGCAGGTGCAGCGCCAGAATGGCGGGCATGCCCCACACAAACCGGGGATGTTTCGTCTTGTGCCGGAAGCACTGCATGCCGGCCAGCGATCCGATGCTCCCGCCCAGAAGGGCGAGAAGAAACAGCGTCCGTTCCCGGATGCGCCAGCGGCCCTTCCGGGCGCGGCGTTTATCAAGTCCCATGGCGGCGAAGGCCGCGAGATTTACCGCCGCCAGATAGAGATAAAAATAATACATTCGGAAACCCTCACAGCAGGCTGTCAAAAATATCGTCCAGGGCAATGTCCTGCCCGTCAAAAAGACTGAACGCCCCTTTCCTTCCCTGCAATCATACCACCCATTGTTCCGATTCGCAACAATATTCTTCTATGGTATGGCGGGAAAAATCAGTTTCGCGGGGCGTTCGCGGGCGGGCCGAGGCGCAAATTCGTCAGATTTCACGATTGCTTTTTGGCGGGAATGCGGGTATGATGACAGTCTGAGGTTTTTACCAATGAAAGGGGCGCGTGCGCATGGGAACGCTTGGATTTGACAACAAAAAATATTTGGAGCTCCAGTCTCACAAGATTTTGGAGCGCGTGGCCTCCTTTGGCGGCAAGCTCTATTTGGAGTTCGGCGGCAAACTGTTCGACGACCTGCACGCCAGCCGCGTCCTCCCCGGCTTTGCGCCGGACAGCAAGCTCAAAATGCTGCTCCAGCTCCGGGACCAAGCCGAGATTGTCATCGCCATCCGGGCCGCCGACATCGCTGCCAACAAGCACCGCGCCGATTTGGGCATTCCCTACGATCAGGACGTGCTCCGGCTGGTGGACGCTTTCCGCGAGGCGGGCCTGTACGTCGGGAGCGTGGTGCTGACCCAATACTGCGGCGAGCACACGGCGGATCTGTTCGCCAGCCAGCTTCAGGCGCTGGGCATTCCGGTCTACCGCCACCACAAAATTCCGGACTACCCCTCCAACATTCCGCTGATTGTCTCCGACGAGGGGTTTGGCAAAAACGACTACATTGAGACCACCCGGCCCATCGTGGTCATTACCGCCCCCGGCCCCGGCAGCGGCAAAATGGCCACCTGCCTCAGCCAGCTCTACCATGAGAATCAACGGGGCATTCAGGCCGGCTACGCCAAATATGAGACCTTCCCCATTTGGAGCATCCCCCTCAAGCATCCGGTCAATCTGGCCTATGAGGCCGCCACCGCCGACCTGAGCGACGTGAACATGATCGACCCCTTCCACCTCGACGCCTACGGCAAGACGGCGGTCAATTACAATCGGGACATCGAGATTTTCCCGGTGCTGGAAGCCATGTTTACCAAGATTTATGGCGCCTGTCCCTACAAGAGCCCCACCGACATGGGGGTCAACATGGCCGGCTTCGCCATTGTGGACGACGAGGCCTGCCGGGAGGCATCCCGGCAGGAGATCATCCGCCGCTTCTTCGCCGCCGCCTGCGCACGGGCCAAGGGGCTGGGCTCTGACTCGGAGGTTCACAAGGTGGAAATGCTGATGAGCTCTCTGGGCCTGGAGCCGTCCAGCCGCCCCTGCGTGGCCCCCGCGTTGGCCGAAGCCGCCACCACCGGCGGCCCCGCGACCGCCATCGAGTTGGGCGACGGGACCATCGTAGAGGGCAAAACCTCCGCGCTGCTGGGCGCTTCGTCGGCCGCCCTGCTCAACGCCCTCAAGCATCTGGCCGGCATCGGCAAGCAAATCGAGCTAATCTCCCCCGCCATCATCGAGCCCATTCAACATCTCAAGGTGGAACACCTGGGCAACCGCAATCCCCGGCTCCACACCGACGAGGTGCTGATCGCGCTGAGCATGGGCGCGGTGACCAACCCGACGGCTGAGCTCGCAATGGAAGCGCTGAGCGGCCTCCAGGGGTGTCAGGTCCATTCCACCGTCATTCTCTCCCAGGTGGACGAAAACGTGTTTAAAAAGCTGGGCTGCAACGTCACCTGCGAGCCGGTGTATCAGACCCACCGGCTGTATCATAAATAAAATTGGCCGCACCTCCGGTACGGTGCGGCCACCGCCGGACGGCAAAAGCCGTGGAAACTTGCTGCACGCAAATTTCCACGGCCTTTTCTCTATTTTCAGGCCTTTTCGCCCCGCACCAGAAAGAGCGGCGTGGAGGCGCAGTTCGTCTTCTCCTGCCGGTCCCACACCCGCTCCCAGACGCGGCTGTCGGTACAAACCCGCAGTCCGAGCCCGGTGAGAACGTTTACGTCCCATTCGGGGCGGTGGACCGCCGAGAGGGGAACCCGGTGGGCGATGTCCTCCATCACGTCAAAGTTTTCGCCTACGTTGACGTCGCCCAGTCCCAGCCGTTCCGAGTTGCGCCGGTCCCGCTGGTAGCCCTCCCGCGCGCCGTCGTGGAACAGGTAGGCGTACCAGTTGGCGTCGAAGTTCAGCAGCAGGCCGCCCTTCGCCAGCACGCGGCACCACTCGGCACACGCCCGCTCCGGATGGGGCAGGTTCCAGGTGAGATTGCGGGAGATCACCACGTCAAAGCTGGCGTCCGCAAAGGTCAGGGCTTCGGCGTTCATTTCGTGGAAGTCGATTTTGTCCGCCAGCTCGCCCGCGTTCTGTTTCGCTTCGGCCAGCATGCCGGGGGTGAGGTCGATGGCGGTGACCCGGTACCCTGCCTCCGCGAGGAGAATCGCGAAGAAGCCCGGGCCCGTCCCCACCTCCAGAACGCGGATTTTTTCCCGCGCCGTGTGCGGGAACCTGCCGTCAATCTGTCGGCACAGCTCGGCGCTCCAATGGCTGCGGCGGCTGTCGGAAAGCTCCCCCTGATTGGCCTTGGAATAGCTGGCGGCGCGCTGGGTCCAGTAGTGGAGGTTTCTCTCTATGATCGGATGGTTGGACATATCGGCAACTCCTTCGCTTTCATTCTGTTCGCATTGTAGCACCAATCATTTCGGCCAACAACCCCCCGTGGGGGATAAATCCCACCGATTTGTGCAATTTAACATATAGAAACATCCCCCCTGGGGGCTTCCCAAAAAAACCTGACGTGTTATACTGGCAGCAGATACCGCAAGCGCGCGGGCAAGAACTTGCCCCGGCCCATTGCCGGGGAAATTTGATTGGAGAATCGGGGACATATCGCGTGAAAAACTATGTGGTGCGGCGGCTGCTTCAGCTGATCCCCATTTTGCTGGCCATCACCTTTCTCTCCTTCGGCATGATGCGTCTCGCGGGGAGCGATACCGTCCAGCAAAAAATGGAGAACACCGGCTCTTCGGCGCCGCAGGAGGTCATCGACGCCGCAAGGGCGGAGCTGGGACTGGACAAACCCTTCCTGACCCAATATTTTGCCTGGCTGGGCAACCTGCTCCGGGGCGACATGGGCCGCAGTTACGTATCCGGGCGGGAGGTCTTCCCCTACTTCGTGTCCAAGCTCCCGGCCACGCTGCTGCTCACCGCCGCGTCTATTTTGCTGACCGTCGTGATCTCCATTCCGTTGGGGGTGCTGGCGGCAGTGAAACAAAATTCGGCGGCCGATTATCTCATCCGCGTTTGCAGCTTTGTGGGCAACTCTATGCCCAACTTCTTTGTCGCGCTGCTGCTGATGTATCTGTTCGCCATCCGGCTGGACTGGTTTCCGGTCATTGCCAACGGGACCGGCCTCCAGAGCGTCGTGCTGCCCGCCGTGACCCTGGCCATCGCCATGTCGGCCAAGTATCTGCGTCAGGTGCGGGCCGCCATTCTGGACGAGCTGAGCAAGGACTATGTGACGGGAGCCAGAGCCAGGGGGGTTAAATTCTCGGTCACCATGTGGCGGAGCGTTTTCAAGGCGTCGCTGGTCACCATCCTCACGCTGCTCACCCTGTCTACCGGCAGTCTGTTGGGCGGCACCGCCATTGTTGAGTCCATCTTCATGTGGGACGGCGTGGGCAAAATGGCGGTGGACGCCATCCATATGCGGGACTATCCGGTCATTCAGGCCTATGTCATGTGGATGGCAATAATCTATGTTCTGGTCAACCTGGTGACCGATCTTTCCTACCGGGTTCTGGACCCGAGGATTCGCCTGGGAGGGATGGAGCCATGAACGGCGGCAAACCGGTTACCGTGCGCAAGGCCAAAATCAGGCGGGACCTCCGCCGCCCGCGTCTGTTCTTCTTTCTCGGTCTGACGGCCGTTCTGCTGCTCGCCACCATATTCGCGGACAAGCTCGCTCCCTATGATCCCTATCTGCAAAATTACGAGATCTCCTTCCAGCCCCCCAGCGCGGAGCACCTGATGGGCACCGACCGCTACGGACGGGACCTGTTCTCCCGCGTCCTGGTGGGGGCGCAGACCAGCATTTTCTCCACGCTGGCGCTGGTGGGCATCATCTCGGTGTTTGGAACCGTCGTGGGGGTGAGCTGCGGGTATTTCGGCGGCAGGCTGGATTCTATCGCAATGCGCGTTTCCGACGTCTGCCTGGCTTTCCCCGGACTGGTGTTCGCCCTGGCGGTGGCGGCGCTGCTCAACGGCGGCATTGTCAACGCCGTCATCGCGCTGGCGGTCATCAGTTGGCCCAAATACGCCCGCGTGGCCCGCAGTCAAACCCTGGCCCAAAAAGACAGTCCCTATATCCAAGCCGCCCTGCTGGCGGGCGGCACGCCTGCGCAGGTGATCGTCCGGCACATCCTGCCCAACATCCTCGGCCCGGTCCTAGTGACGGCTATGCTCGACATCGGGACGATGATGATGGAGCTGGCGGGGCTGTCCTTCCTGAATCTGGGCGCGCAGGCGCCGACGGCGGAGTGGGGCAATATGATGAGCGCGGGCAGAAGTATGCTGCAAATTTACCCCTGGGTCGTTTTGTCCCCCGGCCTCGCCATCTTTATCACGGTGGCCGTCTTCAATCTGCTCGGCGACACCGTTCGAGACTATATAGACCCCAAGAACAGCCGGGTAAAATGACCTCCGTTACACCAACGCATTGTCAACAAGAAAGGATAACCGGCACATGAAAAAACGTCTTCTTTGGATTTGGATCCTCAGTTTGGTTTTCTGCCTTTTGCCCGGCTGCGGCAGCGGTCCGGACCAAAACCGTCAGGATGACGGCGGCCAAGACGGCGGCAAGAAATCCTTTGTCTTCGGCGACACCTCCTTCAACGCCGAAAATGAGGAGCCCAACGTCAATCCGCACCACGCTTACGCCGGGTGGGCCTGTATCCGCTACGGCGTGGGCGAAACGCTGTTCAAAATCAACGACAGCCTGGAGCTGGAGCCCTGGCTCGCCGCCTCCCACGAGTTGGTGGATGATCTGACGTGGAAAATTACCCTCAAGGACGGCGTCCGCTTTTCCAACGGCAAGCCCTGCGACGCAGCCGCCGTTATGGCCTGCCTGGACCATCTGGTGGAGGTCCACGACCGCGCCCGGGGCGACCTGATGATCGCGAGCATGGAGGCCGACGGTCTGACCCTCACCATAAAGACATCCGCCCCCGCCCCCTCGCTGCTGAACTATCTGTCCGAGCCCTATGGCTGTATCATCGACATGGACGCCGGCATCACGGAGGAGGGCATCGTCGTGGGCACGGGACCCTATGTGCCCGTCGAGCTTCAGACCGACAGCTATTTAAAGCTGGTCAAAAACACCAACTACTGGGATGGGGCGGTAAACATCGACGAAATTACCGTCCGCACCATTTCCGACGGCGACACCCTGGCGCTGGCCCTCCAATCCGGCGAGATCGACGCTGCCTATGGTATGGCCTATGGCAGTTACCCGATTTTTGAAAACGACGGCTATACCTTTTCCGGTACCCAGACCAGCCGGTCCTTCTACTGCCAGATGAATTTCACCTCTCCCATCATGCAGGACGCCGCCGTCCGCAAGGCGGTGGCCATGGGCATCGACAAGGAAGGGTTCGTCAATACCCTGCTCAACGGGTACGGCTATGTGGCAACCGGCGCATTCCCGGACACAACCTCCTTTGGCGGTTCGACCCTCACCACCGAAACCTATGACCCCGAGGGAGCTAAGGCGGTTTTGGAGGCCGCCGGTTGGGTGGACGCCGACGGCGACGGCATCCGGGAAAAGGATGGCCGGAAGCTGACGGTCCGCTGGCTGAGCTACCCCAGCCGTCAGGAGCTGCCCCTGCTGGCGGAATCCGCGCAGGCTACGCTGCAGGACATCGGCGTCCAGCTCGAGCTGAACGTCACAGCCGACCACAACGCCATCGCCAAGGACCAATCCGCCTGGGACATCTACGCGGGCGCTAACGTCAACAGCGGTCTGGGCGACCCCACCAACTTCTTCTCCACCCACTGTCTGGACGCGTCCACCAAAAATCGCGGCGGCTATCACAGCGGCCGGCTGGAAGAGCTGGCCGTCCAGCTGAACGCCACCTTCGACCGCGCGGAACGGGACCGGATTGCCATTGAGATGCAGCAAATTCTGCTGGACGACAACGCCTTTGTATTCTGCGCCTTTCTGCGCATGAGCATGATTTCCAGGGCCGGCGTCACCGGTTTGACCGCCCATCCCTGCGACTTTTACGAGTTGACCGCCAGTCTGGACGTCAACTGACCTCTCCCCCATTCCTGTGAAAGGAGGCGCGGTATGGACGCGCTGCTGACCTACGATTCGGTTGAAATTTCGTTCGGCGGTACCGCCGTCGTGCGTGATGTGAGCTTCTCCCTTCACCCGGGCGAAATCGTCGGCCTGGTGGGCGAGTCCGGTTCCGGTAAGTCCTCCCTCATCCGGGCGGCAATGGGCCTGCTCGGAAACAACGGTCTGGTGACAAGGGGCGACATCTGGTTCGAGGGCAAGAGCCTGCCCGATCTCTCGGAAAAAGAAATGCGGCACATCCGGGGCCAAAAGATCGGCATGATTTTTCAGGACTGCGGCGCTTCGCTATGTCCCATCCGCACCGTCGGAGAACAGATCGCCGAGAGCATGGCGGCCCATGGAACGGCGGACGCCGCCGGGGCCAAGGCCGCCGCGCTGGCGTTGTTTTCCAGGCTGCGGTTTCGCGACGTCGAGCGGATTTGGAACAGCTACCCCTTCGAGCTGTCCGGCGGCATGAACCAACGGGTGGGCATCGCCATCTCCGTGCTGATGAATCCCTCGGTTCTGCTTGCCGACGAGCCAACCAGCGCGCTGGACACAGTGGTCCAACGGGAGGTGCTGGAGGAGCTGTTGGAACTGCGGGAGCTGTTTGGCACGGCGATGATTCTGGTGTCCCACGACATCGGCGTGATATCAGCCATGGCGGACACCGTACTCGTTTTGCGTCAGGGTCATGTCGTGGAGGGCGGCGGGACGCGGGCGGTTTTAGACAGCCCCCAGAACGATTACACCCGGGCGCTGCTCGCCGCCGTGCCCAGGCTGCGGAGGGTTTAAGATGAAACCGGTTTTAGAGGTACGCAATCTGACCAAGGTCTTCACCCAGCCGGGACGCCCCGCCTTTCGGGCGGTAGATCAAATCAGCTTTCAATTGATGCCGGGCGAAACGCTGGGAATCGCCGGCGAGTCCGGCTCCGGCAAGTCCACCGCCGCCAAGCTGATCGCCCGGTTAATCGACCCGTCGGCGGGCGACATCCTCATCGGCGGGGACAATGTGACCCACGCCAAGGGCAGGCGGCTCCGACAGGTCTACCGCGAGCTGCAAATGGTCTTTCAGACACCGGCGGCGTCCTTTGATCCCCGGCGGACCCTCGGGGACGGCATCGGAGAAAGCCTGCGCAACCGGGGATTGTCGAGGGCTGCGATTCGCGGACGGGTGGCTGAAACGCTGGCACAGTGCGGTCTGCCGGCGGAATTCGCGGGGCGCTATCCCCATGAGGTCAGCGGCGGACAGTGCCAGCGCGCCGCCATTGCCCGGGCCCTGGCCGGGGGGCCCAAGGCGCTCATTCTCGACGAGGCCACCAGCTCTTTGGACGTGACGGTTCAGCAGCAAATTCTCGAACTGCTGGCCGGTCTGCGGCAGACCGCCGGGCTTTCCTATCTCTTCATCTGCCATAATCTGGCCCTGGTGCAGATGCTGTGCGACAGGGTTCTGGTGCTCCGCGACGGCAAAATCGAAGAGCAGGGAACCCCGGACGACGTCATTCTGCATCCGCAGTCGGCGTACACCCGCCGGTTGGTGGAGGCCGCGTTCTCGTGACGCGAGACGGACACAGCAAAGCATTCCCACAGAGGGGCTCCGACGCGGAACCTTCTGTGGGAATGCTTTATGCGGGCATTCTTCACGTTTTCTGGGCGCCTCAGGTATCCTGCTCCAGTTTGATGGCGTTGAGCAGCGCCGGTATGACCTGCTTCTTTCTGCTGACCACGCCGGGCAGCACAACCTTTCCGCCATCGGACCCGGCGCCAAACGCGCGCTGGACAAGCGCCTCCGCTTCCTCTCCGGCCATGAGGAGGTCGGTCGATGTGGCCCGGACGTCGGTAAACATGCAGAACACGTAATTCAGCCCCTGCTTCGCCCGAAACTCCTCCAGGTAGGGTCCAACCAACGCCTCGCTGTCCAGGCGGCTCTTTTCGGTCATATAGTTATTCTGGGAGACGCCAAAGCGCACTTCGCCCTGGCTGAACAGCTTGTAGTCCATATTTAGCAGCTCATCGGGGGTTTTGCCGGTGACGTCGCTGCCCGCCTCAAACATGGCTTCGGCGTATTCCTCCATCTCCACGCCGGCCAGCTTGGCCAGCTTGCGGGCGGCCTGCACGTCGGCCGCGGTGCTGGTCGGGCTGCGGAAGACCAGGGTGTCGGACAGAATGGCCGAGAGCAGCAGGCCGGCTATGGCGCGGTCGGGCTCCACGCCGTTCTCCTCGTACATCTGGAAGATAATGGTGGAGGTGCATCCCACCGGGACGTTGCGGAAGTAGACCGGGATGTCGGTTTCCAGGGAGCTGATCCGGTGGTGGTCGATGATCTCCAGGATTTCGGCCTCCTCCAAGCCCTCCACCGCCTGGGACTTTTCGTTGTGGTCCACCAGGATCAGCTGCTTTCTCTTGAGATTGAGCAGATTCCGGCGGGAGACCATGCCCAGGTAGCGTCCCTCGTCGTCCAGGATGGGGAAGTAGCGGTGGCGGACCGAGGCCATGACTTTAATGGCACTCTCTACCGGGCTGCGTGGGGTGAAGGTCAACAGGTTTTCGGTCACCATATAGTGGCGGATGGGGGCGGCCTGGACGATCATCTGTCCGGCGGCGTAGGTGGAGAAGGGGGTGCTGAGGACGATACAGCCCCGTTCCTCGGCAAACATGCAGATGGTGCGGGAGACCTTGGCCCCGGTGCAAACCACGATGCAGCCGGCCCCCATCTCAATGGCGGCGAGCTGGCTGTCGGCCCGGTTGCTGACGATGACTACGTCGCCGGTGGAGACGTACTGCTCCACCACCTCAATGCTGCCCGCGCCCACCACGATATGGCCCGCTACGGTTTTGCCCTCTATTTCGCCCAGGACCACGTCGGCGTTCAAGGTCTCGATGAGATTTTTATAGCTTGTCCCCGCCTTGGCGAGAATCAGGTCGTCAATCATGTCCATGTGGGCGGTGGTCATGTCGCGCATGGTCACCAGGCCGACCAGCTTTCCCTCGCCGTCCACGACGCAGAGAGTGTCCGCCTGACGGTCCCGCATGGTGACCCACGCCTGGCGCAGGCTGATGCCGCCGTCCACGCCGGGCATCCGGCGGTAGTCCACGTCGGAAATTTGGGGGCTGATGTCGGTGAAGAGCTCGGGCACTTCCACGCCGAAATAGTTCAGGACGAACTTGGTCTCCCGGTTGAGAAGGCCGGCGCGGCAGGGGATATAGCGGTGGTCCGGCTCCAGCTCCGCCTTCAGGCGGCTGTAGGCGATGGCCGAGCAAATCGCGTCGGTGTCCGGGTGGCAATGACCAATGATTCGAATGGGGCGGGCGGCCTGGACATAGTCCGGCGCGGCATTTTGATCCATGGTTTGCATACCTTCTTTGTAAACAGTTGGATTTCATCTACCAGTTTGATGGTTACCGTCGGTATTATCCGCCGTTTTGCGGCGAGTAATAATAAAAAAAGCAACCGCCCAAAGCTCCCCAGCACGGCGGTTACTTCTGTAACCCAGAAAGGGGGCCAACCGGCTGTACCCTTCTATTCTGTATTCAGTATAGTCATGGAACCGTACTTTGTCAAGTATCCGGCAGAAAATCCGGTAAAAAATGACTTGCAAAATCTTCTGAAATGCGGTACAATAGGGACAAGAGACACAAAAGTGAAACAAGGCAGGACGTGCGGTGGGCCAACACCACACGCCCCTATGCAGGAGTCGGTACCTCCCACACAGCAGATTACTGCGCCAGACCCATTATAACCTTTTTCCCCGCAAGAATCAATGGGGGAAAAAATTTTTTAGGGTGTGTGTAGTTTTTCGCGGTGTAGGGATAACTTTCCCTGCGCCGCTTTTGTTGTCTCTGCGGGAAAGCCCAAGGGGGGACGAGGTGTGCTCCCCGGTCCCCCTGGGCAAGTACTGCTGAGACAAGCCGTTTTCGGACGGCAAAAGGGGGATGTTCCACACGAGAGGGTGGAAATGGAGCGTCGTCCTGCTGCTGGCGGCCTTGCTGGCCGCTGGTCTCCTCGCCCGCAGAGATTGGAAGCTGGGGGAAGACGCACTGCATGAATTGGTGCTGGCGGAGCCGGAACCAATCGAGGAAGAAGGACTGATTTTTACAAACAAGGTAGAGCGGGAGGGGGAAACAACTTACAGCGTTGTTTGCTTCCACCCGGACACGTTGGAGGAAACGGTTATCTCCACATTCACGTTTGACAGCGCGGAGGTCTCGGATCGCGGCTATTATTTCTGCGGCGCGGGAATGACCCGCGAGGCGTTTTCCAGCGATTACAGCCGGATGGCGGTGACCAAGTGCTACGCGGGGACCACGAAGCGTCACGCGGGGTGGATCGATACGGCGGGCAATTTCTTTGACGTGACCAAGGCGCTGGGGCGAAAAGCCGAGGGCCATTACGGCGGTCCCGCCGAGTTTTACGCGCTGGGGTTCGCGGGGTGTTGGTTTGGATACTATCAGCACATTCCCGACTCGGCGGCCTACATGGACTTCTATGTGCCGGTGGACATGGTGAAACGGGGCGCGGTTCAGGGGTCCACTTTCCGGTTTTTCACGTCGCCTGACGGCGAAGACGGAAACCCGGTTTCGGAGACGTCCGGCGAGGCGTATGCGCCGTGGAATGTAACGGTCTGGCTGCAAGATATGCGGCGAACGATCACCGGCGATCCCAACGCGTTCCCGGACGACTGGGACCTGGTGCGCAGCCCCGACGGAACCAAAATGGCCTACATGTCCCTCCCCAAACCGGAGGGCGGCTCTGAGCCTGACTTATACATAACGTCCACAGACGGAGAACCGGTCAAAGTCACCGGCTACTCCTTCTCCCTCGGTGAAAACGGTTTCGTACTGATCGACTGGCGGTAAGTACCAAGCAGCAAAAGGCGGTTCGCCCGCATTCGGGCGGACCGCCTTTTCATGGATGCGCATCCGTTACAAATTTTTTCAGACAAAAAGAAGCGCATCGCCGGGGTATCAGTCAGGTTGCATATTTCCCCACAAAATGCAGACAATAGGGAGGCACAATATCAACGCAGTAAGGAGTTTTTATATATGAAAGCTACAGGGATCGTACGCCGAATCGACGACCTGGGCCGCGTCGTCATCCCCAAGGAAATCCGCCGTACCCTTCGGATTCGCGAGGGCGACCCGCTGGAAATTTATACGGAGAAGGACGGGGAGGTCATCTTCAAGAAATACTCCCCCATGGGCGACCTCTCCGATTTCGCGGCGCAGATCTGCGACTCCATCGCCAAAAACACCGGCCGCATCGCCGCCGTCTCAGACCGGGACGCCATCATCGCCCTGGCGGGCGCGCCCCGGCGCGATCTGCTCGACAAGCGCTGCTCCCAGGACCTTGAACAGCTGATGGAACAGCGCAAGCCCTACCGCTACGCCGCCGGGGACACCCATCTGGCCGCCTCCGAGGCCAGCGAACGTTATTTTCTGGGCGTGGCCGCCCCCATCCTCTCGGAGGGGGACCTGATGGGCTGCGTCATGCTGCTGCTGGAGGACCGGGACGAGGTTCTCGAAGAGAGCGACCAGCGGCTGGTACAGACCGTCGCCTCCTTTTTGGGCAGGCAGATGGAGGGATAAACAAAAGAGCGTGCCGCAGACCATACAATCTGCGGCACGCTCTTTCTCTACCGGCGGCCTCCGCCGAAGCCGCCGCCAAAGCTTCCGCCGCCACGACCGCCACGGCTCCCGCCGCCAAAACCGCCGCCGAAGCTCCCGCCGCCACGGCCGCCACGGCTTCCGCCTCCAAAGCCGCCGCCGAAGCTCCCACCGCCGAAGCCGCCGCCATGACCCCCGCCGCCAAAGCCACCGAAGCCGCCGGGGCCAAAGTGGTCACGGTGGTCACGGTCGTTTTGCTGGCTCCGCCGGGGCGGGCGGGTTGGTCCGCCGGGATAACGGCGCGGGAAAATGACCGGCCCCCAGAATGGTCCCCAAAAGCCATAGCCGCAGGACCGCCGGCCCACCCCCATGCGCCCAAACAGGAGAACCAGGGCAAACACCATGACAAGGGGCAGCAGCAGCATGATAAACGAACCGCCGTACGCTTCGCCGTCACCCTTCTGGCCGTCCCTGGGGATATAACGTTCATACCAATCGCCGGCGTTGGCAAAAAATTTGGGGATCATTTCATTGGCTCCCGCTGTAATGGAGCCGCTTCGCAGGGTGGTCCTATAGATGGTTTGGAGCTCGTTGTTGACATACCGGCCCATTTCACTGCCGAAGCCCAGATAGCTCCGGTCGCCGCCGGCGTCGATAAGCAGCAGCATATCGACCGATTTCAGCTCCCAGTCCTCAAAACAGGCGCGGGCCGCGTCCTCCATGTCCGCGCCGTTCAGGTCGCCGGTGTACACCCCGATTACGCTGCCATAGCGGTGGTCCAGGGAGGCGTTGTACTTGGCGATGGTCACGCGGGTCTCCTCGCCGAGAATCCCGGCGGCGTCCTCGGTCAAGCCGGTGTAGGACTGGTAGTTCTTCT
The DNA here is from genome assembly GCA_022795735.1 of Oscillospiraceae bacterium. Classification (GTDB taxonomy): domain Bacteria; phylum Bacillota; class Clostridia; order Oscillospirales; family Oscillospiraceae; genus Avoscillospira_A. The sequence continues at coordinate 30,866 of JAAWHG010000003.1, forward strand.
CCGCAAATTGGGAATCGCTCTGGCTGGCAATGGGGACGGTCTCCGGCTTGGTGAGCTGGCCGAAGACCAGACAGCCGATCATCACAAGGATGGTCAGCGTCATGGCAAAGGTGTGGTTTTTAAATAGTTTCATGGGGCCTCCCGCTGTCACAGCTTATTTACGGACCTCCAACAGCTTTTGCTTGAGCTCGCCCTCGATGCGGCGCAGCTCGACTTCGGCCTCCCGGCGCTTCTTGGCTCCGTCGGTCTGAATCTGGAGCACTTCGTCCAGGGTGGAGATCAGGCTCTGGTTGGTATGCTGGAGGGTCTCGAGGTCCACAACGCCCCGCTCCGACGCCTTGGCCGTCTCAATGGTGGCCATCTTGAGGGTGTCGGCGTTCTTTTTGAGCAGTTCGTTGGTCATGTCGGTCACTGCGCGCTCGGCCTCGATGGCTTTCTGCGCGTGATGGGTCCCCAGGGCCAGGACCATCTGACTCTTCCAGAGGGGAATCGTGTTGATGATGGTGGTCTGAATCTTCTCGGTCATCATGGTATCGTTGTTTTGGAGCATCCGAATCTGCGGGCCCATCTGAAGCGAAACCACCCGGGTCAGCTCCAGGTCATGGAGCTTCTTCTCAAAGCGCAGGCAGAGGTTGCGGTAGTCGTTGGCCGCCTGGGCGTCCTCCGCCTCGCCGCTCGCCTGGGCCTTGCGCTCCATCTCGGGCAGGGTGACGCTGCGCTCGTGGGCCAGCTTTTCCTGTCCGGCCAGGATATACATGGTCAGCTGCTTATAGTATTCCAGATTCTTCTGATACATCTGGTCCATGATGGCGACGTCTTTCATCAGGGTGATCTGGTGCTTTTCCAGCTCGGCGGCGATTTTGTCCACGTTGACCTCGGCCTTTTCATACTTGGTCTTGAGGACCTCTATGGACCGCCCCGCCTTGCGAAACATGCCGAAGAGTCCTTTTTTCTCCTCCTCGGCGTCAAAGCCCTTGAGCTCTACCAGCAGGGAACCGATCATGTCGCCCACCTGGCCCATGTCCTTGGTGCGGACCGAGCTGAGTGCCGCGTCGGAAAAGTCGGAGACGTTCTTCTGGGCGGCCACGCCGTACTGGAGAATCTGCTGGGAGTTGTGGAGGTCGATCTTCTCCGCAAAATCGTGCACCGCCTTCTGTTCCGCCTCGCTGAGGGCGGAGAGGTCTGGGCCGGCCTCGGGGCGGGTCTCCGCCAGGCCGGTGACGGGGGCCACCTCCGGCACGGGAGCGGGCTCAATCACGGGGTCCAGAGTCAACTGGGGGATATTTTCATCCATGGCGTTTCTCTCCTTATATCTATAATTCCTGCCGGCCGGTCAGACCACTGTTTTGCAGGAGCTGTTCCATGACGGCGATTTCGGCGGTGACGTCCACCATTTCGCTCTCAAAGAGACTGTCCAACTGCCGGGAGAAGGCGTCGCGAATCTTGTCCAGCATGGTCTCAATCCGGTCCATCGCCGCGTCGATGTTGCCCGAGCGCTGACCCTGGTCCTGGAGCCGGACATATTGCTCGAGTAGCTTTACGGTTGTTGGCAGATAATAGTCCAGGAACTGGCGACACCGGCCCCGCAGGGATTGGTCCTCCTCCAGGCGGGCAAGAATGCGGGCGCTGGTCTGCGCGATGCCGGTCAAAGTAGCCGTCAGCTTTTCGCCGGGAATCCGCTCGTTGAGCTGCCGGATGCGGGCGGTGGCGGCGCGGCCCTGCTTAATCCATTCGTCAAGCTGCTTGTCCCCGGTGTCGGGGGCGGGCTGGGGCTCCTCTTCCTGGACGGTCCGACCTGGAAATTTCGCCTTCAGCGCCAGATAGGCGGCCACCGAGATGGCGGCGCACAGCACGATCTGCCCCATCGAGTGCAGGCCGAACAGCAGGGTATACAGCAGCCACACGGCGGCCACCGCATAGACCGGAACCACCGACGGCTTATAAACAGGCTTCACAGGAGACACATCCTTTCTCTTTATTATGATACTTCCTTAGCCGCCTAATGTCAAGAAAAGTTGACACGGCGGCTTGGAGGAATTATAATGGCCAAAACACGCCGTCTCTATCGGGCGGACATTCCGTTATTGCTTTTCCAGCAGGTCTCTGCAGTTTTGCCGCTCGGCATCCGGGATTTCCAGTACCGTCATGGCTTGCTCCACAGACATACCCATATTTTTTACCAGCTTTGTGAGGGCGGACAAAATGCCCTCTGTCAGGCCTTCTGCCTGGCCTTTCGCCATGCCCTTCTCCATTACGCCCTTGCTCAGGTTGCACATGACCGACACCTCCTCATTCATCGTCTGCGTCATCTGAATTTCATAGTCGTTTTGCAATATCTTTCGCTCTTCCGCTTCGCCAATCTCGTGGGAAAGCAGCACGTCCAGCATTCGCAAAACGCCGTCGTAGTTCTTTCCCTCCGGTCCGCCAAGGCAGAGCATGATGATGGACAGCGGATCGTAATTCCGGACCGGTTCCGCCGCTTCCTCTACTGCCTTCTATTTTACCCTTTGCTATACCGATTTGCAAGTGCTTTATATCTAAAATAAAGAGCCCCGGTGGGGCCGTCCCGAAGGGCGGCCCCTATATAAAACGGCCCGCCCCGGGGCTAGAAAGCCGTATACCCCTTTTTATGCGGCGGGCTCCAAGCTTGTGACACGGTCCGATCGAAAACGACGGCGTGTATGGGAATGAGGTGCGCTTTTATGAACTATGGTGAACTCAAACGGGCGTCCCGCGCCTGCCTTGCCGGCAGCAGTACGGCCTATGCGCGGCTGACGCTCCTGTTTCTTCTCTGTCTGTTCGCCTTTACCATCCCCTGCGACACGGTTGCCTGGCTGCTGAACGCACAGTTAGCCCGGCTGTCCGGTCTGAGCGCCATGGCCGGACGCAACCGGATTGTACTTTGGAGCCTGGTCATTTCGGTGGCATCGTCACTGGCGGCCTCCCTCTGGCAGATCGGCTATCAGGCTTTCGCCCTGCGCCTGAGCCGGAAGGAAGACGCTTCCTTCCGGACCTTTTTAACCGCCTTTCACCAATTCGACCAGTTTTTGCTGCTGCTCCTGCTGCAGGGGGTCCTGATCTTCCTCTGGTCTCTCCTCTTTATGATACCCGGGATTGTGGCCGCTTATCGCTACCGGATGGCCGCTTTCGCCATGCTGGACAACCCGTCCCTGTCCGCCACCGACGCCCTCAGCGTCTCCAAACGGCTTACCTATGGGCACAAACTGGAGCTGTTTTTTTTGGACCTCAGTTTCCTCTGGTACACCTTGCCGCTCGCGTTCTTTTCGTTGCTGGTTCTGCTGCCCGACTTTTTCCCCGCCCTCTCGGACGCGGCGTGCCAGTTGGCGCTGTATGTAGGTTCCGTCGTTCTTTTGCTGGTATGGCAGCGTATCTTCGCCCCCTTTGTGTCGGTCACCATGGCCCATGCCTACGGCTGGCTCCTTCACTTTGACCGCAGCCGGAGGCCGTCTGTCTTTGGGCATTGGCCGGAATAAGCCGTCCCGGCCGCCACCACCATATATTGTGTCAATATCAACAAAATTTTTTCTTTTCCACAAGATGTGTTGACTTCCTCCAGAATTTCGCTATAATGGGATTTACCCGACTGACCGGGGTAAATGTTCAGAACGAGGGAATAGGAGAGAGTTATGAAGATCATCAAGCGCAATGGTTCCGAGGTCATTTTTGACATCACCAAAATTATCCAGGCTATTACCAAGGCCAATAACGTCGTCGCCGAGTCGGAGCGTATGACCCCGATGCAGATTCGCCGCATCGCCGAGAGCGTCGAGCTGGGCTGCATCGGAATGAACCGCTCCCCCGGCGTCGAGGAAATCCAGGACATGGTCGAAAAGCAGATCATGGCCCACGGAGCCTTTGAGGTTGCCAAAAAATATATCACCTACCGTTATACCCGCAGCCTCATCCGGCGGGACAACACCACCGACGGGCGCATCCTCAGCCTCATTGAGTCCAACAACGAGGAGGTCAAACAGGAAAACTCCAACAAGAATCCCGCCGTCAACGCCGTGCAGCGCGACTACATGGCGGGCGAGGTGTCCAAGGACATCACCCGGCGCATCCTTTTGCCCCCGGAAATCGTGGAGGCCCACGAGGAGGGTATCATTCACTTCCACGACTCCGACTACTTCGCCCAGCATATGCACAACTGCGATCTGGTCAACCTCGACGATATGCTTCAAAACGGTACCGTCATCTCGGGTACCATGATCGAAAAGCCCCACAGCTTTTCCACCGCCTGCAACATTGCCACCCAGATCATCGCACAGGTGGCGTCCAACCAGTACGGCGGGCAGTCCATCTCCCTGGCCCATCTGACCCCCTTTGTGGACATCAGCCGCCAGCGGCTGCGCCGGATGGTCAAGGCCGAGTTGGAGGACGCCGGGCTGGACACCAGCCGCCCCATCGTCGAGCAGATCGCCGAAGCCCGCCTGCGTGAGGAGATCAACCGGGGGGTCCAGATGATTCAGTATCAGGTGGTCACTCTGCTGACCACCAACGGACAAGCCCCCTTCGTCACCGTCTACATGTACCTCGGCGAGGCCCGCAGCGAGCGGGAACGGGCGGACTTGGCCATGATTATTGAGGAGGTTCTCGTTCAGCGCTGCGAGGGCGTCAAAAACGAGGCCGGGGTTTGGGTCACCCCCGCTTTCCCCAAGCTGGTATACGTTCTGGAGGAGAGCAACATCCACGAGGACAGCCCCTATTTCTATCTGACCAAGCTGGCCGCCAAGTGTACCGCCAAGCGCATGGTGCCCGACTATATCTCGGAAAAAAAGATGCTGGAGCTCAAGGGAGACGTCTACGTCTGCATGGGCTGCCGTTCCTTCCTGACCCCCGACCGCTTCACCGACGCGGGAGCGGGCAACATCGCCAACGCCGGTAATTATGTGCCCGGAGAGCACAAATACTATGGCCGTTTTAACCAGGGCGTCGTGACCATCAATTTGCCCGATGTGGCCCTCTCCTCGGGCGGCGACTTCGAGAAATTCTGGAAGATTTTTGACGAGCGTTTGGAACTCTGTCACCGCGCCCTCCTCTGCCGCCATGAGCGGCTCAAGGGCACCCTGTCCGACGCCGCGCCCATCCTCTGGCAGTACGGCGCGCTGGCCCGGCTGGACAAGGGAGAGCCCATCGACAGGCTGCTCTACGGCGGCTACTCCACCATCTCGCTGGGCTACGCCGGCCTCTATGAATGCGTCCGCTATATGACCGGCAAATCCCACACCGATCCGAGCGCCACCCCCTTTGCCCTGGAGGTCATGGAGTACCTCAACGACGCCTGCAAGAAGTGGAAAGCCGCTCACGATATCGACTTCTCCCTCTACGGTACGCCCCTGGAATCCACCACCTATAAGTTCGCCAAGTGCCTCCAGCAGCGCTTCGGTATCGTCCCCGGCGTGACCGACCGGGCCTATATCACCAACAGCTACCATGTCCATGTCACCGAGGAGATCGACGCCTTTGAAAAGCTGCGTTTTGAGGCCCAATTCCAGGCCCTCTCCCCCGGCGGGGCCATCAGTTACGTCGAAGTCCCCGACATGCGGCAAAACCTCGACGCCGTCATCTCGGTGATGCGCTTTATCTATGACAACATCCTTTACGCCGAGCTGAATACCAAGAGTGATTATTGTCAGACCTGCGGCTTCGACGGCGAAATCGACATCCGTGAGGACCCCGACGGCAAGCTGGTCTGGGTCTGCCCCAACTGCGGCAACCGCGACCAGAGCAAGATGAACGTCGCCCGGCGCACCTGCGGCTACATCGGCACCCAGTACTGGAACCAGGGGCGGACGCAGGAAATTCGCGAGCGTGTACTGCATCTGTAGGCCTTCGGAAAAAGCCGCTGAAAACTAGGACTCTTTTCCCCCTTCGCCCCTTCCCGCACACCATGTTCTTGTGCAAAACGACGAATTGCGCATGCAAGGGAAGTTTTCGGGGAAAAATCATGGAAAAAGCGGCGTGGTTATGTTATACTCAAAACCGGATGATTTCCCCTCTCACAAGCGCCGGACACCCGGCTTGTTTTATGATTTCTGATAAGGAGGACAACCCAATGGAAACCTATGGCCTGGAAAAATACGGTATCACTGACATCAAGGAGATTGTCTACAATCCCACTTATGAGCAGCTCTTTGAGGCCGAAACCGACCCCTCTCTGGAGGGATATGAGAAGGGCCAGCTGACCGAGCTGGACGCCGTCAACGTTATGACCGGCATCTACACTGGCCGCTCCCCCAAGGATAAGTTTATCGTTATGGACGACAACTCCAAGGACACCGTATGGTGGACCTCCGACGAGTTTGCCAACGACAACAAGCCCGCCTCTCAGGACGCCTGGAAGGCATGCAAGGAGTTGGCCCTCAAGGAGCTGTCCGGCAAGAAGCTGTATGTGATGGACGTCTTCTGCGGCACCAACCCCGATTCCCGTATGGCGGTCCGTTTCATCATGGAGGTGGCTTGGCAGGCCCATTTCGTCAAGAATATGTTCATCGCCCCTTCCCCCGAGGAGCTGAAAAACTTTAAGCCCGACTTTATCTCCTACAACGCGTCCAAGGCCAAGCTGACCAATTACAAAGAGCTGGGCCTCAACTCCGAGACCGCCGCTATCTTCAACATCACCTCCCGTGAGCAGGTTATCATCAACACCTGGTACGGCGGCGAGATGAAGAAGGGCCTGTTCTCGATGATGAACTACTATCTGCCCCTCAAGGGTATCGCCTCCATGCACTGCTCGGCCAACACCGACATGGACGGCAAAAACACCGCCCTCTTCTTCGGCCTCTCCGGCACCGGCAAGACCACCCTGTCCACCGACCCCAAGCGTCTGCTCATCGGCGACGACGAGCACGGCTGGGACGACAACGGCGTCTTCAACTTCGAGGGCGGCTGCTACGCCAAGGTCATCAACCTCGACAAGGAGTCCGAGCCCGACATTTACAACGCCATCCGGCGCAACGCGCTGCTGGAGAACGTCACCGTGGACGCAGAGGGCAAGATCGACTTCTCCGACAAGTCGGTCACCGAAAACACCCGCGTCTCCTATCCCATCAACCACATTGAGAAGATCGTCCGCCCGGTTTCCGCCGCGCCCGACGCCAAAAACGTGATCTTCCTCTCGGCCGACGCCTTTGGCGTTCTGCCTCCCGTTTCGGTGCTGACCCCCGAGCAGGCCCAGTACTACTTCCTCTCCGGCTTTACCTCCAAGCTGGCCGGCACCGAGCGCGGCATCACCGAGCCCACCCCCACCTTCTCCGCCTGCTTCGGTCAGGCTTTCCTGGAGCTCCATCCGACCAAGTACGCCGAGGAGCTGGTCCGCAAAATGGAGAAGAGCGGCGCCAAGGCCTATCTCGTCAACACCGGCTGGAACGGCTCGGGCAAGCGTATTTCCATCAAGGATACCCGCGGCATCATCGACGCCATTCTGGACGGGTCCATCCTCAAGGCCGACACCAAGACCATCCCCTACTTCAATCTGGCCGTTCCCACCGCGCTGCCCGGCGTTGACACCGGCATTCTTGACCCGCGCGACACCTACGCCGACAAGGCCGAATGGGAGACCAAGGCCAAGGATTTGGCCGGGCGGTTCGTCAAGAACTTTGTCAAGTACACCGGCAACGACGCCGGCAAGGCCCTGGTCGCCGCCGGTCCCAAGGTATAAGGATATCCTTAGCGGATCCATAGCTATGGACCTTGGCAGACATGCTGTGGAGCACGCTTCGCGGCATGTCTGCTTTTAGAACCTGTATTCACAACCGTTGAACGCCGTCTCGCCAAGTCTTTTGCCGTCCTGCGGCGTTAAAAAATCTTGAAATACACAAAGTATTCCTGCGATTTTTTGCCTTGCAGGCCGGCAAAATCCTTTGGCAATCCGGCATTCCCCGGTTATGAATACAGGTTCTTAATATTTGGAGGTGCATCTATTGAAAAAGACCGTTCGTATCACCGAAACCGTCCTGCGCGACTCGCAGCAGTCGCTGATCGCCACCCGTATGCCCTTCGCTGACTTCGAAGGAATCCTGCCTGAAATGGACAAGGCGGGGTATTACTCGGTCGAATGCTGGGGCGGCGCGACCTTCGACAGCTGCCTGCGTTATCTGGACGAAGACCCCTGGGAGCGCCTGCGCAAAATCCGCGCCGCTATGCCCAATACCCGCCTGCAGATGCTGCTGCGCGGTCAGAACCTGCTCGGTTACAAGCACTCCCATGACGACGTGGTTGAGAAGTTTGTCCAGCTTTCCATCAAAAACGGTATCGACGTCATCCGCATTTTCGACGCCCTCAACGACTTCCGCAACATCAAAACCGCCCTCGAGGCCACCAAGAAGTACGCCAATAAGCGCACCATCGCCTCCGGCTGCATCTCCTACACCCAGAGCCCGGTGCACACCGTTGAAAAATACGTCGAGATGTGCAAGGAGCTCAAGGAAATGGGCTTTGAGACCATCTGCCTCAAGGATATGGCGGGCACTATGAGCCCCTGGGAGGCCGAGCATCTCATCAAGGGCATCAAGGACGCCCTGGGCGACACCCCCATCATCCTCCACACCCACTGCACCACCGGCATGGCCTACATGACCCTCACCAAAGCCATTGAGTCCGGGGTGGACGTCATCGACTGCGCCACCTCCGCCATGTCCAACGGCACCAGCCAGCCGGCTACCGAGACCATGTTCTACGCCCTCGCCCAGTATGGTATCGACACCGGCCTCAACGAGGACGTCATCAACAAGGTCAACGATCACTTCAAGCCCATGAAGCAGAAGTATATTGACTCCGGCCTGCTCAACCCCAAGAGCATGGGCACCGACTCCCAGGCGCTTGTCTACAAGGTCCCCGGCGGCATGCTGTCCAACATGATCGCCAACCTCAAGGACATGAACGCCATGGATAAGTTTGACGCCGCCCTGGCCGAAATTCCCTCCGTCCGCAAGGACCTGGGCTATCCGCCGCTGGTCACCCCCCTGTCCCAGATGGTGGGCAACCAGGCCGTTATCAACGTTTTGATGGGCGAACGGTACAAGCAAATCTCCACCGAGGTCAAGAACTACTTCAAGGGCGAGTACGGCATCTCCCCCGCACCTGTAGACGAGGCCCTTCAGACCAAGATTCTCGGCGAGGGCGGCCAGCCGGTCGACTGCCGCATCGAGGACGCCAAGCGCACCGGCGAGGAGTTTAAAAAGGCCAAGGAAGCGCTGGGCGATCTGGCTCGCTGCGAGGAGGATCTAATCAGTTGGATTTGCTTCCCCGAGCAGACGGTCAAGTTCCTGGAGGCCCGCAAGGCGGAAGCGGAGAAAGTGGTGTCGTACACCATTGAAGAGGCGTGAGGAGGCGCGACAACATGAAGCTGAAAATGCCTGTTTCCGACGCCTTGATTACCGCCGTTTTGGGCTATCTGGTGGTCTTCGTCGGCCTGGCGCTGCTGATGGCTGTGGTTATCATCATGGGCAAGATTATGGTCTCCCGCAGAAACACCGCCGCCGTTGCCGCGCCGGCCGCACCCGCCGCCGCACCCGTTCCGGTCAAGGCATCCCCCGAGGCTCCGGGCAGCGCCGGTGAGGTTAAGATTCACGACGTTCCCGACCGCGAAGCCGCTATGATTATGGCCATCGTTGCCGACAAGCTGCGCAAGCCCTTGAACGAGCTGCGCTTTAAATCCATCAAGGAAATTAAGTGAGACGCGGAAACGCCAGTTAGGAGGATCGTATTAGATGAAATATAAGGTTACGCTGAACGAAAAGACCTATGAGGTAGAGGTAGAGGCGGGCAAGGCCATGCTTCTCGACGAGTACGAGGCCTACGCGCCCGCGCCTGCTCCCGCCGCCGTCCCGGCTCCCGCGCCTGCCGCCGCAGCCCCTGCCGCACCCGCGCCGGCTCCCGCCGCCGTGACCGCCGCCGGAGATACCATCTCCGCCCCGATGCCGGGCAACATCCTGCGCATTGAGGTCAACCAGGGCGACGCGGTCAAGAAGGGCCAGACGCTGCTGATCCTGGAAGCCATGAAGATGGAAAATGAAATTGCCGCTCCGCGCGACGGTACGGTGGCCCAGATCGTGACCGCCAAGGGGGCTGTGGTGGAGACCGGAACGCCGCTGCTGGTTCTGGCGTAAGGAGGAAGCCGCATGGATATTTTAGCAACCCTTTCCAAGCTGGTCAATGAGTCTGGCTTCGCGGGGTTTGTGGCGTCGGGGGGTTGGAAAAACCTCATTATGATCGCCATTGCCTGCGTCCTGCTCTACCTCGGCATCCACAAGAAGTTTGAGCCGCTGCTGCTGGTCGGCATCGCCTTCGGCGTTCTGCTGACCAACCTCCCCGGCGGCGGGCTGTATCACATGGAGATGTGGGACGCCTACATTCAGGAGGCCCCCTACGACGTGGTAAATGACAAGGCCCTCTATACAAAAACCGACGATGACGTGATCGTTTTTACCGACGCAGAGGTCGCCGCCTATATGCAGGCGAACGGCCTCTCGGAGGGGGATGTGGTCACCCACATCGCTTTCACCGACATCATTCACCACGGCGGCCTGCTTGACATCCTCTATATCGGCGTCAAAGCTGGAATTTATCCCTGCCTGATCTTCTTGGGCGTGGGCGCGATGACCGACTTTGGACCCCTGCTGGCCAACCCCAAGAGTCTCCTGCTCGGCGCGGCGGCGCAGTTGGGCGTGTTCCTGGCTTTCTTCGGCGCACTGATGCTGGGCTTTGCGGGGACTGAGGCCGCATCGATTGGCATCATCGGCGGCGCGGACGGACCGACGGCCATCTATCTGACCGGCCTGCTGGCCCCCCACCTGCTCGGCCCCATCGCCATCGCCGCCTATTCCTATATGGCGCTGATTCCGATGATTCAGCCCCCCCTGATGCGGATGCTGACCACCGAAAAGGAGCGCAGCGTCAAAATGGAGCAGGCCCGCGAGGTGTCCAAGACCGAGAAGATTCTCTTCCCCATCGTGGTCGCCGGCTTCGTGATCCTGCTCATCCCCTCCACTGCCCCCCTGATCGGCTGCCTGATGTTCGGCAACCTGCTTCAGGTGACCGGCGTCACCCAGCGCTTGGGCGACACCGCGCAGAACGCGCTGATGAACATCGTCACGCTGTTCCTCGGCATCAGCGTGGGCGCCACCACCGTCGCCTCCCGCTTCCTCTCCTTCCAGACGCTGGCAATTATCGTTCTGGGCCTCGTCGCCTTCGGCTTCTCGACGATGGGCGGCCTGTTCGTGGGCAAACTGATGTATAAGCTCTCGGGCGGCAAGATCAACCCGCTGATCGGTTCCGCCGGCGTATCCGCCGTACCAATGGCGGCACGCGTATCCCAGGTCGAGGGCCAAAAGGCCAATCCGAGCAACTTCCTGCTGATGCACGCCATGGGTCCCAATGTGGCCGGCGTCATCGGTTCCGCCATCGCCGCCGGCTTCCTGCTGGCCGTGTTTGGATAACGCTGCGGAAGTCAAGCCTTTGGTATATTTTCCCTGGAATCTTATAAACATTTCAGACCCGCCTCAAACAATATGAGGCGGGTCTTGTCCATTTTTCTCCGCGAATATCTGCCAGATTGCCCGCTGAGCCGACAATTTACAATTCTTTGCTTGCTTTTCTCCTGCCTTCTATGTATAATTATGATCATAAAGTAAGGAGGCACATTCCATGACAACACGAGCGAAACAGACTTCTATCCACCAGCCGGGCGCATCCCACGCCCTGCTGATTACGGGACTGCTGGCCGTTGTGTTCTTCCTGGCGGTCTGTCTGCTCTCCGCCTCCACGGTCAAGACCACCCTCATGGCGCTCCTGATCGTGACGCTGGCGCTGGGCGTTTTGCGTTTTTCCGAGCTTCGCGGGCATCTCTCGCCGGTGCTGCTCGCGCTGGCTCTGACCGTGCTGATGGACGGAATTTCGACCGGCTACGCCCCCTCCGGCAAGTTTGCCCTCTATGAGTTCAGCAAGGTCCTCGGCGCCTTCTGCCTGACCCTCTGCCTGCTCGCCATTGCCCCCGGGCGGGACGGCGCGCCGGGGCGCTGGATCGCGTCGGTGCTGTCCAGCTTTTCCGCCCTGGCCGGCCTGACCAGCATTGACCTGATCTCCACCCGCTTTTTCAGCGGCGCGGTGACCGGCTTCCTCTCCCTCTTTACCCCCGACTTTATGGAGCTGGGCGGCGTTGAGGCCGGGGTCCGGATGACCTCCCTCTTCACCAATCCGAATGTCTTTGCCGGCACCGTCGGCCTGGGAACCCTTCTCTCGCTGTGGCTCGCCCGGTCCGCCAAGGCCCCGGGGGAACGCCGTTTCCGGCTCGTCTGCCTGTACATCAACGCCCTCTCCTTTGTGCTCGCCTTCAGCATGGGAGCCAGCGGCACCATCGCGGTAGCCTTCCTGGTCTATCTGGCGTTGGAGCATCGGGAGAACCGTCCCGCCCTCTTCCTGCTGATGTTGGAAACTCTGGTCCTCACCCTCCTTGCCGCTGGACTGATTTCCACCACCTCCTTCGACGTTTGGACCGCCCCCCGGGTCATTCCCCTCCTCTGCGCTGTTGTGGGGGCCGCCGCCCTGTGCGTCTGCGACCACTTTTTTGGAGAGAAGCTGTCCGCGCGACTGGGCCGGTACGCCCGGGGCACCGTCCTCGGCATTGCAATCGCGCTGGCACTGCTGGCAGCGTTTGGGCTGCTGGCCTATCATCTGACCGGTCCCGCCTCCCTCGCGCAGGGGGAAGCTCTCCGCCGCGCCGCCTATCCCGCGCCCGGCGACTATACCCTCTCTCTGGTGACCGACGGGTCTGTCTCGGTGTCCATTGAAAGCCAGAATCAACAGGAGACCATGATGCGGACCAGCACCGTCCTCTATGCCGGTCCGGCTGACGGGGCGGCCTTCACCGTCCCCAGCGACAGCTTGATCGTCTATTTCAACTTTTACGCCGACACGCCGTCCCTCCTGGAACAGGCCACTTACCAGGGGCCGGAGTCCGGAAGCGTTCCGCTGGGCTACAAGCTTTTACCCGGCTTTATCGCCAACCGTTTGCAGGGCCTGTTTGCCAATCAGAACGCCATTCAGCGGCTGGTCTTTTTCTCGGACGGCATGAAGCTTTTCCGCCGCAGCCCGGTGGCCGGTCTGGGTATTGGCGCGTTTGAGAACGCGGTCAAGAGCGTGCAGTCCTTTTACTATGAGACCAAATACACACACGATCACTATATCCAGGCCCTGGTCGAGACCGGCGTGATTGGGCTGCTGCTCTTCCTGGGCCTTCTGCTCCTGTCGGGCGTGACGGTCTGGCGCGCCCGCAAACGGGAAGAGGCCCCCGTGCTGGGCGCCGCTCTGGTCTTTATGGCCGGACATGCTGCCGTTGAGCTGGTATTCTCTCACTTCTCCTATCTGCCCATCGCCTACTGCGTCTTCGGGCTGATCGGCCTGCTGTGTCAGGAGGCCTTGCCGCAGCCGAAATGGACCAAGACGGTGCAGACGGCGGCCTGCGGCGTGATGGCCGCCGGGATGGCAGTCTTCGGCATTCTGCTGAGCAGCAATATGCAGGCGGCTTCCCTCGTCGCCCAGTCCAACACCCTGGAAAGCCTGAGCAAGGCCGCCGAAATCGACAAGTTTGAGTGGGCCGACTACAAGCTCTCCTATGTGATCGCCACCCTGACTAATGATGTGGACGAGGCCGCGCAGCAACAGGCCGCCGTCTACGCCGAGCAGCTCTCCCACGTCAACTCCAACACCATTGCTCTCTATCTGATGGAATACTACCTGATTACCGGCGACCCCGAACAGGCGGTCGCAATGGCGGAGAAGTTCGCGTCCTACACCGCCTCCGACCAGAACACCTGGCAAAATATCTTCAATCTCTTCGCCGCGTATGAGGACGGCAACCCCGTCTGCCAGGCCGGCGTGGTCCGGCTCGCCGGAATGCTCAACGACTGGAATCGAAACAATATGGGCCAGATTCAGGTCAGCGAGGACGCCCGCGCCTTCATCACCCGCATGGGGGGCATGCTGGAATGATCCGTCAAAACCAACGGCTGCTCAACCATTTGAACGTTTTGAGCGACGGGCTGATTGTGTACGCGATGCTGCCACTGGCCTTTTGGCTGCGCTTCTACGTGCTGCCGGGCGGCCAGATTTCCGAGCCGCTGCGTTCCTACCTCCTTCTGGGGGTGGGGGTCACGGTTGCGCAGCTGTTCACCTTCGCCCTCTTTGGGCTATACCGTTCCTTCCGGCGCATTCCTTTGCATGTGGAAATTTCACGGCTTTTCTTCGCCTGTCTGCTGGACATCTTCCTTCTGCTGAGCCTCCTGTTCTTGATCCACGGCATGCACTACTCCCGCTGGGTGATCGCCATCTTCTTGTGCCTGGAGTTTTCAGCGCTGGGCGTCAAGCGGTTTGTCCTGCGCCGGGTCCTGCGCCATTTTCGCCAGAAGGGCTATAATCTCCGGCATGTTGTGCTGCTGGGCGAAGGTAAGCTCGCCCGGGCCTATCTGAGCGCTATTCGCGCCGAACCGGAGCTGGGTTACTGCTGCATGGGATATGTTGCGGCGCGCCGGTCGGCGGGTTGGGGGGAGGTCCGCCATTTGGGCGGCTTCGATCAGCTGGAAGAGATTTTAGCCGAAACCCGTCCCGATGAGGTCATCTCTGCCATCGACGCCGCCGACTACGACAGAATGCCCGACATCATTGCCGCCTGCGAGAAGGACGGAACCAAGCTCTCCATTATTCCCTTTTACGCCAGTTACATCCCCGCCCGCCCTCGTTTTGACGAGCTGGGCGGCCTGCCCCTGCTGAACATCCGCCGCATTCCCCTCGACGAGCTCTGGAACGCCTTCCTCAAGCGGGCGATGGACATCGCTGGCTCGGCGGTCCTGCTCATCCTGCTCTCCCCTGTGCTGCTGGCCTGCGCGGTGGGAGTGAAACTGTCCTCACCGGGCCCGGTCATCTTCAAGCAAGAGCGGGTCGGGCGGGGCAAGAAGCCCTTTTATATGTACAAATTCCGCTCCATGCGGGTCAACAGCCAGCAAGACACCGCCTGGAGCGTCCGGTCCGACGAGCGCAGAACCCGCTTTGGCTCCTTTTTGCGCAAGTGCTCCCTTGACGAGCTTCCCCAGCTCTGGAACGTGTTCAAAGGGGAGATGAGCCTGGTCGGACCCCGGCCCGAGTTGCCCCATTTCGTCGAGCAGTTCCGCGAGGAGATTCCCCTCTACATGGTCAAGCATCAGGTCCGCCCGGGTATCACCGGTTGGGCGCAAGTCAACGATCTGCGGGGAGACACTTCCATCCGCAAGCGGGTGGAGTTTGACGTCTACTACATCGAGCATTGGACCCTGCTCTTTGACCTCAAGATTCTGCTGATGACGGTATTGAAAGGAAAGTTCCTCAATGACGAGGTGATGGCATGAAGCTTCTTTTCACCGCCTCGACCTTTTCCCACATCGCCCACTTCCATCTGCCCTATCTCCAATGGTTCCAGGCGCGGGGGTGGACCGTTCACGTGGCCTGCGGCGGCAATCCCGCCGGTCTCCCGGGCGCAACCGACGTTTTTCACCTCCCCTTTGAAAAGCGAATGTCCTCGCCCAAAAATTTTTATACAGCGCGGACGCTGCGGGCCATCATCAAAAAGGAACGGTACGATCTGATTATCACCCATACCTCGCTGGCCGCCTTTTTTACCCGACTTGCGGTGAAGGGGATGAAAAAGCGGCCCCGGGTGATTAACATGGTTCACGGTTATCTCTTCGACGGCGACACCCCCGCGCTGAAGCGAAACGTTCTCCTCGCGGCGGAGCGGATGACGGCAGCGCAAACGGATCTGCTGCTGGTCATGAACCGGTGGGATTTCGAGCTGGCGCACAAATACCGCCTGGGCCGGGCGGTGGACGCCATCCCCGGCATTGGGTTGGACGTCTCACGCCTGAACGCACCGGCGCCGGAGGCCCGGGCCGCCCTGCGGGAGCGGTGCGGCATTCCGTCCAACGCTTTCGCCCTTCTCTATCCGGCTGAGTTCTCCCAGCGGAAGAGTCAGTCTGTGCTGCTCCACGTGCTCAAGCATCTGCCCAAAAGCGTATATTTGCTCCTGCCGGGGGACGGCGCGCTGCTTGCCGAATGCAAGGCCTATGCCCAGGCGTTCGGCCTGACCGATCGGGTGATCTTCCCCGGTCACATCCAGGATATGGCCCCCTGGTACGCCGGGGCCGACGCGGCAGTCAGCGCCAGCCGGAGCGAAGGCCTTCCCTTCAACATCATGGAGGCTATGTATATGGGTCTGCCGGTCGTCGCCAGCGCAGTCAAGGGGCACGTGGATCTGATTCGGGACGGGGAAACCGGCCTTCTGTATCCCTACGGCGACGCCGCGGCCTGCGCCGGACGGATTCGGGAGCTGCTTTCCTCGCCGGAGCTGCGTCATAAAATGGGTACGCGGGCCCACGAAGCGGCGCTTCCCTTCACGCTTGCCCGTGTCTTTCCCCAGGTGACGGCCCGTTATGAGTCCTGCTTCCCTGTCCCCGTTGGCTGAGGGCGCGGACCAAAAGAAAGTGAAAACAGGAGCGTTCCGGTACGGCTTACCGGCAACGCTCCTGTTTTTTTGTTTCGGTACCACTACGCCAAGGCCGGGCGCGGCTCTTCTTCCGGCTCCGGCTCCCCGGCGGCGGGTTCCGCTGCCGCCTCTGCCGCCGGCTCCGCAGGGGCTGGCGGCATGTCGTGCTTGGGGTTCCTCCCTACCACTTCCATCGCGGTGTTGATGACCTTAATCATCTCGATATTATGTCCCTTGTCCCGAAAATTCAACTTCATAAAAAGCTCGCCTGGGGTGGAATCGACATAGTGCGGCTCAATTTTATTTAGCACGTAGGTATAGACATCCCGCTTGCATCTGACGCATTGGCAAAACTTACTGGTCTCCCATACCTGCTCCAGCTTGGCCGCAATAAATTCTTCGTTGGCATTTCGGATGCCCTGATACAATTCATCCACGATTCTAACCACCTCTTAAGCACATATTTCTGAAAGTTGAAAACGAATTTCAGGCTCATTTTTTCAAAACTTTGGTAATCTTTATTTATTATACGCTAACAGCCCGCAAAATGCAATACAAATCTTTTCGTTCCCGAAAAAAACGGGGCCCAGAACGGGCCCCGCCACTGTACGGATCTCACCGTGCGGCTTCAATGAGAGCCAGCTTCTCCCGCCGGCTCAGGCGTTTCAGCGCGGCCTCCCGCCGCAAAGCTTCCTCTCTGGTCCCGAATGCCTCATAATATACCAGGGTCACCGGGCGGCGGGAACGGGTGTACTTCGCGCCCCGGCCCTCGTTATGGGCCTGAATCCGGCGGGCAAGATCGGTTGTCCAACCGGCGTATAGGGTGCCGTCGGCGCAGCGGACCAGATAGGCGTAGTTCAACGGTAGAGGTCCATGGGCCGCTTGCCGGTCTCATAGTCGATCAGCCGCCAGGTGGCGTCGATGAGGTTGCGGAACATCGGGTCCTCCATCGCCCGGATGATAAACGACTGGCGCGGAGAGTTGATATCCTCGCCGGAGACTTGGAAAAGGCCGTGCCGCTCACACAGACCGCGCAGACGTTCTAACTGGGCGCGGGTGTTGCGGGTTGGCATGTAGGTGACGGCGGGGACCCCGCTGTCCTTCAGGAAGGTGAAAACATCGTCGAGATAGTCATCCTCAAACTTCTGCGGCTTCTTGTCCCCCGTGACGCTCTGTCCCACGTCGCCGAGATAGGAGTAGCACAGCACCGCCCCCACCTCTTTGGCCAGGGAGACAAGCTCGTCAATCTGGGGGCACTCCTCGACGGCGTCTACGTAGACCTTTGGGATGAAAGCCGATTTCAGAACCGCCAGCAGATCATATTCGTAGAAGGGGTAGGAGACGTTCAGCATCTGCTCCCACTGTTTTGCGCCCAGCGACAGGCCGAGGTCCGCAAGGCAGTCCGCCATGGGCTGGCCCTTGCCGACCCGTTCCACCAGCCGCTTTGCCAGGGCATACATCAAGTGCCGCTCCGTGACCACACCGCCGCCGGCATACTCGCTCAGCGGGAGCACGTCCCGGTCAAAGTCCAGAGAAGCATCGGGGAGGAGCGTGTTGATGTTGGCAACCATTTTGCGGTTGCGCTCGTTGCGGGCGGCACGGCGGGGGGCAAACCAATCGTTCAGGTACTCGATCTTCTCATGGGGAACTCCTTGCAGGGTCATATAGCTGACGTTTACCTGGTCGGGGTTGTTTGTCCGGCGGCCCTCCAGAATGGTGCCGTCCATGCGGGCGCGGCACTCCATGCCTACTGTGGTGGGGATGCCCACAATTTTTCCCGCCTCGATGAACTCCCGCGCCCCGGCGATGGAATCATGGTCCACGATGCCCGCCGTGCGCAGCCCCTCCGCCCGCGCCGCGTACACCGACGCGGCGGGCGAGTAGGGGGAGAAGGAGTAGGTCGTGTGAATGTGATTGTTGATATAGGCATCCACCATGGGGGGGAACTGGGCGTCGCCAACCGCTTCGCGGAGATTTTCCAGCCGCTCCTCCCGGGTGGGCGCGTTGAGCTTGCTCAGAATCGCTTGGCCAATCATAGTATCACCCGTTTAATTCTTACGCTTGCCCATAAAGCGGAGCAGATAGAGGAAGATGTTGACGAAGTCCAGATAGAGCTGGAGAGCGGAGAAGACCGACGCCTTCTCCAACATCGCGCCGTCCGTGCTGTAGTAGGCGTAGAAAGATTTGATCTTTTGGGTGTCGTAGGCGGTGAAGCCAAGGAAGATGGCCACGCCGATCAGGCAGATAATCCGGTCCAATGCGCCCAGCGGCAGGAACATGGAGAGCAGGCCCACCACAAGCAGGAAGATCAGCCCACCCACCAGAATGGGACGCAGGCCGCTCAGGTCGCGCTTGGTGCAGTGGCCGTAGAGAGCGAAGACGCCAAAGTAGAGGGCGGTCATGGCAAAGATGAGAATCAGGCTGTTCAGCTCAAACAGCAGAAAATAGACGGAGAAGACCACGCCGTTGAGGATGGCGTAACCAATAAAGAGCGCCCGGGCCGCTCCCACCGACAGCTTTTGAATACAGGCCGCCAAAATCATCACCAACGCCACCTCGGCCACGAGCAGAATGATGGGCAGATACGGTACGGTAAACACGTACAGGATCATGCCGGTGGCGTAGCCGCCGTAGGCGATGCCGAAAGTCACCAACAGGCCGATGAACATCCAGGTAAAGGTGCGGACGACATACTGGCTCAAGGTGATTTCCGGGGCGGCATAGCCGTAGCCGCCATAGTCATTGCTGTATAAATTGTTATTGGGTTCCATAGGGGCATACCTCCTTCAGATTGTTTCTCCTATTATATCACGCCCCCGTGGCAAATACAACGCTTGATTCGCGCGGCGCGCGGGGATTTCACGGCTGTGTTTTTTATTTTCCCGCGTTTAGCCAAGTCTCCGCCTTCTGCGCGGCGTCTTCTCCGTACCAGAAAGCGATGTCACCGGTCTGGTCCTTCACGGTGACCCGGCCTCTCTCCAGGACGCAGGTAAATGCGCCCGTCATAAAAGGCTCGGTCGGCACAAGGACGGTGAACGCAATTCTGCCATCGGCGGCCTCGGTGACCTTGCCGAGGACCAGCGGGCCGAACGGTCCCTCCGTTCCGGACAGCACCACCGTTTCGGTCCCGTCGAGGGCAACGCGGACCAGACGGTCTCCCGATCGCTGCGGCGACGCGCCCCGTCCGCCGTCATAGGTCACCCGAACGCCTGGTTCATGGGTGACGACCACCATGCTGTTGTCGCTCCATATGGTCCCGAAGTCGTAGACCGGGCGGGCAACGCGCTGGATGAGCTTTCCGCCGGTCACCTGGTAATAGCCAACGCCGCCCCAGAGGACATTATTTTTGACCCCTTCGACTTTTGGCGCATAGCTTAGGTCTCCCTTGTAGTCGTTTTTAATGGTATAGCTGCCGAGGAGCGTTCCGTCTTTGCCGGCGACCGATAGAATGGTCCGTTCGGCGTTCACGTCTTCATAGACGTCAAACAGGTTGGTCTGATGGGTGAGGCGGCTATTTTCTGTTGGCGCGCTGGCAACGTGGAGTCCTTCGGCGTCCAGACAGCAGACCGACCCGGCGCAATCCAGGAGATACCCACCCTTGCCATCCGGTTTGGCGACGGGTTCCGCAACCGTCAGTCCGAGGCGTTTGCAGTTCGTCCCAGTGATAGTCAGAACGTCGTAAGCTTCATCTTTTATAAAAAAGCAATCGGTCTGGCCGATAGTCCCGAAGTAAGTAAAGCCGGACGTTCCCCAGCCGGAACCGAGGGCGGTCAGCGCCAGCGTGTCCGGGTCAACGACGAAAAGCCCGCCATTGTCCCGCGCGGCGTAGAGCTGGGTCGGGCCGTCCCCTGTGTAAACGTAGTGGAGGGAGGAATCGCCAGTCCGCAGGACGGGAACGCCTGACATCACACAGGCCAGCGTATAGTCAGACTCCTTTTCCGAGCGCCGCCCATCCGCCGTACTGGCAAAATAGGCCGGTTCCAGAACTTCCCAGGCCGCCTCCTTGAATTGCTCCCGGGTAAAGACGCCCCGTTCAATCAGGGCCTGCGCAACCGAAACGTCCGCAATCACATTACCCTCTCCGTCAACTCCCTCTACAAAGGAGCTGTCGAGCAGCCGTACCGCCATGGCAACCGCGTCAGCCCGCAGAAAACCCGCCTTGTCGCAGGCGGCGGTCTCGTCCCCCACGGTAATGGCGTTGGCCTCAAAGAAATCAACGCCGTGCTTCTTTCCGTAATCGGTCAACGCCTGCCGCGCCGACGGCTCGTAGCTCGCTCGGGTCAGAAACACACCGAACTGCTGGCAGGTGACATTGCGTCCGGAGCCGTATTCGGTCCCAGACACCCCCTTGGTCACCCCATTCTGATAGAGCCAGCCTACATAGGGACTTGCCCACGCTGGAACGTCGCGGAAGGGGTGGCTGTTGTTTTCCGTCTTGGCCCCGGCTTCCGCGCCGAGGAGCCGGGTTACCATGACGGCCGCCTCGGCGCGGGTCAGCGGTTTTTCCAGCTCAAAACCTTTTCCCGTGCCCTTGAACAGGCCGAGGTCCTTGAGCATTTGCGCCTGGGCATGGACGCTGCCGGGACAATCGTTTCGGATGGTCCCGGGTTCGGCGGTTTGGACAGCGAGGGCCAGCGTTGTTGAAAGACAAATGGTTGTCAACAGGATCAGGATTCGTTTTAGCATGGTTTTCCCCTCCGTTTGGATGGTTTTTTCGTCTTCATCATATCATCTGGTTTCCGATTGTTTTCCATGAATTGACCATATCTTTCAGTGTGAAGCATGTCTATCGTGAAACGCCCCGAACTGCTTCCCGCTCAAGGCGTGGATTTATGCACGAATTTTGAAAATCAGTGCATTTAGTAAAATAATGGAAAAGTTCTATCTTCTATAAGTTCATTATAACACGTGCATTATACACCGTCAAGCAATTTCAGGTGACGTGCCCTCCAACTCTGAAGCCGATAAACCATTCGATGCACGAACTACAGCAGGATAGTGCGGTACTGGGTCCTGGCCAATTTGAGCTGCTACACCACGGCGGTGGATTGAACCGATTATCTGCTGCGCGCTCGCATTTTTTTGTCTAATTATAAATTTGCTCTTGATTCATACGTAAGATACGTATATAATAAATAAAAAGGGGGGGAAGGAGAAAGGAATGCCGATAACACCACGCGAAATGATAAAGCTTTTAGAAGCTAATGGTTTTCGTCAAGTGCGATCCAACGGCTCTCACTTCTTCTTTAAAAATGAGGAAACAAAGAGAACTACTACGGTTCCCAAGCACACAAAAGATTTGAAAAAGGGGCTGGAGCAGAAAATATTGAAGGATGCAGGACTGAAATAAACCCACACCCAAAGGAGGAGATTACATGGATAAGCTTTATTACCCTGCCATTATGCACCCGGAATCGGATGGGGGATATAGCGTTTGGCTGCACGACATCAGTGGCTGTTCCTCACAGGGCGAAACGCTGTCAGAGGCGGTAGAGAATATCAAGGATGCCCTCGGTTTGTTTTATGAAGACGCTGCGGAGGGAAATAGCACGCTTCCCGCCCCTTCCACTCCAAACGGCACAGCGCTTGAACCGGGCGAGTTTATCGCGGTCATTGAGTTTTCACCCAGCGAATATCTCAAGACCCGCTCGACCAAGGCGGTCAAAAAGACGCTGTCCATTCCCACATGGCTGAACAGTATGGCCGAGGCGCAGCAAATCAATTTTTCCGCTGTGCTGCAATCGGCCCTGGTGGAACGGCTTAACGCAGGGCTGGGTAAATAAACGAAAGCCGTTTTATGAAAAAGGTTCCCCATAGATGAAACCATCTGTGGGGAACCTTCCTGTTGATGATACTGGCTCTATGCCAAAGCGTTGCTTTCGAAAAGAGTCAGATACCGTGAGCGGTCCTACTGAAATTGACCTTACAGTAGGACCGCCAAAGTTTATTCTCTCGCGTCCAGTCCGCGCCCGTCGTCCAAAATAATCACAGTACGTTGGATTTTTATTTCGCAGGAAGGACTGTTTTCCCTCCGCTTTCCAGGATATCTTTACCGGCGCAAGACCAATTCCATATCTTCGCCGGCGTCCAATGCGGCCCGCATGCCACACTCCAAAACTTGCAGGCAACCATACTGCCAATAGATTGGATACGATCCTGAAACCCTGTATCCATAGCGTATACCGGTTCCGGCTCTCCTTCCGTATCTCCGGCAGACCAATGCTATGTTGTTTTCAGGATTCAAACTCTACTTTTTACCCTATTTTTTATGACTCCTCACTCCATAAAGCACTGTTTCAAGGAAACGGTCACATCACTGCCGGAAGTACGATCATAATCCTCACCGACGCCAAAGGCCAAGTAACAGTCCATGCTGTTGGCGTCCTTGTCCACACGGAATACCCGCACGAGGGTTTCGCCCGGTTTTACGAGGACTTTGGAGAACGGCTCGGCCTGGGCCGCGTCCAATGGATTTTGATGAAGCACCGTTGTATACTGCCTCTTCTGACCATTATTGGTCACAGTATAAATGATGTAATCGCCATGTATGGGATGCACATTCATCGTATATACCGGGAAACTGGAATCATAGGAATACTGCACCCGCGTATTCCTCATGTAGTTCATCGGCACATGTTGTTCCTCGTCTTCCTGCATGGATACCGTGCTGGGATCAATTTCCTCAAACGCGCCTGCCCTTTGCCCGTATGACGGCCTTTCCGGAATATCGTCCGCCGGAGGGTCGCCAGTCCCAACAGAAATGATTACGTCGGACGGTGTGACACTCTGGAGCGCGGCAAAATCCGCCGTCTTGGTCTCTTGATTCCAGGTCAGGTTCGCGTCCATCAGCTCGGCCAGCATACGGATGGGAACATAGGTGGTGTCGCCGCCGGCTTCGTTGGTGTAGTTGATGCTGCTGGGAATTTCCAAACCGTTTGCCAGACGGTAGGTTTGCCCGGCAGTAACTTTTGGCTCGCTGAAAACCGACAGGTTGACTTGGTTGTACGCCACCTTCCCGCCCTTGGCCAACGCTCCCGCCACCGCCGTGAGCAGAAGCATCAGGGCCAGCGTTCCAGCCAGGATGGACACAATTCGTTTTTTCATGATAGTCTCTCCTTGTCTCAATTTTTAGCTGGCGCACCACATTCCCTCCGGACACGTATCACCCCCTTTCTATTGTTGGATTTCCATCTTCAAATGCGCTCATTTACCCCTCTGTAACTATATACGTTTGAGCGCAACAAAATTGGACACATTTTTCAAAATCTTTTTTGTTTTGACCAAGGATTCCTTGGATTGACACTGTGCCGCTCCACACACAGATCAGTCCTATACAAACTCTGCTATTTGATATCATGCTGAATTAAGCTATAATGGTATGTTCGAGCTAGATTTCAGTCTTTAAAAATCCAGGTCAAGATTGCGCAGTATTATATCCACAGAGTTCTGTTGCATAGAAAATACGGACCCATCGCCCAGTACAAGTTCCTGACTTTGCCGCAGTAAATCTCAACGACCATTCGCCATCTGCTCTGACGGGTACTGTGTCTGGATCCCAGTAGTTGTATTCAATATTTGAATGATAAAGGCTATTTGTTACCCATGTAGATTTTCCTGGTGAACGCACTGAAAAATGACCACCTTCGGGCGCCCAGTCTACCGAATAACCATGGTATCCGATCTTATCCACATACATCGGACCGTCATTCACACGGTCAAGATCAAATGTTGCAGTGTAGGTTGTGCCTGCTGAAACGGTCCGATCCGGTATATTTATCGTTCTATAACCACTAAACATTTTAGGTTCGCCGACAGTGATTGCGTATGACCGGTATGTACTATTCGGGTTGGGGTCATAGACACAAAGATAATACGATGTTCCGGCCTCAAAATTAATATCCGCACCAACATAATACGTTGGTATCTTTGTTGTTGAATTTTCTATTGACAGTGGAAGTAGCTCCGCACTATCAAACAATGTACGCAATGTTCTTTCATCCAAAATTTTAAAGCGCAAATGATCGTCTGATGACGTTAATGTAACTCTCTCTGTTCCGTTTGTAGATATCCTATAATAATTACCAAAGTCACTGACAGGAAGACGTCCAACAGGCTCTGTACCATTTTCCTCACGCGTACCGCGTACAGTATGATAATATGGTAAATCTATACTATCATATACTTCCTCAAAGAAATAGTGCAATTGCGACGATTCTCCATAAGCAATTCTAAAGCTGCTGTCTCCATCCACATAATACTCTTCTGACGGCGCAGTTCTTACTTTGAGTTTATAAGTATACTCACGATTCATGCCATCTGTTTTTTTTAACACCACCTTATCATTTATATTTTGCCCGTCACAACAGGCTGTGTCGTACTTTTCTCCATTTTCATCATATACATCTAAAACAATCACGCTTTTTCAACCCGAAGCAATCCAATGCTGTATTCATCTGCAACAGAATAGTCTACAGAAATATCATATTCCTTTATATCTGTCATAGAATCCAGCGATCCTTCAATGGGTGTAAACACGCCACGACTTATGATGTCAAAATTGATTGTGAAGATCTCTGACATGCCACCATTCTCATCTGTGAATGCAAATATGAACGGATACTTTCCATGATTAAAAATCTGGATGTAATATCCCTCATAAGTCGGTTGTCTTTCAACACTAATATATCCGCCAGGAAAGGAATCATCATAGGCAAGGCTGATGCTCCCACCCTCAGGGTCATAGCACAAATCGGTATTATTCCATCTTGTTGCAATAAAAAACACTGTATCAGTTGTGTAGAATCCATCTCGCGCACTCTCAGGATTTAATACAAAAACAGCGGGATCTGCAACTGGTGGTTGATTTTCAGAAACCGCATAAGGCATTAGTTCTGTTTGGCCGTTTATTTCTGCTCTGCTCTCCGTGTCAACGCTAATCAATTGTTTGGAAACATCTATCGCATTAGAGAAATCAATTATCTCCGGCTGAGAAGATTCCATAGAGCCCAAAACTGTAAAAGACTCAACCACCGTCTCTGATACTGTTTCTAAATCAATAGAAGTACTTTCATCATACAATTCTGATGCTGACACGGGCGTAATTGATAAAAGATAAATCAAACTGATTACCATAAAAACGGTATGCTTAATTGCATTCATAAAGATCACCTTTTGCTACTTTATAAAGTATAAAAAATATATTTCACCTAGTAGCATCCTTTCCTTTAACTTTATCAAACTATGCAAATACATTCATCTCACCTGCCGCATAACGGTCAAAAAAATAACCTCGCTGGAACACCTGCAAGCTGCTCAGAAAGCGTTTGACCTGAGCGTCCAACTCATAGTCTCTGATATTGAATTGCAGCAATTCACTAACCTGAAATAATCCTTTTACGCCATCTTCATAACTAAAATTCCTGGAAGCATAATGCTCCAAACCGCTTTCATCCTGAAGGCGGGCCCAAGTGGAGGCGGTGTTGCCATCCGAACCGCTCCCGCCGGTCTCATAGAACCACTGAAAATTCTTTGGCGGAATCTGATCGTAGTCGGTTATATATTGGTCGTTCGCCAGAAAGTTGTTACTCCACGCACTGTTGAAGTTGTAGTAGAGATTATACATATCAGATTTATAATCCGGAACTTCAAACTCATAATCATTATAACCCAATTCCTTGCACAGCGCTTTGGATTCCTCCGCTACCGCATACGCTCCTTTCGTGATTGCAGCAATCGCCGCTTCGCTTTTATAGTAGTAATCTGAATTGTAGTACTTGACGGTGTGCTTTGCTCCCTTTTCACCTGTGGCATATTGCTGACCCTCCGCATTATTGCGGGACACCGCTTCTTTCAGTGCCACCATACGAAATTCATCATAGAATAGCTCCTGCGCCCCAAGCCGGTTCTGAATACTACCGCAAGTCAGCCGGGTCGGATATCCGCTGTCGACAAAGGCAGCTACATAACGCTCTGAAAGGCGTTCATATTCTGCCTGAAGCTCGTTCTCAGAAATCTTGCCATCGTAGTATTTACCTGTCAGCGACTTAGCCTCCGTCATGACCGCATTTGTTCCTTGCAATGCAGCAGCCGCCGCCTCCGCATCCCAACTGTTCTTGTTAGCAGCTCTCATCTCCAGCATCCCTGGACTTAGCCTCCGTTTCACAAGCTCGCTGTCATACCAAGGAACCGTCTTAAAATTGCTCGTGTCCACTGGCTCTTCGACTTTTTTCAGCTCATGTTTGATATCCAGAAAAGTGCCATACTCCGTATAAACGTACTTTGGCTGTGTACAGGACTGAATACCGTCTATCGAAAACAACTCCTTTCATTCATATATTCGAAGACAGCCAATAGACCAAATGTGATAATTTAACGTCTCTGTTATTATGTACCTCTTCTCTCAAGTATAGTTGATTCACCACATTCCATCTTGATGTCTTCACTTAAATATATGTACGCAGGCATCCATTTTTGGACAAGATTTTAAAAAAATTTCTTTTCATCATATCAGAACGACTCTACAGGACTTTTCAAATCCTGTAGAGGGAGGAGGAAAGGAGGAATCGTGCGGCGGATCAGGTGCTTACATAGTGGGTCTCTGTCCGGGAGTCTGAACCAGAAGCATCCCTGGCAAAGATTGTCACAACAACCTTATATTTCTTGTTCGCTTCGCCTGTATATGTAATAGTATTCGAATAGGTATAGCTATTTGCTTGAGTCATGCCCGTGCTGTATTCTGTTTTGGTACTGACCAAGTCCCCGCTTCCGTATGGATATTCGTAAATTTTAATCGAGGATGCTCCGAGCTTTGTCATTTTTCCAGTCGCATCAACACTAAAATCTGTGCAGATTTTCTGACCAGATGTGTACACGTCGATTGCATAACCGTGAATATAATCACTGGCTCGAGTGAGCGCGTTGATTGGTAGGGTCAAAAGCAATACTACCGCAAAACACAATGTTAAAATTCGAATTTTGTAATTTTTCAAAGGAATTTCCTTACCTTTCATAAATAGATTCCACAATTTTCTTTGCTTCTTCAATGCTAATATCTCCCAAAATGGCTACTTCAAACGAATCAACATACCAGTGTGCGCCAACAAATCCATTATTTCTTACAATATAATGAGTAATCCCATTGCAGGAAAATTCAACTACCGCACTGTCATCCTTTTCCCAGATGAATGAGTTTAATTTGGGGATTACTGCTTCCGGATACTCAATTAGCTTAAAGTAAACTAATTTTTCTCCACCTTCATCGGCAAAAATTGCAGTATAATATGTCTTCCCATTTTCAGTTTCTCTATATTCTTCCTCAAGAAACTGTTTATCCTCTGGAAACCACGACGGCGCAAAAGACAATGGCAGCCCATATTCTTCCAGACTTTCCATCAACGGCATCATATCTTTCTGCTCACTGTTTTCTTCCACAGTCTCGGGGCTACCATACGTGGGCGCAACAAATCTGAACTGTTCATCCGTCCACTGTGCAACCATATGGAAAATACTCCGATAACCCAGCACCGGCGGCAACAGCAGTGTCATCATCACGACGATCACCGCCGCAATCAGCAACGCCCGGCCTAAGCGGCGCGGCCTGCGCGGCTGACGTTTACCTTCCATGGAAATGACCGTTTTGCAAACCTTGCCTTTGTTGGACAACCCAAGCCGGCTCGTATCCCCGGCAAGGCGTGTCCTGCGAAACCGCTCCCACGCCTCATCCGGTTCAGACAGCCGCCCGGTCGGGCGCTCCGTCTCACACCGCAAAATCGCGGCTTCCAGCTCGGCGACATACGCCTCGTCTATTGGTACATCCTGTGCGGCAGCATTGAGAAGCTCTTCCAGTTCTGTTATCGTGCAATTTTCCAGAAAATTCCCCCTTCCCTTGTTCACTTTATCCTGATTGGACATTGCCTGTCCTCCTCCCTAATTATATATGTACACTGGGCCCTGTTTTTGGACATATTTTTACCAATCATTTTTGTTTTCTTCAAAAATTTTTTTCAGCTTCTTTCGAATGCGCTCCACCCGCTTCCGGCAGGCCGCCTCGGACATCCCGTGCGCCTCCGCCAGCTTGTCCATTGGAATCTCCAAAATCACCGCCTCATAAAGCAGCCGGAAATCCGTCTCCCGCAGGACCGCCTTACACCGCTCAATGAACTCGCTGGGCAGCGGGTCCTCTGTAGCAGGTATCCGGTCCTCCGTCAAATCCTCCCAGTCGGTCACCAGCCTGTTTTCCCGGTTCTGCCTCCGAAGGAAATTCCAGCATACGTTTTGTACCGCGAGTTTCATCCATCCAAGTCGGTTTTCACTCTCTAAAAATACGTCAATCTTCTCACAGGCAATGGAAAACGCCTCCATTACCATGTCCTCCGTTCGTTTCCACTCGCCCAGAAAACGGTATGCGTGAACTTGCAGCTCCCAAAAATGTTCCTTGAAAAACTGTTCCACATAAGCCATTTGCTCTTCGGTCACACAATCACCTCGCTGCTCCCTATCCCTTTGTTTGTAAACGCAAAGGGAGGCTACAACACCAGCAATGCCATACGCCCCCCTTTTTTACTATTTTATTGTATGAAAGTCCCTCCGCTTTGTCAACCGCTAAACGGATTACAGCCGACCATTTCTGCGCACAAAAACCGGAGGATGCGGATCGCACCGCACCCTCCGGTCTGTCATTGTCAGGTTTATTGCTTTGCCAGCAAGTCTGTATAGGTCCCCCGTTCGTTTTCGGGAATCCGCAGCGCGTTCATCGCTTCCTCTACCGACATGCCCAGCGTCGCCATCAGACTCTTGAGACTGGAAATAATGCCTTCCGCGCGGCCTTTTTCAATGCCTCGCTTTTCACCATCCAGATAGAGCGCCTCCAATTCACGGCACATATTGTCTCCCTCCTCCGACGGTTCTTTCAGTACCCGGACGCGATCTGCCAATACCTTGCTGTACATTTCGTCCGTCCTTCAGCAAATCATGCCTCGTGGTGAAGGTTGTGAGCGTTTTCGGTAAATCCTCAAAATTCTTCCCCAGATGGTCAAATTCAGTTCAGCATGCACTGTCCGCCGGTGACCGGTATGGCCTGACCGGTCTCATATTTCTGCTCGATGCAATAGAAAATGGCCCGCGCCACGTCCAGCGGAAGGCAACCGCGATTCATCGGAACCTTGGACTCATAATACGCCTTTACATCGGCCACCGTTTTGGCGCCCGGCACCTTTCCGGCGTTTAAGTACTGGATGAACAGTCCCTTCTCCGGGTCCATCCACAGCGGCCCGTCGAGATAGTTGCCCGGGCAGATGGCATTGACCTTGATGTTGTACGCGCACAGCTCCAGCGCGAAGCTCTGCACCAGCCCAATGCCGCCGAATTTCGATCCGGCGTAGGCGAAGTTCTTGTTGGAGCCCTCCAGCCCCGACTTGGAGTTGATGGTGATGATATCCCCCACCCACTTGGGATCGGCCTCGTGCTGGGCCTGCATCACAATGGCGGCGTATTTCGCGCAGAGGAAAAGTCCCGTATAGTTGATGGCGGTGACAAAATCCAGGTCCTTCTTCTCAAAGGACGACAACGGACCGCTGCGCACCACCCCCGCGTTGGACACCATCACGTCCAGCCCGCCGAACCGCTCCACTGTCCCGGCCACCAGGGCCGCGACGCTCTCCTCGTCCGAGACGTTGACCGGAATGCAGTACGCCCGCTCTCCCAACGACTCGGCCACTGTCTTCGCCAACGGCTCGTTCATGTCGGCGATGACAACCACCGCGCCCTCCCGGTACATTTCCTCGGCAATACCCTTGCCAAAGCCCTGGGCGCTCCCTGTGACAATGGCGATCTTGCCCGCCAAACGGCCCGTTCCCGCAGGACGGGTATGGACGCCGGCCTTCGCCAGCTCGCATGCCTTGCTCATATCTACGCTCATGGATTTCTTCTCTCCTTTACTGTTAGTAGGTTTCACTTATTGTAGCACGGAAGCCGTCCACCCGCAAGGAAATTTTTCAGAAAACCACAGAAAGTAAACGCACATCCTTCAACATACCAAGCAAATCCACAGAAATCTACAGTGTCTCCAAAAAGAGATTGTGGAATTTGTTGAGATTCACCAAAGTTACCGGCACTTGCGCCCGCCGCCTTGACGGAAGGTGGAAAGGAGAGTACAATTTAATACAAATACGTATGTTCGCAAGGCAAATCATGAATTTCATGGCTGAGATTTGAGCTTGTCCGTATTTTGAAAGGAGTCTGATTACTATGTCCAAAGAAAACATGCCGAAGCTTGGCGCACGTCCGAAAATCGGCATCCGTCCCGCCATCGACGGCCGGCGCGGTCCGCTGAAGGTCCGCGAGGGGCTCGAAGCCCAGACCATGGCGATGGCTGCCGCCGCCAAAAAGCTGTTTGAGGAAAATATCTTCTATTCCGACGGCAAGCCCGTTGAGGTCGTCATTGCCGATACCACCATCGGCCGCGTGGCCGAAACCGCCGCCTGCGCCGAGAAATTCAAGCGCGAGGGCGTAGACGTCACCCTGACCGTCACCCCCTGCTGGTGCTACGGCTCCGAGACCATGGACATGGACCCCATGACCATCAAGGGCGTCTGGGGCTTCAACGGCACCGAGCGTCCCGGCGCGGTGTATCTGGCCTCCGTCCTCGCCACCCACGCCCAGAAGGGCCTGCCCGCTTTCGGCATCTACGGCCATGACGTGCAGAACCTCGACGAGGTGGAAAACATCCCCGCCGACGTACAGGAAAAGCTGCTCCGTTTTGCCCGCGCCGCCGTGGCGGTCGCCCAGATGCGGGGCAAGAGTTACCTGCAAATCGGCTCCATCTGCATGGGCATCGGCGGTTCCATCATCGACTCCGCGTTCATTGAGGAATACCTGGGGATGCGGGTTGAGTCGGTGGACGAGGTGGAAATCATCCGCCGCATGACCGAGGGCATCTACGATGAGGCCGCCTATCAGAAGGCTCTGGCCTGGACCAAGGAGCACTGCAAGGAGGGCTGGGACAAGAACCCCGACTTTGTCAAGACTCCCGACGCGAAGAAGGCCGAGCAGTGGGAGTTCACCGTCAAGATGTACTGTATCATCAAGGACCTGATGGACGGCAACCCTAACCTGCCCGAGGGCCGCGAGGAGGAAATGGTGGGACACAACGCCATCGCCGCCGGCTTCCAGGGCCAGCGCCAGTGGACCGATTTCTATCCCAACTGCGACTATCCCGAGGCCATTCTCAACTCCACCTTCGACTACACCGGCGCGCGGGAGCCCCACATCCTTGCCACCGAGAACGACGTTCTCAACGGTCTCGGCATGCTCTTTATGAAGCTGCTGACCGGCCGCGCCCAGATGTTCTCCGACGTGCGGACCTACTGGTCCCCCGAGGCCTGCAAGCGCGCCTCCGGCTACGACGTGGAGGGTATCGCCAAGGAAAACGGCGGCTTTATTCACCTCATCAACTCGGGCGCGACCGCCCTTGACGCCTGCGGCGAGTGCGTTGACGAGAACGGCAAGCCGGTTATGAAGCGCTGGTGGGAGGTCACCGAGGCCGACATCAAGAAGATGACCGAGGCCACCACCTGGCCCGCGGCCGACAATGGCTACTTCCGGGGCGGCGGTTTCTCCTCCAGTT
This sequence comes from Oscillospiraceae bacterium, assembly GCA_022795735.1. GTDB lineage: Bacteria > Bacillota > Clostridia > Oscillospirales > Oscillospiraceae > Avoscillospira_A. Next base: position 63,019 of record JAAWHG010000003.1, read on the forward strand.
TCACCACCCGCGCCGAGATGCCGGCGACTATGATTCGCCTGAACCTGGTCAAGGGTCTGGGCCCGGTGCTTCAAATCGCCGAGGGCTGGACCGTCAAGCTGCCCGACGAAGTCACCAAGACTCTGATGATGCGCACCGACCCGACCTGGCCGTGCACCTGGTTCACCCCGCGCTGCGACGGCGTGGCGGGCAGCCCCTTCGAGAGCGCCTACAGCGTGATGAGTAACTGGGGCGCCAATCACGGCGCAATCTCCTACGGCCACATCGGCGCCGACCTGATTACCTTCTGTTCCATGCTCCGTATCCCCGTTTGCATGCACAATGTCCCCGGCAAGGACGTTTTCCGTCCCGCCGCGTGGAACGCTTTCGGCATGGACAAGGAGGGGCAGGATTACCGCGCCTGCGCCGCCTACGGTCCCATGTACCGCAACATTCGCTAACATACAGTCCAAATGGCCGGCCCGCTCCTTCTTGGGAGAACGGGCCGGCCATTTTTTCCATTCTTTTTTACGTACCATTCCAGCGCGTGACACCGAGATAACTGTTTCAGGAAAATGGATCGACAATGACCTACGCAACGCAATTCTTATCAAATGAACCCAGCGGCGTCATCCTTTCCGGCCGGTACGCAAATCTCAGTTGAAAAAAAACGCCGGTCAAGCTATAATGAAGCAAAGCCTCTACCAAAGAGGGCAGAAAGGAGGCGCTTGCGATGGCGTCCAGCAAAGAATATGTCAATTTTATTCTAGAACAGCTCTCCGGCCTGGAGGGGGTCCGCTGCCGTGCCATGATGGGAGAATATGTCCTCTATTACAAGGACAAGATCGCCGGAGGCATCTACAATGACCGTCTGCTCATCAAGCCCGTACAGGCCGCCTTGGACTACATGCCCCAAGCCGCGTGGGAGCTGCCCTATCAGGGCGCGAAGGAAATGCTGCTGGCGGACAATGTTGACGACCGCGCCTGGCTGACCGGGCTGTTCGAGGCGATTTACGACCAGCTTCCTGAGCCAAAAAAGAAGAAGAAAAAGTCATGATTTTTCATGTTGACGTGAACAGCGCGTTTCTCTCCTGGGAGGCGGTGCGGCGGGTCGCGGCGGGACAGGACGATTTACGGCGCATCCCCTCGGCCATTGGCGGCGACCGGGACAAGCGGACCGCCGTGATTCTGGCAAAATCCATTCCGGCCAAGGCGCGGGGCGTCAAAACCGGCGAACCGGTGTCGATGGCGCTGCGCAAGTGTCCCGAGCTGGTGCTGGCAAAGCCCGATTTCCGGCTCTATGAGCGCGGGTCACGGGCGTTTATGGACATTTGCCGGCGCTACGCCCCTGTCGTTGAGAAGTTCTCGATCGACGAGTGCTTTCTCGACATGACCGGCACCCGTCTGCTTTACCCGGACCCGGTAGAGGCGGCGGCGGCCATTAAAAACGAAATCCGCGACACGCTGGGCTTCACCGTCAACGTGGGCGTCGCCCCCAACAAGCTGCTGGCTAAAATGGCGAGCGATTTTGAAAAGCCGGACCGGGTCCACACCCTGTTTGCCGGCGAGATTGCGGACAAGCTTTGGCCCCTCCCGGTGGGCGATCTTTTTTCCGTGGGCCGGGCTACGGCGGAAAAGCTGGAAAAGTCCCAAATCCGGACCATCGGCGATCTGGCCCACGCCGAGCCGCAACGGCTTCAACGCCTGGTGGGGGCAAAGCTGGGCGCACAGCTCCGCCGGTTTGCCAATGGCATAGACCATTCCCCCGTCCTCAGCGAACGGGAGTCCGCCAAGGGCTACGGCAACTCCGTCACGCTGGAGGAGGACATCGTCACGCTGAACGCCGCCGACCTGGTGCTTTTGGAGCTCTGCGACAGCACGGCGTCCCGCCTGCGGGCCGATGGGTCCTATTGTACCGGCGTCTCGGTCACCATCCGGTTTCGGGATTTCAAAACCCGTTCCCACCAGCGCAAGCTGGCTGAGCCGACCGACGTGACCCATGAGATTATCCAAACGGCGCGGCAGCTCATACGGGAACTGTGGGACGGCCACACGCCGCTGCGTCTGTTGGGGGTAACCTTGATGGACGTGACCCGCGACGGCGCGGCGCAGCTCTCCCTGTTTCCGATGAAAGAACGGGCGCGGCAGCAGAAGGTGGACCGGACAGTGGACGCCCTCCGGGGCCGGTTCGGCGCGGACGCGATTGTGCGGGGCGCGAGTCTCCGGTCCAACCTGCGGGTTGGAAAAAAGTTCAAGGCGCAGCATGAGCTGAACCGTCAGAACGGTGGGCCCCACGGCGGGGACCGCTGAGACGCCGGTATACCAGCAAACCCTCGTACAGGGACACCGTAAACGAGATCATAGCGTCGAAGGAGGTTCCGCAAATGGCGGAGGACCTGTTTATGCGCATCTGTCAGGATGCGCGGGGATGCGCTATGTTCCGCAGCCGAAGGATGTATCCGACCGGCGTGCAATCAAGATTTGAACACCGCCGAACAAAAAGGAGAACGCTGGGAGTGCAGCTATGCGCTCCCAGCGTTCTCCTTTTTGCCCCCCTAACGCGCAGCAAGCCGCCGGCTCGAAAGGCCTGTTTTTATACAATTTTAACAAAATAAAATTTTTTTGGAAAAAAGTGTCCAAAATTGCATCTCTGAAACGTATTAACTATTGAGGAGAAAAGGAGCAAATAAAAGATGGGTAAAAAGCTGACTTTACAATTTTCGCAGTGGCGCACCGGTCCCCCAGCCTTCCGCGGGAGGTGCAATCCGTTTGATTAAATACTTACAGAAGGTAAAACCAAAGAGACAAAAGTACAAGTTTGAAAAAATCTATTCGGAATATGGTGAAATGATGTATAATATTGCCTTTACTCTGTTACGGCATGAGCAGGATGCCCAGGACGCGGTGCAGCAGGCGTTTATGAGCATTGCGGAAAATATAGCGGACATTGACGAGCCGGGGCCGAGAACAAAAGGCTACGTCGCTGTCATAGCCGAAAACAAGGCCATTGATTTACTCCGCAGGAGAAACCGGCAGCCAGTCCTTCTTGCCGACGAGGATTTTCCCGGGATTGAAATTGAGTACGACGGAGACAATTTCCTGACCTCCTGCATCAACAATCTGCCCGCGCTGCAACGCCAGGTCATCTGGCTGAAATATGTGTATGGCTGCAATCTCCGGGAAATTGCGGACAGGCTGAATATGACCTATGGGAGCGTGTGTAAACTGCATCAGCGCGCCAAAGCAAAATTGAAGGAACTTTGTATTCAGGAGGGTTACCAATTTTATGACTGATGAAATGCTGCGGCAGGCCGCCAAGGAATCCTTTACATTTTATATGGAAACTGTCACGCGGAACGGCAACCCGGCCCATACGTTTCATCCTTCCCCCGCGTTCGAGCAAAAAATCGGGAGGCTGGCCCACCGGGCCAGCCGTCCTACTCATTACAAGCTTTTACAGAGGGTGGCCTCCGTCGCCTTGGCCGCAGTGCTGGCCGGCGGCGCATGGCTGGCCGTGAGCAAAGACGCACGGGCGGAATTTGTCGCCTGGGCCCGGCAAATGTTCGAGAATAGCGTGGTTTACGACTTCTATGGCACCTATCACGAGGAATCGCTGCCGGAATATGTGATAGCCCCCCTACCGGATGGATTTGTCGAGTCTGATGTAATCGGCGGTGACACAATGTACATACGGGTTTATGAAAATGACAAGGATATCGTTATATTTTCCTATATGATAATGTCAGAAGATTCTACCATGAGTCTTTTTTCAGACGGTCATAACTATGAAAGTGTACAGGTTGGCCCTTATTCCGGAGATTTTTATGAAATGACCAACTCAGAAGAAACAAATGAATTAATCTGGTTTGACACTGAAAATAACATCGTCTTTCAAATTTCAGCGTTCATGAACAAGGACGCTATGCTTGCCTTAGCTGAATGCGTAGAAAAAAAATAAAATATTTTGAAAGAAGATGTCCAATATTGGTATCCTGATTCGTATTAAAATATAGGCAGGCAGAAAGGAGGTGAGATCGTATGAAGAGATTGATTTCTCTCGCATCAATAATGGTCCTTATCTTCGCGCTTTGCGTATCCGTAAATGCAGCAGATGCCAGAGCTACCACGCCCAATGTTACGCTAACCTTTAGTGGTAATACTGCATACTGTAAAGCCCGGATTACAAGCGCGGGTGCCTCAATTGATGCGAAAATGACACTAAAACAGGGCAGCACGGTGATTGCTTCATGGTCAGGTTCGGATACATCAGCCCTTTACCTGGAAGGCGAACATACCGTCACAAAAGGCAGCACCTATACCCTGGAAGTGTCCGGCACCGCAAACGGCAAGTCCTTTAGTGCGACCACATCAGGCAAGTGCTAACACACGGCAACAAAAGGATGCGATTTGCATTCATGCAAATCGCATGAGGTATACCCCGTAAAGTGCTGTAAATGTGAGGTGATTTCCTATACAATTTTATAACTGGTTAACTCTTCCAACGGTGGTAGCCATTTTCTCTTGTGTATTTGTTCATAGCGGTGTTAAAGCGGTAAATAGGACTAACAATATAATAAAGCCGCTCATATCTGAAAATAGCGAACATGATATACAGGAGCATGACGCCGAATGGTACATAGAAATGGCGACACAAATAGATGCTCAGTATTTGCGCTGTGAAGAAGACATTCAATATTATGCGTATCTTGACTACAACAGCGCATTAGAGCAAATAAAACCTGTCATTCTTCAAGCACGAGAAAAAATTATTTATCGTCAGTCATGGGCCGCAGATGGAACAAATATATACATTCTCGATGAAAACGGGCATGTGATGAAAGACATACCCAATTTTTCAGACCTCTTTCCGGCGGACTGGAATGAACCTATTATTCCTAAACCATTTCGAGAAGTTAACCTGGACCACTATGCAGCGCCCTCGACTGAATAGATGAAAGGAGTACATAATGAAAAAGATTTCTGTTGCATTATTAGTTCTTTTATTGGTTACAACTATGAGCATTCCTGCGGTAGCTATCGACCTTAGCGAGCCGACTTCTGCTACAAGCAGAGAAAGCGAAATTGCATATATGAAAATTGATGAGACAACTCCCGAGGCCGAGGAGGAGCAAATACTTGCAGCTCGCAATGAAATTATTTTTAGCACATCCTGGGTAGCCGACGGAATGAAGTGTTATATCTTAAATGAAGATGGAAACATTGAGAAGGTTATACCGAATTTTTCCGACGTTTTCCCTGAAGATTGGGAATTACCAGATCTGGAAGACCAAGAAGAAGCTTTAAAGAGCCTCGTTCTGTGGCAATCAGAAGCAATGCCATTGTCTGAGGACATGCAGCCTTTTTATAATGATTCCGTATGGCTGAGCAAGCCATCTGGACAGTATAACACATCACCTTTTTGTAGTTTCTCAACTACAAATAATGTTGGAGGGACATATAGAGGGCATATAGAAAAGGTGTACACAAATGGATATAATGCCAATTCAGACGCAACCTATAATGTGGGCTACTCCAATGTGGACACCGGAAAATCACTTGGGTTTACTGAGCGCATACCTGAAGGCTTGCCTTGTATATGTGAGCCACCATCGGGTATAACATTGGGTGTCAGAGCCAGCACATATACTGATCCCGGTTTGTGGACGATGAAGGTCGCTGGTACGTATGTATACTAATTAAAAAAGCTAAAAAGCTAAAACGATGTAAACAGACTGGGCGGGGACGATGAAAGCTCATTAACTTCTGTTTTCACCCAGCCTGTTTGACGTAACCAAGAGCGGGAAGGTCTCTGGCTTGGACCTTTCCGCTCTCCTTTTTTCGGAGAGAAAAGGAATTTTTATGACAGAATCGTTGACAAATTGAAAAATATCGCGTACACTTATTTCCATATAAAAGTAAACGATACAAAACAGATACATTTGGAGGCAGCGAAGGTTTATTTTTCTTTACAATTTTCGCAGTGGCGCACCGGTCCCCCAGCCTTCCACGGGAGGTGCAATCTGTTTGATGAAATACTTATAGTTTGAAAAAATCTATTCGGAATATAAGGAAGGGGGAAGTAACGCTATGAAACGATTCATTTGCATAATTTGTATCACTGTTTTGCTCCTGACTGGCTGTCAGACAAAGAAAGCTCTTCCAAGGCCGGATTATCCTCTCAAGGAAGAGGCCTTGAATACGGCAATAGAGGAGACGGGGTTGTCGTGGAGTATTACCAGTACAGACACGTATTCAGAGGGAGACAATAGCCGGACAAGCTACGGCTTTTCCCGTCCGGAAAGCAGCTCAAATTTTCAGACCGCTTTTATTTCCAGCGCCCTTTATCGTCAAAAGAGAATGCTGACGATGTCGGTAATGATTAACAGTGATGCAGCATCACAGCAGTCATGGGAAACTTGGAAGGATTGGATTATCCTGGCCACCCGACTCTATGGCGGTTTTATAGAGGTTGAGGAGCTATACAATGCCTGTTCGACCCAGGAACTTCCTCTTAATGAAAAAACTGTTTATGCCGGAACCCTTACTGGCGGTTATTGTCAGATTCGTGTAGACCCGCCGGTTGAAAATTGGTGGCAGGTAATGAATCGGCCAAATACAGTATTTATTGAGATATTTGAATCAAAAGAAGCATGTCAGGAGTTTTACGACTCAATAGAAATGAAAACGGAGCCGTAGATACAGCAACAGAATTGTTTTTTGCGGATATTTTACCCTGTAAATAGCGAGGTTAGAGATGGGACAGAGGAAGCCTGCGGGCAAACGAAGGCTTCGAACGCTAAAAAGCATAGAGCGGCAAGCGGGGCTGAAATTTCGGTAAGCTCCATCCCGGTAGTGAAAAGGAGTTTTCTATGTATCCTAATAATTACGCATTTCCGGCCCTCTTTTACTATGACGATGATGGAATTTCTATTGAATTTCCCGACCTCCCCGGTTGTCTGCCCTGCGCGCAAACCTCGGAAGAAGCATTTCATAACGCCAAAGAGGCCCTTGGCCTGCACTTGTTCGGCATGGAGCAGGATGGCGACGCCATCCCCGCCCCTACGCCAGTGAAAAATTTACAGCCTTCCGCAGGAGCGGCCGTGGCTATGGTTGAAGTATTTATGCCCGCCGTTCGCGACCGGATCAATAACAAGGTCGTCAAAAAAACATTAACCCTCCCTGCCTGGTTGAATTGGGAAGCGGAGGCCGCTAATGTAAATTTCTCCCTCATTTTACAAGACGGATTAAAACGCTATCTGGGAAAAACCGCAGAATAGTGCAAGAAGGCCCGGAGGCGTATCCTCCGGGCCTCTCTAATTTGCAATACAATTATACCACAAAATATAGAAAAAAGAAAGACTGTTCTTTCCGCCCGCTCAATGCTATACTTATGACTCCAATTCAACATAGGAGGGACGAAGTATATGCAGCAATCATGGAAACGAAAATTCTGGATTATTTCCATCGGGCAAATCGCTTCCCTGATCGGAAGCTCCGCCGTCCAGTTCGCGTTGATCTGGTGGATCGCCAGTGAAACGGGTTCCGCAATCATGATGGGCTTATCCGGATTGGTTGCCTTTCTGCCGGCTACGCTCCTGAGCCCGCTGGCGGGAATTGTGGCAGACCGGTACCACAGAAAATACATTTGCATTTTTGCAGACCTGTTTATCGGCGTAAGCGCGGCCATCTTCTCCGTCCTGCTGTGGCTGTTTGAAATGCCGGTGTGGACCGCCCTCATCATCCTGTTTTTCAGAAGCATCGGAAACGCCTTCCATCAGCCCGCCTTTCAAGCTATGATCCCACAATTTGTCCCCGCCGAAGACCTGGTCAAAATCGGGGGCTGGAATCAATTGATTGCCTCCGGCTCCTTCCTGCTCGGCCCGGCAATCGGCGCGGCCCTGTACGCCGCCTTTTCCCTGCCCGTTATTTTGCTCACCGACTTACTGGGGGCAATTATCGCAAGCGTCATGCTTGCCGCCGTACAGATCGCCCCCATGCAGCGGGTCACGCGGGAAAGCCAAAACACGCGGAAGGAATTAAAAGAGGGAATCGAAGTTTTCCGGGCCGACAAAGCGCTTACCCTGCTCATCGTCGTCGAAACACTGTGCATGATTTTCTACATGCCCCTATCGTCATTTTATCCCCTGATGACCAGCGACTATTTCAACGCCACGGCATGGCACGGCAGCGTAGTCGAAATTCTGTATGCCGCCGGCATGATGGTCGCGGCGTTTCTATTCAGCAGCGTCATCAAGGTCAAGCAGCATCTGCTGTTTTCATACATTGGAATGCTGGGGGTCGGCATCACCTCCGCAATCGGCGGTCTGCTGCCGCCGGACATGTGGGCCTGGCTCATCTTTGCCCTCGCCTGCGGCGTCATGGGAGCCTTTGGAAATGTCCACAGCATTCCGCTGATCGCATACATGCAGACCACCATTCCCGCCGAAAAAATGGGGCGGGCCTTTTCCCTCATTGCGCTGGCCGCGTCGCTTTCCATGCCGGTCGGACTTCTGATCGCCTCCCCGGTTGCTGAAACGGTCGGCGTCAACGTCTGGTTTTTGCTGTCTGGAGTCGGGACGGTTTTAATCACAGCCACCGGCCTTTTCCTGCATCAAAGAATGCAGCGGCAATAACCGGCCCGCCTTACCCGTCCGGCGGCATGCCCTTCGCCTTAGCGGTAAATTCTTTTACACAGACCTTGATTACCGTCACAGATTCCGCCATTTTCTCCTCTATGACGAAATCCCGGCCCGTCTGATTCCGCATCAGCAAATGCAAGCCTCTGGTTTTCTCCGGTCCGTTCCGGACGATTTCCGCCGTTCCCCGGCCAATCACCGACCTGTACGCACAGCCGTACCGGCACGGAGTTTCGCCGCCGGATACCAATTCCACATCGCATTCCAGTTCGACACAAACCTGCGGATTGTTTCGTATCAAATCAAGCTTATGCCCCTCCCCTGCGCTGTGCAGAAAGAAGACAAACATTCCATCCTTCCACTCATAGCCATAGTGCAGCGGAACCACATACGGATACGCGCCGTCAAACAGTCCGAGATGAAGGATTTTCGCCTTGTCAACTGTTTTCAAAATCTCGCCGGTATCCGTAACTTCACGATCTTTTCTTCTCATAACCCCACAACGCTCCTTTTTTAGCCGCGAAACTCGCTCCAATAAAGGGGAACAGCTCCCGGATACGCGCCGGTAAAACGGCATATCCGGGAGCTGACTTTTTTATCCGAACGCTTTCAACGTTATCCTTTGAACGAGTCCTTCAAACTGACCGCCCGGTTGAAGACCAACCGGCCCGGCTTACTGTCCCGGCTGTCCGGGCAGAAGTACCCCAGCCGCATAAATTGCAGCCGCGCGTCCGGCTCGACCCCGGCCAGTGAAGCCTCCAGCTTGCAACCGGTCAGCACTTCCAGCGAATCGGGGTTCAGGCACTGCATAAAATCCTTGTCGGCGGCGTCGGGCGCCTCGTCGGAAAACAGGTTGCCGTATAACCTGACCTCGGCCTCAACGGCGGTGGCGGCGTCCACCCAATGGATGGTCGCGCCCTTGACCTTCCTGCCGTCCGCCGGATTGCCGCCCCTTGAGTCGGGGGCGTATTCGGCGGCAATCTCGGTCACATTGCCGTCGCCGTCGGTCTCGTAACCCACGCAGCGGATGAGATACGCTCCCTTCAACCGGCACTCCGGTCCGCCCGGATACAGCCGCTTAAACTTGGGGGCCGCCTCGGGCAGGAAATCGTCGGCCTCCACATACAGCTCCCGGGAGAAAACCACTTCCCGCGTCCCGTCCTCGGGCCGGTTGGGGTTGTTCTCCACCGTGAAGGTCTCGGTCTGTCCCGCTGGATAGTTGGTGATGACCAGCTTGACCGGACGCAGCACCGCCATGACGCGCCGGGCGGTTTCATTCAGGTCCTCCCGCAGGCAGTGCTCCAAAAAGGCGTATTCCACCGTGCTGGCCGCCTTCGCCACCCCGATACGTTCGCAGAAATTGCGGATGGAGGCCGGGGTGTAGCCCCTGCGCCGCAGGCCGCACAGGGTGGGCATCCGGGGGTCGTCCCACCCGTCCACCAACCCGCCCTCCACCAGGGCGCGGAGCTTGCGCTTGCTCATGACGGTGTGGTCGATGTTGAGCCGCGCAAATTCAATCTGCCTGGGCTTGTGGTAGGGGATGGAGACATGGTTGACTACCCATTCATACAGGGGCCTGTGCGCTTCAAACTCCAGCGAACACAGAGAGTGGGTAACCCCCTCCAACGCATCCTGAATCGGGTGGGCAAAATCATACATGGGATAGATGCACCATTTATCCCCCTGCCGGTGGTGATGGACATAGCGAATCCGGTAGAGCACCGGGTCGCGAAGGTTGAAGTTGCCCGAGGCCAGATCAATCTTGGCCCGCAGCGTCTTGGAGCCCTCGGGGAACTCGCCGTTCCGCATTCTCGCAAAGAGGTCCAAGCTCTCCGCAACCGGCCTGTCCCGGTAAGGGCTGACGGCGGGAACGCCGACGCCGCCCCGGTTGGCCATAAACTCTGCGGGGCTGAGCTCGCAGACGTAGGCCAGCCCCTTTTGAATCAGCTCGACGGCGAACTGGTAGTCCTGCTCGAAATAGTCCGAGCCATAGAACAGCCTGTCCCCCCAGTCAAAGCCCAACCAGTGGATATCCTCCTGAATGGCCTCGACGAACTCTGTGTCCTCCTTGGCGGGGTTGGTGTCGTCAAAACGGAGGTTGCACAGGCCGCCGTACTTCTCCGCCGAGCCGAAGTCAATGCACAGGGCCTTACAATGGCCGATGTGCAGATAACCGTTGGGCTCGGGCGGGAACCGGGTATGGACCCGCATGCCCTCGAACTGCCCGCCGGGGGCGGTGTCCTCGTCAATAAAGGCGTGGATAAAATTTTTGGATTCAACCGGCTTCAACTCGTCGGCCATACTTTCTCTCCTCCCGTATCATCTTGAAACGGGGCCGGATTCGCCCGGTCCCGCCGTCTCATCTCCTGCTAGCTTTCTTTATTATACTCAAAAAGCGGCGCTTTCGCAATCCTTTCTTCCTCTGTTGGTGAATTTTTTGTAAAATACAAAATTCCCCCTTTTCAATTGGGTCAAATTATTATAGAATATAGGGAGATTTGATTCTTAGAGGAGAGATGGGTATGAACGTACCGTACCGCCGCGTCCTTTTAAAGATTAGCGGCGAAGCGCTGGCCGGCGAGGCCAGCCGGGGATTGGACTTTGACGTCATCGGCCAGGTCTGCGACGTGATAAAGAAATGCGTCGGCGCGGGCGTCCAAATGGGCGTCGTGGTCGGCGGCGGCAATTTCTGGCGCGGCGTCAAGGACGGCGGCGACCGCATGGAGCGCACCCGCGCCGATCAGATGGGCATGCTCGCCACCGTCATAAACTGCCTCGCCGTGGCCGACAGCCTGGAACAGCGCGGGGTGGACGTCCGGGTGCAGACGGCGGTGGAGATGAACAAGATCGCCGAGCCCTATATCCGCAGCAAGGCCATCCGGCACATGGAGAAGGGCCGCGTCGTCATTTTCGGCTGCGGCACCGGCAACCCCTACTTCTCCACCGACACCGGCGCGGTGCTCCGGGCCGCCGAGATCAACGCCGACGTAATTTTGCTCGCCAAAAACATCGACGGCGTCTACAGCGCCGACCCGGCCAAGGACCCCGAGGCGGTCAAATATGACCGGATCACCTACAACGAAATGCTCGCCAAGCGCCTGATGGTCATGGATTCCACCGCCACCTCCCTCTCTATGGACAACAATATCCCCATTTTGCTCTTCGCCCTCAAGGACCCGGAAAATATCTACCGCGCGGTCATGGGGGAAAAGATCGGCACCATCGTAAAAGAAGCGTTTTGACCTGCGGCCCGCCCCGCCCGCCGGCGGATGGGGCGGCCGGATGAACATTAACAAAGGAGGCACATACCATGTCAGATTACGCAGAATACAGCCGCAAGATGGACAAGACCATAGAAATTCTCACCGCCGACTTCGGCGCGGTCCGCGCTGGCCGGGCGAACGCCCAGGTACTGGACCGGATTACCGTCCCCTACTACGGCGTGGACTCTCCCATCGGGCAGGTGGGCTCCATCTCGTCGCCCGACGCCAGAACGCTGGTCATCCAACCCTGGGACGCCACCCTTCTGAAACCCATTGAGAAAGCCATCCAGAGCTCTGATCTGGGCATCAACCCGCAGAACGACGGGCGCGTCGTCCGCCTCATCTTCCCCCAGCTGACCGAAGACCGCCGTAAGGAGCTGACCAAACAGGTTAAAAAGTACGGCGAGGACGCCAAAGTGGCCATCCGCAACATCCGGCGTGACGCGGTTGAGTTTTTCAAGGGCCAGAAGAAGAAGAGCGAGATCACCGAGGACGACCTCAAAAAATGCGAGAAGGACCTCCAGGACCTGACCGACAAGTATACCAAGAAAATCGACGACATGTGCGCCAAAAAGGAAAAGGAGCTCATGGAGATTTAAAAAACCACAGCCGGGGCGCGTTGGAAGACGCGCCCCGCGCCGCAGAGGAGAGGGACCGAATGCAGGACAAACCAACCCCGCCCAGACACATCGCCATCATCATGGACGGCAATGGCCGTTGGGCCAAAGGACGCGGGCTCCCCAGGACGGTGGGGCACAAGGCGGGCGCGGAAAATTTCCGCAAAATCGCCACCTACTGCAAGAATATCGGCGTCAAATACCTGACCGTCTACGCCTTCTCCACCGAAAACTGGAAGCGCTCTGAGGTCGAGGTCTCGGCCATCATGACCCTGCTCAAGCGGTATCTGCTCGAGGCGGTGGACAGCATGGAACGCGACCGAATCCGCCTCCATTTTTTTGGGGACATGACCCCCATCTCCCCTGAGCTGCGCGCCCTGGCGCGGGAGACCGACGGAATCAGCGGCCGCCTCGCGGCAGACGACTTTCAGGCCAACGTCTGCCTCAACTACGGGGGCCGGGACGAGCTTTTGCGGGCCGCCCGCCGCTTCGCGGCGGACTGCGCGGCGGGGCGGCGCTATCCCAATGAGCTGGACGAGACGCTCTTTTCCAGCTATCTCGACTCCGCCGGCATTCCCGACCCGGAGCTGATTATCCGCCCCGGTGGGGAGCAGCGTCTCAGCAATTTTCTTCTCTGGCAGTGCGCTTACGCCGAGCTGTACGTCACCGATACCCTCTGGCCCGATTTCGGCGAGAGGGAGTTGGACCAGGCCATTGCGGCTTTCCAACGCCGGGACCGCCGCTTTGGCGGTGTAAAGGAGAGTGAAACGTGATGTTTAAACGGGTTATGGTGGCCGTCGCCGGCATTCCCTTTCTGTTTCTGGTCCTGTGCGTCCTCCCCCCTTTGGCCACGGCAATCCTACTGGCCGTGATGTGCGCCATGGCGGCCTGGGAACTGATGTGCGCCGTCCAGGCCTGGCCGGACAAGCGGCGGGCCATTACCCTGTGCGCCGGTCTCGTCCCCCTCTGGCTCCATCTGGACCAGACGCTGACCCTCTTCCTCCTGCTTCTCATCCTTTTTACCATGTTCCTCGCCGCCATTCTGGCCTATGAACGGCAGGCCCCCGTTCCCTTTACCCATCTGACCGCCGCTGTTTTCGCCGGAATCATTCTGCCCCTGATGCTCTCCTGTCTTCTGCGCCTGCGTCAGCTTCCGGGCGGGCAGGCGCTGGTTTTCACGCCGCTGTGCATCTGCTTTGGCAGCGACTCCCTCGCCCTGTTCGCCGGCATGCTCTTCGGCAAGCGCAAGCTGGCCCCGAGAGTCAGCCCCAAGAAAACCGTCGAAGGGGGCGTCGGCGGCCTGCTGGGCGGCGTCGCCGGCATGGCGGTCCTCAAGGGCGCGTTGGCGCTGCTGGCGCGGCTCTCCTGGTATCAGGGCCCGTCCCTGGGCTGGCGGACGGTGATTCTCCTAGGTCTGCTGGGCGGCCTGGCTGGCGAGCTGGGGGACCTGAGCTTTTCCGTCATCAAGCGGGAGTTTGACGTCAAGGATTATGGCAAGCTGCTCCCGGGCCATGGCGGCGTGTTGGACCGTTTCGACAGCGTGGCCTTTGTCGCGCCGCTGGTCTGGACGCTGCTGTCGGTCTTCTACAGCGTGAGGTAACGGACGATGAAAACCAAAACAATTTCCATTCTCGGCTCCACCGGCTCCATTGGGCGGCAGACCCTTGACGTGGTAGACGGCCTTGGCATACAGGTGGCGGCGCTGGCCGCCCATTCCGGCGTATCCCGGTTGGAGGAACAATGCCGCCGTTTCCGGCCCAAGCTGGCCGTTCTCGCCGATGAAACGGCCGCCGCAGATTTGAAAGTCCGGCTGGCCGGCACCGAAACCAAGGTGTTGGGCGGCGCCGACGCCCTGTGCGAAGCCGCGACGCTGCCAGAGGCGGACACGGTTCTCTCATCGGTTGTGGGCATGGCGGGACTCAAGCCCACCCTGGCCGCCATCCGCGAGCGGAAACGGATCGCCCTGGCCAACAAGGAGACCTTGGTTTGCGCCGGTGAGCTGGTCATGACGGAAGCGGCGCGGTACGGGGCGGAGCTTCTCCCGGTGGACTCGGAGCATTCCGCCATTTTCCAATGCCTGATGGGCGTTCGGGACCGGGCCCAGGTACGCCGGCTGATTCTCACAGCCTCCGGCGGGCCTTTTTTTGGCATGAAAACGGAAGACCTGCGTAAAGTAACAAGGGTGGAAGCCCTTCGGCATCCAAACTGGACCATGGGCCCCAAGATCACGGTGGACTGCGCCACCCTGATGAACAAGGGCCTGGAAGTCATTGAGGCCATGCGGCTCTATTCCCTGCCGCTGGAACAGGTAGACGTGGTGGTTCACCGGCAAAGCGTGATTCACTCCATGGTAGAGCTGCAAGACGGAGCGGTTATGGCCCAGTTGGGCGCGCCTGACATGCGGCTTCCCATCCAGCTTGCGCTGACTTACCCGGACCGGCTGCCCAGTCCCGCGCCGGCGCTGGACCTTCTTGACTGCGGACCGCTGACCTTTGACCCGCCCGACGAGCAGGCCTTTCCCTGTCTGGCTCTTGCCAGACGGGCGGCAAAGCTCGGCGGCACGGCCTGCGCCGTCCTCAATGGGGCCAATGAAGCGGCGGTAGCGTTATTCCTGGAAGACCGCCTGGACTTCTATGGAATTTCCGACGCGGTCGCGCGGGCGCTGGACGACACGCCCCGCATTGCCGCCCCCAGCCTGGAACAGCTTTTGGAAGCGGACCAGACGGCCCGGGAGAGCGTATATTCCAACCTGTGAGGTTATGTGCATGACGGTATTCTATATTCTGTTCGCAATCTTTATTTTCGGCTTTCTGATTTTCATTCACGAGCTTGGACATTTCATCGCGGCCAAGAAGCTTGGCGTGCAGGTCAACGAGTTTGCCATCTGTATGGGGCCCGTGCTCTGGAAAAAGAAAAAGGGCGAGACCACCTACTCCATCCGCGCCATTCCGGTCGGCGGCTTCTGCGCCATGGAGGGGGAGGACCAAGCGCTGGACAACCCGCGCGCTTTCACGTCGGTGTCCTGGTGGCGGCGGCTGATTATCCTGGCCGCCGGGTCCTTTATGAACTTCCTGGCCGGCTTTTTGGTGGTGGCCGCCATCGTCTCGATGTCCGGCGGCTTTTTCCGGCCCATCATCACCGGCTTCTTCGACGGCGGAGGACTGGAGGCGCAGGGACTCCAGGTGGGGGACGAAATTATAAAAATTGACGGGGAACCCGTCTACCTCTATGACGACGTCTCCATGTTGCTCTCCCGGGGAGACGGCGTGTTCGACCTAGTCGTCCGGCGCGGCGGCGAGAAAGTTTCTCTTCCCCATGTCAACCTGCAAAAGGGCGACTATGAGCTGGACGGGCAGATTGTTCACATGTACGGCATCAATTTTGGCGCAAAGGAAGAGCAAAACCTTTGGACCACCCTTCGGATGTCCTGGTTTCAGACGCTGGACTTTATCCGCCTTGTCCGCCTGGGCCTCCAGGACTTGGTGACCGGCGCGGTCGGCATCAACGACATGTCCGGCCCGGTCGGCATTGTCAACGTGATGGTGGACACCGGCACCTCGGCTGAATCGGCCTCGATTGGCTTTTTGAACGTAGTCTATCTGGCCGCCTTCATCGCGGTCAATCTGGCGGTCATGAACCTGCTGCCCCTCCCCGCGCTGGACGGCGGACGGATTGTCTGCCTGCTGCTGACCACTGTGGCGGAAAAGTTCAGCCACCGCAAGCTCAATCCCAAATACGAGGGTTATCTCCACGGCGCGGGGCTGGCCCTGCTGCTGGTCTTAATGGCCTATGTCACCTTCCACGACGCGTTTAATCTGGTAAGGGGCTGGTTTGCATGACAAAAAGAATCCAAGTGGGCGGCCTTCCCCTGGGAGGCGGCGCGCCGGTGACGGTGCAGTCGATGCTCAACACCAAAACCACCGACGTCGAGGGCTCCCTGGCCCAGCTCCGCCGGCTTCAGGCGGCTGGCTGCGAAATCGCCCGTCTGGCCGTTCCCGACGCGGCTGCCGCTACGGCGTTCGGCGAAATTGCCGCCGCTTCGCCGCTGCCGCTGGTGGCCGATATCCATTTTGATTACAAGCTGGCCCTCGCCGCCGCCAGAGGCGGCGCGGCCAAAATCCGCATCAACCCCGGCAACATCGGCGGCCCGGAGCGGGTCCGGGCGGTGGCCGAGACCTGCGGGGCGCGGGGGATTCCCATCCGCATCGGCGTCAACGGCGGCAGCCTGGACAAGGCCCTGCTGGCGCAATACGGAGCGCCCACGGCGGAGGCGCTGGTCGAGAGCGCCTTTTCCCACATCCGGCTCCTGGAGGCGTGCGGGTTTTATGACATCTGCGTCTCCATGAAGTCCTCCCGCGTGCCCGTGATGATGGAGGCGTACCGGCTGTTCCATGACCGTTCCGATTACCCGCTGCATTTGGGGGTCACCGAGACCGGTACGGCCTATATGGGCACGGTGAAGTCGGCCATGGGCATTGGGGGCCTCTTGTGCCTCGGCATCGGGGACACCATTCGGGTGTCGCTGACCGACGATCCGGTCGAGGAGGTCCGCGCGGGCATCGCGATTCTGAAGGCCGCCGGTCTCCGTCAGGACGGGGTCAACATTATTTCCTGCCCCACCTGCGGGCGGACGAGAATTGACTTGATCGGGCTGGTCAAACAGGTGGAAGCGGCGCTGGCCGGGTGTAAAAAACCGGTTACCGTCGCCGTCATGGGCTGTGTGGTCAACGGGCCCGGGGAGGCCCGGGAGGCAGACGTCGGCATCGCCGGCGGCGAGGGCTGCGGTTTTCTCTTCGTAAAAGGGGAAAAACGGGAGAAGCTTCCCTATGACCGCCTGCTCCCGGCGCTGCTGGCCTATGTGGACAAGCTTCCCGGCCCGGTATAACAACTCCGAAAGAGGTTTCCTTCCATGGAAAAAACGCTCTCCCTGGCTACGCTGTTCCAAGACCTGGCCCCGCCCGGCCTCCTCTCCCCCCGCCTGGCGGAGGCGGAGGTCCTCCGCGTCGACATCGACGCCGCCCAGCGGCGCGTTGACGTCTCCCTGCGCCCGGCGGAATACATACCGATAAAATCCCTCCGGGAAACCGCCCACAGTCTGGAACGGACCTTTTCTCTCCGCGAGCTCCGGCTCACCCCGTCCTACCGTCCCGACCTCCTAGAAACCATGGATTTCTCCGACCTCACCCAAATTCTTCTCCGCGATTACCCCCCTGCCTCCGCCACCCTGGCCGGCGCGGGCTGGCGTCTCGACGGCAGCACCCTCCAAATCCGCCTGCGGGCCAACGGGAAGGCCGCCCTTGCGCCCCACCTTCCGGTCGCGGAGCGGTATCTGCGCGAGCGCTTCGGACGGGAAATCGCCATTGAGATCGAGTCGGGCGGACTGCCCGAAGACGCCGACCTCTTCGCCGAGACCGCCCGCATCCGTGCCGAAGCGGTCGCCCATTGGACCCCTCCCGCCCCTCGGGAGGAGCGCCCCAAACGGGAAGAGTCACCGGTGCAGACCGATTTGATCTATGGAAAGCCCTTCCAAGGCCCCGTCACTTCGATGGACGAGCTGAGCCTGGATATGCCACGGGTCATCGTCGAGGGGGCCGTCTTTGGCGTGGACAACAAGGAACTGAAAAAGCGCAACGCCTGGATTGTCAATTTCAACCTAACCGACAACCGAAGCTCCATCCGCGTCAAGCAGTTCCTGGAGGCGGCCAAGGCCAAGCCCCTGCTCGGGCGCATCGCCAACGGTATGTACCTCCGCGTCCAGGGGCGTATGAACCTGGACCGCTATGACAACGAATTGACCCTCCAACCCCTTTCCATCATGGCCGGGAAGGCGCCCCAGCGCCAGGATACCGCCGCGGGCGGCAAACGGGTCGAGCTGCATTTACACACCAGCATGTCCAACATGGACGCCCTGACCAATGCGGGCGATGCCGTCAAGGCCGCCGCCCGCTGGGGCCACCGGGCCATTGCCATCACCGACCACGGCTGCCTCCAGGCGTACCCCGACGCCATGCACGCCGCCGAAAAGGCCAAGGTGGCCGGTTCCGGCGAACCCATTAAAATTCTCTACGGACTCGAGGCTTACTTCTACAACGACCTGGACCCCCTCGCCGCCGTACACGGCCCGGAGGACTTCCCCCTGGACGGCGAATTTGTCGCTTTCGACCTGGAAACCACGGGGCTCTCCTCCCTGGATGACGAGATCATTGAGTTTGGCGCGGTAGTCTGGCGGAACGGCAAGCCCGGCGAGGAATTTCAAGCCTTCGTCAACCCGGGCCGCCACCTGAGTCCGGAGACCACCGACCTCACCGGCATCACCGACGCCGACCTTCGGGACGCGCCCGGAATCGGAGAGGTCCTGCCCAAGTTTCTGGAATTTTGCGCCGGCCGTCCCCTGGCCGCCCACAACGCCCTCTTTGACGTGGGCTTTGTCAAAGCGGCCTGCAAACGTCTGGGTATCGACTACCGGCCCACCTATCTGGACACTCTGCCCCTGGCCCAGCGCCTGCTTCCCGACCTGGGGCGGTACAAGCTCAATTTGGTGGCCGACGCGCTCGAGCTGCCCGCCTTCCGCCACCACCGGGCGGTGGACGACGCGCGGACGGTCGGATACATGCTGCCCCCCTTTGCCCGGATGCTGGCGGAGCGGGGGATAACCCGGCTGTCAGAGATCAACCCGCTCCTGCGCACCCTGCCCTCCGGCGCAAAGCTGGACCGCCGGGATATCCGCCATCTGATTATCTTTGCCAAAAACCAGACCGGCCTGCGCAATCTCTACCGGCTGGTCTCCTACTCCAATCTGCGGCACTATAAGTACAAGCGTCCCCTCATTCCCAAGTCGGACCTGGAACAATGGCGCGAGGGCCTTCTCCTGGGCTCCGCATGCGAGGCGGGCGAGCTGTTCCAGGCCGTCGTGGCCGGACGGGATGAGGACGAACTGCTGCGTCTGGCCTCCTTCTACGACTTTTTGGAGATTCAGCCCCTCGCCAACAACCGCTTTATGCTCGCCAAGGGCCTCGCCAGGGACGACGAACAGCTTCGGGATTTCAACCGTACCGTCGTCCATCTGGGCCGCCTGCTGGACAAGCCGGTGGTGGCCACCGGCGACGTTCACTTCCTCAACCCCGAGGACGAAATTTTCCGCCGTCTCCTGCTGGCCTCCAAGGGCTTCGAGGACTGCGACCGGGAAAATCCTCTCTATTTCCACACCACCGATGAGATGTTAAGCGAGTTTTCCTACCTCGGGCCGGACGCCGCCAGGGAGGTTGTCGTCGACAATCCCAACCGCATTGCCGACATGTGCGAAACCCTGCGGCCTGTTCCCTACAACCTCTTCGCCCCCTCCATTGAAAACTCGGAGGAGGATTTAAAGGCTCTGGTCTACGGCAAGCTGGAACGTCTCTACGGCAAAACCCCGCCCGAGCTGATCGTCAGCCGGGTGGAAACCGAGCTGCATGACATCATCTCCTGTCACTACGACGTGATCTACATGTCGGCCCAGAAGCTGGTGCAGAACTCCCTGGAAAACGGCTATCTGGTCGGCTCGCGCGGCTCGGTCGGTTCCTCGCTGGTGGCCTTTCTCTCGGGCATCACCGAGGTCAACTCCCTCCCTCCGCACTACCGCTGCCCCAAGTGCAAATACTGCTCCTTCGACGTCCCTGAGGGGCGGGCCTGCGGCGCCGACCTGCCCGACGCGGTCTGTCCGGAATGCGGCGAAGCGTTGGACAAAGACGGGTTCAACATTCCCTTCGAAACCTTCCTGGGCTTCGGGGGAGACAAGGTGCCCGACATCGACCTCAACTTCTCGGGCGAGTATCAGTCCCGGGCCCACGCCTACTGCGTCGAGCTCTTCGGCGCGAGCCACGTCTTCCGGGCGGGGACCATCGGCACCGTCGCCGAAAAGACCGCCTTCGGCTATGTCAAAAAATACCTCGACGAACGGGGCAAGACCGCCTCCAAGGCGGAGGAAACCCGTCTGGCGGGCGGCTGCGTGGGGGTCAAGCGGACCACCGGACAGCACCCCGGCGGATTGGTGGTCATTCCCCAGGAAAACGAAATTTGGGACTTTTGTCCGGTGCAGCACCCGGCCGACGACCCGGACTCCGACATCATCACCACCCACTTTGAATACCACTGCATGGAGGACAATCTGCTCAAACTGGACATGCTGGGGCACGATGACCCCACCATGATTCGGATGATGGAGGATCTAACCCACTTGGACGCCACCAAAATCCCCCTGGACGATCAGGACACCATGTCCATCTTCACCTCCAGCAAGATTTTAGGCTTTGCGGACGATCCCCTGCTCGGCCCTGTCGGGACCTGCGCCATTCCCGAATTTGGAACCTCCTTCACCCGCGGCATGCTGGTGGAGACCCAGCCCCATGAGTTTGACATTTTAGTCCGGCTCTCCGGCTTTTCCCACGGCACCGACGTCTGGCTCGGCAACGCCAGGGACCTGGTGCTGTCGGGCACCGCCTCGGTCAAAGACGCCATCGGCTGCCGCGACGACATCATGCTCTACCTCATCAAGTGCGGGATGCCGGAGAAACGCTCCTTCAAAATCATGGAGGCGGTCCGCAAGGGCCGTGGCCTGCCGGAGGGCGCAGAGGACGAAATGCGCGAGGCGGGCGTGCCCGAATGGTACATCGGGTCGTGTAAGAAGATCAAATACCTCTTCCCCAAGGCGCACGCGGTGGCCTATGTGATGATGGCCTTTCGCATCGCCTGGTTCAAGGTCCACCAGCCGCTGGCCTTTTACGCCGCCTACTTTTACCGCCGGAGCCAGAAGGGGGCATTTGACGCCGCCATGATGTGCCACGGCATCGAGCTGGTGCGGGACAAGATCAAGGAGATCAACGACAATCCCGACGCCACCGACAAGGACGACGACCTCAAGACCACCTTGGAGGTCTGCTATGAATTCTACCTTCGGGGCTTCGACTTCCTGCCGATGGACCTCTACGAATCGGAAGCGTTAAAGTTCGGCATCGTGGACGGGGACAAGCTGCTTCCCCCCTTCGTCGCGGTGTCGGGGCTGGGCGAAGCCGCCGCCTGGGACATCACGGAGGGACGGAAGAACAAGCGTTTTTTGTCCGTCGAGGAGTTTTCCGCCGCCTGTCCGAAGGTGTCCAAGACGCACATCGAAAACCTCAAGGCCGCCGGCGCCTTCGGCGACCTGCCCGACAGCAGTCAAATGTCGCTGTTCGGTACATAATAGAAGAAAAGTAAATAAGGAGCGTATCACAATGGAACTGAAAAAACCGCTGGCAAAATATATCGACCACACCCTTTTGAAGCCGGACGCCACGCCGAATGAAATCAAGAAGCTGTGCGCCGAGGCGCGGGAATACGGCTTCGCGTCGGTCTGCGTCAACAGCTGTTACGCCGCCCTGGCCTCCGCTGAGTTGGAGGGGAGCGGCGTGGAGGTCTGCTGCGTCGTCGGCTTCCCCCTCGGGGCCATGGACATGGCGTCCAAGTCCATCGAGGCGCGCAATGCGGTGGCCGCCGGAGCGCAGGAGATCGACATGGTGATGAATGTCGGGCGCTTAAAGGGCGTGGAATACGAGTATGTCCGCGCCGACATCGCCACGGTGGTGCAGACGGCGGGGGTACCGGTCAAGGTCATCATCGAGACCTGCCTGCTCAGCGACGACGAGAAGCGCTGGGCCTGCCAGATCGCCGAACAGGCGGGGGCCGCCTTTGTCAAAACCTCCACCGGCTTCTCAACCGGAGGCGCGACGGTGGAGGACGTGCGGCTGATGCGGGAGACCGTGAGCGAAAAAGTGCAGGTCAAGGCCGCCGGTGGCATTCGGGATTATCAGACCGCCATGGCGATGATTGAGGCCGGGGCGGACCGTCTGGGCGCCTCGGCGGGCATCGCGATTTTGAAGGGCGCGCAGGCGTAGCAGAAGCGTCCTCCTCCCGGGAAGTACGGAGGGGGACGCCTTTTCATCGGAACGCGAATCCCCCCTCTGGGAGGAAAATTGATGGCCGCGCCGCCCGTTTGCCGGGTGTTGACAGGACCGCGTTTTTGTGCTATACTTATTTTAATTGAACAAGGATCTTCAGGGCGGGGTGTAAGTCCCCACCGGCGGTAGAGCCCGCGAGCCGAAAGGCTGATTCGGTGAAATTCCGAAGCCGACAGTATAGTCTGGATGATAGAAGATCGTGCGATGTGGGAGTTCCCCCGTCCATGGCGCTCTGGAACGGTTTTCGTTTCAGAGCTTTTTGTATGCTGTGCGCGCACTCTCCTTTGGCATGAGGCCCTGAACCGACGTGTTCAGGGCTTTTTCTTTTGGAGGCGAAACATGAACGATATCGACTATATGCGTCTGGCCCTCTCCCTGGCCGAAAAGGGGCTCGGCTGGACCAGTCCCAACCCCATGGTAGGCGCGGTAATCGTCAAAGACGGACGCATCATCGGGCAGGGCTATCACCGCCGCTGCGGGGACCTGCACGCCGAACGGGACGCTCTCGCGAACTGCGGCGAATCTCCGGCGGGGGCCACGATGTACGTCACTCTGGAACCCTGCTGCCACCATGGACGCCAGCCGCCGTGTACCGAGGCCATTCTCTCGGCGGGCATTGCCCGCGTCGTGGTAGGCTCGGACGACCCGAATCCCCTGGTCGCGGGGAAGGGGCTGGAACAGCTTCGAGCCAGCGGCGTAACGGTGGAAACCGGTCTGCTTCGCAAGGAATGCGACGCCCTCAACCGGGTCTTCTTCCACTATATCCGAACCGGACGGCCCTATGTCACCATGAAGTACGCCATGACTCTGGACGGCAAAATTGCCACCCGGACCGGGGCCTCCCGCTGGATTACCGGCGAGGCGGCCCGAGAGCAGGTCCACCGGGACCGCCACCGGAACGCGGCCATTCTAGTGGGAATCGGAACCGTTCTGGCCGACGACCCGCTGCTGACCTGCCGGATAGCGGGCGGGAAGAACCCCCTTCGGATTGTCTGTGATTCCACACTACGAACCCCGCCGGACAGCCAGCTTGTCCGTACCGCCAGAGAGGTCCCCACCATCCTGGCCGCGGCGGAAGGGGCGGCGGCGCGGTGCGAACCATATGAAGCGGCCGGGTGCCGGGTATGGATCCTCCCGGAACAAGACGGTCACGTGGATTTGACCGCCCTGATGGAGCGGTTGGGGGCAGAACAGATCGACAGCGTTCTCCTGGAAGGCGGCGGAAGCCTGAACTGGGCCGCCCTGGAGGCCGGGCTTGTCCACAGGGTGCAAGCCTATATCGCCCCCAAGATTTTCGGCGGCGCGGCGGCCAAGTCCCCGGTACGCGGGCTTGGGGTGGGACTGCCCGCCCAGTGCGCCCAGTTGCAAAACGTCACCATGACCCAGCTCGGCGCGGATATCCTGTTGGAGGGAGAGGTAAAAAGCCATGTTTACGGGGATTGTTGAAGAGACCGGAACCATCCGCGCCATCCGGCAGGGCGCACATTCCGCCCGCCTGACCGTCGGGGCGGCGCACATCCTGCCCGGCCTGAAAATCGGGGACAGCGTGGCGGTAAACGGCGTCTGCCTGACCGCCGTTTCGATAGGCGCGGACAGCTTCACCGCCGACGTGATGCACGAGACCCTCAACCGCTCCACCCTGGGCGCGCTGGTCCCGGGCAGCCCGGTGAACCTGGAACGGGCCATGCCCGCAGACGGGCGCTTCGGCGGCCACATTGTCTCCGGACATATCGACGCGGTCGGGACCGTCGCCAGCACCCGGCAGGACGACGTCGCGGTCTGGTACACCATCGAAGCCCCGCCCGATGTGCTGCGGTATGTGGTGGAAAAGGGTTCCATCGCCATCGACGGCATCAGCCTGACGGTTGCCGCCGTGACCAGCCGGAGCTTTTCCGTTTCGGTCATTCCGCACACCGCCTCCGTCACCATCTTGGGCGGGAAGAGGCCGGGGGACAAGGTAAACCTGGAAGCCGACATCATTGGAAAATATGTGGAAAGGCTGCTGTCCCCCAATGGGAAACCGGCAAAAAAAAGCGGCCTTACCATGGAATTTTTAGCCCAAAACGGCTTTTAAGCGAAAAAAGGAATGTTGGAGGAAGGAAACATGTTTCAATACAGCACGATTCCGGAGGCAATCGAAGCCCTTCGTCAGGGCCGGGTCATCCTGTGTACCGACGACCCGGAGCGGGAAAACGAGGGCGACATGATCTGCGCCGCCCGGTTCGCCACCACAAGCAACGTCAATCTCATGGCCTCCCAGGCCAAGGGGCTGATCTGTATGCCCATGTCGGCCGAATACATCGGCAAACTGGGCCTGCCCCAGATGGTGCCCGTCAACACCGACAACCACGAGACTGCCTTTACCGTCTCCATTGACCACATCGCCACCAGCACCGGCATCTCGGCCGCCGAGCGCTCCATCACAGCAATGAAGTGCGTCGAGCCGAACGCGCGACCCGAGGACTTCCGCAGGCCGGGCCATATGTTCCCCCTGCTGGCCAAGCCAAACGGCGTCTTGGAGCGGGAGGGCCACACCGAGGCCACGGTGGACCTGCTGCGGCTGGCGGGATTGGAGCCCTGCGGCCTCTGCTGCGAGGTCATGCGGGAGGACGGGACCATGATGCGCGCGCCCGAGCTTCAGAAAAAGGCGCGGGAATGGGATATGCCCTTTATCACGATTCGAGATTTGAAAAATTACCGGAAACGCCATGAAAAGCTCATTGAACGAGTGGCCGCCGCCCATCTGCCCACCAGATACGGCGACTTCACCGCCTACGGCTACCGGAATCTGCTCAACGGCGAGCACCATATCGCGCTGGTAAAGGGCGAGGTCGGCGGCGGGGAGGATTTGCTCTGCCGGGTCCACTCCGAATGCCTGACGGGGGACTGTTTCGGTTCGCTCCGCTGCGACTGCGGCGAACAGCTGGCGGCGGCTCTGTCCCAGATCGAGGAGGAGGGCCGGGGCGTTCTCCTCTATATGCGGCAGGAGGGCCGGGGCATCGGACTTTTAAACAAGCTGAAAGCCTACGAGCTCCAAGAGCAGGGAATGGACACCCTGGAGGCCAATCTCGCCCTGGGCTTCGCCGGAGATTTGCGCGAGTACTACATCGGCGCGCAAATTCTGCGGGACCTGGGAGCCAAAACCCTCCGCCTGCTGACCAACAACCCGGACAAAATCTACCAGCTCAACGACTTCGGCATGGAGATTGTGGAGCGTCTTCCCATCCAGATACCGGCGACGGCCCACGACCTGTTCTATTTGCAAACCAAGCAAGCCCGTATGGGACATATTCTGCAATATTAGGAGGAAATGAACATGAAAACATTTGAGGGAAAACTGGTTGCCGACGGCATTCGAATTGGCATCGTCTGCGCTCGCTTCAACGAGTTTATCGTCTCCAAGCTGCTCAGCGGCTGTCAAGACGGCCTGCTCCGTCACGGCGTTCGGGACGAGGACATCGAGGTCGCCTGGGTCCCCGGCGCGTTTGAAATCCCGCTGATCGCCTCCAAAATGGCACGGAGCGGACGGTATGACGCGGTCATCGCCCTGGGGGCGGTCATCCGGGGGAGCACCAGCCACTATGACTACGTCTGCGCCGAGGTCTCCAAGGGAATTGCCAGCGTGTCGCTGCAAACCGGCGTGCCGGTGATGTTTGGCGTCCTGACGACCGACACCATTGAGCAGGCCATCGAGCGCGCCGGGACCAAGGCGGGCAACAAGGGCTCCGACTGCGCGCAGGGCGCCATTGAGATGGTCAACCTGGCCCGCCAGCTCGGCCAATAGGAACCGGCGGCAGGCGGGAAACCCAATTCCCTGTCGAACTATCACAAGCTTTTTCTGAAAAAAGCGCAAGGTTTCTCCGCTTCGCCCATTGCGTATTGGGTCAAAACATGGTATTGTAAAGGGAAAAAGATTTTTGGAGGCGCGATATGCGGGGCTATAATCGAAAGCTTGTTCTGCCCGACGGCAGCGAATACTATGGCTACGGCTTCGGCGGGGACGCGGAGCGGGTCTGCGAGCTGGTGTTCAACACCTCCATGGTGGGATACCAGGAGATCATCTCCGACCCCAGCTATACCGACCAGCTGGTGGTCATGACCTATCCGCTCATCGGCAACTACGGAATCGCCGACGACGACTTTGAAACCAAGGTTCCCACCATCGGCGGCCTTGCGGTCCGGGAATACAACGACAATCCCTCCAATTTCCGTTACACCAAGACACTGTCCGAAATTTTGGAGGAAAACCACATCCCGGCCATCGAGGGCGTGGACACCCGCCTGCTGGCCCGCTCCATCCGCGACCAGGGCAGCGGCAAGGTTCTGCTCTGCGAGGCGGGGCTCCCGCTGGACGAGGCGCTGGAACGGCTCAACGCCGCCCAGCTTCCCCACGACCAGGTCAGCCGGGTCAGCTGTAAAAAGCGCTGGTATTCCAGAACCTCCAATCACAAATTCAACGTCGTCGCCGTAGACTGCGGCATCAAGCTCAACATTATCCGCTCCCTCAACCGGCGGGGCTGCAACGTGACGGTCGTCCCCTACGACACCTCCGCCGAAACCATCGAGGCCATGCAGCCCGACGGCATCTTCCTCTCCAACGGTCCGGGCGACCCGGAGGACGTCCTCCCGGTCATCGCGCTGGTGCGGAAACTCCGGGGCAAATATCCCATCTGCGGCATCTGCCTGGGCCATCAGATGATCGCCCTGGCGGGGGGCGCCAAGACCTACAAGCTCAAATTCGGCCACCGCGGCGGCAATCACCCGGTCAAAAACCTCAAAACCGGCAAGCTGGAAATCACCAGCCAGAATCACTCCTTCGCGGTGGACGCCAATAGCGTTGCCGCCGCCGGGCTGGAAGTCACCCATATCAATCTGCTCGACGGGACGGTCGAGGGCCTCGCGTGCCGGGAGGACCGTATTTTCTCGGTGCAGTACCACCCCGAGAGCGCGCCCGGCCCGCAGGACAGCGCCTATCTGTTCGACCAATTCCTGGACTATATGAAGGAGGCGAAGGCCCATGCCTAAGAGAACCGACATCCGCCGCATTCTGGTCATCGGCTCCGGCCCCATTGTGATCGGGCAGGCCGCCGAGTTTGACTACGCCGGTACCCAGGCATGCCTGGCCTTGAAGGAGGAGGGCTACGAGGTTCTTCTGGCCAACTCCAACCCGGCCACCATCATGACCGACACCTCCATTGCAGACAAGGTCTATATGGAACCCCTGACCGCCGAATTTGCCGCCCACATTCTCCGGGTGGAGCGGCCCGACGCGCTGCTCCCCGGCATCGGCGGGCAGACCGGCCTGAACCTCGCAATGCAGCTGAGCCGGATGGGAGTTTTGGAGGAGTGCGGCGTGGAGCTGCTGGGCACCTCCGCCGACTCCATTGACCAGGCCGAGGACCGCGAGCGGTTCAAGGAGCTGTGCCAGCGTCTTGGCGAGCCGGTGCTGCCCTCCATCATCGCCAACACCCTGGAAGAGGGTCTTGCGGCGGCGGAACAAATCGGTTACCCGGTGGTCCTGCGCCCCGCTTTCACCCTCGGCGGCACCGGCGGCGGCTTTGCCGACAACGAGGAGGAATGCCGCGAGCTGCTCAAAAACGGCCTCGCCCTTTCCCCCGTCAGTCAGGTGCTGGTGGAAAAGAGCATCCGGGGCTACAAGGAAATCGAATATGAGGTCATGCGGGACGCCAACGACACCGCCATCACCGTCTGCAACATGGAGAACATCGACCCGGTTGGCATCCACACCGGCGACTCCATCGTCGTGGCCCCTAGCCAGACCCTGACCAACAAGGAATACCATCTGCTCCGCGACAGCGCCCTCAAGCTGATTCGCGCCCTCAAGATTGAGGGCGGCTGTAACGTGCAGTTCGCGCTGGACCCGGAGTCCTTCCGGTACTATCTGATCGAGGTCAACCCCCGCGTCTCCCGTTCCTCCGCCCTGGCCTCCAAGGCCAGCGGCTATCCCATCGCCCGGGTGTCCGCCAAGATCGCGGTGGGTATGTTCCTTGAGGAAATTCCCCTGGCCAACACCCCCGCCAGCTTTGAGCCAGCGCTGGACTACGTGGTCACCAAAATGCCCCGCTTCCCCTTTGACAAATTCTCCGACGCCTCCAACGTCCTCTCCACCCAGATGAAGGCCACCGGCGAGGTCATGGCGGTGGGCCGGACCATCGAGGAGAGCCTTTTAAAGGCGGTCCGCTCGCTGGAAATCAACGTCCACCACCTGTACAAGGACAAATTCGACGATATGGACGCCAAGCAGCTTCTGGACTATATCGCCACCGGCACCGACGACCGGCTCTTCGCCATCGCCGAGCTGATTTACCACGGCGTGGACCTGGGCTTTATCTGCAACGCGACCAAGATCGACATGCTCTTCCTCGACAAAATCAAGAACATCATCGACCACGAAGCCAAGCTCAAGGCCGCCCCCGGCGACCTGGACCTCCTCTGGGAGGCCAAGCGCCTGGGCTTCTCCGACCTCTATATCGCCAAGCTGTGGAACACCACCGGCGAGGACATCCGGCAGCGCCGCAAGGCGGTCGGCATCGTCCCGGTCTATAAGATGATCGACACCTGTGCCGCCGAGTTTGAGAGCTACGTCCCCTACTTCTACTCCACCTACGAGCAGGAAAACGAATCTATTGTCTCCGACCGCCGGAAGATCCTAGTGCTCGGCTCCGGCCCCATCCGCATCGGCCAGGGCGTGGAGTTCGACTATTCGACGGTCCACGCGGTACAGACCATCCGGCAAAGCGGCTGCGAGGCCATCATCATCAACAACAACCCCGAAACGGTATCCACCGACTACACCTGTTCGGACAAGCTCTACTTTGAGCCGCTGACGGTAGAGGACGTGATGAACGTCATCGACCTCGAGCAGCCCGCGGGAGTCATCGCATCCCTGGGCGGCCAGACGGCGATCAACCTGGCCCAGCCCCTTGCCGAGCGCGGCGTCAAGCTGATTGGAACCGACTTCGCCGCCATCGAGCGGGCGGAGAACCGGGACGCCTTCGAGCGGGTGCTGAAAGAGCTCGGCATTCCCCAGCCCCAGGGCGAAGCGGTCACCAACATTGAGGACGGCGTCCGGGCTGCCACACGCATCGGTTACCCGGTGCTGGTCCGTCCGAGCTACGTTCTGGGCGGGCGGGCCATGCAGATTGTCTCCAAGGAGAAGGAGCTTCGCTCCTATCTTCAAACCGCCGTCGCCATCAACGAGGACCAGCCTGTGCTGGTGGACAAGTATATCTCCGGCAAGGAGCTGGAGGTGGACGCCATCTGCGACGGCGACGACGTCTTTGTCCCCGGCATCATGGAGCTGGTGGAGCGCACCGGCATCCACTCGGGCGACTCCATCAGCGTCTACCCCACCTTCTCCATCTCACCCCGGGTCCGGGAGACCATTCTCGACTATACCCGCCGCCTGGGCCTCGGCATCGGCATTGTGGGACTGTACAACATTCAGTTTATCGTGGACCCGCAGGACCGCATCTATATCATTGAGGTCAATCCCCGCTCGTCCCGCACCGTTCCCTTCCTCTCCAAGGCCACCGGCTTTTCGCTGGCCGACATCGCGACCCGTGTGATTCTGGGGCACAGCCTCAAGTCCCAGGGGCTGGGAACCATGTACCCGCCCGAGAAGCCGCGGTACTATGTCAAGGTGCCCGCTTTCTCCTTCTCCAAGATTCCGGGACTGGACGCCTATCTTTCCCCCGAGATGAAGTCCACCGGCGAGGCCATCGGCTACGACGTCAACCTCAACCGCGCCCTCTACAAGGCCCTCAAGGCCTCCGGCGTCCGGCTGTCCGACCACGGAACGGTGGTGGTCACCGTGGCCGACGAGGACAAGGGCGAGGTTCTGCCCCTGGTCCGGCGCTTCTACCGCCTGGGCTACAGCATCGCGGCCACGGTCGGGACCGCCAACTTCCTCAAGGAGAACGGTCTTCGGGTTAAGGTGCTGGGCAAGCTCAGCGAGGGGAGCGACGAAATACTCAACACCATTCGCGCCGGCCGCGTCAGCTATATCCTCAACACCCGCGCCATCAACTCCGGAGTCCACTACGAGGACGGCGTTGCCATCCGCCGCTGCGCCGTGGAAAACGGCGTGACCATGTTCACCTCCCTGGACACGGTGCAGATGCTTTTATGCTCGTTGGAGGACCTGTCCTTCTCCATCTCCACCATCGACGAAGCGTAGGTGCGCGTATGAGTCCCGTGTCAACCATCATCATCGGCGGCCTGACCGTCGCGGCGACAGCGGTGTGCTACGCCCTCACCCACAGCATTGTCCTCGCCATCCTCATCTTTCTCGCGTCCTACCTGATCTGCCGGAACCTTCAGCCGTTCATCTCCCAGAAGTGGCGGAGCGCCCATCCCAGCCGTCTGCCCCAGCTGCACGAGTTCCGCGTGAAAAACATGCCGGTGGAAGACGGCGCTCCGCAGGGATTTCGGCTGCTTGCCATGACCGAATACCTGGAGCCCGGCCCCAAGACCCAACCGGTGTATAAGGAGATTGCCGGGGCGGCGTTGGAAGCGCTGTCCCAGCAGTCCCCCCTGTTTGCGCTCCGGCTCAGCGCCGTCCGGCAGCGGGAGCATCCCGAACAATATGTCTGCGCCCTGTGCGGGGCGGACGGCAAGAATATGCGTAAGTGCCTCAAGTCTTGGGTACGCTCCGACGCGCTGCGCAACATGCGGTCTAAAACCCAGAATAGGGATTTATTCCTTTATGACGGCGCAATCGGCGTGCCGGGCGAGGAGAACGAGGTGCCATACACCGTTCTGGTTCTCTTCGACAGCACCCTTCCCGTCACCCTGCCAAAAGCGGAAGCCGAATAAAACCGGGCCTTGTTTGACGCTGCGCAAACAAGGCCCGGTTTTATTCCGTTACATTTGGAGGAGCTTCCAGGCGGTTTCCAGCTTGTCCTCGCGGCTGTTGGTCAGTTCGACATGCCCCGGCCCCGGCCGGCCGCTCAACAGGCCGCAGGCCGCCAAGCGCCGGCGGGTTTCCCGCGCGACCCCTTCAGCGCCGTCGTAAAAATGGACCGGCTGGCCCAGCGCGTGGGCGATGGCGTCCTTGGCGAAGGGGAAATGGGTACACCCCA
The DNA here is from genome assembly GCA_022795735.1 of Oscillospiraceae bacterium. Lineage (GTDB taxonomy): Bacteria > Bacillota > Clostridia > Oscillospirales > Oscillospiraceae > Avoscillospira_A. Next base: position 94,589 of record JAAWHG010000003.1, read on the forward strand.
ATACAACCGCCTCCGGCGGATTGTCCCGGCAGGGGGCGAGCAGCGCGTTGAGATATTCCTCCAACGCGGGACCCGCCGTTTCGCCCCGCTCCACACATTCGACGATTCCCGGCGCGGCAATGGTAGAGACGTCGGACGAGCCGCCGTAGTCCCGGAGGAGCTTAGCAAACTTCTCCTCCCGCAGGGTCATCTCGGTCGCCAGCACCAGCACCCGCCGGTGGACCGACGCGGGCTTGAGCGCCGGTTCCACCCCGACAACAGGGCGCGCCGGCCACGTCTCGCGCAGCAGAGCGGCGGCGGCGGAGGTGGCCGTGTTACAGGCGACCACCAGGGCCTTGCAGCCGCGCGCGAACAGCTTTTCCGCAGCGGCGAGGGTCAAGGTCCGGACCGCTTCGAGGGTTTTGGGGCCGTAGGGGGCGTTGGCCGAATCGCCGAAGTAGAGGAAGTCCTCCCGGGGCAATTGCCCGGTCAGCTCCCGCAGGACGCTGATCCCGCCCAGCCCCGAATCAAAGACCGCAATGGGCGCATTGTCCATAGCCCGTATCCCACCTCCTTGTCTCCTAAATTATAGCACAAGCGAAAAAACGCCGCAAGTCCGGCGAATTGGAACCCAAAATCTATTTCGGCTCCGATTTCCCCGTTTTGGCAAAATCCAGGGTTGACAAACCGCGAGAGAGCTGTTATTATAATACACGGCTTCCAAAGGCATGAGCTGGAGAGATGTCCGAGCGGTTTAAGGAGCTGGTCTTGAAAACCAGTGACCCGGCAACGGGCCGTGGGTTCGAATCCCACTCTCTCCGCCAATTTTTCCGGTTGTTGTCAATGGATTTGGAGTGGTACCCAAGAGGCCGAAGGGGCTCCCCTGCTAAGGGAGTAGGTGTCTAAACCGCACGCGAGGGTTCAAATCCCTCCCACTCCGCCAGCCTGCGAGAGTGCTGGAATAGGTAGACAGGCACGTTTGAGGTGCGTGTGTCAACTGACGTGGGAGTTCAAGTCTCCTCTCTCGCACCAGCTCAGAAATTCCCATCATTGCTCCGTTTCCGCCTTTCGGCGAAAACTGCGCTATGATGGGAATTTCTTCGCTCTCGGCCGAAATCCGCTTCGCTGGGTTTTCGGCCGAGGGGAACGTGGGACGGGGGGACGCGGGGGCTATTGATTCCTGCCGTTTCCGCAAACAAGAGAGCGGCGTCCCGCCGGTGGGGATGCCGCTCTCTTGTTTGTTGGGGATTATAATACATGAACGTCGTCGCGGGAAAAGTTTACCCAGGCGTTGTCGCCCACCTGATAGATTTTTTTGCTCTTGGGGTTGAAGTCAGTGATTTTGACCAGGGTATCGCCGACAGTTACGTGATAGTTTTGATAGGAGCCCATAAAACAGGAGAGGATCACCTTGCAGGGCAGCTGTCCCTGATCGGCCAGGACCGCCGACTCCGGGCGCAGCACCAGCGTACAGTCTTGGCCGGCCGGCCGGCCGGCTGACGGCGGAACCTCCACCATATGGCCGCAGATTTCTGCCTTGCCGCCGCCGGCGAGCTTGCCCCGGAGGAAGTTGGCCTCGCCGATGAAGTCGGCCACAAACTCATTGCTGGGGTGGTAATAGACTTCCTGCGGTGTGCCGATTTGCGCCACGACGCCCTTTTCCATGATGATAATCTGGTCGGACAGCGCCATGGCCTCCGACTGATCGTGGGTGACATAGACGGCGGTGATACCCGCCTCCTGTTGGATGCGGCGAATCTCGGTCCGCATGGTCACCCGCAGCTTGGCGTCCAGATTGGACAGCGGTTCGTCAAAGAGCAGCACCCCGGGCTCGAGGACCAGCGCCCGGGCCAACGCCACGCGCTGCTGCTGGCCGCCCGATAGCTGGTTAGTCATGCGCCCCTCCATCCCACTGAGGCCGACCAAATCCAGAATGCTCAGCACCTTCCTTTTGATGGTTTCCCTGTCCTGTTTGCGCAGCTTCAGGCCGTAGGCGACATTGTCAAAGACGTTGTAATGGGGCAGCAGCGCGTAGCTCTGAAACACCATGGCGGTGTCCCGCTTATTGGGGGCAAGGGCGTTGATGGGTTCTCCGCCCAGGTAAATCTCCCCAAAGTCGGGGCTCTCAAACCCGGCGATCATGCGCAGCGTCGTCGTCTTGCCGCAGCCGGAGGGACCCAACAACGTGACAAACGCGCCCGGCGCGATCTCTAAATGGGCGTTGTTGACGGCGTAAAAGTCCTTTTTCGTCTTGGGGTCCTGATAGATCTTGGAGATATGCTCCAGACGCACACTTTTTTTCTCTTTTGCCATATCAACCGTCCTCCTTGATTTTCTGACTGGTGCCGAAGAAGCGCATCAGCAGGTTCATCAGCAGCACCGAGCCATAGGTGATGATGATAAGAATGGTGGCAAAGGCGCAGGCGATGCTGTAGGAGCCTTTCTCCGCGAACTCGTTGATCTGCACCGTGATGAGCAGGAATTGCGGGGTCACCAGCAGGATGATAGCCGAGATGGCGGTGATGCTGCGGACAAAGGCGGTGACCAGGCCGCTGAGGAAAGAGTCCTTGATGAGGGGCAGCGTAACCGTCATAAAGACCTTGAAGCTGTCCGCTCCCATGTCGTAGGCCGACTCTTCAATGGACTTGTCGATTTGCCGCAGGGCGGAGATGCCGCTCCGGGTTCCCGTTGGCAGGCTGCGCACCACAAAGACGATGATTAAAATTGCGGCGCTTCCATAAATGCCGCCCAGCAGACCGTTGGGGAGGACCGAATGCAGGGCGCCTCCATCCCGGAACAAATCCCAACTGCCGCTGTGGAGCAGACCGCTGGAATAACCCCGGATGAAGCCGACGCCGAGCACCGTTCCCGGCACCGCCATTGCCAGCATGGACACCGCCTCAATGAAGCCCTTGGATTTGAATTTCCGTTTTACAACCAGATAGGAGATAATCATGGACAGCAAAGCGGTAATGGGGGCGGCGATGAGGGAGAGTACAAAGGAATCCCGGAAGGCCTGGAGACCCTTGTACCGGCTGAACACCTGCCCGAACCATTTGAAGGTCAGCGGCGTGAACTTGTACCCCCAGGTCGGGAACAGCGCGCCGATGGGCACGCAAAGGTACATCAAAATGACGAAGGCGGCGGCCAGCGAGCACAAGACCTTGAGGGGGATGGTGACACTCCGGTCGGCGATGAGCATTCTCGCCCTGGACGCCTTGCCCGTCAGCGTGGCGGCGGTCTTGCGCTCTAAATAGTATTTCTGAACGGCGAACATCGCCAGCGTAATGCACAGCAGCACCACCGCCATCGCCGCCGCGCCCTCTTTGTCGTAAGCGCCGGTGATTTGGAGATAGATGGTGGTGGCCATGGTATCGTAGGAGCCGCCGATAATCATCGGGTTGGCGAAGTCGGCAATGGACTCGATAAAAGTCACCAGGAAGGCGTTGCCAAGCCCCGGCAGCACCAGGGGCAGGGTCACACTGGTAAACACTTTCCATCGTGAGGCTCCCATGTCGCGCGCCGCCTCTTCCAGGGAGGGGTCGATGTTTTTCAGCAGCCCCTTGAACATCATGTAGCATACGGGGAAGAAGGTGAGGGTTTGTACGATGACGATCCCCCAGTAGCCGTAGACGCTGTTGTCATAGATATTCAGCAGGAAGCGGGTAATCAGCCCCGCCTTGCCGAAGAGCATAATCATGGACAGAGACAGCACAAACGGCGGGGACACGACGGGCAGCATGGATACCATCTTGAACAGCCCGCCCGCCAGACGGCCAATCCGGACGTACACCTCCACGTAGGCGAACAGCAGCCCCACGGCGGCGGACAGGATGCCCACCACCAGCCCAATTTTCATGGTGTTGCCGATGGCGGTACGGAAGTTGGGCATAGCCAGGACCCGCTTGAAAATGTCCAGCGTGAAGCCATTTCCGCTGTAGATGCTGTCCACCAGGAGGATGGCCAGGGGATACAAAATAAACAGGGTCAGAAAGGCGATGAGTACCACAATGGTGCACACCAGAATGGGATCGCCCATCAGCTTTTTACGGTCCAGCGCTGCGCTTTGACCTCTTGCCATAGCGAGGCCTCCTTTCCTTGCGAATGATGGAAACCGTTGGAGGCAAGAAAACGGGGAGGACGGAGGTGATGCCTCCATCCTCCCCGCGGCAGGTTTCTTCCCTAACGGTTTCGCTCTGATTTACTCGGTCTGGAAGCGGTCGTCGCCGCCGCCCAGTGCGGCCATGACCTCTTCGATATAAGTGGTGATGTTGTTCTTGGCGTCCTCGAAGTCATAGTCCATGACGTTCTCGGGATCGAGGCCGAACTCAGCCGCCTGCGCAGGCTGGGTGGCGTTGTCGATAACCAGGAACTGATAGGAGCCGTTGTCATCGGCCAGCTCCACGCACTCGGGAGACAGGGCGTATTCCACCCACAGCTTGGCGGCGTTGGGATGTGCGCAGCCCTTGAAGATGGCGGTCGCGCCGATCTCGAAGGAGGTGCCGCTGGAGGGAATAATCAGGTCGATGTTTTCATAGCCGTTGTCCACAATCTGGGTGATGCCGTCGTGGAGGAAGCCGATGCCCACCACGCACTCGCCGGTGCCCACATTCTTGGACGGGCCGGAGCCGGACTTGGTGTAAACCTCGATGTTTTTGTCCAGGTCCACCAGATACTGAATGCCCTCGTCATGGCCGTACTTCTGAATCATGGTGTTGATGACCAGCTTGGCGGTGCCGGCGGTATTGTAGTTGGACAGCCAGATCAGGTCCTTGTACTCCGGCTTGGTCAGGTCGGCCCAATCCTGGGGCGCTTCCAGATTCATGCGCGCGAGCTCGTCGCGGTTGACCATGAAGCCCAGGATGCCCTTGTAGATGCCGTGCCAGTTGCTGTCGGCGTCCTTGTACTGGTCGCCCAGCAGGTGGGAGGCGTTGATGGCCTCATAGGGCATCAGCAGGCCTTCCGCCGCCACGACGTTGTAGGGATCGGTGGTGCCACCGAACCAGACGTCGGCGGAGGGGTTGCCGTTTTCCTCTTCAATCTTGGCCTGGACCTCGCCGGTGGACAGGCGCTGGAAGGTGGTCTTAATGCCGTACAGCTCTTCAAAGTGCTCGCAGGCGGCTGCCAGATACTCTTCCTCGCAGGAGCCATAGACCACCAGCTCGCCTTCCGCCTGGGCGGCTGCGACAAGCTCGGCCATGGGGTCGGCGGCAGGCGCCGGCTCGGCGGGCTGCTCAGCGGGTTCGGCCGGGGCCTCCGGCTCCGTGGCAGGCTCGGTAGCCGGCTCGGTTGCGGGCTGTGTGGCGGGCTTGGCGGGGGCTGGTGTGTCGGCCGGCTTGTTGCCGCAGCCGGCCAGCAGACCGAGCACCATGACGGTGGTCAAGAGAATTGCAAGTGCTTTTTTCATTTCCGATAGAACCTCCTATAATCCGTTTTGTGTGCTTTTGACAAAATCCCTTGGGATTTCACACGCAATATTTTACGCCCCATCTAATGTCCTGTCAAGGTCCAATCGAAAAAATAGGCAGGATTTTCTACTGTCAGCCCGGGTAACGGGTGGTTCCGAAAAAGTTGCCCCCCTCCAGATAGGCGCGTGTGAGCTCACGGTCCCAGTGCACGACGCCCTCATAGTTGCCCTCGGTCACAATCACGCTGTCCGCAAGCACCTCCAACACGACAACGGAGTGGCTGTTGTGCTTGACGCGGAGTATGTCTCCGACGCGGATGGACTCGAACCCCTCATATCGCGTCCCAGGATTGTCCCCCCAAACCTCGTCGGTGCACATGGCCGCAAAGGCGGCGCAGCCGACGCCTCGGAATCCCAGCCCGTCAGAGCTGTAATAGGTTCCGAGGTTCCAGACGGTCCCCTCTGGATAACCGTCGCGCAGGCCGTTGAGAATTTCCCGAATATTTTCGTCCGTAATTTCCTTCCCGTTTGCCAAAAATCCCGCAACCGTTGCGGCGGGAGGCGCCGGCTCAGCGGGAACCTCCGACCCGGCGGAAGGGTCCAAAACGGAAGGCGGGTCCAGCGGGGTCTCCGGCTCAGGCGGCACAGGGTCGGCGGACAGCCCGCTATCCTTGGTAGCCTCCTCCAGCGCCCAAGCCTCGGCATGGGATGCGTCTGCGCTGACGACGGCCCGTTCCTGCGCATGGTCCCAATAGACCGCAACGTCAAGCGCCTGGCCCAAATCCCGAAGCTTGTAGAAATTGTTGTTGTCCAAATTATAGCCGGACAGCGAGACCGGTTCCCCGTCCAACAGGACATTGGCGGCGGAGGCTTTTACCTCGGGGTTGTCCGCAAGCGCGGTCCACTCGCCGCCGGTTCTGGTATATGCCATGCCGCTGGTGAGCTCGACGGCCTCGCGCTCGCTGTTCCAGGCGCATTCAAAGGGAACGCCGGCCGAATCCAAGAGGACCGCGAGGTCGCGGAGCTTTATGTAGTTGCTGCCCTCTATGGAATACATCGGCACGTCAAAGGATTCGGAACGTCCGTTGTCGAGCAGAAGAATCTCCTGATTGGAAACGACCGGACGGACGTCTGCCGCAGCCGCCGCGAAGGGCAGCAGCGACAGGCTCAACGCAAGCGCGGGAAAAAGGCGATAGGGTTTCTTCACTGAAAAACCTCCTTGGTAAAAATATGAGCGTCCATACTTTTGCTGAAAGCTGACATATTATACAACGAATCCCATCCTTACGTCAATAAGCCGTTTGATATGAGTCGTTGGCAACTGTTAATTTTTGCTAATCTGACCCTTGACCGTATATACAATATATGTCAAATGGTCCCCCAATCTTTCAATATTTGACACAAGATTAATAAAAACCCCGCTGCTCTCCGGCTTACAAATACCCGCGTTAAGGCGTTCTATGTGTTCATCAATCAACCGCTTCCGGGAGGCGTCAATCTGATCCTCCAGCATATCCGCCTTCGAAACGAGCGACATATCTTTTTCCAAAACAATTCGTTTTGTCAGGCCAAAGAGTTGCACCACAGTTTGAATCATTTCATAAATTTCGTTCCGAACATCCTCGGAAAAATCCAGATTATTCTTAATTGAGCTCTGGGCATATTTTGTAAAATTATCGGCGATTTCCGCAATTCGCATAATATCGCTCGCGTTGCTGTGAACATTCGATATACTTTTTTCATCCGAAAGCTGGCGGCTTTTTGTGGAAAGCCGAATCAGATAATTCAAAATATCGTGATAAATCGCATCCGCCTCCTCAATTTTTCCATGCGCCGTTTCTATAAGCTGCCGGTCCTTTGTGTCAAACGAGCGGTACGCCGTCTGGAACGCGTCCATTGCCTTGTCCGCCAGGAGAACCGTCTCATTCTCCAACTGAGAGATCGCGAGCGACGGCGACGACAGCATTCTGTCGTCAAGATGGGTCACTTTCTCTTCCGGCTCCTTATCTTCGATCAACATCTCAGAAATTTTCACAAACATACCGCAGAAAGGCAGAAAAATCACCGTGCAGGTCACGTTGAAAAAGGTATGAAACATAGCAATCTGCGTCGCGGCGGAGTGGAACCATTTTCCAAACGTCATGCGCATAAAATCTGGCTGCAGCATCAGCAAAATGGCAAAGATTGCCGACCCGAACGCGTTAAAAAGCAAGTGAATCAGGCTTGTCCGCCTTGCGTTTGTCCCCGCCGTCATGGAAGACATCAGCGCCGTAACACACGAACCGATATTCGTTCCGAGGATGATATACAGCACTTCATTTCCGCCCGTTCCAACCGTCAGCCCCGCCACCGACATGGCAATAATAATCGAGGTGGTCGCGGAGCTCGACTGTACAATTGCCGTCAGGATGACCCCGATCACAAAAAGCAAAAGCGGATTTTTTACGTTTTCAAATATTACCTGTATCGCTTTGGCGTTGACCTTCATCGCGTCCGACATAATGGAGAGGCCAATAAAGACAAGTCCGAACCCGGCTATAATCAGCCCTGTCTTTTTTAGATTCTCATTTTTGCACAGCATACTAATCATAATTCCCACAAACACGAAGGCCTGAATATAGGTCGTTATGGGAAACGCGCTGAGGGCGGCGATCTGCGCCGTGATTGTTGTGCCTATATTCGCGCCCATTATCATTGCCGTGGCCTGATAGAGGTTTACGATGCCAACATTGACAAAACCGACAATCAGTACCGTCGTCACACCCGAACTCTGAATCAGCGCCGTAGCGGCGGTGCCAATCGCCATATTGGTCAATCTTTTGTCCGCAATTTTTCCAAAGATACCCTTTATTTTGCCGGTGGCAAGCTGTTCGATATTGGCCGTTAAAAAGTGAACGCCCACCAAAAACACGCCGGTTCCCGCCAGCAGTTTGACCAAAAACAGAATCAACTCGTTCCAACTCATCGAAATAAACCTCCTCCAGACAACAAATATAGTTTACACAATCGCGCCAAAATATAAAACATATCCCAACAGCATGGCCGCGCCGTGCCAACGCCTCAGCTTTTTACGCCCGGCGCAAAACACGATCAAAAGCAGCGCCGCCGCCGCAGAGACAGCGCTGTCAAAGCGAAAGCCCTCCGCGAACGCCACCGGCCGGATCAACGAGGAAATTCCCACCACAAATAAAATGTTAAAAATGTTGCTGCCCACAATATTGCCAATCGCAATATCCGGCTTTCCCTTTTTCGCGGCTGTAACAGACGTTACCAGCTCAGGAAGCGAGGTGCCGAGCGCCACGATTGTCAATCCAATAAACCGCTCGCTCATGCCCAGTCTTTCCGCAATTGCGCAGGCGGCGTCCACCGCCAGACCGCTTCCCGCCACCGTCATAGCCAAGCCGGAAATACAAAGCAGAATGACCTTCCAAGTCTTTCCAGACCGTTGGGTAACCGCTCCCGTTCCATCAGCCCCGCCTTTCTTTTTTACCGGGATAAACAAATAGCAAAGGTACAGTCCGAACAGAATTACCAGAACCATGCCGTCCGCAAACCCGATGCTTCCATCCAGCCCCTGTATCAGCAGCAGAATACTAGTTCCCGTCAGAAACGGAAGCTCATATTTCACCGTGTTTGTTTTAACAGCAAGGGTCGTGACCGCCGCTGACAGGCCCAAAATGATAAGAATGTTCAAAATATTGCTGCCCACTACGTTCCCGATTGTAATAGCCGCGTTGCCCTTCATGACAGCGGAAATGCTGACTGCCGCCTCCGGCAAACTCGTACCCATCGCCACCACGGTAAGCCCTACCACAAGCGGCGGAATGCCAAGCTTCCCCGCCAGTTCGGAAGCGCCGCACACAAACCAATCCGCGCCTTTTACCAGCAGCGCGATACCCGCCGCCAGAATCAGCGTCCACACCAAAATTTCCATAAAAAAACGACCTCCTTACCAGACCGGCAAAGCATAAAAACAGAGACTTTGCCGCTAATCTATAACAGCAAAGTCTCGCCATTTCATTACAAAGCCGGATTTCAGGAAATCGTACTGACGGCAAAGTAAACACGGAATGACTCCATGCAAGCTACTCCCTTTGTACTTACAGTATATCGTTTTTGCGTATTTTTGTCAATCCAAATATTTCTCCGGACGCCGCCGGCGGCGCATGGTCCGCCAACGCGCCATCTGGCAGGGCGCGCAAATAGGTCTCGCGGGAGATGATCCCGGCCTGGAACAAATTTTGCACGGCGCGCTCCATCAGGATGTTGCCCGCCCCGGCGGTGGTCTGGATGACATTGGCAATCTGATGGGTCTTGCCCTCGCGGATCAGGCTGCGGATGGCAAAATCGGTTTTCATCACCTCGCAGGCCAGCACCCGCCCTCTTCCCGACGTCCGGGGAAGCAGCTTCTGACAGAGCACCGCCCGAAGCGTCTGCGAGAGCTGAAGCCGGATTTGCTGCTGCTGTCCGGTGCCGAACACCCCCACAATGCGGTCAATGGCGTCGGCGGCCGAACCGGTGTGCACCGTGCCAAACACCAGATGACCGGTCTCGGCGGCGGTCAGCGCGGTTTCAATGGTGTCCAGGTCGCGCAGCTCCCCCACCAGGATCACATCCGGGTCCTCTCGCAGGGCAGCGCGGAGGCCTGCGGCGAAGCTGGCGGTGTCCCTGCCAATTTCCCGTTGATGAATCACGCAGCGGTCGGGTACGTAGACATACTCGACCGGGTCCTCCAACGTCAAAATATGCTTAAATGCGGTGTGGTTAATCTCGTTGAGCACCGCCGCGAGGGTGGTGGACTTGCCCGACCCGGTCTCGCCGGCAACCAGCACCAGGCCATGGCCATACCCGGACAGCTCCAACGCGGCGGCGGGGAGCCCCAGGTCTTCAACACGGGGAATCTCCGCATGGAGCAGACGCAGGGCAGCCGACCATCCTCCCTGGGCCCGGAACAGGTTGATGCGGCAGCGGACCCCGGAGATGGTCTTAGCAAGGTCCAGCTCGCCCGCCCGGACCGCGCTGTCAAGTGCATCGCCGGCAAACGCCCGAACAATGCGTTCACACCCGTCCGGAGTCAGCCGGACGCAATCCAGTTCCCGCACCTCTCCATCGACGCGGCAGCGCGGCGTCAGACCGGAGACCAGGTGTATGTCGGATGCGCCTTCCGCATGGGCCTTGCGCACAAGTTCCTCCACCGTCATAGAATTTCCCTCCGTTTGGCCGGTTTAAAACCCATAGCAGCACCGCAGCATTTCTTCCGGGGTGGTAACGCCCTGTCCGACCAGTTCCAACCCCTTTTCCCGGAGCAGTCTCATGCCCCTCTCTTCCCGGGCATAAGTCTCGATCTCCGCCGCCCTGGCGCCCCGGGCAATCATACTGCGGATATTCTGATCCGCCGGCAAAATCTCATATACCGCCACACGGCCCTTGTACCCCGTGCCGCCGCACCGGGCGCAGCCCGCGCCCCGCCTGATGCGCACGATGCCGCCGCCTAAAAGCCGCCGCTCCTCCTCTGTCGCGGGCACCTCCTGCGCGCAGTAGGGGCAGGTTTTGCGCACCAGCCGCTGCGCCGTCAGGCAGACCAGGGAGCTGGCCACCAAAAAGCGGTCCGCTCCCATATCGGTCAGCCGGGCAATGCCCGACACCGCGTCGTTGGTGTGCAGGGTGCTGAGCACCAGATGGCCCGTAATGGCAGCGCGGACCGATATCTGCGCCGTCTCTGTGTCCCGGGTCTCACCCACCATGATAATGTCGGGGTCCTGCCGCAGCACTGCCCGGAGCCCATTCCCAAAGTTCACCCCGATCGAAGGGGCCACCTGCATCTGGTTGACGCCCGGGATGTTCTTCTCCACCGGGTCCTCCACCGTCATGATATTGACCTGACGGCGGACCAGATACTCCAAAATCATATACAGCGTCGTTGTTTTGCCCGACCCGGTAGGGCCCGTCAAATAGATGAGCCCGCTGGGGAAGTCCAACGTGGGCAGAAAGCGGCGGTAGCTCTCGCCGTCCATGCCAAATTGACCGGCATAATCGACTCCCGAAGCGCTGGTCAGCAGCCGGAGCACCGCCTTCTCTCCGAACACCGTGGGCAGGAGAGAGACCCGAATGTTGACAGCCGCCTCCCTTCCATCCCCCTGCCGGACGCGGAAATGGCCGTCCTGCGGCAGACGGCGTTCGGTAATATCCAGATTTGACATGACCTTGATACGGGAGATCAACGGCTGATGCGCGTTCCGTGGGAGGCGCGTATAGGGCAAAATGACGCCGTCGATGCGCATCCGGACCGCCGTGCTGGCCTCAAAAGGCTCGATGTGGATGTCGCTGGCCCCGTCGGCAATCGCCCGCCGGATCAGCCCTTCGAGCAGCTCAACGGCGGAGGCCTCCTGGGCGGCATTTCCCTCCGCCATGATCCGGTCCTCAAGATGTCCGCCGCTCACCTTCCGTCCGCCTCCCCGCACATGTAGATTTCCAGGCCGCAGTGAAACCTGCCGCCAGACTCCACCGCTTCCGTCTCACCGCCGTATACCGGGACCGCAAAGCCGGTCACCCGCAGCCCGGGATAATTCCACGCCACATCGTCCAAAAAAGCCTGCCACTGCGCCGTGCTGCCGCCGGCCTCCAATTGCGCCTTCGCCATCAAAACATAGCCCTCCTCCCCTTCCGCCGCGCCGGTCTCCAACCCGGAATCCGGCAAATCCTCCCGCTCCGGCTGGTAGCGATAGGGTGCAGCCAGCCCCGGCGCGGCCTCGGTCAGCGAAAGACGCTCCGGTACCAAGCCGTGCCTGACGGCCAGCCCGGTAATCAGCATATCCATCTCCCAAGCCGCCATGGGTTTATAATAGGGTTGGGACGCAACGGCCAGCGCAAGCCGCTGCCATTCCATGGTTCCTTCTGCACCAGCCCGCTCATCCATGCGAGTCCGCCGCTCTGTACAGTCGGCGGAGACCCTCGCAATGGCCCGTTCCAGCTCCCGCCCCCACGCGAAAGCGGGCCAAATCAGGGCGCGCCCCAACAGCACAAGCGCGGCGGCGGCACAGGTAAACGCCAGAAGCCGCTTGTCCGCCTTACCGTTCGATATGACCAGCCGCATCTTGCCCCTCCTCTCCGCCGGCGGCCCGCAGAACACACCGCACCTGCAACCTGTACCGTTCATCATCCCAAACATAGCCGTTGTAGTACACAGTCTGAAACACCCCCAACCCTTCCAGCTTTTTCACATAACCCGACGCGTCAATGGCGCTCTTGCTCTCCGCCTGCAACACCAACTCGCCGGACCCGCTGTCGTAGCTCTGCACCGTAGCCCGAATCTCCGCGCCGCCCACCGCAGATACACGCGCCAGCAACGCGGAATCCACCTTCGGATAACAAGCCAGCCGGGCGGTCAACATCCCAACCAACGCGATCCGCTGCTTTAACTCGCCGGCAATCTCGCCACTCGCCACCGCTTCCTTGTAGCTAGACACGTTCCTCGGGTCGTCGAGCCAGGCCCAATACCCCTCCAGTTTTTCTTCCAGCCCGCGATTCCGAAACTCGAGCAGTTGCCACGCAAGGACGAAGACCGCCGCCGCCACAGCCGCCAAAAGCCAGCCGCGGCGGCGGTGTCCGTCATTTTTCCGCTCGAGCTTCCGGTAACGGAGATAAAGGTCAAACCCTTTCCATCTTGCCACCCTGCCGCCCTCCTCTACCGCAGCATGCCGCCGGCACACATCAGCCAATCGCCCATCCGCTCTCCCGCGGGAAACTGACGAATGCGTTCGCATCGAGGCAGCGGGACCGCCTGAAAGCCGAGCTTTCGAAGCCCCGGGACACATGCCCTGAAATCCCCGCCGGCACAGCCCGCATAATAAATGCAGGACAGCGGGGCATTCATGTCCTGTACGGCCCGAAACCGCAGAATTTCTGAAACATGGCCAATGATCCCGCCGGCATCGTCCGCCGCCCCCGCTTCATCCTGGAGCAGGCTGTAAGCCGCATAACGGCAGACGCCCCGCTCCGTCAAAATGGAGAGCAGAGCCGAGCCGTCAAAGAAAAGCAGGATACAGGACCGGGTCCGTATCTCATGGGTATCACGCACCAACTTGAACACGGGCTCTACAGGGACCGTAATACCCGCCGTCCCAAGTCCCAGGCGTTCTATCATATCTATCAGCCGCCGTAAGTCCTCCCGCAGGCAGGAACAGGCTAAAACCCGCCACATCCCCGACGCCTCCCGTCCGATGGGAACGTAACCGGCAACCAGCGCTTGCTCCCCGCGATACTGCATCTCGTCCTGCACCGCCCGGGCCAACCGTCCCCGCCGCATGGGCGGCAGGCTGAAGATACGGATGCTGGACAGCGTCCCGGGTAAAACCAGAAGAACCCGCCCCTGAGGCAGACGATACCGCTTCCAGAGATACCGGGCCGCGTTCTCCCATTCGTCGGCGGCCCCGCCGGCACGCTCCAGACGCTGCTGGCACAGCATGTACACCCCGACGCCGGGCTTGCCAACGCCAACCTGAACCCGGTCATGCAGCAGCGCCAGGACAATTCGCTCCATGACCGCCCTCCTTTTCTTGTAAATCCGCCCCAGCGGGATTGAGGGGGAGGCCCACCTTTACCCGCACGCCGTCCTCCAGCACTGTAGCGTAGCGCAGATCGGCGATGACGCTTTCCGTACAGAGCACATCCCGCACCACCGGTCCCGCGCCGGCGTTTTCCACGCTTGTCCCAACCTGAGCTGTAATTTTAACGTGCATCAGCAGCCCGTCCTCAAAAACAGGCAAAAAACGTAAGCCGACATACAGCCCTGTATAAAATTCCTCAGGGAAGACCGCCGTCTCCATACTGGTCTCCGGCCTCCCTTCCTCCCGAAAGCCGCCCCCGGAGTCCTCGGCACAATAGCGGTACAGCAAGTGCCCGGCCTCCGCCGCCTCCGTACCGCCAGTTGAGATGCAAACGATGTATCCGTCATTGTTGATAAATGTAACGGACCCGTCCGCATGGGGCAATTCCGCGCCGCCATCCCCCGTCATACGGGTCCATCTTAACGTACTCCCTGGCCTCTTCCACCTCGGCGCGGACGCTCTCCACAACGCTGTCCGCGACAATTTGGGCCTCCAACACCCGCCGCATCCGCCATATGACCTTGGCCGCAGGATGCAGGGCTGAAGCGCACATCGTAATGAGCGCCACCAGCAGGAAACTCGCGCACATCACTTCCGCCAGCGTCATTCCCCGGCGCTGGCCGATAATGGAAAACAGGCGGCCTATGACCCGTCTCCTCCTTCCTGCGCGGCAAAAAGGTAAAAAGTGGTCACCTTTTCCTCATAGGCAGGGGACCCACCGTCCGCCTTCTGGTAGACCGCCTCCCGCGCCATCGCCTGAACGGACAAAAACCGGACGGGCACCGCGACTCTGCCGCCGCCAAAATGGAGCACGCCCGCCCCGCCGTCAGTCATATTGCCTTCCGCCAAATTCCGGCGCAAACTCTCCTGAAATTGAACCACGCTGTCCCGAATCGTCTCAGCCCTCATCAGCGCGCCGGACGCAAACCGCGTCCCCGCACAGAGGGTCCCCATCAGAACGAGAAACACCACAATCGCCACCAGAACCTCCACCAGGCTCTCGCCGCCCCGGCCATGCAGCAGCTTACCAAACATCCCCGCCATCTTCCTCCACGCCGTCCGCCCGGTCCTTCTCATAAACCGGAACAAAATGTTTATAGGTCGCGTCGAACTCCCCATTTTCATCGTAATACACGTAGGAAACCGTAACCTCCTCCACCCACGTGCGGCGGTTACAGCCGTCAATTTCAGAGTCCGCGTCATCACTGGGCGCATCCCAAGCCCACACCGCCGGCTCCATTTCCACTGTTTTCTCTCCATCCCGAAAAAATTTCCGGCGGACCGGGTCCCAAAAGACCTGAACGCCGTCCAGCGGCGACGCCTGGGTTCCCTCCACAGGCCGGTAAAGCTCGAAGTTGTCCGGCTTACTGTCCAGATTTGTCACGTGCCAGGTATAGAAGGGCTGATAGCAGTCCTCCCGGTAGTATCTGGCGCTCCAAAGCATCGCCTCCCCGCCCACCGCCGCCACCTCGTCCACCCGCACCCGGTAGCGGATAAACTTGTTTTCCAGCTCGGCGGTCCGGGTCCCCTCCGCAGCCTCGCTATAGCCGAAGCTGCCATAGCTGTGAAACGCCGTGTCGTGCACCGCCGTAATGTCCTCCCGAAAGGACTTTCTGGTCCCCACGGCGGTGTCCATCAGGTCGGTCAGATGCAGCCGGATTTCCAGATCACCATAGGGCCCGTCCGGATCCCCATCGTCCAGCTTGAGAGAAATGGGGGCTTCAAAGCCGCAGCCGGTCCTGTCGCAATCTTCCAAAACAGCGTTGACTTGACTGTAAAAGGATCCCTCTGCCGCAACGCGGTTGGCGGTATCGTCCCACACAGGTTCCTCCCAATCCAGCCCCACCGCCTCAGCGGTGTACTTCCGCAGCTCCGTGTCCACCACTGCCGCAAAGGAGCCTACCAGCACATGGCAGCGCTCCTGCTGCAATTTTCGGTTAGCCCGGGCCACCGGAATAGAAGCCGCGTAAATCAGACCTAAGGTCAGGCTGAGCAGAAGGGCGGAGGCGCACAGAGCGATGAGCAGGGCCAAACCGCTCCGGCGGTTTTCCCGCAACGCCGCCCAGCCATAGCGAATTCGCCCCATCTGTCCCCCTCCTTCTCCAATCCGTTCCTTTCTTTGTAGCCGTCATATTTTTAGATACGACCGCAAAGGAAGGAACGGCCCCATGGAGCCGTTAAACCAATTCAGCGCCGCTCTGTCTCTGACACACGCATCATTTCTCCGGCCAAATAACAGCCCAAACGGCGTTCGAGACGACTGCCATATGCCCGGTCACCCAGATAACCGTCCGTTCCGGGCTCGTATCCCAGCGCACCGGTGGTTGTGCTGTAGAAAACCGCCCGAGCATGTCCCGACGTCACATCCACCTCAATACAGATGTAGGCGTTTAGTATCCCGGCGTCATAGGTATCCCGATCCACCAGCTTCTCCACAACCCGCCCTTTCGCCCCGCCGTCTGGCGTACTCCCATTCAGCAAGACGGCGCGGATTTCATGCGTCCTCGATTCCGCGCTCTCCGGGAGGCTAGCCGTTTCCCCCACAGAGCACAGTTCCGCTTTAAAATCCTCCCACAGCCCGGCGGCGCGAAGATGGGTCAAATTGGCCTCCACATCCAGAAAAATGGTCCTGGCATACGCCTCATTGCGCTGAAATTGGGCGTGATGGACATAGGCGGTCAGGCTGGGGACAGCGATGGCCGCAAGGACGCCCGCAACGGCCAAGGCAACCACCAGCTCGACCAAGGTCATTCCTGACTTCCGCCGCCCCTTCCAAATTCCAGCGCGATTTTCCAAGCGTTTTCCCCCTATCTATATGAGTATATCACAGACGCCGAACGGTTGCACGCCTATCTTTTCACCAAAAAAAGGAACGAATTTTGTCGTTTCCGTCAAACCCGTTCCTTTTAGAAAAGAAGAGAGACAGCGATTGGCGCGCCGCCTCCCCTTAAGAAATGTCAGTGGCCAGATTTCAGTCCGGCGCCGCACATGGTAATCAGCGTGTCCGCCGCCGGCCCGTATTTCTCGCAATAGTGCAGATACGCCGCGTAATTAGCCGCCGTGGTATGTTCGCAATAAATGCCCTTCTCCGCCAATTTCGCGCGCGCCTCTAAAATCTTGTTCTCCGGCGCGTGGATGAAGCGAACGCTATACTTTTTGGCAAGCTCCAAAATTTCCCCGCCGCGCATCGGCCTGCCGATGGCGATTCCCTCCGCGATGGTGGGCTCCGGCGTGATGTCTGCGGGCCTGGTCATCCCCTGCTCGGCCGCGCGCAGCAGCGGGTCGCAGGTTTCGGTCTGAAGGGCGATAACCTGCGGCATTTTCTCGATACAGCCGGAAGCGAGCAATTCCTCCAAAGCGCGAATCGCGCCGAGGAACAGCGTCCCGTTGCCCACGGGAATCACAATATGTTGCGGGATACGGTGAAGCTGCTCGTACACCTCATAAATGTAAGTCTTGGTCCCCTCGTAGAAGAACGGATTGTAGACATGATTTGCGTAATAGACGCCCTCTCGCTCCACCTTCTCCCGGCACACGTCCGCGCAGTGGTCCCGCGACCCCGGAACCACGGTGCAGACTGCGCCATGGGCGCGGATCATATCAATCTTCTTGGGACTGGTTCCCTCTCGGACAAAAATCTCACAGTCTATGCCGGCCCTTGCGCAATAGGCTGCCACGGAATTGCCCGCGTTACCGCTGCTGTCCTGCACGACGCGCTCCACGCCAATGGACTTGCAGTGTGCCACCAACACCGCCGCGCCGCGATCTTTAAAGGAGAGGGTCGGCATGTAGTAATCCATCTTGACCAGAACGCCGCCGTCCAGCTGGACCACCGGCGTCATCCCCTCGCCCAATGTGACGTCCCGCCAGGTCTCATCCTCCAGCGCCATAAATTGCCGGTAGCGGAACATGCTCCACGTATTCCGGTCAATTTTTGCCTCGTCAAACGCCGGCGCCGTAAAATCCAGCTTCCACAGCCCGCCGCATGCACAATGCGCCCTTCGGGTGTTGACCGGCTCCCGCTTCCCGCAGCCTGCGCAGTAAAACTCCATACCTCAATCCTCCGTTTCTTTTGTTATTTTATCCTATCACAATGTAAAACAAAAAGAAACCCGTTGACTTTCCAAATTATTTCTGCTATAATGCACATTCAGTGTGATTTGATGTCCCATAGAAGCAAAAGGAGGAAGCCTGATGCTCGAGGAATTGAAGCAAGGACCCATTGTGGTAGGCCTCAAGCAGCTCAAAAAGGCCCTCAAGGACCACGCTGCCCAGAAGGTCTTCCTCGCCCGCGACGCCGAGTCCCGCCTGACCGCCCCCATTGAAGCCCAGTGTGAAACGGACGGCATAGCGGTCGTCTGGGTCGCCACGATGGCTGAGCTTGGCGCGGCCTGCGGCATTGAGGTCGGCGCTGCCGCCGCCGCTACATTAAAATAGCGGACGGCCCAAATCTTTGTATCCATCGGAATAGATTTCCTGTTCCGGGATAAAATATAACTTAACCATCCAAGGAAGGAGGAAAACCATGCCCACTTTTAACCAGCTGGTCAGAAAGGGCCGGGAGGCGGTTTCCTACAAGTCCACCGCGCCCGCGCTGCAAAGAGGCCTGAACACCCTGAAGAATCAGCCCACCGATCTGTCCGCGCCGCAGAAGAGAGGCGTGTGCACCGCAGTCCGTACCACCACCCCCAAGAAGCCCAACTCGGCGCTCCGTAAGATCGCCCGTGTCAAGCTGACCAACGGCTTCGAGGTCTCGGCCTATATCCCCGGCGTCGGCCACAACCTGCAGGAGCACTCCGTCGTGCTCATTCGCGGCGGCCGTGTCAAGGATCTCCCCGGTGTCCGCTACCACATCATCCGCGGCGTTCTCGACACCCAGGGCGTCCAGGGCCGGATGCAGGCTCGCTCCAAGTACGGCGCGAAGCGTCCCAAGGCGGCCAAGAAGAAGTAAGCTTTTTCTCACCGCAATTTCGCTTTTTTCAACGCAAAGTCGCAAGGTAACGCCTTGCCCTGAGCCGTTTTCATATAGATGAAAACCTCCCGGGCGGGCGTCTACGAGGGCCTTGGCCTTCGGAGTACCTATGAAATCATTCTATGAAGGAGGGAAGCGACGTGCCCAGAAGAGGTAATGTCCCCAAAAGAGAAATCCTTCCGGACCCGATGTACAACTCTGTCCTGGTAACCAAGCTCGTCAACAGCATTATGCTCGACGGCAAGAAGGGCGTAGCGCAGAAAATCGTCTACGGCGCCTTTAATATTATTGAGGACAAGACTGGCAAGAACGGTCTGGAAGTCTTCCAGCAGGCCATGGAAAACATCATGCCTTCCCTGGAGGTCAAGTCCCGCCGTGTCGGCGGCGCGACCTACCAGGTTCCCATCGAGGTCCGGCCCGAGCGCCGGCAGACGCTTGGCCTGCGTTGGCTGACCAGCTACAGCCGCAACCGCAGTGAAAAAACAATGAGGGAGCGTCTGGCCGCCGAAATCATGGATGCCAGCAACAACACCGGCTCCTCTGTTAAAAAGCGCGAGGACACCCACAAGATGGCCGAGGCCAACCGGGCGTTCTCCCATTTCCGTTGGTAAAGGAGCCGGCAAATGCCCAGACAATATTCTCTCGAACACACCCGCAACATCGGCATCATGGCCCATATCGACGCCGGCAAGACGACGACCACCGAGCGCATTCTCTTCTACACCGGCGTCAACTACAAGATCGGCGAGACCCACGACGGCACCGCCACCATGGACTGGATGGCCCAGGAGCAGGAGCGCGGCATCACCATCACCTCCGCCGCCACCACCTGTTTCTGGAAGGATTGCCGCATCAACATCATCGACACGCCGGGCCATGTCGACTTCACCGTTGAGGTGGAGCGTTCCCTTCGCGTGCTGGACGGCAGCGTAACCGTCCTCTGCGCCAAGGGCGGCGTCGAGCCCCAGACCGAGACGGTCTGGCGGCAGGCCGACAAGTACCATGTCCCGCGCATGGTCTATGTCAACAAAATGGACATCACCGGCGCGGACTTCTACAACGTCCTCCAAATGATGGACGACCGCCTCAAGTGCAACGCCGTACCCATCCAGCTCCCCATTGGGACCGAGCAGGAATTTCGCGGCGTCATCGACCTAGTCAAGATGCGCGCTTTTGTCTTCTATGACGAGATGGGCAAGGACATGCGCGAGGAGGACATCCCCGACGACATGATAGACCTGGCCAACGAGTACCGTGAGAAGCTCCTCGAAGCGGTTTCCGATTTCGACGAAGCCATCATGGAAAAGGTTCTGGAGGATGAAGACGTCCCCGAGGACATGATCCGCGCCGCTATCCGCAAGGCCACCATTGAGGTCAAAATGGTCCCCGTGTGCTGCGGCACCTCGTACCGCAACAAGGGCGTGCAGGAACTCCTCGACGCCATCGTGGCCTATATGCCCTCCCCGCTGGACATTCCGGCCATCGAGGGCGTCAACCCCAAGACCGACGAGGAGGATTGCCGTCATCCCGACGACAAGGCCCCGTTCTCGGCCCTGGCCTTTAAAATCGCCACCGACCCCTACGTCGGCAAGCTCTGCTTCTTCCGCGTCTACTCCGGCCAACTCAAAGCGGGCAGCACCGTCCTCAACTCCACCAAGGGCGGCAAGGAGCGCATTGGCCGCATCCTTCAGATGCACGCCAATCACCGCGAAGACATCGACATGGTCTACTCCGGCGACATCGCCGCGGCGGTCGGCCTGAAAAACACCACCACCGGCGACAGTCTCTGCGACGAGTCCCACCCGATCATCCTCGAGTCCATGGAGTTCCCCGAGCCGGTCATCCGGGTCGCCATCGAACCCAAGACCAAGGCTGGTCAGGAGAAGATGGGCGTCGCCTTGGCCAAGCTCGCCGAGGAGGACCCCACCTTCCGCACCTACACCGACGAGGAGACCGGCCAGACCATCATCGCCGGCATGGGCGAGCTCCATCTGGAGATCATCGTGGACCGCCTCCTGCGCGAGTTCAAGGTCGAGGCCAACGTCGGCGCACCCCAGGTCGCCTATAAGGAGACCATCAAAAAGCAGGTCGAGCAGGACACCAAGTACGCCCGCCAGTCGGGCGGCAAGGGCCAGTACGGCCACGTCAAAATCCGCGTCGAGCCCAACGAATCGGGCAAGGGCTACGAGTTTGTCAACAGCATCGTCGGCGGCGCCATCCCCAAGGAGTATATCCCCGCCGTTGACGCCGGCATCCAGGGAGCCATGCAGGCCGGCGTGCTGGCCGGCTACCCGGTGGTTGACGTCAAGGTCACGCTGTATGACGGCTCCTTCCACGAGGTTGACTCCTCCGAAATGGCCTTCAAAATCGCCGGCTCCATGGCCTTCAAGGAGGCCTGCCGCAAGGCGCAGCCCGTGATTCTTGAGCCCATCATGAAGGTGTCCATCATCGTTCCCGATGACTATATGGGCGATGTCATCGGCGACGTCAGCGCCCGGCGCGGCAGCGTGCTTGGCATGCTGCCCAGAGGCAACGCCCAGCAGATTGACGCCAACATTCCGCTGAGCAACATGTTCGGCTACGCGACCGACCTTCGCTCCCGCACCCAGGGCCGCGGCCAGTACGCCATGGAGCCCAGCCACTATATTGAACTGCCCAAATCTCTGTCCGAGGAATTGGTAGAGAAACGCACAAAAGGATAAATTGTGCTTGTCATACAGCGAAAAATAGTGTATGATATGGGCAACCATAAAATTTTCGGATTCACCCAACTACAAGGAGGATTTATTCAATGGGCAAGCAAAAATTTGAGCGCACCAAACCCCACGTAAACATCGGCACCATCGGCCACGTTGACCATGGCAAGACCACCCTGACCGCCGCCATCACCAAGTGGCTCGCTTTCCAGGGCAAGGCCGATTACACCGACTACTCCAGCATCGACAAGGCCCCCGAAGAGAAGGCCCGCGGCATCACGATCAACACCGCCCACGTCGAGTACCAGACCGATTCCCGCCACTACGCCCACGTTGACTGCCCGGGCCACGCCGACTATATCAAGAACATGATTACCGGCGCCGCGCAGATGGACGGTGCGATCCTGGTCATCGCCGCCACCGACGGCCCCATGGCCCAGACCAAGGAGCACATCCTGCTCGCCCGTCAGGTCGGCGTGCCCGCCATCGTGGTCTTCCTGAACAAGGTCGATCAGGTTGACGACGAGGAGCTGCTCGAGCTGGTCGAGATGGAAGTCCGCGAGACCCTGAGCTCCTACGACTTCCCCGGCGACGACATTCCAATCATCAAGGGTTCCGCTCTGAACGCCCTGGTTTCCGAGTCCCAGGACGCCAACGCTCCCGAGTACGCCTGCATCAAGGAGCTCATGGACCAGGTTGACAGCTATATCCCCACCCCGCCGCGTGACGATTCCCTGCCCTTCCTGATGCCTGTCGAGGACGTCTTCACTATCTCCGGCCGCGGCACCGTCGCCACCGGTCGTGTCGAGCGCGGCAAGATCAACAAGAACGAGGAAGTTGAGATCGTCGGCCTGATGGACGAGAAGAAGAAGACCGTCGTCACCGACATTGAGATGTTCCACAAGCTGCTCGACTACGCTGAGGCCGGCGACAACATCGGCGCCCTCCTGCGCGGCGTCGACAAGAAGAGCATCGAGCGCGGCCAAGTTCTGTCCAAGCCCGGTTCCATCCATCCCCACACCAAGTTCACCGGTCAGGTCTACGTCCTGTCCAAGGAGGAGGGCGGTCGTCACACCCCCTTCTTCAACAACTATCGTCCCCAGTTCTACTTCCGCACCACCGACGTCACCGGCATCATCAGCCTGCCTGACGGCGTTGAGATGTGCATGCCCGGCGACAACGTTGACATGAAGGTTGAGCTGATTACCCCCATCGCCATCGAGAAGGGCCTCCGTTTCGCTATCCGCGAGGGCGGTCGTACTGTCGGCTCCGGCGTCGTTATCGACATCACCGAGGACTAATCTTTAAATCCTATTAAGCTTGGTGCGCCGCTCTGCGGCGCACCTTTTTTCTGCCCGCCATTTCCCCTGCTTTTGCCCCCTTTCACCCTGAAAACGTGATTTTTCCGGCCGCCCCGCAAGATTCTATTGTAATTCCTGGAAAAATCGTGTAGAATAGGAAGCGCAAGCCGCATAGCATGGAATACTTCATTCTATGGGAGGCGGCACGATGATTGCGAAAATTATTTCATGTACCCTGGCAGCCGCCGGGCTGCTCCTCTTTCTGTGGTGTCTGGCCGGCGCGTTCCTGTTGCCCGCCCACGGCTTCACCCTCCGCTGCCGCGCCTGCGGCGACGGGGAGGGCCTGGAGCAGAGGATTCGCGGGGCGGCCTGGCTGTTCGACACCGGACTGATCCGGGGCTCGCTGGAAATCGCCGACTGCGGTCTGTCCCCCGTCGGCCTGGACCGTGCCCGGCGGCTGGCCCGCTCCAGACGCTACATTGAAATCGTACCGGAGGAAAGCTGTGGAGGAACAACGGGAGCTGATACGCGGGAGCGTAGCGGCGGTGATCTATCAGAATGAGGAAAACGGCTACGCCGTCCTCCGCCTCCAGTGCGAGGACGGGGAGGAAATCACTGTGGTCGGCACGATTCCCGAGACCTGCGCCGGAGAACGGCTGCTGGTCACCGGCAAATGGCGGCATCACGCGTCCTATGGCCGGCAATTCGAAGCGGAGTTTCTTGAGCGGCTGATGCCGGAAACCGCCCCCGAAATTTTGGCCTACTTCGCCTCCCGCGCCCTCAAGGGTGTGGGAGCGCGAACCGGCGAACGCATTGTGGAGGCGTTTGGCTCACGCGCGCTCGACGTGATCGAAAACGAGCCGGAGCGGCTGGCTGCCCTCCCCGGCATTTCCATGCGAAAGGCCATGGAAATCAGTGAAAACTTCCGCAAGCAGGTGGGCGTCCGGCGGCTGATTGAGTTCCTCTCCCTCCACCGCCTGCCCCCCGAGCTTGCCATGCGTCTCTACCGCTGTTACGGCGAAGCGGCGCTGGACGCGGTGCGGGACGATCCCTACCTGTTGACCGGCCCCTACTTCGGCGCAGACTTCGGCACGGTGGACGGCTTCGCCCTGGAGCTGGGGGTGGACGGGGCCGACGAACGGCGGGTGGAGGCTGGTATTCTCTTCGAGCTGTCCCACAATCTGGGCAACGGCCACACCTTTCTCCCCCGCGATAAGCTCCTCCACGCAACCATGCAGCTGTTGGACCTGGACGCCGAAACAATCGGCGCGGGATTGCTCCGCCTTTCCGAGCAGGACCGCATGTATCTCGACACCCTTGGCCGGCTCGAAGTCTGTTACCTGCCCGAATTTTACGAGGCCGAACGCGCCGTCACCGAGCGCATTCTCCGAATGGCCGCCGCCCCCGTGGAGGAGGACTGTTCTGGGCTGGTCGCCGGGGTGGAGGCGGACAAGGCCCTCACCTACGCCGCCCAGCAGCGGGAGGCCATCCGCACCGCCGGCGAGCGGCGGATCATGCTGCTGACCGGCGGTCCCGGCACCGGCAAAACCACCACCCTGGACGCCATTCTTGACCTCTTTGACCGCCTGGGCCTCAAATCCCAGCTTGCCGCGCCCACCGGCCGGGCCGCCAAACGGCTGACCGAATTGACCGGGCGGGAGGCCTCCACCATACACCGTCTGCTGGAGGCCCAGTTTGACAGCGAGACCGGCCTGATGGTCTTTTTCCACGACGAGGACAACCCCTTGAAGCTGGACGCCATGATTATAGACGAGGCCTCCATGGTGGACCTTCTGCTGATGCAGTCTCTTCTGCGCGCCCTGCCGGAGCGCTGCCGCCTGGTGCTGGTGGGCGATCCGGACCAGCTCCCCTCGGTGGGGGCGGGCAACCTCTTTTCCGATTTCATCCGCAGCAAACGCGTTCCCACCGTGCGCCTGACTGAAATTTTCCGCCAGGCGCGGGAGAGCATGATCGTCATGAACGCCCACGCGGTCAACCAGGGTCTGCTGCCCGAACTGCGGACCACCGACCGGGATTTTTTCTTCCTCAAGCGGAGAACCGCCAGTTCTGTTGTGGAGACGGTGCAAGACCTCTGCGTGCGCCGCCTGCCCGAAAAAATGGGCATCCCCCCCGAGGAGATTCAAGTGCTCTGCCCCAACCGCAAGCATGAGGTGGGGACGGTCAATCTCAACCAGCAGCTCCAAGCCGTCCTCAACCCGCCGGCCCACGGCAAGCGGGAGCGGCCCCGGGGCGGGCACATCCTGCGGGAGGGCGACCGGGTGATGCAGATTCGAAACAATTACGACATCCTCTGGAAGCGCTCCGACGGCCTCGGCGCGGGGGCGGGGATTTTCAACGGAGACCTGGGCGTCATCCAGTCCATCGACTTCTCCGAGGAAATCGTCGCCGTTCTCTTTGACGGCGACCGGATCGCAGAATACGCCTTTGACCAGCTCTCCGAGTTGGAGCATAGCTACGCCATGACCGTACACAAGAGCCAGGGCAGCGAATACCGGGCCGTCATCCTGACCGCCTGGCCGGGCTCCCCCTACCTGCTCACCCGGGGGGTTCTCTACACCGCCATCACCCGCGCCCGTCAGCTTTTGATCGTCGTCGGCGACGAAGCCGTCATCGCCGCCATGACCGCCAACGACCGCCAGCAGCGCCGTTACAGCGGCCTCAAGCTGCGGCTGGAACGGGGTCTGAACGCATGAAGGCGGCAGTCTGGCTGTTGGACCTCTTCTATCCGCCCCGGTGCGTTCTCTGCCGAAAGCTGCTCCAGAAGGACGAGCGTGATTTCTGCACCCCCTGCCGTCTGGCCCTTCCCATCTTCGATGGACCGTGGGAGCTTCCACCGGAGTTCAGCGGCGCGGCGGTTGCCCTCCGGTATCACGGTACGGTCCGGGAGGCTCTTCTCCGGTTCAAATTTAACGGCTGTTCCTTTTACGCCGGCAGTTTTGCCCCGCTGCTGGCCGCCGCCGCCTCGACGCTGCCCCTGCCGGCCCTTGACGCGGTGACCTGGATTCCGGTCAGCCGCCGCAGAAAGCGGGAGCGGGGCTACGACCAAACCTTTCTTCTCGCCCGCAGCGCGGCGTCCATCCTGGACAAGCCCCTCGAGGCCTGCCTGGATAAATGGCGGGACAATCCGCCCCAATCCTCCCTCGGCCCGGCGGACAACCGGCGGGCCAACGTCGCCGGCGTCTACCGCCTGCGGCGGGGCGCGGCCTGCGCCGGACGGCGCTATCTGTTGCTTGATGATATTATAACCACGGGTTCGACCGCCCGAGAGGCGGCCCGGACCCTGCTGTCCGCCGGCGCTTCGGCGGTATATTTCGCAGCCCTGGCGACGGGGCGCGACCCGTAAGGTGGAGACTGCATATGCCGAAATTTTCAAGAGACCTGGGGATTGATTTGGGAACCTCCAATGTCCTCATCTATGAGAGCGGAAAGGGAATCGTCCTTCGGGAGCCCTCTGTCGTGGCGGTGGACAAGCACAGCGGCAAGGTCCTGCAAATCGGCCAGGCCGCCAGCAACATGCTCGGACGCACCCCCGGCAACGTGGTGGCTCTCCACCCGCTGCGCGACGGCGTCATCTCCGACTACGAGATGACCGAAAAAATGCTTGCCGCCATGCTGCGCAAGCTCAGCCGCTTTGACTTCGTCAAGCCCAGAGTGGTGGTCAGCGTCCCAAGCGGCATCTCCGAGGTGGAGGAACGCGCCGTCATCCAGGCCACCATGGAGGCGGGCGCCCGGCGGGTCTATCTGCTCGAAGAGCCCTTTGCCGCCGCGCTGGGTCTCAACCTGGACCTGTCCGTTCCCAGCGGGCAGCTGGTGGTTGACATCGGCGGCGGCACCACCGACGCGGCGGTGCTGACCATGAACAACGTCGCCCTGTCTGCCTCCGTCAAGGTGGCGGGCGACACCTTCAGCAGCGAAATCATCCGCATTCTCCGCCGGCGCTACAACATGCTCTGCGGCTCCGCCGTCGCCGAGCGGGTCAAGCTCACCATCGGCAGTGTCTACCGCCGGGGGCAGACCATCTCCACCATCGCCAAGGGCCGCGATCTCAAGACCGGCCTGCCCCGGGAGGCCGAGCTCAATTCCGACGAGATTTTCGATGTCTTCCGCCGCCCCGCCCGTCAAATTACCGACATGATTCTGTCCGTCATGGAGCAGACGACGCCCGAGTTGGCCTCCGACATCGCCGCCAGTGGCATCACCCTGACCGGCGGCGGCGCGCAGCTCTGGGGCTTCCCCGAGCTCATCGCCGAGCGGACCGGCATCGCCTGCCGTCTGGCCGAGGACCCCGCCACCTGCGTCGTGGAGGGCTGCGGCAAAAGCCTCGACTGGCTTTCCCAGATGCAGGAGGGCACCATTAACCTCGCCAGAAAAAAGCTGCTCAAGGAGTAACCGGCAAAACCCGCACCCCCTGAGAGAATGGAGAAATCAACATGCGACTACCCATGAACGGCGCGGTGGAACGCCTCCGCCTGTCCGGCATCCGCCATTTTACCGCCCTCGCCCGGGAGACCCCCGGCTGTGTCCTTCTCACCCTTGGCGAGCCCGAGTTCGACACGCCGGAACCAGTCAAGGAGCAGGTCCTCCTCTCCCTCTCGCGCAACGAAACCCACTATCCGCCCAACAACGGCCAGCCCTATCTATTGGAAGCCCTCTCCGCCGCCGCCGCCAAGCGCGGCCTCCATTACCGCCCGGAGGAGATCATCGTCACCTGCGGGGCCACCGAGGCGCTCTTCTCCGCCTTGACCGCCCTGTTGAACCCCGGCGACGAGGTGATTATCCCCACCCCCGCCTTCGGACTCTACGAATCCATCACCTGCCTGTGCCGCGGAAACTACGTCCCGCTGGACGTCAGCGGCAGCCATTTTCAGATCACCGGACCGGCCCTTTCGAAGGCGGTGACGGCGCGGACCAAGGCCATCGTCCTCACCTCCCCCAACAACCCCACCGGCTGCGTCTACACCTCGGAGACCTTGGCTCTGGTCGCCGAAATCGCGAAACAGACCGGCATTTATGTGATTTGCGACGAGGTCTACCGCCAGCTGGCCTACGTGGACCGCGAGCTGAGCTTTGCCGTCCTCCACCCCGCGCTGCGGGAGCAGACCATCGTGGTGGACAGCTTTTCCAAGCCCTACGCCATGACCGGCTGGCGTCTTGGCTGGCTGATGGCGGACGAGCCGGTCAAGGCTCAGATTCAAAAGGTCCATCAGTACGCCGTATCCTGCGCGGCCGCCTTCACCCAACGGGCCTGCGTTGTCGCCCTGTCGGAGGACATCTCCGAAATGCGGGAGCGCTACCGCCGCCGCCGCGACCTGGTCTATGGACGTCTCGTTGAAATGGGAATGGAGGTCGCCAAGCCGGAGGGGGCGTTCTACATCTTTCCCTCAATCCAGCAATACGGCCTCGATTCGGAGACCTTCTGTACCCGTCTGATTCGGGAAAGCGGGCTCGGTCTGGTGCCGGGCGTCTGCTTTGGAGCCGAGGGCTATGTACGCCTCTCCTATTGCTACAGCGAAGCCGAGCTCCGCGAGGGCCTGGACCGGCTGGAACGCTTTTTAAAGACCCTGCGGCCCCTAAAATAAAATCCAAGGAACGGGTTATCCTAACCGTATAAAACCGGAAAGGAGCACCCATTTTATGGACTTTTTATCTTCCCAAACCGCCCAAAACCTGGCCCGCAGTGTCGCCGGCGAGTCGCAGGCGCGTAGCCGTTACACGGTCTACGCCGGCCAGGCCCGCAAGGAGAAGCAGGAATTTATCGCCCGCATCTTCGAGCAGACCGCCGACAATGAAAAGGTCCACGCCCAGGAGTTTTTGGAAATGCTGGTCAAGCTGGCCGGCGGGCCGGTCCACAACATCGACCTCACCGCCGGTTACCCCTACGACCTGGGCTCCACCGCCGACAACCTTCAGTTTGCCGCCGAGGGCGAGGGGCAGGAACACGACACCATCTACCCCGAGTTCGCCCGCATTGCCCGCGAAGAGGGCTATGCCGACGCGGCCAAGCTGTGGGAAAACATCGCCGCCATTGAGGGCCTCCACCACAATATCTTCCTGGACGCCCACAAGCAGTACACCGACTGCACCCTCTACCAGAAAGACAAGCCTGTGGTATGGCGCTGCCTCAACTGCGGCCATATTGTGGAGGCGCTGGAGCCTTGGAAGGTCTGCCCGGTCTGCCACAAGGACATGGGCTGGGCTATGGGCTATGTAGACGAACGGCAGGTCCCCAAGCAGAAATAAGCAAAAAGCGTCCGGTAAATGGGGCGGTGACGTAAAAAAACATTTTGAGCGAGGGTCGGCGTAGTGTTAAGCTGCGCCGGCTTTCGCATTATTTTTGTCTTGGGCAGTTTGAGATTTCTCCCGCGCTCCCTCAAAGTCAAACGCACCAATGAAGTTATAGATGATCTCAATTTCCCGGATTTTCACCCGCTTCTGCTGTTCGTCGGTCAAGTAAGCGTCGGACACTCTGATCTGTTCCACAAACTCACGCAGGATAGTGGCGTCAAGCTGGGTCATGTCCGTGTACTTCTTCACCACGGAAATGAATTTCCTGACGTTGGTTTTCTTCTGCTCCTGCTGTTTTACTTCCCGCCCCAGGGTTTCCACGACGGCCTTTAACTGTTCCTGCTCCTGTTCATAGTCACGGGATAGCTTGATAAACCGATCATCGGACAGCTTGCCGGAAATATTGTCCTCATAGAGCTTTTGTCAAGGGTAAGTTTATGTAAGAAGTAAAAGTTCCCCTACTTCAGAGAAAAATTTTGATAGTAAGGCAAAACTTTGTTTGAAAATGTTGCTCCCTATGTTATATTGCTCATATATTCTTCTGTATCTTATCTCGAATTCAAAATGCGGTAGGGAATTATCGTGGATATGACAATGTTGACCGAACAAGAAATCCGCACCAGATTTATTACTCCTGCCATTTCAAAAGCTGGTTGGTCTTTTTCACAAATTCGTGAGGAGTATGCTATCACAAAGGGCCGGATTATTACCAGGGGTGGTACATACAAGCGGGACAAGGCAAAATTTGCTGACTATGTCCTGTTTTACAGGCCACATATCCCTCTTGCCATAGTCGAGGCAAAAGGCAATAATCACAGCGTTTCAGACGGAATGCAGCAGGCTTTAGACTATGTGGAGCGCTTGTTGATCCCGTTTGTATTTACTTCTAATGGAGATAGTTTTACTTTTCACAATATGTTGTTCTGGACAAGGATGCAGAAGGATGACGTCCTTATGAAGGACAAACAGATCGTTATGGAAATATTATCGAAGATAGAGAATATGGCCCAAATGATTTTGACCGCGAATTGGTGCTGGAGCGGCGTACCCGTATCGTTGCAAAAGTGGTATCAAACTATTTAAAGAAGCATGACTTGCGATTTGACAAGGCTATATTTTTCTGCGTTGATACAGAACACGCAGACCGAATGTGGCAAGCTCTTATCAACGAAAATCAGGATTTAGTCAATCAGGACGAACGCTACATTATGCGTATCACCGGTGATGACCCTATTGGAAAAAAGCAGCTTAAAAACTTCCAAGACGTATCCAGTCGCTGCCCCACATTAGTGACAACCTCAAAGCTGCTGACTACGGGCGTAGATGCCCAAATGGTGAGATTTATCGTCTTGGACTCCAATATCAACAGCATGACAGAATTTAATCAGATTATTAGCCGGGATACTCGTGTTCGGGATGGCCCCAGCAAACAAGACCAGTCGTTTACACCAGATGTTGAAGGTAATATTCCTGATTTTGATAGTGACCCTGTCGATATACCGTCGGATAACACTGATGAAAATAATCCTACAGATTTCACAGATGAACCCCCATCCGAGCGGAGAGTGAAACACTATGTTCATGACGTTGAAGTTACTGTTTTGAAACAGCGTGTCCAGTACATTGATAAAGACGGGAAACTGATTACAGAGTCGCTGACTGACTATACACGCCGCAATGTGCGAAATCAATATGCAACATTAGACGATTTTTTGACAGCGTGGTCCTCTGCCAACCGCAAACAGGCCATATTGGATGAATTGGCGGCGCAAGGTGTACTGATTGAAGAATTACAGGAACAAATCGGGCCAGAATTTGATCCTTTCGATTTGCTCTGCCATGTTGCCTTTGATATGCCGCCGCTGACACGCCGGGAGCGGGCAAATAATGTAAAAAAACGCAATTATTTTGCCAAATACGGTAAACAGGCCCAAGCTGTCCTGAACGCATTGTTGGACAAATATGCGGATACTGGTGTGACCAATCTGGAAAATATGGATGTTCTGAAAATCCGGCCCATCTCTGATTTTGGAAATCCGGCATATATCGTCAACCGCATTTTCAAGGGAAAAAAAGTTTTTGAACAGGCGTTGCGGAAATTGGAAGAAGCCCTGTATGCCACCTAAAGATACAGGAGGATTACCATGGCAGTATCAGGAACAACGAAGGCGTTGAAAGACATCATGCGTATGCTTACTTTGGCAGCGTTCTCCTCGTTATAGCTTCTCTGCCCCTTGTGTTGATGAGGGCATGGAGAACGGGGAAATGCTTGCCAAAGACAGGCGACTCTAATTTTTTCACAAGATGTGTCATTTCACAAACTCGCTTTCTGAAATGTCAAAACGGTCTTATATCCATTTTGTGGCGCACTTTCAATTTTTATTGTTCCATCATGTGCCTTCACGATCTGCATGACTAGCAGCAGTCCCAAACCATGCCGCAAGTCCAGCCGTTCATCGGTGCTTTCCATATAGTGTGGTTTTTCTTCCAATTCCCGCAACTTTTCAACGGACATACCCACGCCATTGTCCGCAACTGTAATTGAAACATTTTCCGATGAACAGTCAAGGAGCAGGAAAATATCGCACCCCTGCGGATTGTGGTTGATGCCGTTCTGCACCAAGTTACCGATAGCCCGCGAAATCAAACGGGCGTCACAGTCTATAACTGCGGTTTCCGCTTCGGAAGAAATTTCAACCTCGACTGTATGTTTCTCACTGATACCCGCATTAAGCAAATCCGCCGCATAGGAACGCAGCAGTTTAGACAGGCGTACCGGCTCTTTATGGAGCGGTTGCATTTCATATTCCAACTGCGATACTAAATTCAAATCCTGCACCAAGTCTTTGATTTTTGCACTCTGCACCCGGATGATTTCTGCCTCCTGCTGAATATTCTCACTGGCTCCATGATCTCCGGCAATCCGCTGGGCATATCCCATAATCATGGAGAGCGGTGTGCGGATGTCGTGAGAAACGCCGCTGATCCAGTTAGCACGGGCCTGGTTTTGTCTGCTCAACACCTGGGACGCCTGATTGACGCTATCCGCAATTTCCGATAACTCGCCTCGAATGGACAGATCAACAGGTTTGCCAGCGGACAGTGTTTTGATAGAGGCCATAATCGGCTCTGTATTTTTAGAGATTTTCCGCTTGGAGAAGTAGTAGACTAAGAATAAAAGTAATATGTCTATCGCCAAGATGCTAGTCACGAAAAGCGGAAAAAGCCTGATTGCCCGCACAGGAAAATAATTTCCTGTCAGCTTCATAAAGCTGTCTTTCGGGTAGCCCAACACCAATAAGCCGTTATCCATGTTCCGCACAAAAACAGGGTAGTCTTGCAGATAGCCTTTTGAAAACACGGCCACATCCTGAATCGTGTACTGCGTCGGTATTTCCTCCGGCAAAAATGCCTCCCAAATACAACGCCCGCTTGCATCTAAAAGCATAGCCCAAATTTGATTGTGGGTTAGTTCCTGCGACCTTTCTTCTGAGATGCAGGATGCTGACAGATCAGCGGCTACAGCCTCTAACATATTTGCCGGCGATACCGAACCGTATTCTTTGGATACGATGCCGCTGAACGTCAAAGCAAACGCCAGAATGTTGATAAGCAGCAGCACCAAAGCAAAGGCAAAAAAGGAAAGAAGATACTTTGATATATATTTTCCAAATGCTTTCATCGGTTATTTCCTCGCCAGCAGTTTATAGCCCAGCCCTTTGACCGTCAGCAGGGAAACAGGCTTTGACGGGTCTGCCTCGATCTTCTCCCGGACACGCCGCACATGGGCGTTCAAGCTGTTTTCATAGCCAAACGGATTATCACCCCATAGGGCCTCGCAGAGCGTGTCCACCGTTACGATACGGCCCTCGTTCTTTGCAAGCGTTTCCAGTAGCTTATGTTCCATCGCCGTCAAGGGAAGTATCTCACCACCCTTGTCAACTTCGGCCCGGCTGAAATCCACCGTACAGCCATCCAGTTTCAAAAGGGGGGGCATCCTCCTTGTAGCACCGGCGCAGAACCGCATAGACCCGCAGTAAAAATTCCTGGGGCAGAAAGGGTTTTGCGATATAATCGTCCGCTCCAAGACCCAGCCCTGCCAGCTTGTCCGCCGCCTCGTCACGGGCCGTCAGAAAAAT
>JAAWHG010000050.1 GCA_022795735.1 Oscillospiraceae bacterium
CGGTACAAAGTCAAAGCCCTCATGGTGCTGCATGACTTCCTCATGGCCGTGCCAGTCGATGTCCGCCACGATCTCGTTCATCACCGTAGCCAGGGTCAGCTTCAGATCGTGGGGTTTGCGCTGGCCCAGCATCTTGGTCAGATCACCCTGGGGGTCTACATCCAGCATCAGGACTTTTTTACCTTCCAGCGCAAGACCGGCCCCCAGGTTGTAGACGGTCGTGCTTTTGCCAACTCCGCCTTTTTGATTTGCTACGCTTATCACTTTTGGTTTCGCCATTTTGGGGGTTCCTCCTTTCATAGATTTAGCCGCCTGCGACGAAACAGACGGCTATGTACGGGCATAGATAAAGCCGCCTTTTCCATGCAGAAAAGACGGCCTATCCAGTCGGGCGATATGTGATTTTAGAGGGTAGGTTAAAGGGCGCGCAAAACGGTATGTCCGCATTTCCTGGTGTTTCGTCGTATCAAAGCTCATCCCTTGGTAGTAAATTCGTAGTAATTGGGGTGGTCTGTTGTCAGGAAACGCGGCGTAATGCGCTGTTTCACAAGGTTTTGCCGGTTCTCACAAAATATTTAAAACAAAAACGAATACATCCTCACAGACACATATGATTTTGATGAGGATTACTTGTTCTTCACGTTTGAAAAAATGCTTGAAAACGGTATAAAAAATCCCTTCCAATCAATTAATGTTGTATTTAACAAGGATTCGTTGAATTTTTCTATTGCAGCAAAATTTGATAGTGCTCCAAATGCAATTGATCCCCAAATTAGTGAAAGCGAAGCTATAGCTGTTGCCAATGAGCATGCCGTCAATGAAAATTTGTTTAATAGCGCTAAATTGACCTATATCAGTGATAGACTTTATAATTTAAAAATCGACCATTATAACGACAATATTTGCTATTTGGTTTATGAAGTAAGCTCGTCAAATAATGATGACATTTTCTACATTGATGCATTGAGTGGTGAATATGTTGGAAGAGATTTAATAATGGGAGAGACCGGATTCGCTATTGCAATCCAAGAATCTGCGGATTCTTCCGCAGACAATTATAATTCTGAATTAAAGAAATATACTGCTTTAGAAATAATAATATTTAATTCATGGTTTCTTAAAAAAATGAATTGGGCTGCATCTGCAATGAAGAGACTTGGTTATACTACCACATCCGATAATTATACTACTACTAAGATGTTTACAGCTATTAGAAATTATTTGAAGGCATTGAATACTGAATATGCATTCTATTTTACTGGACATGGTAATATGGAAGTCTTAGGTTTCCGCGGAGGAAGGAACTGGATATATCCGAGTGATATAACCGGAAACTGGCATTTCGTTTTCTTGGATGCCTGTAAAACAGCTGAAGGTTCCGGGTGGGCAGATGCATTCAAAACTAATGGATATAGCAATCGAGCATTTTTAGGTTGGAGTAATTCAGTAACTTATGATGCTACATATAATTTTTCTGAGGGTTTTTGGCCGCGTGTTGATGGCAAAAATGCAATCAGACAAGCAGCAGTTGATGCAGCCGCACTTGTTCCTGGCTCCGGTACAACTCCTATAAAATTTTATGGAGATATCTCATATACCGGAAAGGCTTGGTCGTAGTATGCTGTTTAAAGGAACAATAATAGTGAGTGGGTTGCTGTTCACAATATTAACAAGCTGTGGCAACCATACAGAGGCGGAATCAAAAGGTGGAATTGAATTGTCAGAAAGAAAGCAGGTGGTGGAATCTACTAATCACCACAGTGACGAAGATTCTGAACTTTATGACACAGATACCGTCTCAGAAGCAGACAAAAATGCCGTAACTTTACTTGTACATAGCGATAAGTACGACGAATATTTTTTAGAAGATGAGCAAGCCCAAACGATTGTTGACCTTTTTTACAATCATGAAATGCAAATAATTGATTCGCCTTTATTGAGTATAGCGACATTGACCTTTCAAATTGGCGAGGACTTCTTAAACACCTCAATGAGTGACCTTGGAACGCTTTCCGGTATAATCAACGACGAACAGGTTATCATCGAACTGAGTGACTGGGAATGTGAGGTCGTATATCAGATTGTCTCACAATATGCGCAGGGCGTTCCATAAAGTAGAAAATTGAACTGCTACCCGTTAAGAGGACCCTAGAAGAAAAAGAGGAACTGTGCGAAATGGAGAGAATTGATTCTCCATTTCGCACAACGTATTTTTGCATCAGTATCTTTTAGAAACTGCGTTGTTAGGCTTTCCGCGCTTTATGTCCCGACGGATTGCCAACCCCGGCAATTGACTCGCCGTAGAGTATCCATGTGATTTTTCTGTCATTGGACAGGTGGGTCTGGGATAGGATTGGAAAAAAGCATCCAATTTTTGTTATCCCGCCTACAATGAAAAACCGTAAAATTTCTTCGACATTTTCTTACAAATTTACATTGGCGTTAGCAGAGTCTGCGCACAAAAATCCGGACTGAAACCGTCATTCTGTTACCACAAATGTTGGGGTGTTAAAAAAGAAAACGACCAAGGCGGATTCACACCATCGTTGCCGGCTTTTTGTAAATCCTGGAAAAGCGGATGAGAGCTATTGACAAAAACATCAAAACATGATATAGTCGCTCAAACCAGAACATAAAGGGGATTTTGACATAAGCTATTCAGCGCAACTTACGTAAGACAGACAGTATAAGTCTGCCCTTTTATGCTGTCCAAAAATAAAAGAGTTTTCCGCGTTGTGTTATGACGGGGAAACTATGCCTTTATGTCCTTCTTTTCATTTTTGTACTATACCGGCAAATTGGGCACTACATGGTCAAGCCAAGAAGCATTTAGCGGAGATTAAATCCAATGTTAAACTGACGGAAAAGCAATGGTTCCTGCGCGTATCAAATTTTGGATACCACCCTGCCGGTCCCTGATTCAGAGACAGCGCCAATATTGCCCGAAGTAAATCTGAAAGATATCGGTTGGAGACTGTATTTCTGCGGTTTTTATAAGGAGGAGGACCACACCCAACTGCAACAAAAGAATATCATGACAAACAGGATGGATGACGCGCTGAAAAACCAATCCATCTGGCGGCTATGCTCGCTCCTTTGATGTTTTTGGAACCGGGTACTCTTCTTTGAATAATTTGGATGATTGATGTTTTGAAGTTGGATTGTAAATTCCTTTGCGATGCTTGTATTGATCGCGATACAGTGTATATTGTTATAGAAAAATTGATACATATGGCGAGACGCTTTGGACACAGTTTGCCGCGAGGAGGTGGACACGGGAACTCAGCTTGCCTTTACAGAAATGTCACTGCGATTTAGGCCAAGGAAATTATATGTTCTAAGCCGGGCGAAGTAACGGCTTTTGAACAACTGCTGTTTGGCAATTTATTATGACGGAAGATTTCATATTTAATTCGTGAATATATGGAGGATAAATGTCATGTTAAAAAACATAAAAGTGAAAAAAAGTTTGTTGCTTGGCTATGGCATCACCATCGGGATTTCCCTACTCCTGATTGTTACCAGCCTATTCATGATGTTCAATATCAAAAGCAGCTACGAGGCGTTGCTTGATAAGGATGCCACAGCAAATCAGAATATTTTATCCTGCCGGGTCAACTCACTGTTAATCGGACGGAATATTCGTGATTCCTACCTGATCCCCGATTCTGACGGGAACGAAAGGCTGCTTCAAACTGCGGAAAACGCACAGGAAAGTCTATTGGCCAATATGGAATTGCTGAAGGCGAATTTTCCATCCCAGCTAGAACGCAGTACATTGGATGAATATATTTCAGTAACAACCAGTTGGGCCAATACGAATCCGCAACTGATTGATTGGTATCGCCAGTATGCCAAAACTGGAGATGAATCGTATCTACAAAAGGGTATTCAGTTTATCTCTGAAACGGATACCCCCGATCAGGAGAAGATGGCCACAGCCGCAACATCCTTGGTCAATTATTTAACGCAGGGCATGGCTGACGAGCGCGAGCGTATCCAATTGGAGATCAGCGTTATCATAACTATTGTTGCCGTAGCCACAGTTATCGCTACCATTGCAGTCATTGCACTGGCATTTATGATTATTAAGACAATCACCATTCCGGTGTCTCAGGTTCAAAATGCACTGGTCGGATTCTCGCAGGGCAATCTGAGCATACCTGTTGACTACCAGAGCAAGAATGAGTTGGGCATGATGTGCGATGCCCTGCGCAGCAGCCAAACCACTCTCTCCGGCGTCATTCAGGATGCGGCATACCTGCTCAGGGAGATGGCGGAGGGGAATTTCGATGTGCGGAGCAAAGACGTATCTTTGTACGTCGGTGCGCTGGAAACCATCATCCAATCCATCCGGGACATCAATCATCAGCTCAGTGATGCGCTCTTGCAGATCACGCAAGGTACAGACCAGGTTTCCGCTGGCGCCGATCAGGTATCCGTCGGCGCACAGTCGTTGGCGCAGGGCGCGACCGAGCAGGCTAGCACACTTCAGGAATTGACCGGAACGATTACGGATATTTCCGAAGCATCACGTCAGACCGATCTTGCTGCCAAAGACGCCAAAAACAGTGTGCAAGCAGCAGGCGCGCAGGTCGAAAAAATGAATCAGCAAGTGGATGTTTTGAATCAGGCCATGAACAAAATTGCACTTTCTTCTCAGGAAATGAGCAAAATCATCAAGACCATCGAGGATATTGCGTTCCAGACAAATATTCTGGCGCTGAACGCCGCCGTTGAGGCTGCCCGCGCCGGCAGCGCCGGAAAGGGCTTTGTCGTTGTGGCCGATGAGGTGCGTAATCTGGCAGCTAAATCGGACGCATCCGCCAAAGCAACTAAGGATTTGATTGATGGCGCTATCAGCTCCGTTAAAGACGGGAGCAACATTGTCGAACAGGTCACGCATGCTTTACTTGAGTGCAAGGGATTAACTGACGAGGTCGTAAAGCGCGTGGATGTGGTTACGGACGGCGTTGAAGTGCAAACGTCTTCTATTAAACAAGTGACACAGAGCATTGACCAGCTCTCTTCCGTGGTGCAGACAAACTCTGCGACAAGTGAAGAGTCTGCGGCGGCAAGCGAGGAGCTTGCCAGTCAAGCCTCCACCATGAAAAACCTGGTTGGGCGTTTTAAGCTTCGCCGTACAGATGGCAGTACCCACACGACATCGCCCATCGCAAATAGCAACAATGTCGTTCCTGGTGGTCTGAGTTCGGATAAATACTAAAAAAGCAGGCTTTTTGCCGGTGCTATTCAAACAAAGGCTGCCCCTGGTGTTGGTATCACCAGGGGCAGTTTTGTTTTACTTTTTTCGATTTTTTTGATAGAGAATGTACAGCCCTTTGAGCAACAGGCCGTCGTCCACGGTAATACGCCGCCGGCACAGTGGGACGATCAGCTTCGCAATCCCCCCGGTGGCAATCGCCGTCGCGGGACGGCCCAACTCCTCCTCCACCCGGTCGAGCATTCCGTCCAGCATGGCGGCGGCTCCGTACATTACTCCGCTGCGCATGCAGTCCTCGGTGTTTTTCCCGATCACCTTACCCGGTTTGCCAAGCTGGATGCCGGGAAGCTGGGCGGTCTGGGTGGTCACCGCCTCCAAAGATACGCCCACACCTGGAATGATACAGCCACCGATATAGTGATTCCCTTCCGTCACGACCTCAATGGTTGTCGCGGTCCCCATGTCGATAAGAATCAGCGGGGGCTTGTACCGGTCCAGGGCAGCCACCACCGCCACAATTCGGTCGCTGCCAACCTTGGAAGGAACGTCCATCTGGATGTTCAGTCCGGTCTTGAGGCCGGGAGCCACCACCATGGGCCGCTTTCCCACCACTCGTTCCGCGCCCCGGCACACCTCATTAAACACCGGCGGGACCACCGACGAAATGATACAGTCCGACACCTCGCCCGGGCCTACCCCGTATTCGCAGAGAATGCTTTTCAGGTCCAGCCAATACTGGTCGGCAGTCCGGCGCAGGTCGGTGGCCAAGCGGGCCTCAAACTGAACCGTCCCTTCCACAATTCCGCCCAGGACGATGTGGGTATTGCCAATATCAATGGCTAAGAGCATATCGTTACCTCCCGGCGCGGCGGCTTACCACATGAATCAGCACCTTGCCAAGAGCCGTGACCAGCACGAGCGCGGCCAGCGCCTCCAAAATACTGGAACCTGTTATAACCCCGAGGACGAGCCCGAACACCGCGTCTGTCCCAACTCCCATCGCCTGGGCGTACTCGGGCCGGAGCAGAAAATAGATGCTGCCCATGACAAAGACCGTATTGGTCATCGAGCCCACAAAGCCCACCACAGGCAGGGCGGCCAAATCGGGCAGTCTCATTTTTTTAAGCCCCAGCCAAAGCCAGCCCGAAATCAGGCCGATCATGACCCGGCACCCGACCGAAATCCACACCGCTTTTACCGCGCCAGCAACCGACGGGCTGATAAAAGGGGAAAATGCAAAGGAAAGCAGCGTGGGCGCGAAGGTGTTGCTCGCCATGGAACACAGTCCGAATACCGCCCCTAATATACTTCCCGCCATCGGCCCCAACAGAATTGCCCCGAGTATGACCGGGATATGGGTGGTCGTGGCTTTGATGATGGGCAGTTGTATCATGCCCAGGGGGGTGTTGGCAAGGAGAACCACCAGCGCGGCCATCATTGCCACGCCTGTCATCCATCGCATGTCGTACTTCTTTTTTCTCATATTCAATTTACCTCCTGCTGCCGCTCCCCGCGTCGGGGATGCAGCGCATTATTTTTGGGGGGGACGGGTGTCCCCCGTCCTTCGTATTATAACGAACGCGGTACCATTTGGCAAGCGTCTAATCGCGCAAAAGAGACGCCGTTTCGCGGCGGCGCCTCCTTTTGTGCGATTTTCTGTTATTTGGGCGTCCCCGCAAAGAAGCCGCTGAGGTCGTCGTTGTCAATATAACCGCGCTCCAGCCAGAATGCGGCAGCGGTGTCCGCCACATCCATGACATTAAAGTCGGTGCTGTCCTTTACAAACTCCGCGTTCATGCTGCGGTCATAGTAGGTGACCCCGCCGCAGCTTTCCTTGACCTCCTCCACATCAAGGTCCAGTCCCTTCGCCATGATCTCGCAGCCCTCGTCGAAGTTTTCATTCAAAAAGTCTACC
This sequence comes from Oscillospiraceae bacterium, assembly GCA_022795735.1. Taxonomy (GTDB): domain Bacteria; phylum Bacillota; class Clostridia; order Oscillospirales; family Oscillospiraceae; genus Avoscillospira_A. The sequence goes on from JAAWHG010000050.1 coordinate 7,140, forward strand.
GACTTGTTCCAGATTTCCAAAAGGTCCTTGGCCGCGTCCGGATGCGCCTTTAAGAAGTTGGAGTTGACCGTCAGCACGTCGATGATTGCTTTGGGGTAATCCGCCGACGATACCAGGATATGTCCGCCCTCTCGCATTGAGCAGTTGCTGAGCTGGGGCTCCCACGTGACCGCCGCGTCAACGCTCCCCGCTATAAACGCTTCTCCGGCCTCATCATTGCCCATTTCCACGATGTTGATTTCATCCTCGGTAATGCCGCTGTCCGCCAGCACCTGGAGGAAAAAGAAATACGAAGTCGCCGACTTGTCCAGCGCTACCGTCTTTCCCGCCAGATCGTCCACCAACTGTATGTCCGCCGTCGCGACCAGACCGTCCCCGCCGGTCGAAGCGTCCATCGTGCAGACATATTGCTCGGGCGCGCCCGCCACGTACTGAATGATATCACGGTCCAAAACCTGGCCCAGCGCGTCGATGCTGTTGGACACCAGCGCGGAGCCATAGGCCGATTCGTCCTCCATGATGATTATCTCCGGCGCATAGCCGTATTCCTCGAAATACCCCTTTTCCTCCGCTATGAACAGCGGCGCGTAGCCTACCCATGTACAAAAGGCTACTTTGATGGGAATGGGTTCGGCGCCGGAATCGGGGCCGGCGGTCTTTTGCGGCGCGCCGCCGCAGGCCGCCAGAGATATAGCCAACGTTAGGGCTGTCAACAGAGCGAACAATTTTTTCATCTGAATGGTTCTCCTTCCTTATATCGCTCAACGATTCATCGCGGCGTCCTGGCTCTCCTGCCAGAGCATATCCATGATGGTTCGTTTCAGCTCCAAAAACATCTCTGTTACCAGGCTGTTGTGGTCCCGCTCGCCGGGCAGCCCGACATCCAATACCGCCCGGACGGTTCCCGGGCGGCGGGACATGACATAGATGCGGTTGGCAAGCAGTATGGCCTCGTCGATATCGTGGGTAATAAAGAGGACGGTGCTCTTCGTTTCCCGGCTGACCCGGGCCAACAGCTCCTGCATGACCACGCGGGTCTGCGCGTCCAATGCGCCGAAGGGCTCATCCATGAGCAGTACCTCCGGCCTGGCCGCCAGCGTCCGGGCAATGGCGACCCGCTGCTTCATACCGCCCGACAGCGCCCCGGGCAGGGCGTCCTCAAAGTCGGAGAGGCCCACCAGACCGATGAATTCCCGTGCCGCCGCCGCCCGTTCCGCCTTGGAAACGCCCTGCATTTTCAGGCCAAACTCCACATTTTTCCGCACGCTCAGCCACGGGAACAGGCTGTAGCCCTGGAAAACCATCCCCCGGTCCGCGCCGGGACCGGTGACTGGCTTGCCGCCCGCCATCACCGTGCCGGACGTCGCCGTTTCCAGTCCGCCGGCGATGTTCAGCAGGGTGGATTTTCCACAGCCGGAGGGGCCGACGATCACGACAAATTCCCCGTCTGACACGGTGAGGTCCACGCCGTCCAACGCCGTAACGCTGGGGGCGTTTCGTTTTTTCCCCTGGAAATGCTTGGTGACGCCGCGCATTTCCAGTTTCAGCTGATTTTCCATGGTCAATCACGCAGCCTTTCCTGCCACGGCACTACAATGCGGGTAAGCAGCTTGACGATAAAGTCACTTGCAAGTCCGATCACGCCGATGGTAATCAGTCCAGAGAAAATCACATCGGTTGCCAGAAAGCGCTGGGACTTGAGGATGATATAGCCCAAACCGTTGCTCGCGGCCACCATCTCGGCCACCACCAGGTAGGTCCACGCCCAGCCGATGGTCAACCGAAAGTCGTCCATCAGACCAGGAAGGGACGCGGGAAAAATGACCTCCTTGTAGACCTGCCAGCGGTTGGCCCCCAGGGTCCGGGCCGCGTTTATCATGTTCTTGTCCACCGCACTGACGGTATCGCACACCATCAGAACAAGCTGGAAAAACGTCCCAAGCCAGATGATAACATACTTTTGCGTTTCGCCAATTCCTAAGTACAAAATGGTCAACGGCACCAGGGCCACCACCGGCAGATAGCGCGCAAACTCTATGACCGGCTGAATTGCGGCGCTGAACCGCTTCGACCTCGCCATGCACATTCCAATGGGCAGCGCCGCCACGGCGGACCAGAACCAGCCCACCATCACCCGTTTTACACTCATCCAGCAGTTGCGCCACAGAGAGCCTTCCTTCGCCATTTCCACCGTTGCGGCGAGGACTTTCGAAGGAGACGGCACAAAAATCTCGGAAACCAAGCCGCCGTAGGTCAACAGGCACCACAGGGCGAGGATGGCGCAGAAGGAGACGGCGGAAACCGTCCGGTAAGCAAGCCGCCTCTTGGGGCGGCAATCCGTTTCGGGCATATTTGAATTTCCCTTTCTCGCTTTATCTCGCCGTCACATTAGCGAACTAATGTACCAGCTTGGCCATTATAATATAGTTTGCCGGAAAATGCAACGGTTTCTTTCAGCGGTACAAGGGTTTCTCTGACTGCGCCGCCATGAGAAGGAAACGGGGGCGGAATGGCAATTTTCGACGTGGGTTGACACGGATGGTTGAAATTGGTAAAATAAAACTGCCTTCAATGCGGTGGTGGCGTAAAAAACATTTTAGGCGAGGGTCGGCGTAGTGTTAAGCTGCGCCGACTCTCGCATTATTTTTGTCTTGGGCAGTTTGGGACTGCTCCCGCGCTCCCTCAAAATCAAACGCACCAATGAAGTTATAGATGACCTCGATTTCCCGGATTTTCACCCGCTTCTGCTCCTGCTGTGTCACTTCCTGCCCCAGGGTTTCCACGACTGTCTTTAACTGTTCCTGCTCCTGTTCATAGTCACGGGATAGCTTGATAGACCATTCATCGGGCAGCTTGCCGGAAATATTGTCCTCAGAGAGCTTTTGTCAAGGGTAAATTTGATTCTTTCTGGATAAATTTTTGAACAAATAGCAAAATAAACCTCCCTATGCACAGCCCACAGCAGCGCATAGGGAAGTTCGTTTTAATACCAATCGTGCTTTTCGTTCCGGTCAAGGGCGTTGATCTGCGCCATTTCCGCATCGGTCAGCTCGAAGCCGTACAATTCGGTGTTCTCCTTGAT
>JAAWHG010000014.1 GCA_022795735.1 Oscillospiraceae bacterium
CCGATGGAAAACTGTTCCTGCTCCATCATGCGCTCCATGGCCTGTTCTACCAGGAGGGCAACGTTGTTCTCAATTCCTGCCCTTGTGGACAGGTACAGCTTTCGTAGTGATTTCGGGTTTCCCTTCTCGCTCGAAATCTGCGCCTTCTCACATAGATTCCGAATGACCGCCGATACATAGGTCCGGTGCATCGGCCGGCCATCCCTCGTCTGGAAGATCGGGCCGGATATGATCCCGTTTCTCTTCGCATAGTCCAATAGCTCCTTCTGGAGACAGGCCGGGACCGTCACAATTTGCTTGTACTTGTTCTGGTCGCACACAATTTTCCCTGTCTGCACCGCTTCCACTGTGATCTCCGGCAATTCCTGCGCGAAGAGTCCCGTTGAACCAAACAGCTTGATTAGCAGGTATATCTTTTCTTTCCCCAATGCCCTTGCCGTCCGCAGCAGGTGCAGATATTCCGCCCGGCTCAGTTCCGGCACAGGCGCTTTCTCTTCCTTGAGCTGCCCCGCGAGCTGATACTCCCGGTGACCGATATAGTCCAGATATGCGTTCGCCGCCGAGAGAAACGCGTTGGCTGAGCCCGGCGTATACCCGTTCCGGAGCAGCGAGTCCCGCCAGTTCTGCAAGGTGCCGTACCGCACCGTCTTGTCCTCCGGCAGGTCTTCATAGAAACGCTTCATCTTCCGGCGGTAAAACTGCACTGTTCCCTCTGTCCGGTTCATCCGCTCATAGTCGGCCAGGAACTGCTGAATATCTTCCTCCCGTATCACGACGCCCTCGTTAAAGCGTCTCTGCCGCGTCGGGCGCTCTCCCTGTATGTGTTGTCTGGTTAACGGCATGGCTCCTCCTTTCTCCGGTTCATCCCAGAATACTTGGATAGCCTTGAAGATACGCTCCTGTGCCGTTGCAAAAACAGCGGCAACAGCAGAAGGCTTCCCATTCCGGGTAAAAAAAGCAGTCAGAATGGAAAATTTCCATTTCTGACTGTAATTTGCCATGCAAAAGCCAAACCTTCCACTTGCATTTCCATTTTGCGTATGATATAATGCAGAAAACATACGCGGGACCTCAGTGAAAGGCCTTTTCTTTTATTATCATCATAGATACAAACCAAGTATTCTGTCTTATTCCGAGCTTAAGAAATAAGCCCCAGCCGTTCCAGCTGGCGGACGTGCTCCACACTGGTGGAGATCAGATAGATGCGGGTGGTCTCGATGCTGGAATGCCCCAGGACGTCGGCCAGCTTCGCGACGTCCTTATACACCCGGTAAAAGGTCCGGGCAAACAGGTGGCGCAGGTTGTGGGGAAACACCTTGGAGGATTCCACCTCCGCGTATCCACAAAGCGCTTTCATCTCTGCCCAGATTTGCCGTCTGGACAAACCCTTTCCGTTTCTGGTGAGAAATATCTCACCGGAGACGATTTTTTTCTTTTTGGCATACTTTTGCAGCTTCCGGCACAGCTTGCCCGGGAGCAGAATGGTGCGAATCTTCCCCTTCAGCGCAACCTCCGCATGACCGTTTTGAACTGCGCCCAGCGTGATGTATTTCACCTCGCTGACACGGATGCCCGTGGCGCAGATGGTTTCCATTAGGAGGGTCAAACGTTCCCTGCCCAAACCGGCAGCCGTCTCCAACAGCCGCCTGTACTCCTCCTTTGTCAAATCCTTGTCCGCACGCCGGAACAGCCTGTGCTGGATTTTCAGAAGCTTCACACGGCAGTCGTTCCACCCCAGAAAGGCGAAGAATTTGTTCAGGGCGGACAGCTTGGAATTAATGGTCTCCGGTTGGTAGGACAAGGACTTCAAATAGCTCTTCCAACCTGTGCTCAATTCCTTGCATACCCCTCTGTTCCCCGACCATGCCGCAAACAGCCTGATATCCCGAAGGTACTTTTCCACCGTCCCCGGCTCCCGCTCTTCCTCCCGCAAGTACTGGATAAAGGCGTCAATCTGACTCGCCATTAGCACTCTTTCTTTCATAATATCTCCTCCACCTGACAAAATATTGATTCTATTGTATCAGGCGGATATAAAATGGGCAAGCATAGGGTCAACCAGCCTTAGGTGGAGATAGACAGTAACATAAAAATGTGTTATACTGATCCCGTTGGTAAGCGATATATAAAAGCTGGAATATGTGGAGGTTACAAATATGAGAACAATAATTTCCATTGCGATAATAATCGTTGCTTCCGTAATTGGTTTTTTCATGGGCGCAGGAATGAGTCAGCCTATGGGCGGGGCAACTTTATTCGCAACGATTGCGGGATTTGCATGTACAATTCAAGCTATTGAGAGCAAGAAAAAATCATAACCTTCAGCTCATCAAATCCATTTTTATAGTTTGTAGGCGCCTTGCTTACAGGTTGGAGGCCGCCCTGCGGGCGGTCTTTTCTTTTTTACCTTAATACCTCCAAGAGAGCAATCGTTTTCTCCTAAATATGTAATAAATCAATCCGACAGCATCCGCCAAAAACCAGCCAATGGGAACCGACCACCAAATCCCCACCACACCAATAGCGGGTATTGCCGAGAGCGCGTAAGCCAGCGCAACCCGTGTCCCTAACGAAATCACAGTAAGCACCACCGACATTCCCGGTTTCCCCAATGCGCGATACAGGCCATACAGGAGAAACAGACAGCCAATCCCTATATAAAAGGCTCCTTCAATATGCAGATATGCAATTCCCTGCTCGACAATGTCAGCAACCGCAGGATCGCCCCCATCAATAAACAACCCCATCAGTTGCCGGGCAAAAACCCATACGCTCCCGGAAACCACGATACTGAAAACACCCGCCACCAATACCGCGCCCTTTAAGCCCTCCTGAATCCGCTCCTTTTTCTTCGCGCCATAATTTTGAGCAATAAAGGTAGAAAACGCGTTACCAAAATCCTGCACCGGCATATAGGCGAAAGCGTCTATTTTCACCGCCGCCGCAAAAGCGGCCATAACAACCGCCCCAAAACTGTTGACCAACCCCTGAACCAACAGAATCCCCAGGTTCATCACAGACTGCTGAACGCAGGTCAGCAGGGAAAAACCTGCAATTTCCTTGACACAGCCCCAGGAAATCCGCCAACGTATTAAGCTTTGGCGGATTTCCTTATGCCGCGCAAGCGTATACGCCATCATGCCAAGTCCGGAAATGTATTGTGAAATCACGGTAGCGCCAGCCGCGCCCGCAACGCCCCATTTCAGACCCAGCACAAACCAAAAGTCCAAAATAATATTGAGCACCGCCGAAACAGCGAGGAAAAAAAGAGGCGCGGTTGAATTTCCTAGTGCCCGCAGGAAGGACGCGAAATAGTTATACAAAAACGTCGCCGCAATTCCGCAAAAAATAACCGCGAGGTATTCCCGCATGGTTCCCCACACTTCCTCCGGTACCTGGAGAAAAATTTTGATACCGTCTATACACAAGAAAGCGGCAGCGTTCAGAAAAACCGTCACACCCGCGATCAGCACAAAGGAGGCGGAAATACTTTCCTTTAATCCCGCCGCATCCTGCCGGCCAAACCGAATGGAAAATACCGCCCCGCTGCCCATACATAGTCCCAGCAGAATGGAAGTCAAAAATGTCATTAGCGTGAACGACGAACCAACGGCGGCCAGCGCGTTCTCCCCAAGGTACTTTCCCACGATCATGGTATCCGCGATATTATAGCATTGCTGTAAAAGGTTCCCCAAAATCATGGGAACGGCAAAGAGCAGCATGGTCCGGATAACCGGCCCTTTTGTCAGGTCTCGATTCATTGTTCTATCACCATAATTCATACTATATTACTTATGCTGTAAAATAAATTATAGCAGACACGGCTGTGCAAATCAACCGGCTTGATTTTCTCCCTCCCTCTTGACAAGGCGGGCCGCAAGTGATACGATTTGCATAAGCTAACTATGGATGCGGGTGATACATATTATGACGTTGGATAAACTGCCCACAGGTCAGAGCGGGGTAATCGCAGCCGTAGGGGGCGAAGGGGCCCTGCGCTGCCGTCTACTGGACATGGGCTTAATTCCCGGAACAATGGTGACCGTGCGAAAGACCGCCCCTATGGGCGACCCGATCGAGCTGTGGCTGCGCGGCTACGCGCTGACCCTGCGCAAGGCCGACGCCGAACGTATTGAGCTGGAGGGGTCGGTATGATACTCGCGCTGGCGGGAAATCAAAATTGCGGCAAAACTACCCTCTTCAACCAACTGACCGGCTCCAACCAGCATGTGGGCAACTTTCCCGGCGTGACGGTGGACCAAAAGATAGGCGAGGTCCGGGGGGAGCGGGACGTTCAAGTTGTGGACCTTCCCGGCATCTACTCCATCCGACCCTACACCAACGAGGAGATGGTTACCCGGGACTTCATCCTCGACGGCAAGCCGGACGGATTGATTAACATTGTAGACGCCACCAACTTGGAGCGCAACCTCTACCTGACGCTCCAATTACTTGAGATGGGCGTACCGATGGTGCTTGCACTCAACATGATGGACGAGGTGCGCAACAACGGCGGCGCCATCAACGCCTCCCGCCTCTCCGCACTGCTGGGCATCCCTGTGGTTCCCATCAGCGCCGCGCGCAACGAAGGCATTGAGGAACTTCTCGCCCAAATCCTCAAGGCGGCGCGGGAACACCGGGCCCCAAAAAATCCTGACTTTTGCCCGCCCGGCCCGGTACACCGCTGTATCCACGCCGTCTGCCATGTGATTGAAGACCACGCCCAAATGGCGGGAACCTCCTCCCGCTTCGCCGCCTCCAAGCTGATAGAGGGCGACGAGGATATGCTCCGCCGCCTGGGCATCAACCAAAACGAACAGGAACTCATTGAGCACTCGGTCGCCGAGATGGAGGCCGAACGCCGCCTCGACCGCAACGCCGCCCTGGCCGACATGCGTTACGCCTTTATTGAGTCGGTCTGCCGTCAGGCGGTGGTCAAGCCTGCCGAGAGTAAAGAGCGCCTCCGCAGCGTCCGCATCGATGATGTTTTGACCAACAAATATCTTGCTCTTCCCATTTTCCTAGGCATTATGCTCCTCATCTTCTACCTCACCTTTGGCCTCATCGGCCAGTCCCTCTCTGACCTTCTCTCGGCGGGTATTGAATCCCTGACTGGTCTGGTAGGTCAATGTTTAGCTAACTGGGGCGTTAACCCGGTGGTACAGTCCCTAGCAGTGGACGGTATATTCGCCGGCGTGGGAAGCGTCCTGAGCTTTCTGCCCCTTATTGTCACCCTTTTCTTCTTTCTCTCCATTTTGGAGGACACCGGCTACATGGCTCGCGTAGCCTTTGTGATGGATAAGCTTCTTCGCAAGCTGGGGCTCTCAGGCCGAAGCATTGTCCCACTCCTCATCGGCTTCGGCTGCTCGGTCCCCGCCATCATGGCAACGCGCACCCTCTCCTCTGAGCGGGACCGGAAAATGACCATCCTTCTCACCCCCTTTGTCAGTTGCTCGGCCAAGCTGCCCATCTATGCGGTCTTCGCGGCGGCCTTCTTTCCCCAACACGGAGCGCTGGTAATGCTTGCGCTGTACGTATGCGGCATTGGGATGGGCATTCTGGCCGCCCTGATATACAGTCACACCGCCTTCCAGGGGCACAGTGTTCCCTTCGTGATGGAGCTTCCCAACTACCGCTTTCCCTCGGCGAAAAGCGTTGGCCTCCTCCTGTGGGAGAAGGCGCGGGACTTCATTCAGAAAGCCTTTACCGTCATTTTCGTCGCCACCATCGTTATCTGGTTCCTCCAAACCTTCGACGTCCGGCTCAATGTGGTGAGCGACAGCGCGGACAGCCTTCTTGCCATGGTGGGACGGCTGATTGCCCCCATTTTGGCCCCGTTGGGCTTTGGCGACTGGCGCGCCGCCGCCGCCCTGATCGCCGGCTTTACCGCCAAAGAGGCGGTTGTCAGCACCCTCAGCGTCCTCACGGGCACCACGATGGCCTCCCTGTCGGGCAGTCTGGGCGGACTGTTTACCACCCAGGCCGCCTTGAGCTTCCTGACCTTTACCCTTCTTTACACCCCCTGTGCCGCCGCCGTGGGGACCGTCCGCCAGGAGCTTGGCCGCCGGCGGGACGCCGCCGCTTTTGTCACGATCCAGTGCCTCATCGCCTGGTTTGCCGCTCTGGTGGTATACCAGATATCCCGCCTGCTTTGAGAGGGAGGACGTAAGATGGGACTATCTGACTGGCTGATTTTAGCCGGCGTGGCCTGCCTGACCGCCGCCGCCCTACGCTCCCTCTGGACCCGGCGCGGGCAAGGCTGTTCCGGCTGCTGCGGGCACTGCCCCGGCTGCCGGAAGCACGTCCAAAAACCTTGAACAGACAAAAAAACACCGCGCCTGGCATCGTGCCGGGCGCGGCTTTCTTTATCGTCAGCGAAGCTTCCGCTTGGGGTCTCCGAAGTAGTCGCGGGTCATTTTGACGACAATGCCGGACAGCCCGAGGAGCGCAACAAGGTTGGGCACAGCCATCAAAATGTTGAGGGTGTCGGCAATGTCCCACATCACCCGGCCCGACCCCGTGGCCCCAGCAATACAGAGGAAAATAAAAAACGCCTTATAGGCCATGCCAACCAATTTATTATCCTTGGTCAGATAGCCCAGACAGCATTCGCCGTAGTAGCTCCAACTGATAATGGTAGACAGGGCAAAAAATAGCAGACTGACCTGAATGATAAATCCGCCCGCCTGCCCCGGGAGGACGGCGTTAAAAGCAGCCGCGGCTGCGGCACCCTGAGAGGGATAAGCAGCCAGCGCCTCGGGGCCCAGCTCAAAACCGGAGAGCAGCAGAGTCAGCGCGGTGATGGTGCAGATGATAATGGTGTCGAAAAACACCTCAAATACGCCCCACAGTGCCTGGTCAACAGGATTTTGAGTGGAGGAGGCGGCGTGGGCGATGGGCGCGGAGCCCAACCCGGCTTCGTTGGAGAAGACGCCCCGCGACACCCCCTGCCGCATGGCGGCCACAATGGCATAGCCGACCGCGCCGCCCCCCGCCGCCTCCAAACTGAAAGCCCCTTGCAGGATGGAGAGCAACGCGCTCGGGACGTCATTGAGCCGCAGCAGGATGACGGTCAGCCCGGCGAGCAGGTAGAAGCCAGACATCACGGGAACCAGCAGCGCGGTGATCTGCCCGATCCGCTTGACCCCGCCCACCAGCACCACCGTCACCACCGCGGCCAGAATCATCCCGGTTGCTATCGGCCTCATGTCGAACAGGGAAGCGCACGCTCCGGCAATCTCACTCGATTGGGTCAGATTTCCAATGCCAAAAGCGGCCAGCGCTCCCAGAACAGCAAAGATCACCGCCAACCACCGCCAGCCCTCGCCCAGGCCGCCGGTGATGTAGTACATGGGTCCCCCCCGGTAGACCCCGCTGCTGTCCTGCTTGCGGTACTTCATGGCGAGGGCGATCTCAGCGTATTTGGTGCACATTCCAAAAAAGGCGGACACCCACATCCAGAAGACCGCCCCCGGGCCGCCGATGAAGACCGCCCCCGCGACCCCCGCGATATTGCCCGTGCCCACCGTTCCGGCCAGGGCGGTCGACACCGCCTGAAAGGGGGAAATGTTGTCCCCACGCGCTTCCTTCTCCCGCCGCAGCAGACTCCCTATGGTGTTGCGAAGAATATAGCGGAAACGGCGCACCTGGGGAAATCCTGTGCGGACAGACAGATAAATGCCGGTCCCTGCCAGCAGCGCAATTATAACCGGTCCTCGGACGGCGGCATTGACCGCCGCGATTAGATCGTTCATCCCTTCTCTAACACTCCTTCCGGACAGGACCGCGCGTCCCTGTCTTTATCAGTATAGCATCCACAACAGGCAAATACAACCTTGGGATTATCCGCCCGTAAAAAACCACCGGCCGCCCTTTGTGCAAAACAGCGCCCATGGAATGCGGCAGCGTCGGTTGTTTCGTGCGGATTACCCAAGGCATATGCTGGCATCTCAAAAATACCGCCCCCTTCTTCCGTCAAAATAGACAAAATCAAACAGATTGTTGGGCTGCAAAACAGATTTTTAGCCCATTTGGCCCTTGACAGGTTTCCGCTCCGGTGCTAAGATGTCACCATAAATTTCATAGAGCCAAAAGCGAAGATGGAGAGAAGTAGCACAGGACGCCGTCCACAGTGAGCGGGAGAGAGTGGGAACCCCGTGTCAGGGCCTATGTGAAGAACACTCCGGAGCCGCGAGCTGAACACGCCCGGGCGTCAGTAGGCGAGCCGTAGACGGCACGTTACGCCGGTAGGGCTTGTATGGGCCCGAAAAGTGACCGCTCCGGCGGTAAATTAGGTGGCACCACGGATTTGCAGCCGATTCGTCCTAATCGAGGATGATCCGGCTGCGATTTTTTATTTAAGGAGTGGTGAACATGTGCGCGATTATGGGCTTCTCTTCCCATCCCCGTATGACGCCGGCGGAGCTGGGCAAACACTTTGGCAAAACCCGGTCTCGAGGCCCCGACATGACCAGAATCGAACCGGCTGGCGAGGGCTGTCTCTGCTTTCACCGGCTGTCCATCATGGACCTCACCGAGGCCGGCATGCAGCCCTTTGCGCGGGACGGCGACATGGTAGTCTGCAACGGCGAGCTGTACGGCTTTCGCAAGCGCAAGCGCAGCCTTGAGGCAAAGGGCTATACTTTCCAGAGCGATTCTGACTGCGAGCTTCTCATTCCCCTGTACCGTGAATATGGCACAAAAATGTTTTCCATGCTGGACGCCGAGTTCGCCATGGTACTCTACGATGGCAAAACCCGCGAAATGATTGCCGCCCGCGACCCCATCGGCATCCGTCCCCTGTACTACGGCTACGATGAAGGCTCGCACATCGTCTTCGCCAGCGAACCAAAAAACTTGGTTGGGTTCTGCCGCGACGTCCGCCCCTTCCCGCCCGGGCACTACTACCAGAACGGTCAGTTTATCCGCTACTGTGATGCCGCCGCCGTGCGTCAGTATTGCACCGGCGATATCGACGCCGTCTGCGCCGGCATCCGCAGCCGCCTGATTGCCGCTGTGGAGAAGCGTATGGACGCCGACGCGCCGCTGGGCTTCCTCCTCTCGGGCGGTCTGGATTCCAGCCTGGTGTGCGCCATCGCCGCCCGGATGACCGATAAGCCCATCCGAACCTTTGCCATCGGCATGGACACCGATCCCATCGACCTCAAATACGCCCGCGAGGTCGCGGATTACATCCACAGTAGCCACACCGAGTTCACCATGACCCGGGACGACGTCATTGCGGCCCTTCCGCAGGTTGTCGCCCTTTTGGGAACCTTCGACATCACCACCATCCGGGCCAGCATCGGCATGTACCTCTGCTGCAAGGCCATTCATGAACAGACCGGCGTCCGGGTCCTAATGACGGGCGAGGTTTCCGATGAACTCTTTGGTTACAAATACACCGACTTCGCCCCCTCCGCCGAGGCTTTCCAGGCGGAGGCCGCGCGCCGGATTCAGGAGCTGCACATGTACGACGTCCTTCGGGCTGACCGCTGTATCAGCGTCAATTCCATGGAGGCGCGGGTACCCTTTGCCGACCTGGACTTCGTCCAATATGTCATGTCCATTGACCCCGCCAAAAAGCTGAACACCTACGGCATTGGCAAATACCTCCTGCGCCGCGCCTTTGAAAAGGACCAACTGCTCCCCGACCGCATTCTCTGGCGGGAAAAGGCCGCTTTCTCCGATGCCGTAGGCCACTCAATGGTGGACGCTCTAAAGGCCTACGCTGAAACCCAGTGTACCGATTCCCTCCAAGCGGCCTGCGCCGCCTATCCCACCGTGCCCCCCTTTACCAAGGAAAGCCTGCTCTACCGCCGCATCTTTGAGCAAAACTATCCCGGACAGACCCATCTAATCACCGGCTTCTGGATGCCCAACCCCGCCTGGGAGGGCTGCAATGTCAAAGACCCATCGGCCCGCGTCCTGTCCAACTACGGGGCAAGCGGTCAATGAGAATCCCCCTAAATCTACAGGAAAGAGGCGTTTTATGATGACAAATGACAAGAAAAGGATTCCTCAAATGTTTGGCAGCATGGTCTTCAACGAGTCCACCATGCAGCAGTACATGTCCAAAAGCACCTTCCAAGGCTGGAAGCAATGCCTCGCGGACGGCACCCCCCTCCCCCTCTCGGTTGCCAATGAGATCGCCGAAGCCATGAAGGAATGGTCTGTCGAGCGCGGCGCGACCCACTTTACCCATTGGTTCCAGCCCATGACCGGCGTCACCGCCGAAAAGCACGACAGCTTCATCTCCCCTCTTGGCAGCGGCAAGATCATCATGGACTTCTCGGGCAAGGAGCTGGTCCGGGGCGAGCCGGACGCCTCCTCCTTCCCCTCGGGCGGCCTGCGGGCCACCTTTGAGGCACGCGGCTACACCGCTTGGGACCCCAGCTCCTACGCCTTCTTGAAGGACGGGACCCTCTATATCCCCACCGTCTTCTGCTCCTACTCGGGCGAGGCCCTGGACAAGAAGACTCCCCTTCTCCGTTCGATGGACGCGGTCAACCGTCAGTGCCTTCGGGTTCTCCGTCTCTTTGGCGACACTGAGACCCACCGCGTAACCCCCAGCGTCGGCCCGGAACAGGAATACTTCCTCATCGACAAAGCGCTCTATGCCCAGCGGGAGGACCTGCGTTTCTGCGGCCGCACCCTCTTTGGCGCGAAGCCCCCCAAGGGGCAGGAGCTGGAGGATCACTATTTCGGTTCCATCACCCCCCGCGTCGCCGCCTTTATGACCGAGCTGGACGAGGAGCTTTGGAAACTTGGCATCCTCTCCAAGACCAAACACAACGAGGTGGCCCCCTCCCAGCATGAGATGGCCCCCATCTTCACCGACGCTAACACCGCCTGCGACCACAACCAGCTGGCCATGGAGACCATGCGCACGGTTGCCGGACGCCACGGCTTCGTCTGCCTCCTGCACGAAAAGCCCTTCGCCGGAGTCAACGGCTCGGGCAAACACAACAACTGGTCGCTCAGCACCGACTCGGGCAAAAATCTCTTCGCGCCCGGCGATACCCCCCGGCAAAACGCCCAATTTCTCCTCTTCCTGACCGCCTTCATCGCCGGCGTGGACGAATACCAGGCCCTCCTTCGCTCCACCGTCGCCTCAGCGGGCAACGACCACCGCCTCGGGGCCAACGAGGCCCCTCCCGCCGTCATCTCCATCTTCCTGGGCGACGAGCTGATGGCCATTGTAGACTCCCTCATCTCGGGCAAGCGCTACCAGGAGGCTGAGAAGAAAACCCTCGCCATCGGCGTGGACAGCCTGCCCCACATCCCACAGGACACCACCGACCGCAACCGTACCTCTCCGGTGGCCTTCACCGGCAACAAGTTCGAGTTCCGCATGCCCGGCTCCGCCCTCTCCATCTCCGGCCCCAACGTCGTCCTCAACACCCTCATGGCCGAAGAGCTTCGCTGCTTCGCCGACGAGTTGGAGCAGGCCCCGGATTTTGAAGCCGCCTTGCATGAGCTGGTGGTCCGCAGCCTGACCGAGCATCAGCGCATCCTGTTCAACGGCAACGGTTACGACGCTTCTTGGCTCGAAGAGGCCGAACGCCGGGGGCTGGCCAATCTGAGTAACTCGGTCGAGGCCTTCTCCGCTTTCCTCTCGCCGAAAAATATTGCCCTCTTCACCACCCACGGCGTCTTCACCCAGGGCGAGATGCAGGCCCGCAACGAGATTCACTTTGAGAGCTACAGCAAGCGCATTCATATTGAGGCCCTGACCATGATCGACATGGTCCGCCGCCAGATTCAACCGGCGGTCAGCGCCTACGCCGCCAACCTGTGCAGCGCCATCCTCACCCGCGAAGAAGCGCTCCCCGAGTCGTCCTGCGGCCCGGAACGGCGAAAGGCGAGGGAGATTTCCCGCCTGAACGACGCCCTGGATACGGCGTGCACCAAACTGGAGGAGGCGGTCGCCGCCATCCCTGAAGGCGATGTAAAGCGGCAGGCGGCTTATTACTACGAAAAGATTCTTCTCCAAATGGAACGGGTCCGCACCGAGGCGGACGCCTTGGAGGTTATCACAGCGGCTGACTTCTGGCCCTACCCCACCTATATCGACCTCCTCTTTTCTGAATAAGCGCCCATGACCGTCGGACGATTCGCGCCCACCCCCAGCGGGCGCATGCACCTGGGCAACGTGTGGAGCGCCCTCTTAGCGTGGCTGTCGGTCCGTTCGTCTGGGGGAGAACTGGTCCTGCGGATTGAAAACCTCGACCCGCTTCGCTGTCCCGACGAGTATGCCATTTTAATTCGGGACGACCTCCTCTGGCTGGGACTGGACTGGGATCGGGAGCAGCCCCCGCAACAGGAACGTACTGCCGCCTACGATGAAATTTTTCATATGCTGGAAAGCCGCGGTCTCCTCTACCCCTGTTACTGCTCCCGCGCCGGCCTCCATGCGGCGTCGGCCCCCCACGCCGCCGACGGACGGCCCATCTACGCCGGAACCTGCCGCAGCCTGACGCCGGAGCAGCGGGCGGCACAAAAAAAGCTCCCCGCCTGGCGGCTCCAGGTCCCTGACCGGGAATATTCCTTCACCGACGGCGTCCAGGGCCCTTTTTCGGAAAACCTGGCGCGGGACTGGGGTGACTTCAGCATCCGCCGCCCTGACGGTATTTACGCCTACCAACTCGCGGTGGTAGCCGATGACGCGGCGGGCGGCATCACCGAAGTGGTACGGGGCCGGGATTTGTTAGCATCCACCCCCTGTCAGCTCTACCTATACGAGCTGTTGAACGCCGCCCCGCCCGCCTTTTACCACGTCCCCCTTCTCTCCGCCCCCGACGGGCGGCGGCTGAGTAAGCGCGACCTGGACCGTGACATGGGCGCGTTACGAGCGCGTTACCGCCCCGAGGAAGTGCTGGGGGCGCTGGGCGCGTTGGCCGGGCTCATCCCCAAGGGAGAATCCGCCTCCGCCAAGGAGCTGGCCGCCCTCTTTTCCTGGGATCAAGTTCCCAAGGAAGACCTAGTCTTTTCCGGCCTATAACCACAAACAAATCGGGCGCATCGCCAAAAAGCGGTGCGCCCGATTCCTTATGGAAATGTATTAAACTCAGGGAAGCAAGTAACACGCTGAATAGGTCAGCGTCCCCTTGCCGTAGTAATACTTTAGACCGGCCAGCTCGCAGACGTCGTTGACCAGCAGGCCATATCCCTCCATAGAGGAACAGGCTTTGTCCGGGAACCGGCACGGTTCCGGATGGGCGCAGGTTTCGCACAGGCGGCAGCCGCCGCTTCCCAGACACAGCGCCCCCGGGAACGCCTCCCGAATCTGTCCGGCCAGCTTGTGAAACTGATTCAGATGCCGTTCCTCGGTTTCCTCCATCGCGTCGATGTCGAAGGAATCCTCCAACGTTCCGGTGGTCTGCACCAGCAGCCCCGTCCGCATTCCGGCAATCTGTGCCGCGCACTCGTCCAGCGTCCCGCAGTTGGGGGGACAGGTCCAGTTGTGATCGTAGGCGCGGCACTTGTTGGCGGCGCACATAGCGCGGACCTCCTCATTCACCCGGAGCTTGGCTGGGTCCAGAGGGGCGGCATGGGTGAACCCAGCTTCCAGTGCCAACGCAATCCATCTTTCCAAAGCTTATTCCTCCTCGCACAGGCTCAGCATATCGACATAGCAGTCTTGGAAACTTGGCAAGCTCGCCAGCTCCAGGAAACCGGTGTCTCCGGCCAACTCCTGACTGTGGCGGTACGCGGCCTGGGAGACGGCGCAGCGCTTCGCCCCTTCTCCGGCGGCGTTACCAATGGGCCGCACCTTGTTCAGCAGTTCCGGCGGCAGCATCCCAATCGCGCAAGCGCTTTCCGGACGGAGAAAACTGCCGAAGGCCCCCGCCAGCAGAACCGTATCAATGTCCGTTACCGCCCGCCCCAGCGTCTGGGCCATCAGCTCGATGCCCGCCCGGATGGCCGCCTTGGCAAGCTGTACCTCCCGCACGTCCTTCTGGGTCAGCAGCACGCCGTCTTGGAGGTTGAAAGCGGGTTGGTTGTTAAACACCGTCCATCGTTCCGGCGGGCCGTTGTCCGGCTGTAGCTGGCCGCTTCCGTCCACATAGCCGGCCAGAAGTAGCGCGTGCAGCGCGTCCAGCAGGCCGGACCCACAGATACCAGTAGCCCGTCCGCCGCCAATGACGCTGCACACCACCTCGCCCCCCTTGAGGGCGACATGCTGGATGGCTCCCTCGGCGGCCCGCGTCCCGAACTGGATTTTCGCCCCTTCAAAGGCGGGTCCCGCCGCCGTGGAGCAAGCCAGCCGCCTGTGCTTGTCGCCCAGCACCATTTCGCCGTTGGTCCCGATGTCCACCAGAAGGGTTAGCTCGTCCAGCCTGTCAAAGTCCACCGCCTCCATACAGGCGACGGTGTCCGCGCCCACAAATCCGGCAATGTTGGGCAGCACCCGCAGCCGCGCGTCCGGGGCGATTGGCAGAAAGTCCGCCGCCAACTCCATCCCCTCCCGGACCGCAGGCATGTATGGGGGAACCACCAGCGGCTGAACGTCCAGCCCCAGCAGCAGATGGTGCATGGCGGTGTTGCCCACGACAGCCGCCACGGTGATCTCTCCCGGCTCCACGCCGGCTTTGCCGGCGGCCTCCCGGGTCAGCGACGCCAGGCAGCGCCGGACTTCGCCGGCCAGCGTCCCGTCCTTGTGGGCCAGCTCATGTTCAATCCGGGAAATCACGTCCGCCCCATAGGCGCTTTGCGGGTTAAGGCAGGTGGCGTGGGATAGCACTGCACCGGTCCCTCCATCCAGCAGGAAGCACACCACTGTGGTGGTCCCAATGTCAAAGGCCAGCGCGTAACGGTTCTCTCCGTCGGCTTGCATTTCCGCCGCGTAGCCGGAGGTCAGAATGCGGGCGTCGGGGGCGTCTGGCAGCCGAACTGTGACCGGACCGGTCAGCCCGTATTGACAGGCAAGCTCCTCCCGCCCGTCCACCAGAACCCGGCACTTACCGCAGGTTCCCTTCCCGCCGCAGGGGGCATCGACAGCGACGCCGGCGGCCCGGAGCGCCTCTATGAGCATTTGCCCCTGCTCCCCAGGGACCATTCGGTCCCCAGGAAGCAGGGTAATAGTAATTTTTTCCATTGATTAGATGTCCAGTGCCGCGTGGTAGGCCTGGTACACCGCATTGGTGATGTTGCTCGGGCGCACGCAGTCGCCGATCTCGCGGACAAAGGGAGCGCAGGCGCGCAGGGCGTCCACATCGTCCCGATTGGCTCTCTGCCCCACGGCGCAGACGATGGTCTCGCCGGGAACCAGAACCTCTTTGCCGTCGGCATCCTTGCAATACAGCCCCTCGGGGGCGACGCGGAGTCCCTGATAACATAGATGGGTCTCAGTATACTGCTCCACCTGCTTCATCAGGATGGGGCGATGGCGGATGTTGCAGTCCACAGCGAGGCTGTCGCGCATTTCGACCAGATGGACTTTCTTGCCTTCCATGCCCAGATGTACAGCACACTCGCACCCGGCCAGTCCGCCGCCCAAGACGACGACGGTATCCTTGACCTTGCCCTTCTCCAGATAGTAGTCGTTGACGACGACCACGTTGTCCCCGTCCAGGCCGGGCAGCGGCGGAACGATGGGCTTGGAGCCGACAGCCAGAATCAGCGCGTCGGGCTTCTCGGCCTCAATGGCATCGGGAGTGGCGGGGGTGTTCAGCCGCACGTCCACGCCCTCGACCTCCAGCATACGGGCATAGGTCAGGCTCAGCTGGTACATCTCGTACTTAAAGGGGATGGCCTGTTCGCTCTTGAGGATGCCGCCCAGCTTGTCGGACTTTTCAAAGAGGACCACCTTATGTCCCCGCTGCGCGGCGGTGATGGCAGCCTTCATGCCGCCCACGCCGCCGCCGGCCACGACCACCTTCTTAGACTTGGGCGCGGGCTCGACCTCCATGCCCTCGATCTCGCGGCCGATGATGGGGTTGACAGTGCAGCGCCGGGTGCCGGTGGTGGGACGCTCGGCCATGCAAGTGAAGCAGCGCAGGCAGCGGACGATCTCGTCCTCGCGGCCCGCCGCAATCTTGTTGGGCAGGTTGGGGTCGGCCAGCAACGCGCGGGCCATTTCCACCACGTCGGCCTTGCCGGAAGCGATGATCTCTTCCATCTGGGCCGGGTCGTTGAGGGCGCCGACGGTGGCAACCGGCTTCTTGACGTGCTTCTTGATTTCAGCGGCCAGGTAGACGTTGCGTCCATGCTCGGCGAACATGGGCAAATGGGTGTCGAAGAAGCCGAACTGATAGGAACCGGCGGACACGTGGATCAGGTCAACCAAATCCTCCAGCGCCTGGGCGATCTGAATGCCGCCTTCCAGGTCGTAACCGCCGTCAAACAGCTCGCTGCCGCTCATACGCAGCTCAATGGGGAAGCCGGGGCCAACCGCCTCGCGTACCGAGGTCAAAATCTCGCGGGCCAGACGGATGCGGTTCTCAAAGTCCCCGCCGTACTCGTCGGTGCGGTGGTTAAAGGCCGGAGAGAGGAACTGGTTAATCAGCCAGCCGTGACCGGCGTGGACCATGACCATCTCAAATCCGGCCCGCTTAGCCAGACCGGCGGTTTCACCGTAGGCCTTCACGATGTCGGCGATCTGCTCCTTGGTCAGCGCCTTGACCGGAATGCCGTCGGGGCGGGTCCAGTCGCTGGGACCGAACTGGCTCAGTCCCTTCTTTTTATCCTTGTCCACCAGATAGGTCCCGGCGTACTGGCCCGAATGGCTCAGCTCCACGCTGGGAATGGCTCCATGGCGGCGGACCGCATCGGCCAGGAAAGTCCAGCTCGCGAGGCAGCCGGGCGTCTTGAGATCGAGGTGGAACATATGGGAGGCGTCTGTCGCGGGGTGAACAACCAGCTCGCTCGCCGTGACGGCGGCGGCGCCGCCCTTGGCGCGCATCTCATAGAAGCCGGGCGTCCGGGGGCCGACACAGCAGTCGGCGGTGATATCGGTACCGCCCATGGGCGCGGCGAACATGCGGTTACGGAAGGTCACGCGGCCCAGTGTGATGGGTTTGCACAGGTTGGGATACTTATGCTGCATGCTAATCCTCCTACAATGAAATCTTTCTCTTATTTCGAAAGCAGGGAAACCAGAAAACCTGGTTTCCCTGAAATTTCAGAATCTTTTACACCTCACTGGAGGTGCATTGGGGTTTTGCGCTTAAAACATCTCCTTGGAGCACTTGTCGATCTCGGCGTCGAGGGCTTCGTAGACGCCGGGGAAGGTGCTGACGGGAAGGCCCTGGGAGGCGTTGGGGATGAAGTACAGCTTACCGCACTCGGCGCAGGCGCGCTTGACTTCCTGGGCAACCTTCTCCTGGGTCCAGCCCTCAAAATCAACGGTGGCGCTGTCGATACCGCCCATGAAGCTGATCTTTCCGCCATACTCCTTGATAAGCTCGGGGATGTTGTTGGTGGTCATGACGCCCTGCCAGATGTCGATGCCCATGTCGATCATGTCGGGCACCAGGGTGGCGGCGTAGGAGTCGGAGTGATGGATAATCAGCTCAACGCCGTGGGACTTGTAATAGCCGTAAATCTTCATGTAGGCGGGCTTGATGAACTCGCGGAACATTTCGGGCGAGATGAAGGTGGAAATCTGGGAACCCCAGTCGTCGTGGTGGAAGAGGGCGTCGGGCTTGAGGTATTTGACAATCTCGGCGGCCAGGTCCAGCTCGAACTGGGTGATGCAGTCGATGAGCTCGTGCATCTCGTCGGGGTTCTCATAGAAAGCCATCAGACACTCCTGGATCTCCAGCAGATAGTGGCACTGCTCGAAGACGCCGGGGAAGACGGCGGGGGTGACATACTGATCTTTGCGGTCAATCTTCTCAGCCTGCTCAATGAAGGGCTCCCACTCCTTGGCGTCGTAGATCACCTGGGGAACCTTTACGTACTTTTTCCACTCTTCAATGTCCTTGATGACGATGGTATCGGGCTTATGGACGGGGAAAGCGCCCGGCATGCCCTTGGGCCAGGAACGGGTTACGCCCCAGGCGTTGACAATGTTTTCCTCACCGGGCTTCGGGGCGGGGTTGTGCTTGCTGAAGGCGTTGCCGACAATCATGCCGAAGGCCTCGTACTGCTTGACAAAACGGTCGGGCTTGCCGCCGTGGATAGTCTCGAGAAGGTTTTGGCGTTTCGTCAACATAGCGTATTCCCTCCTTGTCTATTAACCGGCCAGCTTCTTGGCGGCCTCGGCGGCGGAAGCGGCGTCGGGGGTGTAGCAGTCGGCGCCAATCTCGTCGCAGAACGCCTGGGTGATGGGCGCGCCGCCCACCATAACCTTGACGTTGCCGCGCCAGGAGGCCGCGTTGATCTTCTCCACCGTGGAGCGCATGGCGGGCATGGTCGTGGTCAGCAGGGCGGACAGGCAGATGATTTTGGTGTCGGGGTTCTTCTCGTAGGTATCAAGGAAGACCTCGTCGGCCACATCGACGCCCAGGTCGATAACCTCAAAGCCGGCGGACTCGATCATCATGCCGACCAGGTTCTTGCCGATGTCGTGCAGGTCGCCGGCGACGGTGCCCAGGATCACCTTGCCGCGGGAGGAGCCGCCGCCCTGCGCCAGAGCGGGCTTCAGGGTCGCGACGCCGGCCTGCATGGCCTTGGCGGCGATGAGCATTTCGGGAACAAAGATTTCGCCCTTGCGGAAAGCCTCGCCGACGCGGCCCATGGCGTCGATCATGCCCTCGTTGAGGACCATGTTGGGGTCGATACCCTCGTCCAGGGCCTGCTGCACGAGGCCGGGAACTACCTTACGCTTGCCCTTCTCAACGGCAGCGGACAGATCAGATAAAACAGACATAGTAAAACCCTCCATGAAAATGATAGTATATGAAAAAGTTGATTACCCGCACCCGCCCTCCATACCGGGGCGTGTACCCGGCGGTGGGTACGGAGCTTTTAAAAGCCTCAGTTCTTGACAGGCCCAAACAGGCCTTCACGGTAGGCGCTGATGTACTCCATGCAGAAGTCGTCCTCGCCCAGCAGAGCCTCCGTCGCGTAGATTAGGCCCAGCATATCGCGGTTGAGGGGATCGAGAATCGCGCTGTCCAAACCGGCGTTCATCGCCAGAACGGTGAAGCCGAGGTTAATCATCTTGCGGACGGGAAGATTGAAGGAAATGTTGCTGACCGCCGCCGTGATGTGGATGGAAGGATAGCGCTCGCGGACGGTGGAAATGACCTCAATGTTGGTCTCGATGCCATTCTCCGAGGTGCAGAGCATTTCAACCAGGGGGTCGATGTGCAGACGGTTGGGGGAAATGCCGTACTCCTTGGCCTTGGTCATGATGTTGTCAAAAACTTTCAGACGGTCGGCGGCGTTCTTGGGAATACCGGTGTCGTCAGAGCAGAGCGCGATGCACTCCCAGCCGGGATTGTCGCGCATAATGGGAAAGATTTTGTCGATTTTGTCCCCTTCGCCCGAGACCGAATTGAACATACCGGGCTTCTTGCAGAACTTGTAAGCCTGGGTCAACACGTCGGCGCTGGGGCTGTCCACCGAAATGGGAAGGTCGGTGACCTCCTGGATGCAGTCGATCATCCAGTGCAGGGTCTCAACCTCCTGCGCCTCGGGGACAGAGGCACAGCAGTCGATAAAGGACGCGCCCGCCTCAGCCTGCGCTGTAGCGCGGGCCTTGATGAAGTCCGCATCGCGCTTTTCGATAGCTTCCGCTACCGAAGGGATGGAACCGTTGATCTTTTCGCCAATAATAATCATGTATGTTCCTCCTAAAAATACAAAATTAGAATCTTTGAAAACCGGTCAGATGAACAGGCCGAAATACTCCTCGAGCAGCCGTTTTCGCGCCTCGGGATCCGATACGGTCTTCGACTCAGCAGGCCGGCCCAGCCCTTGGGTCGAGAACTGATCGTCCACCAGGGCGTATTGGCCGTCGGGAATGCAGCGGTAGACAAGGGCTTTTTGAGTAAAAATGGAATCCGAATGCAAGGAGAAATAGCCGTTTAGGGTTTCAAAATCAATTTCCAGCCAGGGCTCATCCCGGAAGGAAATCAGCTTCCGCACCTCGTCGGGGTCATGCCGGTATATCACCTGCTCCCCTTCGACGACCGCGGTGGAAAAAACCTCCCCCGCAATCTCCTGCCGCTCTCCGTTGAGGCACAGCAAGCCCTTGGGGCCAGGGCCGCCGTAGCCAACGTCGGCAAGCCACTTCTCCCCTTCCAACCGGACAATGGTCACCCGGTGGGAGAGGGGGCGGGGCGGCGTGCGCCGATATAGAATCCGGGCGGCTGCGGGATAGCAGTCGTAGCCCAGTTCCTGGAGCAGCAAAAAGAAAAGCTTGTTTAACTCGAAGCAGTAGCCCCCCCGGCGGCGGACAATCACCTTATCAAAGAGGTCTTCCTCCCGCAGGGAAATTGGGCAGGGATGGCCCGCTATGTCCAGGTTCTCAAAAGGGACCTGCTCCAGATGAGACCGCACCAGCGACCGCAGCGCCGGAACGGAAACACCGTCCCGGGCCGCGTCGTTGATACGCTTTAGGTAAGCTTGGACGTCCAACAATTAGCCTCTCGCGTCGATCTCGGCCTGATACTGCATGACCTTGGCCTTGGTCAGGCGGTAACCGACGATCAGCAGCACCGCACCGGCGGCGCAGAAAATGGCGGGCACCATCGCGAATGCGACGGTCATACCCTGACGGGCCGTGCCCTCCAAGACAACGCCGGACTGCCAGTTCACAGCCGCGAGGCAAGCACCCAGAATGACGCCGCGAAGGAAGACGCCAATCTTGAGGGGCAGGTTTTGCAGGCCCATAACCCAGCCGGCGGCGTTCTTGCCGGTCTTCCAGGTGGCGTAGACCACGGTGTCGGCGTAGAGCGCGGGAGAGGAGGCAAAGGCCATGCCGTAGAAGAACTGGGCAACGGTCATCAGAGCGATGACGACATAGGCGTTGGTGTACAGCACGTAGATCAGGAACAGGAAGACCGCCATACCGATGTAAGCCAAGATGGTAATGGAACGGGAGTCCATCTTCTGAACCAGGAAACGTACCGAGTACGCGCCGATGATGGCGCCGATGGCGATGAGCAGGGTGTAAAGGGTCATGTGGCCCGGGTTGCCCATGGCGTCACGGAAGTAGTAGATCGCGGAGGCGGCGGTGACGAACTTGACGCACCACTTGGCCAGGTCGGCGATCATGAGGATGAGCAGCTGGGGATTCTGGAACAGGGAACGGAACATCTCGGGGATGCTGACCTTGTTCACCTGCTTCTTGGCGCTGTCAACCGTCTCGATTTCCTCATAGCCGTCGGTCATCTTGTAGTGGGCGAAGTAGCCGACCACAAACAGAATGCCCAGGCAGAAAGCGGCAGCGGCAAACTGGTTCTTCTCACCGACGATGCCGGCCAGGAGGGTCGCGAAGGGCAGGCCCATATAGGAGAACAGCAGGCCGCCGATGTTGTTCCAGGTTGCGCGGGAGGACGACAGGGCCGCGCGGTCCTCTGGGGTCTTGCCGACCACGCTGACCAGGGTTGCGTTGGCGACGTAGGCAAAGTTCCAGATCACGTGGGAAACGACGGCGGCGATGATGATGAGAACGGCGGAAGTCATCTCATTGTCGCCGATGCGGATGAACTGGAAGGCGTAGATAAAGGGAACAATCCACGGTACGACGATCAGCCAGGAGCGGTAACGGCCCCATTTCATGGCCTTCGAACCGTTGATAATGCCGCCGTACAGCCAGGAGAGGCAGGCGTCGATGATGGAAAACACCGAGTTAATCAAAGCGGCAATCGCGGGAGAGAAGCCGCCCACACCTGTCAGGAAGTTCATGAAATAGAAGGTTTCGATGTTGCTCATCAGGACGAAGCCGGCGTCGCCGACGCCGTACGCGTTCCGCAGAGCTGAGCTGAGCTTTTTAGGCTCTTTTTTGTTGTTGTCCATGTTTCTCCTCCATTACTTTCAAAAATATGGGATATGCGCTGCTATTATCACGCGCCATCGGCCCCATGGCGCGTGGATAATACTTCTTTAAGACGTCCGCCGCTACGCGACCATCCCCGCCGGGAACAGAAGAACGGCGAACAGCCCAGCGAACAGGATGGAGAGAATCATCCGCTCCAGCCAGACCAGTAGCAATTGTCCAAACTTCACCGGCACGTCGGTGGCCATCAGGCAGGGGACAAAGCTGGCAAGGAAAATGATGGAGCTGACCGGCAGAACCGCCAGCATGAAGCGAAGACGGAGGCTCCAGGTACCCACGGTGACCAACAGGGCGGGGACGGTAACCTCAACCAGAGAAATCATGGAACCGGTGGAGGCGACGGCCAATTCCTCTCCCCGGAAGCCAAAGATGGCGAAGAAGGGGCGGAAGATATAGCCAAGCCACTCAACCAGGGGGGTGAAAGTATAGAGCACGACGCCAAAGGTGGCAAAGAAAGCGGTGCCGGAAGCAACGGTACCCAGGACGCCGATGGTCTCCTTCATAATGTACGCGATACGCTTGCCAAGGCTCTGCTGGCACGCGGCGAGATCGACCGCCTCGTCCAGCGCGGTTTTGAAGAGCTTGCTCTTGACCGGCTGCTCGGGGTTGGGGGTCACGCCGGGATAGAAGGTGTCGGGCAGCTTGTTGAGGGGGAAGATGCGGACTCCCACCAGGGTCACCAGCATGGTAATGAGGAAAGCGACCCAAAAATAGAGATTCCAGTAGCTGCGCCCGCCCCACAATTCCGCGTTGGTCAGGCCGGTGTTGTTGGCCAAGGCGAGCAGGAAGCCCACCGAGACGGTGGAAAGGCTAGAGCCAATGACAAACGCCTCGCGCTCGGTCATGCGGCCGCTCTTATACTGGTCGTTGACCGCGATATGGCCTACCGAAAAGTTCCCCAAAAAGGCGGAGACGGCAATGACGGCGGAGCGTCCGGGCAGCTTGAAGACGGGCCGCATAATGGGCCGCACCAGAACGCCGACAAACTCAACGAGACCGTAGTCCACCAGCAGGGGCAGGAACAGGGATGCCGCCGGAATGCTGATGCAGATGGTCACCAGGATATTTGCCATGATGAAAGTGGAAATGCTCTTTTCGCCCAGCGACGCAATCGGGTCGAAGAACCAGTTCATAAAGGCAGGATGAACGCCGAAGTAGACGTCGAACACGGCGGTGCAGAGCAGCAGGAAGCCGACAATCTTAAAGACAGCAAAGGCGGCGGCGACCTTCGTGGTATGCCAGAACTTGCCGGGCCGCAGGAAAAAGAGGT
This sequence comes from Oscillospiraceae bacterium, assembly GCA_022795735.1. Lineage (GTDB taxonomy): Bacteria > Bacillota > Clostridia > Oscillospirales > Oscillospiraceae > Avoscillospira_A. Next base: position 23,226 of record JAAWHG010000014.1, read on the forward strand.
CTACAATGCTGTAGACGCCGATGGCCCATACCACAAAGGGCATGGCCTTGAAATTGCCGGTGTAGAGGGCCGCCTTGACAAAATTGGTGAAATGGGAAACAATTACGTTGGACTGAGCCGGTACCGCACCCCATTCCCAGGGTCCGAGCTTGATTTGATAGGCGGGAAATGGGACGTTGATAAAGAACACAAAGACGCCGACGGCAGAAAAGATCAAAAATTTAATCAGCGCCGCAGTCCGCTTAGATGCGGAAAGGTCAGTCTGGCTCATATGGGCAGGCCCTCCTCCAGTGTAAAAGAATACCAGCTTTCTGATGCGGGAAGATGCGGCATTCTTTTATTAAAGCTATCATAAAGATATACCCTTCGAGGGAAACTGTCAATTAGCACAAAAGCCTTTTTCAGATTTTCCTTGTTTTTGTAGAAAGCGAGTCTAGCTTTTCCTCAAAAATAAGGATAGACTATGGGGCATATATGTCGAAAGGATGGAGAACGTGTCACGAGGTTATCAGACCCTTCGCCAGCCAATCGGGGTGACCATGCAGGATATCGCCGACGAGCTGGACGAGCAACTGTGGGATTTTGACCATGCCGGGGAGGCAGAACTCCCCTTCCGGAGCTTCCGGGCATGGTCGGGAAGAGAGGCTCCCAAGCCTGGAATCGTGTATGTCCTGCGTGCGGACGCAGCGGACTTTCCGGTAGACAGGTTTCCCTACATCTGCTGCGGCGACAAGCCAGGGGCCGCCCCCCATATCTGCATTTTTGGACGGGGAACGGTGGAGGTTCTGGATTTCCTGGCTATGCTCTTTGAACGGTTTCGGGAGCTGGAGGCCGATCTCAACTGGCTGCTGGGCCACGGCGGGGACCTGAACGACCTCTGCCGGGTCGCGTTCGCCTTTTTGCAGAACCCGGTCTATATCCACGACAGTATGTTCACCCTGCTGGGACAGTCCAGCCGGGTAGAAGGGATGCTGGAGCTGGCCTACAGCGACAAGGACGGCAAATACTTCGTCCCCCTATGGCTGATCGAGGACTTCAAGTTCAGCGTGGGCTACGCCGACACCCTGCAACAGCACCGCCCCGCCATCTGGGGCACCGACCAATATCCCTACCACATGCGCTCCCTCTACGTCAACATCTGGGACGCGGACTATTACCGCGCCCGCATTCTCATCAACGAGCTTCATATCCCCTTCCGGCCCGGCGACTACCGGCTGGCCAGCATTCTGGCCGACTACGCCCTTCTCTTCCTTCGCCGGGACGACCGGGGCGGGCGGCACGGTTCCCGCAATTATGAGGATACCGCCAAAACCCTGCTTTCAGGCCGTGAGGCCGACCCGCTGGAGCTGCGGGTCCTGCTGGCCACTATGGGCTGGGCCGCGAACGATACTTTTCTGCTGGTACGGTTACAATGTCAGGACAGCGATCTCCCGCTGAGCAGCTACAGCGTTTTGCGCGGCAGCTTGTCCACCGCTTTCCCCGGCGCGTTTGTGGTGCTCTACGAGCAGCGCCCATGTATGATCGTTGACCTGCGCACCGCCAAGACCACACCGGCCGCCTTTCGCTCGGCACTGGCCCCCTTTTTGCGGGATGGTCTGCTCTATGCGGGGGCCTCTGGCCTGACGGAGAATATCCGAGCTCTGGCAGCGGCGGCGGATCAGGCGGGTTTCGCGCTGGCGTGTGCCTTCCGGGAGCGGGGAGACCGGTGGTACATCTCCTTTGAGGACTGCGCGCTCGACTATCTGCTCTCCCATATCCATACACCTTTCCCGATTCAGATGCAGCTCTCCCCTGCCCTGGCGCAGCTTCGCCGCTATGACCAGGAGCACGGCAGTACGTACTTCGAGACACTGCGCAGCTATCTAAGTAATGAACGCAGTGTCTCCCGGACGGCAGCGGCCCTGATTATTCATCGGACTACCCTGCTCTACCGTCTGGAAAAGATTACCGCACTCACCCGACTGAATTTGGACAGTGAGTCAACGAGGCTTTATCTTATGCTGTCCTACCGGCTCTTGGAGGAATCTTGAGATTCCTCCCGAACGGGCAGGGATTCGGCCCACTCCAAAAAGCTGGTCAGCTCTCCCTGAGGGAAGCTGTCATAGGGGAGGTTGCCGGGATTGTAAAGATGGTCGGTCATCAGCAAAACCTCCATCCCCAGCTCCTGGGCACAGCCGTCCTCCCGCACGTCGTTGCCGATCATGACGCAGTCCTCGGGCCGTAGCGACAGCTTTTGCAGTACCTCGCGGTAATAGGCCAGGTTGGGCTTCGCGCTGTGGCTGTCCTCAAAGGTGGTCACCAGCGGGAAGCTGTCCGGATTAAGCCCCAGCCAGCGGAGGCGGGAATGGGTCGCGATTTTTGGGAACAGAGGGTTGGTGGCGATGGCAACCAGGTACCCCTTCTCCCGCAGGCATTCTACTAGGGCGCGGCTTTCGCCGGTGATTTGGCAGACCTCCCGGCAGGACTGGAAGCCGGTACGGTAGTATTCCAGAAAGCGCGGTTCGTTCTCGTAATATTCTATGCCGCTCTCGGCGGTGAATACCCCTGCAAAGGCCTCCCGGTTGGTTTGGGGCCCCGTATTTTTTATCATGGCCTTGGTCCCCGCCCAAATCGAGGCCACCAGACGGTCTGGCGGCAGTTCGGGAAAGGCGGCGCACAGACTCTTAAAATAGGCTCGTTCAAAATCCTCCATCTCCAACGGAAGCAGAGTGCCGTCCAGGTCAAACAGAATGGCGGGCCGGGCTTGGCTCATTGAAAGCTGCATAGAAGCTCCTCCTTAGTTACTATGTTCTTTTTCTATTTTGCCAGACACGGGGCTGAATTGCAAGCGTTCCGGAATTGCAATTGGTGAAAAAACCTTGAAAAGGCGGTTCACCCACGCGAAAGCGCGAGTAAACCGCCTTTTGGCTCTTTTTATCCTATACGCCCTCAATCAGATCGGCCAACCCCTCCCCCAAAAGCCGCGCAGACACAAGGGCCTGTTTCAGCGTGTTCCCCGAGGCCCCGACCTCCACAAGCAAAGACCCCGCCGTCGCGTGCTGGTTAAACCGCTCGGTCCGCAGGTCGATGTGACGGCACAGTCCAGGCCAGGAGCGTTCCATGACAGCCTGTAGCTTGAGGGCCCAACTGAGATTGTCCCGCCAGTTGGGGTGGTACAGCCCGCCCTCGTCGGTGCCTACCACCAGCATGAGCTGAGCTATCGGCTCACCGTTGACTTCAGCTGTACGGGTTATGGGCTGGCCGTCCGCATCAGCTGCCGCGTCGCGGTGAACGTCGATCACCATTTGAATCGTGGGATGGGCGGCAAGCTGCGCCTCAATCCGCTCCAGTGTGGTTCCATAGGCTCCGTTGAAGCTGGGATAGTCGTTGATTGAGGTGTCGTGGATGACGCCGATTCCCCGGGACTCCAGGACCTCGGCCAGCTCGTCCCCTACCCGCACGACCGAATAGGCGGGGTCCATGCTCCGGGCCGTATCGTCTTCGTCGTATTCCCAGCCCGGTTCCTGGGCGTAGGCCTCGCAGGTGTGGGTGTGGACGATCAGAACGGTTGGCCCATCCTGCTGGAAGTTCAGCTTGACCGGCTGTTGCAGCAGCGCCAGCTTGTCTGTCTCGTAGCTGCACCGGCCCGCTATGGTAATGTTGGCGGCGTCCTCCTCCGTGAAGGTCAGCGCCGGGCGTTCCGGCTCCGGGGCCGGGTCGGGTTCTGGTTCCGGCTGCGGCGCAGGCTCTGGGGTGGGTTCCGGCGCAGGCTGTGGTTCCGGTTCCGGGGTGGGCTGCGGTTCGGATTCCGGCTCCGGGTCTGGCGCGGGCACCGGGTCGGGCGCCGGCAACGGTTCCAATACAGGCTCCGCCCCCTCCGGCTCCGGCGCGGGCGGTTCTTCAGGCTCAGGCAATGGGAGGGCCTGTCCCAGCTCTAAATAAAACAAAAAGCTTGCGGCCTTTGGTGTGGCAAGCGCTTGCCGGATGGCGTTCTGCGCCCGGAAATCCGCCCCTGTGTGGGTCAGCAGCCGTATCAGCAGCGCCACACTGACCATCAGCAGCGACAGGCGTTCAATTTTTCCTTTGTACTCGCTCATGTGATCCCCTCCCGTCACAGCCTATGCGCGGAACGTCCGGTCTATGACCAACCGAGATTTTTCTTTACTTTTGCGGTGTTTTGTCCTATCATAGAAAAAGACATAATGGCGGGATTTTCCTGCCTGAGAGAATTATTACGATAAAAGGAGCAAAATACAAATGAGCAATGTAATCTTTGACCCCTCCAAAGCCGCCCAATTTATCCACCCCGACGAGACCGCCCTGCTCAAAACCATGGCCCTCGCCGCCAGAGATACCCTGTGCGCGCGGAACGGCGCGGGCAGTGGTTTTCTTGGCTGGATTGACCTGCCGGTAAACTATGACAAGGAGGAATTCGCCCGGATTGAAAAAGCCGCCGCCAAAATCCAGGCCGACTCCGAAGTGCTGGTGGTCATCGGCATCGGCGGCTCCTATCTGGGAGCCCGCGCCGCAGTGGAGTTTCTGCGGCACAGCTTCTACAACACCGTCTCCAAAGAGGTCCGCAAGACTCCGGAGATTTACTTCGCGGGCAACAGCATTTCCACCCGTTACCTTCAGGACCTGCTGGATGTGATCGGCGAGCGGGATTTCTCGGTCAACGTCATCTCCAAGTCGGGTACCACCACCGAACCGGCCATCGCTTTCCGCGTTTTTAAGGAAAAGCTGGAGCGGAAGTATGGCAAGGAAGCAGCCGCCAAGCGGATTTACGCCACAACCGACAGGTCGCGCGGTGCGCTCAAAAATCTGGCCGACGGCGAGGGCTATGAAACCTTCGTCGTGCCCGACGACGTGGGCGGCCGCTTTTCAGTTCTGACCGCCGTGGGCCTGCTGCCCATCGCCGTGAGCGGCGCAAACATCAGCAAGCTGATGGAGGGCGCCGCGCAGGGCCGTGAAAAAGCCCTCAACGCTCCCTATGAGGACAACGACGCCCTGCAATACGCCGTGGTCCGCAATCTGCTGCTGCGCAAAGGCAAGGGCACCGAGATTCTTGCCAACTATGAGCCCAGCCTGCACTATGTCTCCGAGTGGTGGAAGCAGCTTTACGGTGAATCAGAGGGCAAGGACGGCAAGGGCATTTTCCCGGCGTCGGTCGATCTGACCACTGATCTCCATTCCATGGGGCAATTCATTCAGGACGGGGCGCGGACCCTCTTTGAAACCGTGCTCTCGGTGGAGGCGTGCGACCGCCCGGCGGTCGTCATGAACGAAGAACCGTCTGACCTGGACGGACTGAACTATCTGGCCGGTAAGGATATGGATTTCGTAAATAAAAACGCCATGAACGGCACCATCCTGGCCCACACCGACGGCGGCGTTCCGGTGCTCCAGGTCAAGATTCCCGGGCAGGATGAGACTTCGTTGGGTCAACTGTTCTACTTCTTCGAGTTTGCCTGCGGTATCAGCGGTTACCTGCTGGGGGTCAATCCCTTTAATCAGCCAGGTGTGGAGAGCTACAAGAAAAACATGTTCGCCCTGCTGGGCAAGCCCGGTTACGAGGCCGAACGCGAGGCCCTGTTGAAGCGGCTTTGAGTTGAGGGCATCGCCATGGAGTTTAAGGAACTGATTCGACATCGGTATTCCTGTAAGAAGTACGACGGCCGTCAGGTTCCGCAGGAAAAACTGGACGCTATTTTGGAAGCCGGGCGGTTGGCCCCAACCGCCAAAAACCTCCAGGAACAAATTGTCTATGTGATTCAATCCCCCGACGGCCTCGCCAAGATTGACAAGGCCACCCCCTGCCGTTACGGCGCGCCCACCGTGCTGGCGGTCGCTTTCAACCGGGAAAACGTGTTTACCTATCCCGGCGGCAAGCGGGACTCCGGCGTCGAGGACGCCGCCATTGTGGCGACCCATCTGATGCTGGCCGCCGCAGACGAGGGGGTGGACAGCTGCTGGCTGAACTTCTTCGACCCGGAGCTCTTGAAACAGGATTTGGGTCTGCCGGAAAACGAGGACATTCTGATGCTGCTGGACTTGGGTTACGCCGCTCCCGACGCCGGCCCGCTGCCCAACCACAGCTCGCGCAAGCCCCTCAGTGAGACCGTGCGCAGGCTTTAGGAGGCAAGCGATGAAATCCATCCGGACCCTTTTCGCCCTGCTGTCCTGCGCGGCTCTGCTGTGTACGGCCTCTCTGGCGGCGGGGAACACCTTTCTGGACGTTCCAAACGGCGCGGCATATGCCAAAGCGGTGGACTGGTGTGTCGCCCACAAGCTGATGAACGGCGTAGGCGGGGGGCGCTTTGACCCGAACGGCACGCTGGACCGCCGGACGCTGGCTACCGTTCTCTACCGCGCCGCTGGGGAACCGGCCATCACCACCACGCCGGACTGTACTGACGTCCGCGCGGGACAATGGTATTCCGAAGGGGTGGCCTGGGCGTTGGAAAAGGGCATCCTTCAAGGTTACGGCGGCAACCGGTTCGGCCCCGAGGACGCGGTTACCAAGGTGCAGCTGGCCGTCATTTTTCAGCGCTATGACGGCGAGGAACCCGTTTGGCCCGGCGACCCGACCGGAGCCGCGGCAACCCGTTCGGAGGTCGCCGAAACCCTAATGGCTCATCTGGTTCACAGATTGGCCGAGCCCGTCGTACCGGACGGGTCCGCCGCTCCGTCGGAACCGGCTTTCCCATCGCAGGACGACGAAACGCCGGGGGACTGAATCCATAGCGGACACAGCTTTTTTGTAAAAAACCGCCACGTGCCCTGTTTGGGACCGTGGCGGTTTTCTATACTGCGGTCACATGCCCAGGCAGGCGTTCCGCAGGATTTTGGCCGTCAGCTGCCACCAGCTCAACCGTTCAACCCGCTCGGGCGCTACAATGGGAATGGAGGCCACCACCTGGTCTCCCGCCCGGACGGTCAGGCTGCCCAGCCGCTGCCCCTTCTCCACCGGAGCGGTTACCGTTTCCTCCAGCTCGATCTCGGTGACCAGGCTGCTTTGCAGCCGCTTCTCCAACAGCACCGGTTCCGTCTCGCGCAGCACGGGGAAAATGACCGGTTCCTCCCCCAGCTTCACCTGTACCTGCCCCAACTCGGACGGCGGCTCAGGCATCGCCAGCGCATAGGTCGCGAAGCCGTAGTCCAGCAGCGTTTTGGCCGACTCGAAGCGGTCCGCCGAGCTGGCGCAGTGCAGCACCACGGCGATCAGCTCCATGCCGTCCCGTTCCGCCGTAGCCGAGAGACAGTGACCCGCCGCCTGGGTAAAGCCGGTTTTTAATCCGGTGGTCCCGTTGTAAAACCGTACCAGCTTGTTGGTGTTGGACAGGCCGAATTTTCCGCCCCGCACCGTGTCCATCCAGATGGCCGTATACTTCCGGATGGCGTCGTGCTTCAACAGCTCCCGCGACATGAGGGCGATGTCATAGGCCGTGGTCAGGTGTTCCTCCGCCTCCGGCGCGTCGTCCAGACCGGTGCAGTTGACGAAGTGGGTGTCGTTCATCCCCAGCTCGGCGGCTCGTTCGTTCATCCGCTGGACGAACACCGGCTCACTTCCCGCCACCGCCTCCGCCAGGGCGGTGGCGCAGTCGTTGGCCGACGAGACCACCACCGATTTGAGCATCTCATCCATGCTCATCTGTTCGCCTTCCTCCAGGTAAACCTGGCTGCCTCCCTTGGCCACCGCGTTTTGGGAGGCGGTAATGGTGTCATCCCAGCTGAGTTGCCCCCGGTCCAAAGCCTCCATCACCAACAGCAGGGTCATGATCTTGGTGACGCTGGCGGGCCGCAGGCGCGCATGGCTGTCCTTCTCATAGAGAACCTGCCCGGTCGCCGCATCCATCAGTACGACGGAGGGGGCGGGCACCTCCAGCTCGACCGCCCGGCCCGTCGGCAGGATGCCCGCGAGAAGGCAGAGAGACAATAAAAAAGCGAAAACACGTTTGCGCATTCCGATCCGTCCTTCCATACGATTTGGTACAACCTATGACGGCGTGATGATTGATTATGCACAAAAACGGGCATTCTTCCCTAAAAGAGGCTGCCGCCAAAGCCAGCAGCTTCAAAGGGAGGACGCATAATGCTTGTGAAAGATCTGATGACCCCTGACCCGCTGACCATCTCGCCCGAAGCGCCGGTCTCGGCCGCGGCAAGGCTGCTCAGCCGGTACAATTTGGGTGTGCTTCCAGTGGCTGGAAACGGAAAGCAGCTATGCGGCGTACTGACCGACCGGGACATCGTTCTGCGTTGCGTCGCCGCCGAAAAGGCCCCGGAAAAGACAACCGTTCGGGAGATCATGACCCGCCGCGTTCTGTCTGCCGCCCCCGGCGACGAGCTGGAAAAGGCGGCGCAACTGATGGCCCAGGAACAGGTTCGCCGCCTGCCGGTAACCGACGGCGGGCGTTTGGTGGGGCTGCTCTCCCTTGGCGATTTCTCGGCCAACCGGGAATTTGCCATGGAAGCCTCCGCCTGTCTCGCCGAAATCTGCCGGAATTTCATTCAGCGCTGATTGTCTCTTGCTGTCAGGGCCCCCGTCGCGGGGCCCTTTTTGTGTTAAATAAGCAAAATGTTCGTTCAAATTCCCGGCGATTTTGGCAACTCAGACAATTCGTGGACGGACAAAAAATTTTCCGTCAGAATTTTGGAAAAGTTCACATTTTATCATTGAATTTTCCGGCGATTTCCGCTAGAATATAGCGGTATCACGGAACGAGGAGTAAAAGAACAGTCACATGCTGCACATCGTATTGGTGGAGCCGGAAATCCCAATGAATACCGGCAACATTGCCAGAACCTGTGCGGCCACCGGGAGCGTCCTACACCTCATCGAGCCTTTGGGCTTCGATATCTCCGACAAGGCGGTCAAGCGGGCCGGACTGGACTACTGGCATCTGGTGGACGTGCGCACTTACAAGAGCCTGGACGACTTCTTCGCCCACAATCAGGTCGGCCAGATGTTCCTCCTGAGCACCAAAGCGCCCCGGAGCTACGCCGAGGCAAGCTTCAGCGAGGATTGCTTCCTGTTCTTCGGCAAGGAGACCAAGGGATTGCCCGAAGATTTCTTGCGCGTACACCGGGATCATTGCCTGCGCATCCCCATCCGGGCCGAGGCCCGGAGCCTGAATCTCGCGAACGCCGTTGCCATTGTCGCCTTTGAGGCGCTCCGGCAGCAAGGCTTCCCACACCTTTCCCGGCAGGGAAAAATGACGGAATGGAACGATTCATAAAATATTATATCTGGAGGGTTATTGTTTATGAATTACAACAAGAAATCTGTGGAAGATGTTAACGTACAGGGCAAGAAGGTCCTGCTGCGCTGCGATTTCAACGTGCCGCTCAAGGCTGGCGCCATTACCAGCGACAAGCGCATCGTCGCCGCCCTGCCCACCATCCAGTACCTGCTGGAGCATGGGGCCGCCGTGATCGCCTGTTCCCATCTTGGCAAACCCAAGGGCGAAGACCCCGCTTTGAGCCTGGGCGTCGTCGCCAAGCGGCTGTCTGAGCTGCTTGGGAAGGAGGTTGTCATGTCCAAGGATGTGGCCGGCCCGGACGCCAAGGCTAAGGCCGCCGCCCTCAAGCCCGGCGACATCATGCTGCTGGAAAATACCCGCTTCGCCAAGGGCGAGACCAAAAACGACCCCGAACTGTCCAAGGACCTGGCCTCCATGGCCGACCTGTTCTGCAACGACGCGTTCGGCAGCGCCCACCGCGCCCATTCCTCTACCGCCGGCGTGGCCAGCCATTTGCCCGCCTGCTGCGGCTTCCTCATTCAGAAGGAAATCGGCGTCATGGGCAAGGCCCTGTCCGACCCGGCCCGTCCCTTTGTCGCCATTCTGGGCGGCGCGAAAGTCTCCGACAAGCTTAACGTCATCAACAACCTTCTGGACAAGGTGGATACCCTGATTATCGGCGGCGGCATGGCCTATACCTTCCTGGCTGCCAAGGGCTTTCAAGTCGGTGCTTCCCTGCTGGACAGCGAAAAGCTGGATTACTGCAAGGACATGATGAAGAAGGCGGAGGAAAAGGGCGTCAGCCTCCTGCTGCCAACCGACACGGTAGTCGCTTCCGCTTTCCCCAATCCCATCGACGGGCCGGTGGACGCCAAAACAGTGGATGCCGCGCAGATTCCCGCCGGCATGATGGGCCTGGACATTGGCGAGAAGACCCGCGCGTGCTTTGCCGAAGCCGTCAGCGGCGCGAAGACCGTCGTCTGGAACGGCCCCATGGGCGTCTTTGAAAACCCAACCCTCGCAAAGGGCACCATCGCGGTAGCCCAGGCGCTGGCCGATTCCGCCGCCACCACCATCGTCGGCGGCGGCGACAGCGCGGCGGCCTGCGAGCAGCTCGGCTTTGCCAAGCAAATCACCCACATTTCCACCGGCGGCGGCGCTTCCCTGGAATTCCTGGAGGGTCTGGAGCTGCCCGGCATCGCCTGTTTAGAAGATAAATAAAAGGCCTCGTTTTACTATATATTAAGGAGAATAGAGCATATGAACAGAAAATACCGCAAGACGGTCATTGCCGGAAACTGGAAAATGAATAAAACCCCCAGTGAGACCAAGGAATTTATGGCTGAGCTCAAGAGCATTATGCCCAAGGGCCGTTGGTGCGACGTGGCTCTCTGCGTTCCGGCGGTGTGCATTCCCACGGCTGTGCGGACCATGCGCGAGACCCGGGTGGGAATCGGCGGCGAGAACTGCAACGCCAACCCCTCCGGCGCGTACACCGGTGAGATCGCGGCCAATATGCTCACTGACGCCGGCTGTAAATATGTCATCATCGGCCACAGCGAGCGCCGCGCCATGGGTGAGACCGACGCCGACGTCAACGCCAAAATCAAGGCCGCCATGGCCGCCGAGCTCATTCCCATCGTCTGCGTCGGCGAGAGTTTGGAGCAGCGGGAGGCCAATGTGACCAACGACTGGATTACCCTCCAGATCAAGATGGCTTTAAACGGCATCCCAGAGGAGAAAATCCGCAAGATTATTGTCGCCTATGAGCCCATCTGGGCCATCGGCACCGGCCGTACCGCCACCCCTGAGCAGGCTGAGGAGGTGTGCGAACATATCCGCACTGTCATCCGCAAGCTCTTCGGCGCCAAGATCGCCCGCGCAGTCTCCATCCTCTACGGCGGCTCCATGAATGAGAAGAACGCTTTCGAACTGCTGGCACAGCCCGACATCGACGGCGGATTGATCGGCGGCGCCTCCCTGGTTCCTGAAAAGTTTGTGAAAATTATTGAAGCCGCGAATCAGCCGACCATCTGAATTGTACAATATAACCAAAACAGGCGCAAATTTTTCTGCGCCTGTTTTTCGTTTTTTTACAAAACTTTCATTTCCTCGCGGCTAAATTATGGTAGAATAAGAGCGGAAAGGAGAACGTGATATGAATATCCTTTTTTTCCTGACGCCAAAGGCCAATTGTACATATCTACACGAGGACGATACCCTCCGCCAAGCGATGGAGCGGATGGAGAGCTCCGGCTTCTCCGCGCTGCCGATCCTGAAAAAGGACGGCGTCTACTGCGGGACCCTCACCGAAGGCGATCTTCTCTGGGCGCTGAAAAACCTCTGCGTGATGGACATGAAGCAGACCGAGGCACACACGGTCATGGAAATCCATCACAGTTGGGATAATGAACCGGTATCGGTTTCCACGAATATAGAGGACTTGGTCATGAAGGCAACAGATCAGAACTTTGTACCCGTCGTGGACGACAGGCGCGCTTTCATCGGTCTGGTGACGCGGCGCGCCATCATGCGCTACTGCCTGAAGAATTTCTTCGTCCCGGTCCGCAAGGTCGCGGCGGGATAGAACCGGGGTTTGCATACCGGCTTACGGTTTGTGAATACTGGCTCAAGGTTCCCGTAGAAAACACCTCTGCTCCAAAATGGGGCAGAGGTGTTTTTCTATGTTGTATTGGTACCGGCCAACTCCCGGAGCATTTCTTCCAGCCGACGCGCAGCTTCACCCAGGGAAAAACTGGGATGCTTTACAAAGCAAATTTTTCGCGATGGGAGCGTTTCTTTCAGTTTTAACACACACACCGACTCCTCTTTTCCTGTAACCTTCAACAACGCCTCCGGAATAAATCCCACGCCGAGATCGTTTTCCACCAGAAGCAGAATTTGATCTACGGTTGTGGCCTCAACGCTGGGTGAGAAATTCAGCCCTCTTTTTATAAAAAGCTCGGAATAAAAGCCATATGTCATCGTCTGCTCGCCAAAACATACCAATGGATATTCCGTAAGATCGGCGAGAGACAGCCGGCGCTCCGCAAGCGCCGCATACGCCTTTCCGCACACCGCAATTTCAGGTATCTCCTTCAAGACAACACTCTGCAAGTCTGTGGAAATGCTGGATTGGGTTGTAACCACGGCAAAATCAACCAACCCGTTTTTTAACGCGGATATGGCTTGCGGCGTCGAGTGATTATACAGGCGAATGTGGATTCCCGGATAAAGACTGCGATATTCTTTGAGTACGGGTAGAAGCAGGCAGTGCAGCGCAATCTCGCTCGCCCCAATCGAAACCGTCCCTTGCCGCAGTGTTCGCACAGAGGCTATTTCTTCCTCCCCCGCCTCAATGTGCGCAAACGCGATGCGGATATGTTGATAAAGCTTTTCTCCCTCGGGCGTGAGCCGCACGCCCTGCCGCGAGCGAAGAAATAACGTGCATCCAAGTTCTTTTTCAAGATTTTTGATCGCGCGGGTGACATTGGGTTGATTATTCCGGAGGATGGCCGCTGCCTGCGTGATATTCTGACACTTGGCCGCGTAATAAAAAATCTTATAATAATCATAGCTGATGTTCATGGGCGCTCCCTCTCATATACCATATCAATACCATATGGGATAGATATTAATTTTACATTATACATATGAAATCAAAGGTATTATAATAGCTGCTGAATCAAAAAACAAGCGCAGAAAACCATTCTGCGCCTGTTCTGGAAAGTGGGAGCGAAATAATTATGGTCAAAGATTTAACGGTGGGAAAAGCGGAAACGGTATTGTGGAAATTCTGCTTACCGCTTTTTGGAAGTATTCTATTCCAGCAGCTCTACAATATCGCGGACAGTTGGGTCGCCGGAAAATTTATTGGGGAAAACGCCCTGGCCGCCGTTGGCAACAGCTATGAAATCACACTGATCTTTATCGCCTTCGCCTTTGGCTGTAATATCGGCTGCTCGGTCATTGTGTCGCAATATTTCGGAGCTAAGGATTATGGAAATATGAAGACGGCAATCTATACCGCCTTCTTTTCCAGCGCCGTCCTCTGCGCGGTTCTGATGGGAACCGGTATTCTGTTTTCCGGCGCGCTTTTACGTTTGATCCGCACGCCCGCCGACGTCTTCGCCGACTCCAAGCTATATCTTGACATCTATGTTTGGGGGTTGTCCTTCGTTTTCTTTTACAATATCGCAACGGGCATCTTTTCAGCATTCGGAGATTCCAAAACCCCATTTCTCTTTTTGGCGGCCTCTTCCACATCCAACATCGCGGTTGACATTCTATTCGTGGAAGTTTTCCAAATGGGGGTCGCTGGCGTCGCATGGGCAACCTTTTTATGTCAGGGAGTCAGCTTTGTTCTGTCAGCGGCGGTTGTCCTGCGCCGTTTAAAATCCTTTCAAACCGGGGAATCCGTCCCGCTGTTTTCTCTTCCAATCCTGAAAAAATTTGCCGCCATCGCAGTGCCGAGTATTCTACAGCAGAGCTTTATCTCGGTCGGAAATATCATCATTCAGGGGGTAATCAACGGGTTCGGCACCGCCGTCATGGCGGGGTATTCCGCCGCAGTGAAGCTGAATAACCTTCTCATCACTTCCTTGACCACCCTGGGAAACGGAATCTCCAATTTTACGGCGCAGAACATTGGCGCAAAAATGTTTTCCCGTATCAAAGCCGGCTTTTCCGGCGGGCTGAAATTGGTCTGGATTCTATGCCTGCCCGTCAGCCTGCTCTATATCTTCGGCGGGACGCAATTGCTGTATTTCTTCATTGACGAACCAACGCCCGGCGCAATACATACAGGAACCGTATTTTTACGAATCCTTTCTCCCTTTTACTTTGTCGTATCCGCCAAGCTGGTGGCCGACGGTATCCTGCGCGGGGCGGGTATGATGAAACAGTTTATGATCGCCACATTTACCGATTTGTTTCTACGCGTTGGCCTGGCAATCATTCTGTCCAAGACCGTTTTGGGGGCCACTGGAATCTGGTGCGCGTGGCCGGTCGGCTGGACCACCGCTACCCTGCTCTCTATTGCGTTTTATCGCCGTTTTCCCCGTCGATTGGGGTCAGCAGGCGGACCGGAAGGCCGTTGACCTCCACGTCCTGCTCGGCAGGAATTAAGATGTACGACTTGCCCTCCAGCACCCGGGTCTCCATCAGATAGCTGCTCTCCGGGTCGAGGGACAGGGTAGCCTGGGAGGTGCGGATCTGGAAACGGCCCGAGTCAATCAGATTGGCAGGATTGAGGGCGGCGTCCTTGCCAAACGCGTCGTCGCACCGCGTGCGGAAAGCGTCCGCCGCCTCCTGCCCCACCCCGCAGTCCACCAGCATGGCGCACACGTCGGCCGCCAACAGGGTCAAGGTCTCGGGGTCCCGGCTCTCCTTATGGGCGGCCAGTTTGTCGGCTAAGCGCTCGTGAATGGCCTGGAACACCTCCATCGTACACTTCTCCCCCAGCGCGTCTTGCAGGGCGTTCTCAAAGGCGACCCGCTGCTCCCCCGCCGACAGGGGCGGCTCGATGTGGAACACCGCGTCCAGAAATTCCTGATGGAGCTCGTCGGGCTTGCGGGTATAGTATAACGCGTTGTAGATGTTGGCTGCCCGGTCGTCGAAGGCCGGGAACAAGAAGCCCAGCTCGGGCGCGCAGACCCCCTGGCCGTCGGTGAAGTGAAACTCGTTGTCCCCAGGGAAATAGCCCAGGTGGGGCTTGGCCTCCTTGATGGGACAGACGGCGCAGAGGAAGTATTGGAAGACGTTCTCCGAGTCGGCTTCACTGTTATCCCGGCGGCGGCGGGGGACGTCGTAGGCATCGTGGGCCAACAGGAGGAGATAGCTTTGTCCCTCCATGTTCAGGCTCTCGCGCACCTTTTCATAGAAGGCGCTGCGCGCCTCGCCGTCCTGAAGGCCACTCTCGCGCAGGGCGGTCAGAAGACGGTGCTCGTCGCTGTCCTGCACCTGGGCGGTGGTGAAGACCACGTCGATGAGATGCTTACCCAAGGTGCCGGACAGGGCCTTTTTTAAATGGTTCAGATACAGTTCCTGCTCCTCCGGCGGCATCATGCCCAACGGCTCGTCCAGATCGGACACAATCTCGCCAGACGGATTGACATAGCAGCCGTAGACGCGAGTGGCGGCGCATTTGTCCGGCTTCCAGCGGCGGCGCAGCTCGGCGACTTCTTTTTGATTCATGGATTGTAACCTCTTTCTTGGTTTGTTCGCTCCCTATTGTACCGTATCTCCTGGAAAATTGCAACTCACCGCTTTACCCCGCAAAGGGCACCTCTACCTCTGCGCCCGTTTTCAGGAAATAGAGCACGCAGCGGCGCACCGGACGGTTAAAAATGCACCCAATCGCCATTGCGTAGGCCCGAAGTTGTCCATAATAGACGGCGGCCCGTTCTGCTTCCCGTCCGGATGACACCCGGTCGGTTTTGAAGTCCACCACCGTCAGCCCATCCGGCTCCAAGATCAGGCAGTCGGCCACGCCCTGGAGCATAACCCGCTCCCCGGCGGCTTCGGCATCATAAATGCCGGCGTCCACCAGAATAGAGAACTTGAACTCCCGCCGGACCTCGCCATGCAGCAGCTTCTGTCCCAGCGAGGAGGCAAAGAGGCGAAGAATCTGCTCTCGTTCTACCGCTCCGGCCTGTTCTGGGGTCAAAAATTCCTCTTGGACCATCCGCTCCACCTCCCGCGCCAGCGCCTCCCGCTCCTCGCAGGCGGCGTAGTGGGCAAACTGGAGAAAAAGATGGTTGGCGCTCCCCCGTTCTGTTGGCGTCAGGGGGCGGGTCCCGGCCACGAAGGCGGGCTGGCGCAGTGTCCGCGACGGACGCGGCGGCAAGGGCTCGGCCCATTCCAACGCCTCTTTGTCCAGCGCGCGACCCTTCAGCCCGGTCGCCGTCAGCTTGGACGGAACCCGCGAGGCGTACCGGTAGGAATAGTCCAGACTGAGGCGTCTGGCAAGCTCCGCCTCCTCGGGCAGGGACAGGGTCTGTGCCGTTTCCGCCTCACTCGCTTTGAGCGGCGGGGACTCTTCCGCCGTTTCGTGGAGCCGGACCAGCCACGGATATTTCCGCCGCGTCACCATTCGGGGCCGGCCCGCCGCCTCGTGCAGCTCCGCCGCCTCCTCGCCCAGAAGGGCGGCGGTCAGCACCCACCAGCCAGGGTTTCGCGCCCGCCCCGCAAAATCGGGCGAAGCTGGCGCAGCGGCCTCCATGGCGATGGCCTCCAAATCATTCCGCAAATTCTTTGCGCAGTAGGTCATAATCAGCCGGTGCTGAGCGCGAGTCATCGCAACGTAGAGCACCCGTAGTTCTTCGGAAAGATTCTCCCGCCGGATTCGCGCCGCAACCGCCCGCCGGGCAAAGGTGGGATAACGAACCCCCCGCTCCAAATCGACGGTGCTGGCGGCGGCCAGCAGTTCGGGATGAATCAACACCTGCCGCCGCTCATCTTCCACATTGAAGCGGCGGGACAGCCCGGCCAGGAAGACGACGGGAAATTCCAATCCCTTGGATTTGTGTATGCTCATAATCCGCACCGCGCCGCCCTGCGCCCCCGCTTCGGGCGCAATGGCGCTCCCCCTGGCCCGCAACTCCTCCACCTGGGCCAAAAACCGGTCCAGAGTGACCGAGCCGTCCGCCGCGCATGACGACGCGTAGGAGAAGAAGGCCCGCAGCTCTCTGCGCCGTCCTTCCCCACCCTCCATCGCGCCGTAGACACCCTCAATACCAGTCTCGTCGTAGATCCGGCGCAGGAGGGTATGCAGTGGAAGCCAGCGCGCCTCCTCCCGCAGGCGGTCCAGCCAGCCGTGAAAGTCCGCCGCCTTTTCCGCCGCCGAAGCGCGCAGCGCGTCGTAGAGGTCCCCTTCTCGGCTGTTCGCCCGCAGATGGGCCAGCTCGTCCGCCGTGAAGCAGAACACCGGGCTGAGCAGCGCGGCTGCCAAGGGAACGTCCCGGTGGGGGTTATCTACTGTTTGCAGGATGGAGAGGAAAACCTCCACCGATTGGCTGTTCAGCACACTCTCGCCCCGGTCGCTGACACAGGGAATATTTCGCTCTCGTAGTGCCTCGATATAGTCCCCGGCGGCGGGGCCCACCGAACGCAGCAAAATCACAATATCGTCCGGCCTGATTGGGCGGGGACCGTTTCCCTCGTCCACCGTGCTGGAGGCGAGCAGGCCGGCAATCCGTCCGGCCACGAAACGGGCCTCGGTCCTTCCTTTGTCGGCGTCTCCGTCCCACGACGCGGAGGGGAGGCAGTGCAGCTCCACCGCCGGTTCCCCGGCGGACGGAAAAGGGCGGCCCGGTTTTAAGGCTTCCCCGTCCCCGTAGGTCAGTCCCCCCACCTCGTCGGACATGACAGCGCGGAATACGTCGTTGACCGCCTCCAAAATTTCGGGCCGGGAACGGAAGTTTTCCGACAGCAGCAGCTTTCTCGGCTCCCCCGCCTTTGCCTCTTCACGGGAGGCAAAGGTCTTGTATTTTTCCAAGAAAATGGACGGGTCGGCCAGCCGGAAACGGTAGATGGACTGTTTGACGTCCCCTACCATAAAACGGTTTTGGCCGTCTCGGGAGAGCGCGGTGAAGATGCGCTCCTGCAATTCGTTGCTGTCCTGATACTCGTCCACCAACACCTCGGCGTAGCGGTCCGCCACCTCCCGCGCCGCCGCTGTGGGTGCGCCGGTGTAACGGTCTGTCAGCAGGCGGATGGCCTCATGCTCCAAATCGCCGAAGTCCAGCATCCGCCGCCGTCTCTTTCCAGCGGCAAACCGCTCGGACAGCCGCCGCGCCAGCCGTACCGCGCCGCGCAGGGCCCCGGCGGTCTGGGCCAGATCGTCCATGGCTTCGGCGCTTTGGACCGCGAAAACCGCACGCCATCCCTTGAGGCCGTCGAGGCAGCGGCTTCGCACCCCCTTCATGCGCTCCAGGAACCGCTTATCCTCAAAGTTGCGCACCGCCTTTAGACGGGTCTGGGCCTCCGGGATGGCCGCTCCGATCTCGTCCCAGCCGGTCAGGCCCTCCAATTCCATCAGCAAGTCCCGCAGGCCGGCGAAGGCCGGACCGTAGGCCGCCGATACCGCCTCCACGCCCGCCATCTCCTCCAAGGCGGCGGCGAGCTCGGCGGCGTGACCGGAGGCAAAAGTTTGAAAGCCATGGATCAACTCAGCTCCCCAGGGGGTGGTCTCACAGCCCGCATACCGGTCCATGTCCAGCGATTGGGCGCAGCGGTCCAGCCAGCCGTCCGGGTCCGGATGACAGCGGGCGGCGCGGTAGAGTGACTCCACCGCCGCGGCGGCTCCCTCGTCTCCCCGGCCTGCGCCCAGCACGTCGGCCATGGCCCGCAGCTCCCCGTCCGTCTCCATTTGGGGATAGGCCTCCTCCAATGTCTCCTCCAAGCTCCGCGCCAGCGCCGCCGCCGCTTCGCTTTCCTCGGCCACCCGGAAGTCGGAGGGCAGGTCCAGCAGATGGGCGTAGGCCCGCAGCAGGTCGGCGCAGAAGGCGTGGACCGTCGAGATGGCGGTCATATAGACCAGACTCAACTGCCGTTGGAGCCGCCGGTCGCCCGGACGGTCCGCCAGACGGCGGCTCAGCTCGGCCGATATCTTGCCCCGCAGCTCGGCGGCGGCGGCCCGGGTGTAGGTGATGATTAAAAACTCGTTGATGTCGCGGGGGTTATCCGGGTCGCAGATGTAGGCCATCAGGCGGTCCACCAGCACCTTGGTCTTTCCTGACCCGGCAGCCGCTGATACCAGCAGGGGCCCTCCCCTGTCGTCCACCGCCGCCTGTTGGGCGGGGGTTAGCCGCAGTTCAGCCATCGGTATCCTCCTCCCGTAAGCGGGTCCAGAATTGCTCCCGCCCGGTCTTTTGCATCGGACGTTCCGGAACCTCCCCCGAGGCCCGGTGGCATACCTGGGCGAAGTCGCACCAGGCGCAGGCCGAATATTCGCTCCCCCGGACGATGGGGTTGGGGGACACCTCCCCGCCGGCCAGCCCGTCGGCCATGGCCGCCAGGGTCCGCTCGACGTGCCGTTGCAGCAGCGAGAAGTCCTCCCGGGTGGCCAGGTCGCCGGTCAGAGCGCCCTCCTTGTTCAGGCCAAAAGGCAGATAGACCGGCGAACCGCCGCAGTGCTCCATGGCCTCCAACACCTCGCCGTCGGCCAGGAGCAGTCCCTTACGCCGCTGCTCGTCCCGCCGGCGGGCTTCCAGCTCCTCGCCCGGCTTTACCGCGGCGGGCAGGATGGGGCGGCGGGCCGGTACGTACAGCACCCCGGCGGGACGGAGCTTCCGGCCAAAGACCTTTTCTCCTTTTTCGGCCAGGGTGAAGAGATAAATTAACATTTGCAAGCCCATGCCGTTGGCAATGTCGGTGTAGTCGAAGGATTTTTTCCCGGTTTTGTAGTCGGCCACCCGGACGTAGGTCTCGCCGTCCTTGGTATAGAAGTCCACCCGGTCCACAAAGCCCTGGAGGACCGCCCGGCCCGTTTTTCCCTCAATCTGCACCTCGGGCAGCTCTCCCGCCGATGAAAATTCCAGTTCGAAGCATTCCGGCTCAAAGTCGGACGCCCGCAGCTCGGCTCCCAGCTCGCGCACCACCTCCATCACCTCACGGCGGCTCCGGCGGAACAGATAGGCGAACCGCGCCGACCGGGCCAGCATGGCCTCCAACGCCTCGTCGGGGTAGGCGTCCATCTCCTCCTCCGCGATCTGGTCCAGCCGTTCGGGGGTGACGGCGTGAAAGCCGCCCGCCTCCTTGACCCGGCGGGCGGTGCGCTCCAACACCGCATGGACAAAGGTTCCATAGGCCGGAGCGTCGAAGCTCGCCTCCCTGCGCGGGTCCAGCTTTAACCCATAGCGCAGGAAATAGGCGCAGCGGCAGGCGGCATACTGATCGATTTTGGTCGCCGACAGCCGGATTTTGGGCCCGTAGAGGGCACGGACGCCGGCGGTTCCCAGTCTGCCCGGCCTGTAGTCCGCCCGGGTCCTGAGCGCTTCCGCCCGTCCGGCGAGGGAGGACGGAAGTTCTTCCGTCCGGCCCGCCAAAAACTCGGCCAGCGGCCCCGCCGCGTAGGTCAGAGCCGCCGGGACCGTCTCATCCTCCCCCGTCTCCGCGTTGGGGAACAGAGCCCGCAGGCGGCGGACCAGATAAGCGGGCTGCTCGCCGCAGTAGTTGACCGAAAGTAATTCGGCGGGGGCGGTGACCACCTGATGAATCGCAATCAGCTCCCGGTCCAGCTTGTCGCTCTGGCCGGGGGCCACCGGGAGTCCCAGCTCCATCAATTCCCGGCGCTCCCGCTCGGTCAGCAGTCCCGTTTCACTCTGGCCGGACGGCAGCGTCCCATCCTCCGCCCCCAGCACCAGCAGGGCGCGGCAGGGAGTGAAGCGCATGGCCTCCGGCCCTCCCACCACGACGCTGTCCAGATTGGCCGGAATGGTGCCCACCGTGTACTGGCTCAGCACCGCCGCCACTATGCCCGAAAAATCCTCCCCTGTCCGCACCGTCGGACCTAGGACGCGGTAGAGCTGCTCGAGCGCCTCTACCACCGTCTCATACATCTGTCCGTATGCCTGCGCCCGCTGAAGCTGGGCCTCATCCTTACAGCGGCGAACCAAGTCTTCCAGGGTTTCGCGGAGGCCAACCGTTTCCAGGAAGGCGTAGAGGGCGCGTACCTGCCCGGCAGTATCCTTTGCGTCTCGGAGTCCGTCTCGCAAGGCCAGAAGCGGGCCAACGCCAACCACGCGGTACCCGTTCAGCCGTGCCAGCGTTTCCCGGTCCCGCTCGTCCGGCTTGGCGCGGAGGCCGCCGGGAGGCATATCCCAAACCTCCCCCCAACGTTTTCCCCGGACACGCCATGTCCGGGCGTACAGCTCCAGCTCGTCGCTCTCGGTCTGGCGCAAGGGCGAGAGGCCGCATTTCAGAAAGCGAAGGACTTCCTCCAGCTCCATCCCGCCCCCAGCGGCCTCCAGGGCGGCGAGGAGCATCCCGGCCACCGGGTCGCTGCGGATGGGCTCCGTGCCGGCCCGGTAGAGAGGAATTTGCAGCCGCCCGAAGACCGACTCCAACACCGGCCCATAGGTCTCGGGCGACGCGCAGCAGATGACTACGTCCCGATACCGCCACCCTCGCTCCAACGTCAGCGCCTGAATCAGCCCCGCCGCGTCCAGGCATGCGCCGTGGAAGCCGGTCGAGTGGTGCAGCCGGACCGCCGGCGCGTCCCCTGGGAAGGGATTCGGGGCTCCGGTAAACAGTCTGCGGCGCAGGTGAAGCAGCTCGGGCGGCAGTGGGCCGTCGGGCAGGATCGCGGTCTTGCTGGGCAGTCCATGTCCCTTTGCCAGGCGGCCCAACGCCTTGACTGTGGAATCGGTCAGGGGAAAACCGCCGCTCCCGTCTCCCAGCAGTCCGGCGGTCAGGGACGCCGCTCCCTCCAACAGGGCGTCCAACACCGCCAGCTCCTGGCCGGTCAGGTCGGTGAAGCCCAATAGATAGATATCCCGCCCCGCCGCGTATTCCGGGTGCTCCTCCAACTGTCCGGCCAGCAGCGCCAGGCGGTGGTTGGGGTCCTGCCCCATCGTGGCGCACACCGTCTCGTAGCTTTCCAAAATCAAGGCCAGCTCGGCCAGCTTGACGGCCAACTGTCCCTCGGTTTGTCCGGCTGTTTTGTGCAGGGCTTCCGCAGTAATCCGGGCGGCGCGAAGTTCCTCGATCATCCGGAGCATACGGAGCAGGAATTCGCTCCGGCGGCGGCTCGCGGCGTACAGCTTGAGCTGGGAGCTCACCGCTTCCAGGGCCTGCGCCATGGCGATCAGCCGTCCCCCCTTGTCCAGCGACGGGCGGCTGACGCCGCCGTAGAGGGAGAACACCCGGCTCGCCAGGCGGGAAAAGCTCAACACCTCGGCGCGGAGGCAAATTCCGTCCCCGCCGGCGGCGCACAATGCCCGCTCCAGCTCATGGGACGCCTGTTCTGGGACCAGCAAAAGCTGTCCCTCCGTCTCGTTGCCGCAGATTCGTTCCAGAATGGCCTCCTGGAGCTCCCGCTGTCCGGGACTCAATAAAATTTCAAGCATCCGTCCGCTCTCCTTCCCCGCCTCCGGCGAGGACATAATGGAACCGGTTCCCAGTCCGGGCCGCCTCCTCCAACACGCGGAGGACGGTTCGGGCATAGCCGCCGAGGGTCTCTTCCAGAGCTTCCCATCCGTGAACCACAAGAAATATTTCTTCGCCGGGCTCGGTCAGGCAGTCAAAAAGCGCGTCCAGGTTTTTTCCATACCATTCGGGCAACGCGAGCTGTTCCGCGAGCAGTTCGTGCAGATTCTCCCGTCCGGTCACGGCGCTTCCGTCGATTTCCGCTCGGATCATCCCCTATTCCTCCCCGTAGAGAAGCTCGAAGGTCTCATAGTGATCCTCCGTGTAATAAATCAATCCGTCGTTGGAGAAGACCAGGCGTTTCGCACCCCGGGAACGTTTGCCTAACGTGTCTATATCACATTCGGTATAGCTTCGTCCCTCTTTTTCCGGCAAACGTCCCTCGTAGTTGCCAAACCGGTTGCCGCCGATACACTTGCCGGGCGCGTAGGGCTCCAGGTCCCCGCCCGGCCAGCCCAGTTCCTCCGCCTCCCGTTTGGTGATGAAATTGCCGGGCAGATGGCCGTATTGATGGAGGTAGAGCGCAACCTCCTCCTTGCTGGTATAGCTTCCGTCTTCGGGCAGAAGTTCAGATTCCGGCCCGGGTTCCGGCTCAGATTCTGACTCGGACTCCGGTTCGACTTCCGCTTCCGGTTTTGCCTCGGGTTCCGCTTCCGGCTCCTCCGGCAACTCCGGTTCGGCTTCAACTTCCGCTTCGGTTTCCGGTTCTACAGGCAATTCGGCTTCACTGTCCGACGACAGACTGTTCCACACACCGATTACGGTGGTCGAAAACGCCGACTCTCCCAGACCACAGGCCGTCAGAGTGAACGCCAGGAGCAGCGCGAGGAGTAAAATTCGTTTCCGTTTCATGGCCTTTTCCTTTCGTATTTTCAGTTCTTTTATGACAGAATATAGTTTATACTCCCTCCGGCGGTTTTTGCAAGGGCGTTTCCGATTTTTTGGCAAAATTCACAAATTGCCGCCCGAAAGCTTCCAACTTGACAACCGACCCCGCGTCCACTACAATAAAAAGAAAAAGGGGGATTCCGATGCCACCGAAAGGCTTTTGCGCGCGTATGGCCGCCCTGCTGGGCCCCGCGGAATACGATGCCTTTGCCGCGTCATGGGAGCGGCCTCGCCTCCCCTCCCTACGCCTCAACCCTCTGAAGGGTTGTCCCCCCGGCCTACGGGAACGTTTCGGCCTGACCCCGGTTCCCTGGACGGCGGACGGCTTCTATTTTGACCCCGCCGTCCGTCCCGGCCTCTCCCCCTGGCATGACGCGGGGGCATACTACCTCCAGGAGGCCAGCGCCATGGCCCCTGCCACCCTGCTCGACGTGCGTCCCGGAATGCGAGTACTTGACCTCTGCGCTGCGCCGGGAGGCAAGAGCGCTCAGTTGGCCGCTATGCTGGACGGGCGGGGCCTCTTGGTCTCCAACGAAATCGACCCCAAACGGGCCGCCGTTCTCTCCCGCAATCTGGAGCGAATGGCCGCCGCCAACGTTCTGGTCCTGAACGAGCATCCGGCCAAACTGGCCGAACGTTTCCCCGCCGCCTTTGACCGCGTCCTGGTGGACGCCCCCTGTTCGGGCGAGGGGATGTTTCGCAAGGAAGAGGCCGCCGTCGCCGGTTGGAGCGAAGAGCAGGTCGCCGCCTGTGCCAGGCGGCAGCGGGAAATCCTGGAATCGGCCGCCGCCATGCTCCGTCCCGGCGGGCGGCTGGTCTACTCTACCTGCACCTTCGCGCCCGAGGAAAACGAAGGGGTGGTTTCGGTTTTCCTGCTCGCCCACCCCGATTTCTCGGTTGCCGCTGTGGACGCCCCTTGGTTTTCACCGGGACGTCCCGATTGGGTATCTGGCCCGGCCCCTGGCTTGGAGCGGACCTTCCGTCTCTGGCCCCACAAGTTGGTGGGAGAAGGGCATTTTGCCGCCGTCCTCCAACGGGCGGGGGACGAACCTCTCTTGGGCTGGGACAGTGGGCGGCCCGCCCCTGAACCGGCAGAGCTGCGTGACTTCCGCGCCGCCCTCGGCCTTCCCCTGCCTCCGGGACAGATTTTCTCCTTTGGCAAGACCCTCTGGCTGGCCCCCGAAGGTCTCCCGCCGCTGCGGGGGCTGAAGGTCCTTCGACCCGGCTTGGAATTGGGAGAGGTCCGGAAGGGCCGGTTCGAGCCAGCCCACGCCTGGGCTCTCTGGCTCCGGGACTGCCCGGCCGCCGTCAGCTATCCCGATGACAGCCCGGAAATCGCCGCTTATTTGTCCGGCGCGCCCATTCCGGGCGAGGCGCGCGGCTGGACCCTTGTTTTGGCGGACGGTCTCAGCCTCGGCTGGTGCAAGGGCAGCGGCGGAACGCTGAAAAATCACTATCCCAAGGGCCTGCGGCGTGTCATCCGCTGAAGCGCTTGGATTCAAAATTTGCCCAATCGGGCGGGAGGGACAAGATGTCGAACAAAGTGTTGATCGTCGAAGACGAGCGGGCCATTGTGGAAATTCTGAAATTTAACCTGACCCGCGAGGGCTATGAAACCCTGGAAGCTCTGGACGGCGAGACCGGCCTTAAATTGGGACGCGAGGCCGACCCCGACCTGATTTTGCTGGACGTGATGCTTCCCAAGCTGGGCGGCTTTGAGCTGTGTAAAACTCTCCGCAGCGAGGGCCGCGCCGTCCCCATCATTATGCTGACCGCCCGCGAGGAGGAAAACGACAAGATTTTCGGTCTGGAAGCGGGCGCGGACGATTATATCACAAAACCCTTCTCCATGCGGGAGCTGCTGGCCCGGGTCAAGGCCAACATCCGCCGCCGCGTTTTGGACGTGGGCGACCTCCCCGCCCCGGCGGAAGCGTCCGGCGAGCTGGTCCTCAATCCCGACTCCTACGCCGTCTACAAAAACGGCGCCCCGGTGGAACTGACCCAGAAGGAATTTGATCTTCTGCGCTTTCTGATGGCCGCCCCCGACAAGGTCTTCTCCCGCGAGGAATTGCTGGAGCAGGTCTGGAAGTACGGTTATTTCGGCGACATGCGCACCGTTGACGTGACCATCCGCCGCCTGCGCGAAAAGATCGAGGACACCCCCGGCAAGCCTCGATACATCATGACCCGCCGGGGCGTGGGCTACTATTTTTCCCAGCAATAATCCAATCTGGCCCCGCAGTCGGGGCGTGGGAAGGGAGGGAAGGCTTCTATGCGGTCACTTCGCACCAAGCTGGTGCTGATTATGATCTTGCTGATCCTGGCGCTGATGACGGTAATCGGGTCTTTTCTAATCAACGGCGTTGGCAACTTCTATATCGGCCAGTTCTACAACCAAATGACCCAGACCTTTTCCCCCGACTTCATCCGCCAGCTCCAGGGCACCGCCGCCGCCGGACCCCGCCGGATGAAAGAACTGCTGATGGCCCAGTCTGATCTTGGCGTGGACATCGCCGTGCGCAACGTCTATATTCTCGACAGCTCCGGCACAGTCCTCGACGGCTCCAATCAAACCGCCGCCGTCAGCATGACGCCCAACCTCCTGACCGCGCTCAACGGCGCGGTGGGCGAAAACAGCTCCATCACCACCTCCTATATGGACCTGGCGGTTCCCATCGCGGGGGAGGATGAGACCTACATCGTCTACGTTCTCGACGGCAAGGCCACCGTCAACGCCCTGACCTCCGACGTTCTGCGAATTATTCTCCAGTCGCTGGTCATGGGACTGGTTATCTGCATGGTTCTCTCCTTCCTGCTGGCCCAGATTCTAATCACCCCCATTCGCGCCCTCACCGCCGGTACCCGTCAGGTCGCCGCGGGCGACTTCACCCAAAAGGTGGAGGTCAGCAGCCGGGACGAAATCGGCGATCTGACCCGCAACTTCAACTACATGTCCCGCGTCCTCCAGGACACCCTGGGCGAGGCCGAGAACGAGCGCAACAAGCTCTCCACCCTCTTCCTCCACATGACCGATGGCGTGGTCGCCTTCGACACCGGCGGCGCGCTCATTCATCACAACCCCGCCGCCGTTCAGATGCTCGGCCGAAACCTGGATGGCGCCTGCCAATTCGACGACATCTTCTCCGCCGTGACCGAGCTGCCCTTCGTTCTTTCCCTGCGGCCCACCGAGTTCGTCGAAGCCGAGCAGTTGGCCGGAGAGCGGAGCCTCGAGCTGTTTATGGCCCCCTTTTCCTCGGGTGGGACCCGTGGGGGCGCGATTGTCGTCATCCATGACGTGACCGAACAGCGCAAGAGCGAACAGGCCCGCCGGGAATTCGTCGCCAACGTCTCCCACGAGCTGCGCACCCCGTTGACCAACGTCAAATCCTACGCCGAAACCATTGCCGAGACCACCGAGGACGGTGACCGCCTCCCCCCTGAGCTGGAACAGCAGTTTCTGGGGGTTATCATCAGCGAGGCCGACCGCATGACTCGTATTGTGCAGGACCTCCTGACCCTGAGCAAATTCGACTACGGCAAGATGGAGATGAACATCTCTCGGTTCTCCTTTGCCGCCACCGTTCGCAACGTCTGCGAGGCCGAGGCCATCGACGCCAAAAACCACAGCCACACCCTCACCGTTGACGTACCCGATGAGCTTCCCGAGGTCAACGGCGACAAGGAGCGCATTGAACAGGTCCTTATGAACGTGATTTCCAACGCCATCAAATATACGCCCGACGGCGGCCATATTACCGTCCGCGCCGGCGTTCGTGACCAATTTGTCTGGGCCAGCGTGGAAGACGACGGTATCGGCATCCCGGAAAAAGACCTGCCGCAGCTCTTCGAGCGCTTTTACCGGGTGGACAAGGCCCGCTCCCGCGAGTCGGGCGGCACCGGCCTTGGCCTGTCCATCGCCCGGGAGATTATGAGCCAGCACAAGGGTGATATTCTCCTGGACTCGGTTTACGGCCAGGGCACCACCGTCACCGTCACCCTCCCCACCGCCGACGGGAAAGAATAATCTCATCTGAAAAGGAGGCCCGGACTATGTATGTCGGACAAAGCGTACCGCGTGTAGACGCCTATGATAAGGCGGCCGGACGCGCCCCCTTCACCGGCGACCTCTGCCCAAAAGACGCTCTCACCGCCCGGATTCTCCACGCCAACATTTCGCACGGCTACGTCAAATCCATCGACACCGCAGAGGCTGAGGCCCTTCCCGGCGTGGTCAAAGTGCTGACCTGTTTCGACGTGCCCGACTTTCCCTTCGCCACCGACGGGCACCCCTGGCATGTCGAGCCGCCCCACGACAATATGGACCGCCTCCTGCTCAACCGCCACGTCCGTTACTGCGGCGACGAGGTGGCAGCGGTGATCGCAGTTGATGAGATGAGCGCCGCACGCGCCCTGCGGGCCATTCGAGTGGAATACGAGGCGCTGCCATTTGTCCTCGATCCCCGCGAGGCCATGGCTCCCGGCGCACCGCAGCTCTTTGACAGCAAACCCCGTAATCTCTGCGGCGAGACCCACAGCGAGGATGACGGCTATCATCAGGCCGCCGGCGCGCCCGGCCTTTTGCGCTTTGACAACTGGTATCATACCCCTATGGTGCAGCATTGCCACTTGGAAAATCACATCTGCTTCGCCTATTCCGAGGGTGGAAAGCTAACCGTCTGTACCTCCACCCAGATTCCCCATATTGTCCGCCGCATCGTGGGGCAGGCCCTTGGCATTCCCTGGGGAAAGGTCCGTATCATCAAGCCCTATGTCGGCGGCGGGTTCGGCAATAAGCAGGACGCGCTGTACGAGCCGCTCTGCGCCTGGCTCAGCGTTCAGGTGGGAGGCCGCTGCGTCGTGCTGGACTGCTCCCGCGAGGAAACCTTCGTCAGCAACCGGGTCCGCCATCCCTTCGATATCCATCTGATTACCCACGTCCAGCCCGATGGAACCTTGGCCGCGCGGCGGGCGGAAATCTGGTCCCGTCAGGGGGCCTACACCTCCCATGGCCACGGCGTTTTGGAAAACGCTGTCAGCGCTTTTGCGAACCTCTATCCCCGCTGCCCCATAAAGGCAGATGGCTGGACTGTTTACACGAACACCCCCACCGCCGGGGCCATGCGGGGCTACGGCTTCCCACAGATTACCTTTGCGGTGGAAGCCCAAATGGAGGAGATTGCACGGAGCTTGGCAATCGACGGCGTGGCGCTGCGCCGGAAAAACGCAATGCCTGTTGGATTTGTGGACGGGTTTAACCGCAATGAAAACTATTTTGACAGTGTGGACCGCTGCCTGGACCTCGGCTGCCAACGCTTTGGCTGGTCGGAGAAGAAAAAGGCGAATCTGAACCAGACCGGCTCGATTCGCCGTGGGATTGGCTGCGCTATTTTCTTCTACACCGCCGGAGTCTGGCCGGTTTGCGTGGAAAGCGCCTCCTGCCGGATGGTCCTCAATCAGGATGGGTCGGTTCAGCTTCAGCTTCCGGAGACTGAAATCGGACAGGGCGCAGACACCGCCTTTTCCCAGATGGCCGCCGACGCGCTGGGGATTCCGTTGGAGGCCGTCCACATCGTTTCCATTCAGGATACCGACGTGACCCCCTATGGCATGGGAGCCTACGCTTCCCGTCAGACCTATGTCGCCAGCTTTTCCATCCGGCAAACCGCAGAACTTTTGAAAAACCGTATTCTTGAACAGGCCCAAGTTCTCACCCGGCAAAGCCCATCCAATCTGACCCTGCGGGACGGTAAGATTGTCCGTGTGACTGATGGCCGTATTTTGATGACGCTGGGCGAGCTGGCCACGCAGACGCTTTACAGCCTCGACCATTCCACCCATCTGACCGCTGAGACAACCGCCGACGTGAAAAACAACGCGTTCCACTTTGGCTGCTCCTTCGCCGAGGTGGAGGTGGATATTCCCCTCTGCAAGGTCAAGCTCCTGCGTCTGCTCAACGTTCACGATGCCGGGACCCTCATCAATCCACGGTTGGCCGAGGCCCAGGTTCATGGCGGAATGTCCATGTCCATTGGCTTTGCCCTCTCGGAGCAGCTTCTTTTAGACGATCGCACGGGCCGGCCTCTCAACGGCAACCTTTTGGATTACAAGGTTTCCACTGCTCTCGATCATCCCGATTTGGAGGCCTGCTTCATCGAGTGTCCCGAGCCCACCAGCGGCTTTGGCAACCGTTCTCTGGGCGAACCCCCGGCGGTGTCCGGCGCGCCCGCCATCCGCAACGCCATTTTGGACGCCACCGGCGTGGCGGTAAACCGCCTGCCCGCCAATCCCCACGAGCTTTACTGCCTCTTCCGGGAAAAGGGGCTGCTTTGAAAGGAGACCCGCCTATGGAATCTCACGCTGCACGCGCCAAGGGACTCTTTCAAAAAGGCTATAATTGCGCGCAATCCCTCCTGCTGGCCTTCGCGTCCGATGTTGGGCTGGACGAAAGAACGGCCTCCGCTCTGTCCTCCTCCTTTGGCGGCGGGATGGGGCGGCTGCGGGAAGTCTGCGGTGCGCTGACTGCGTCCTTTATGGTTCTGGGCCTGGTCTACGGCGGCTATCCACCCGGCGAGGATGCCGCCAAGGCCGAACATTACCGCCGCGTACAGGAGATGGCCGCCGCCTTCCGCGAGGCCAACGGAACCCTGCTCTGCCGCGAACTGCTGGGCCGCCCCTCCGGGCCCGATCGCTATGTCCCCGACGCGCGCACCGCGGAATACTACGCGAAACGTCCCTGCGCGGATATCATCGCCCGGGCTGCGGAAGCTCTTGCCAATTATTTGGACACCCACCCGCCGTTTAATCATTCAACGCTTCAATAAACCGAAGATATTAGGCCTCGTTTGATAAATCGTTTTGGATGCCGGGGCGGCGAATTTTTTCGGCAGATGGCACAAAAGCCGCAGGGAATCCTTTGTGGATTCCCGAGGATTTTTGGGA
>JAAWHG010000051.1 GCA_022795735.1 Oscillospiraceae bacterium
TACTTGCTGATCGCGTACTCCTTCACGGCCTTGCCTCTGATTTCTGCCGGGAGGCCCAGCTCGTCCGGCGTAAATACCACCATAATGTCAGGGATCCCCCTGCTGTCAAAAATAACCTCGTTTCTCATGTGTTTGCTCCTTTCGGTTGGATCCTGCGTGGCTGCTTGTACTTGGCCCGGCACCGCGGGCAGAGGTAGCCATACCACGGGATCGTCGCTTGCTTGCTTATATTCCATTCCAGCCCGCACTCGCGGCATGTCTCATACCGTGCGCCGGTTATGCGCCGGGCATGAGTGCGAGAACGGGCTCGCGCTTGTCCATGGTTGCCGGTTTGGCTGCCGGTTTCGCGCCCTGCTTTGCGGGTTCCTGCTCCACGCGATCCTCGCAGTCGCAGGACTCGCCATGGTCTAAATGTGCGCCGCATTTCGGGCAAATTCTGTACTTCATGTGCTCACCTCCTATCCAGAAGCGGCGGCCAGTAGTTTGTCATAGAGCTGCCGCTCCAGCCGTCGCTTGTATTTCTTGCGCACACGCCACTTCTTTGCGTGCTTGTAGTAGTGCCACCATTTCGGGTGGTCGTTCGCATTATAGAGCACGGCGTCCATGCACCTGCCAGCGAGCCGGGCCATGATCCTGCCCGCTTCCCTTGCTGCCTTTTTGAGTCCGGCCCATGCCTCCCTTGCAGCCTCGACGACTCTCTGGAGGAAGCGTAGCAGGGCTGGTTGTATGGTGTCCAGAATAGCCGCGGCTGTGTCTGGCGTGATCGTGAGCGTCAGCTCCATGCTGGGCGGGCTCCGAAGCTCCGGGAGGCTCAGCTCAGGCGGGGAGAAGTGCGGGAGCTCCAGCTTCGAGATCTTCCCAGCGAAGCGGTGCCCGTCAATGTAGAGAGTGCCGGGATCTGCGGGGGCGTCCTTTTCTTGCTGCTGCCGGTCTGCCTCCATGTTCTTGTGCATGAGCTCGAAGTCCTCCGGGCTCATGTAGCTGTCGTAAACGTAGGGATCCGGCTCTGCGCTGGTGGCTTTGCCGTACCACGGGAGAGAGGCCGGAAGATCAGCCGGGCGCTCCATTGGCTCCGGCGGAAATGCCGTTGAGCCGTCCAGCAGGTT
This sequence comes from Oscillospiraceae bacterium, assembly GCA_022795735.1. Classification (GTDB taxonomy): domain Bacteria; phylum Bacillota; class Clostridia; order Oscillospirales; family Oscillospiraceae; genus Avoscillospira_A. The sequence continues at coordinate 1,107 of JAAWHG010000051.1, forward strand.
GTAGCCGTTCTCGTAGTGCCAGCGGATCCCTGCCGCCAGCTCTGCCACGGTCATGTCCTCGCCGAAGTGTCCGCAGTAGTAGCCGTTCAGCATAACGGCGTTCGGATCCTGCTCCAGTATCTTGCGGGCCAGCTCCAGATCCTCCGGCTCGAAGGTGTCGTCGTCACTGTTCAGCCATACCGCCGTAGCGTTCCAGCTCCGGCCGGTTTTCCAGACGATCACCCACGCGATCCCGTCGCGGAGCTCGTCGGCCCAGTCTTTTGCGATTGTGTTTATTGCTGCCATGGTGCTGCCTCCTTGTCGATATGCACGACGGTGAAAAGGTCGTCAACCTCGTGCCGGGTTATGTAGGTGTCCGTCCCGTCCATGCCGAGAAACTGGAGCAGGGGCTCGAAGCCGTCGAGCAGATAACTGGTGACGGCCACGGCATTGAGCCGGTAAACTGATACCTCCACAATGCCGGGGCGGCCGTCCTCCAGAACGGCCGGAAACGAAGCCCGACACAAGAGAGCGGCGTCATATTTGAAGTCGTCTGTGTTTGCCATGCCGGTGCCTCCTTTCAGTGCATGTATGGCCGCAGGTTATCGTTGTAAAGCTCGTAGCTCATGCAGCCGCAGTCGAAGCGGATATAGTTCCAGTCGGTCGCATTGTAGAGCGGGGATCGGTCAAGCTCGCCGACTTTCCTCAGCCTTCTGTGGCGGTTGACTTCATAAACCGGGACGCTGTGGTGTATCTTGATTTTCTCCTTTGCGAAGCCGTACCACTCATAGAGCAGATCCTTGGCCTTTTCGTCGCTCATGTGCTCGGTGTCAGATTGGCTCGCCAGTTTTTCGTAGTCGGCCTGCTGCACGTTGTCGGTGTCCTCGTAGGGCCGCCATTCCTGCTCGCGCTCCAGAGCCTTCTCCAGTTCCGCGATCCGTTCTTCCATTGCCTTCTGAGCTTTCTCGGCCTCGCGCTGCGCGTTGATGTGCTGCATATTCACCTCGCGCTGGATCCTTTCGGCGATCCCGCCCTCGTTCTTTTTGTAGGCTTTGCAAAAGGCGTCTTTGTCGCCGCTAAATTCCATATAAGCCTTCTCTATAGCTGCGTATTCTTCCATGGTAGGGAAGTAGCCCGTTCTTTTTTCAAATTCTTCTAACATCATGGCGGAGTGTTCCTTTCTTGTGCGTTATGTGGTGACAGTTTCAAGTTTCTGCTGTTCAGGTTTGGCCTTGCTGCCTCTGCGTTTGAGGTTTTGCTGGAGCCGCAGCTGGGCCAGCTTTGCGTTGTAGCCCTGCCGCATGTTGCAGTCAAGATCCCCGGTGTCCCCGCGTTTCAGCTCTTTGTAGATAGTCGCCACATGCACGCCGAGAGAGTCGGCTATATCCTGCGGGCGTTCTCCTTTGAGATAGCGGGACTCCAGCGCCTCGCGGTCTGCCAGCGTCAAATATCGGTAGTTTCTCACGTTCTCACCTCCTTGTGGTGTGGGTGCATACTCCGGCCATTTTGTAAAATCTGCATTTTCGGGCGGGTACTTCTCAACCGGCCTCCCGCGCTCCGGCTGGCGTCTTTTTCTCAGGGCCGCCTTGCCCGTACCGGCTTTCACCTTAAAAGCCGGAAACTTGTTGAACGACATGGGGCCTTTTTAGGCGTTGCTGCTCTCCACCGCCGCCCGGTTTTCACCTTAAAAACCGGACTTAAAACTTGTTGTCCTTCACCGATAAATACAGACTTTACAAAATGGCCGATGGGCCAGTGTTGCCCGTTTTGTGGTAAAAAAATAATGCGTCGGGAGGCTTTCGCTTCCTTTCGCATTTAATGTTACAATTTTCAACTAGCAATTTATCAAAACTAGCCCTAGCCAACCAGTCGATTTTGTGCTATAATAACAAATATGCGAAAAAATAAACAATCCCGCGAATGCGGACGGAAAGGCCGGAAGACAACATGATACACCCCTATAAAACCCGGGAGGGCGGCGCAACCGTTACTGTCTTCGTTCCCTATGACTGCAATAACCACTGCCCCTTCTGTGTGAATAAGGATGAATACGCCTCCACGGAGGGCTTCTCTGTTGATAAAATCTGCGGCAGCATCCGGCAGATGGACGCCATCACCCCACACTGCGACTTTGTGTTCACGGGCGGCGAGCCCTTTGCAAATCTGGATTCGCTGCAGCTTATGCTCGATACGGTCCCCACTACCCATAAGGTGTATATCAACACCACCCTCCCCGTCTCGGACTGCCCGTCGGAGGACGACGTCATCGCCTTCACCGAAAAGAATCGGGATAAAATCACCTGCGTCAACGTCTCCCGGCATATGCAGCGTTACGTGGAGGAGTCCAACGACGCCCTGTTCTCCCGTCTGGCGGTGCCCTTCCGCATCAATTGCGTGCTCTACAAGGACTATCCCGTACAACAGCTCGTGCCCTATCTGGACCGGTTTTTGGCGGTCCCCGGCGCCTCCATTCAATTCCGGTTCGACTACACCGCCACCACGCCGGAAAACCTCTACGACCAAGCGGACGATAAAATCCTCCAGGATTTGAAAACCATCGCCCCCTACACCGGGCTGGACGGATGCCGGATGCGCTGCGGGTTCCATTTCGACTACAAAGGCATGGAGCTGACCTACCACAAGACCCTGCCCTACTCCACCATTGAAGAGCGGGACCCGTCCGACGGTGTCACCTATGATATTCTCTACGATATCCTGATTAAGCAGAACGGCGACCTTCACGCCGACTGGGACGGCAAGCTCCTGGACGTGGAACGATACAAAAAGGTTGTTTTTGAACCCTACGACCTGCGCTGGCTGGAACGGACCAGGGAACCGGGGTAACGTTGCCCGGCATACTTAATAAAATAGCGATACTTGGGCAGGAGACAGACGATCCACGCATCTGTCTCCTGCTCGGTTTTTATGCTCCGTCCCACGACAGATCAATCTTTGCTTTTCTTGCCTGCGCGCATAAATCCCGCACGCGGAGCGTATAGGTCCTTCCGTCCTTGATAAAGTGCGTCCCGCATTGCCGGAACTGAAACGGAACATGCCGGGCCATACATTGCTCCCGGATCGCCAGCACCCACCCATAGTCAAGCGGCCGTGCGTTCCGGTCAGACTCGCCGCCAACCACAACCAGCTCAATGCCTTCCAGATACGGCGCGAGGTCGATCGTTTCGAGCAGCGGCTGGCAGATGATATTTTTATGCTTGACCGGCAGGTCCTTAAAAATGGAAAGCCTGTAGTCCGCCCGGTCTTGATTCTCAACCGTACATCCGACCGTCACATTGTCATATCCGCCGTTCCAATCGGCTGGGACGCAGGCGGAAAAGCGTTCAATTCGCTTCGTGAGAAACAGAAAATGCAGATCGCTCCGTTCCCGTATCATCTGCCAGCATTCCGCCCGCCAACTGTCGGCTTCCTCAATCAAAAAGTCCGTGGAGAAGCAGAGATACACCGTCTGTCCGGATTTGATCCGATACCCGCCCGACTGATTTTTTGCGGCTGGCGCGTAGAAGTTGTCTGTCTTTATGATTTTGTTTGTATCAATTCCTCGTTTGAAATCGCCTTTGTGGATGTAACAATGTCTACATCCCTCGCTGTATTTGTGGCAGCCGCGCCACGGATTCCACATTGCCATATCGCGCCCTCGCCCGGCCCTATGGCCGGTCCGCGCGCGGCGACGGCTTCCCACAGCTCAACGCCCCCTCGGGGCATTCCCCTGTGGTATGGCAGGCCGGTCCATAGTGCCGGAACAGGGCCGGGAAGGACGGTTCCACCGCTTTCAGCATACGGAGCGCCACATTGCGAATCTCCCACTGGGCGCGATTGCAGCTCCGCAGCCGGATAAACAATTGCAGCTCCCGGGCGTTCATGGTGGTCGCCACCGAGGTCAGGGTCGCGCTGGGAAGACAGTAAAAGCCGTACCGCCGCAGCTCCGGGTCCCCGCTAAGCTGCTCACGGCGCTCGAACGCCATGGTCAAGGCGCTCTCGTAGACTTCCCGCCATTGCGCATTGCCGGCAACGCTCTCGGGCAAGAGCTGCCGCCCGCCCCCTATCCGCTCCAGCGGCGGGATGACAATGGATTGCATCCGGTGCCGTGTCAGATGGGTCAGGGCGGGAAGGGAGAGCCCTTCCACGGAGAAACCGTAGTTCAGGTGCTCCAGCTCCCGGGGACGGCCGGAACTGACCAACGCCGCCATTTCCAACGGTCCCTCGCCGGGCTGGGCCAGCCTCCATGCCGTCTCCAACAGCTTCTCGGGCTGCTGCGGGGCCTGAAGAAGGGTCACCTTCCCCGCCTCTCCCGGCGTGACCAGGACACAGCCGTCCTCCACCCCGCCGTCCGCCGGGCGGGCGGCGGCGTCCTCGCTGAGGAGCGCGGCCGCGTTGGGGAACAGCGCCTCCAACTGACGGGCAAGCTGTCCGGCCAGGTCCGAGAGCTCCGGGACGCCGCGGGCCCGGGCCGCGTTAATCAGCCGCACCAGTTGGCGGGCGTTGATGGTGCAGAAAAAGCTGCTGTGGAACGCATAGGGCAGCAGGAAACGGGCGTCCTCCTTGGGCGCGCCCAACGCCAGCAGCCTGCGGTAGGCGTCAAAGAGGCCGTCCATATATTGGCAGTACCGCCCGCGCGCCTCCTCCGGCAGCCCGGACGGGACATAGTACCCCTGTCCGCCAAAGTCAACATAGCGCCGCGATTTGACCGTGAAGGAGGCCAGACGAAATTCGATAAAGAACTGTTCGGCAAAGGCCGATACGTTCCACAGCGCGATGGAGAAGACGGCGTGTTCGAGGATAGAGCAGTGGCCGGAGCGCAAAACCTTTTTGATGAGCGCAAAGTTACCCGCGCCCTCCTTGGCGGACTCGAAGATGTCCAGAGCGTTCCCCTGCGTGGTCGAGATTCGGGCCGCCCCGGCGCAGATGGCCTCGCCGTATTGGTTGACGCTGACAATTCGAGCCTGCGGTGTCGTTTCCATCTCATATACCTCCCTGTGATAGTTGTCTCTATCATACCACACCGCCGCCGCCTTTGCAAAAAAATGTCGTGGGAGGCGGAACTTTTTCCCTCGTCCGCCGTCTATATAATCGAGCATCAAAAAGAATGAAGGAGGCATCCCTATGAAACGAAAGCTTCTCACACTGGTACTAGCCCTGTCCGTTCTGGGCGGGGCCGCAGCCCCCGCCGTCTCGGCGCTGGGCGCAGATCAACGGCTGTCCGCCGTCACCGCCAAGGTCAAGGCGGCGTTGGCCCTGGACACGGCGGCCTATCCCGAGTTCTACGGCGAGCTGGACGAGGCCGTCTTGGCCCCCACCTGGCAGCTCGAATGGAACGGCCCGGACGGGCATATCTCGGTCTCCGCCACAGAGGACGGCAAGGTTCTGCGCTACTACAGCAGCGCAGACCAGGATGCGGTCTCCCCCGGTTATTCTGAGGCGCCCGCCTTCCCCTCCGGGGACCGGAACAGCGCCCGCGCCGCAGCGGAGGCGTTCGTCAAGAAGCTGCTCTCCACCGGCGAAACGGTCTCGTTCCGCGACCAGGGCCGCGACCGCCTCGGCACATCCAGTTATCGGTTCTATGGCGAGATTTTGGTCAACGGCCTATCCGCCGGTCTGAGCTGCAACGTGTCGGTGCGGTGCGCCGACAACAAGGTTGTCAGCTTTGACCGCGACAGCTTGGAGGGCAGTGTGATGGGCGGCATTCCGTCGGCAACCGCCCAGGTGGGCCAAGACGCCGCCGGCAAGACTCTGCGGGACGCGCGCAAGCTGCGGCTGGAATACGAATTGAAGGACCCGAACGGGCGGCAGGCGGTTCTGCGTTATCTTCCCGAAGCCACCGACGAATACTACGTGGACGCAGCGAGCGGCAAACTGGTGAACCTCACCGACGCCTATAAGGATGTGGACGAGGACGGCGGCGCTATGTTCAACACCTCCGCCAGCGAACCGGCGGCGGCAGCGGAGGCCACAGCAGACCGGGCCGGGGGCCTTACCGCCGCCGAGCAAGCCGGCGCGGTTAAGCTGGAAGGGGTCCTGGATCGGGACACGCTGGACAAGAAGGCCCGCGATATTAAGGCCCTGGGCCTCGAGCCCTACAAGCTGTCCACCGCCAACTACACCGTCTCCCGTGAGGAGGACGGCAAAGTATCGGCCATCCTTCGTTACGGGCGGCAGGTGGAGGGTTCGTCCTGGCGCAGAACGGTGACCCTGGACGCCCGGACGGGCGAGTTGGAGTCTGTTTCCAGCAGCGGCTGGCTGCCCGAGAACGCCGCCGCAACCCGTCTGTCCAACGCCGCCGCCCGGCAGAAAGCCGAGGCGTTCCTTACCAGTCAGTGCCCCGATCTGTTCACCGATACCGTCCTCTATGACGGAACCGGCACGACAGTGGAGACGCGGCAGCCCTTCCACACCTTCCAGTACGCCCAAAAGGCAAACGATATCTTCTTCCCCGCCAACAGTCTCTATGTGGGCGTGGATTCCACCGACGGCTCCATCAGCAGCTACCGGAAGGAGCACACCGAGGGCGTGACCTTCGACAGCCCGGCGGGCATTCTGACGGCGGACCAGGCGCTGGACGCCTGGCTGGCAACCTACGAGGTCAAGCTGCAATACGTCCCGGTGCCGACGGCGGTGGACTACTCCAAGCCGGAGTTTGAAAAACTGGCCAGTTTTGGCGTTCGTTACATGCACACGCTGGCGTTGGGCTACAAGCTGTACCGCGAGAACGACTTTACGGGAATTGACGCGAAAACCGGCGAGCCGGTCATTCCCGATTGGAGCTCGGACGACGGGACGCTGCGTTATGACGATGTTGCCGGTCACTGGGCGGCGTCGGAGATCAACGGACTGGCCCGTTATGGCGTAGGATACCAGGGCGGCCGCTTCGAGCCCAACAAGCAGCTCACGCAGGCTGATCTGATTGTCCTCATTTTGAGTTGCGACGGTTGGCGTTTTGACCCGCAGGAGGAGGGAGCGCTCGACCGGCTCTATGACCGTGCCTACAGCAAAGGACTTCTCAAGCGCGGAGAGCGGAACGAGACCCAATCCCTGACCCGGAGTGCGGCGGTACGGATGCTGCTGGATGGCTGGGGTTACGGGGCGGTCGCGAAGCTGAACGGCATCTACAAAACGTCTTACACCGACGACGCGTCGATTCCGGCGGCCGGCTACGGCTACGCCGCGCTGGCCCAGGGGCTTGGGTTGGTCTCCGGCCCAGCCTATGAGCCGCAGGGCGGCATGACCAGAGCCCAGGCAGCGGTCATGCTTTACCGGCTGTTAGGCAGATAGAATTTAGTTCAGGCAGGGCTGTCAAACGGTCCGAAAGAACAGGCTGGGCCCAGGTTAGAGTAAGGACCCAGCCTGTTTCTTTTTTGTTCCACTCGGATAAAATTTCCCTGAGTCAGCGAAAAGGACTTGACTTTTTCGTCTGGAATGGCTATACTAAGCTGGTATCGGGGTGTGGCGAAGTTTGGTATCGCGCTTGGTTCGGGACCAAGAGGCCGCGGGTTCAAGTCCCGCCACTCCGACCAGCAGAAAGGCCGTCGGCTTTTGCCGGCGGCCTTTTGTTTTGCTTGTGTTTGTGCGGCTTTGGGCAAATGCTCTTGAAATGGGGCGGCAGGATTTATTTTAGGTGGAGTCGCCTATATAATACCAACTATTTTCAATCCTTGGATTCATTACATTGGTTATCCCGTTTTACAGTTGATTATACTAATTGCTTTAGCTATGAAGCCCAAGCAAGGATAAAGCCTCTTGCTGACAGCCTGCAAACCTTTGATATGCTAAAAGTGTGTTTTATTTAACTCATGCCTCATTAAAGAGTCCCGCAAATCCACCCCGGCCACATCCCCCATTCTCCACCAATTTTTGGTGTTATCAGCGCACCCAAACAAAAATCCCCAAAAAAGCAGCGTCAGCCTCCCCTATAGAAGCTGACGCTGCTTTTGAATCTGTATTCTATATTTAAAGAGACGGTCCAACCTTTATAAAATCAGCGGCACAAAAACCACTTGCAAATTCCGGCAATATGCGGTACAATAAGCCCAAGAGACACAAAAGTGAAAAAGGGCAGGACGTGCAGTGTTGCGACCACCGCACGCCCCTATGCAGGAGTCGGCAGCTCCCACACAGCAGATAACTGCGCCAAACCCATTATAACCGTTTTCCCCGCAAGAATCAACGGGAAAAAATCGTTTATGGTGGGCGTGTGTAGTTTTTCACGGTGTAGGGACAAAGGTACCCTGCGCCGCTTTTGTTGTCT
>JAAWHG010000052.1 GCA_022795735.1 Oscillospiraceae bacterium
GTCGAGGGCCACGACTGCCACATCTTTGCCGATGTACTCCGCTGGCACGGAGTACTGATTTCCGGCGTAGGAGATGAGGCAGTCTTTTTGTACCCGCCTGAGGTTGATTTTGTCGATGATGTACGCACGGGAGAGAGGGCTTAGGCCCTCCTTTTTCAACCGCTCAAAGGGAATCTCATTGGTGGTGGCGTGGACCTTACCATTGACCTTGTTGCACCAGGCCAAGGCCTGTCCATTGAGATCCAAGAGTTACTATGTAAAGGGTGGAGTCACTACCTAATACATATGACTGCGGTTCATTAGCTTCTCCAGTATCCGCAGTGCCGAATACGGCGCTTCCTCCAGCCACTCGTCCACAATCTGCTTGTACGGGTCCATCTTTGTTGGCTTTGGTTCGCTCAATGTGTACTCTGGCTTCTGCGGCGATTCCGCGTACCGCTTTGCTGTTCGCGGATCTATGTGGTATTTCCGTCCCAACTCCACATAGCTCAGCCCTTTTTGTCTGTCGCTTCGGATATCCATCCACTGTGCTCCTTTCATTTCCTGACTCCCTTTCCGGACCCTTTTGCGCCCTGATTGGGAGTCTATCTTTTTTCGCCTCCTCCGCCATAAAACTACATTTTTTCCTCCGCGTTTTCTTACATTTTATCATTGGCGATGACAAGGAAAATCGAAAAACAGAGAACGGTGATATATGGCGGCCAGAGCAATTCACTTGCAGAATTTTTATAAGAGGCTGTCTAACCAGCGATCCGATGAACTATGTTATTTTTACGTTTCCCTGCATCGATATACCGAATATGAAAATACTGTTGAAAAAAGTCCAGGTAAAGGCGTGCCGAAGGGAGCGCCTTTTTTTGCCTGAAAGGAGGCAGTGATCCTCCGCTGCCTCTAGAGTCTGTGTTTCGACGGGTCCCGGAAGCGCTGACTTCTGGTTTTCCTAAGTCTGGGGAGGCGCCTCCGGCGAGAGTTCCGGACCGGGCTCCGCCGGAGGCGTGGAGTTTATGACATAAACCCTTGCGTCGCAAGGCTTTCCGGGCATCGTTTACAGTAAGCCCGGCGGGATACATAGGAGCGGCTGATTCCCAACTTCACAGCAATTTCCCGTTGGGTCAACGGCGGATGTTCGCCGAGGCCATAACGCAAGACGATAATCTCCCGTTCCCGCTCATCTAAAACGTTTTCTATATTCTCATAAAGCTTGGCGTAAGCTTCGCGGGAGCTCAATTCATCAAATAGGTCTTCTTCCGTACAAATTACATCCATCAAAGAGAGCGCGTTTCCGTCTTTTCCCGTCTCCAGATACTCCGACAGGGACACATCCGAGCTGCTCTTCTTCTGTGCGCGAAAGAACATCAAAATCTCATTTTCTACGCATCGAGCCGCATAGGTTGCAAGTCTAGCCCCCTTGCTGGGGTCGAAGGAAGAAATTCCTTTAATCAGCCCAATCGTACCAATGGAGATTAAATCCTCCTGATCTGATGTATGGGAGTAGTATTTCTTCATAATGTGCGCAACTAACCTGAGATTGCGTTCAATTAATATGTTGCGCGCCTCCAAATCTCCCTGAGCCGCTTGGGCCAGATAGCGTCGCTCTTCCTCCGCGCTTAACGGTTTTGGAAACGAACCGCCACTGCCGGACAACCGTAGTGTGTGCAGCATACTGCCAAGCAGCAGCCACACTGCTGCTGAAAGCATAGTCGTCACCTCCTGTGACACACCCTATGCTGCAATGGCCCGTCCTAATACGCGCTTTTTTGAGCATTGCCTAAAATTAAAAGTGCTCCCACGCAGAAATAAACGAGTATTTTTCCCAAACGGAAAACAAAAAATCAGAATCCCCTTTCATTTTTTCTATCATTCTGAAGCATGATTTTCATTGCAGGTCAGACGCGGCCCTCCTTAATGCCCACACCATTCCAAAAATTACGCCAAAATTATATACAATCTCTCGTTTTAATTGCATTTTTAAACAAAATTATTCAAAAAATCCTTTGTCTGTAGACACTTCTTTGAATAGCAAAATAAAAACCACTCAGTAAAACTTGCGCACTCTCGATTTTTTCCCTATAATAGAAAAGGATATGATAAAGGCAACCTTGCACAATTTTCGGTTTATTATGGAAATCGCTGCGCAAAAAACTCTTTACAAGGCCGCCACCAGGTTTACACATCCCTATTAAAATCATTCCCCCACAATGCCCGGGCTGATTATTCCATTTCTATTCTATATTCTCAACATTAAAGCGACGAAAGGAAGTACCTCTCATGTTTGGAGACAACCACGTACATATGGTGCTGGACGGCGTCTACTACAAGGATGCTATCAACCGCCACCGGCGCGGCGGAGACGAACAATTTGTCCGCGCAACCCTGACCAAATACAGAGACGCGGGGGTAACCTACCTGCGGGATGGCGGTGACCGTTTCGGAGCCTGTACGATGGCCGCACGTCTGGCCCCGGAGTATGGAATAGAATACCGAACTCCATTTTTCCCCATCTGCCGGAAGGGACGCTATGGCGAATTTATAGGACGCAGCTTTACCAATCTTTCCGAATATCAGACGTTGCTTGGAGAGGTCTGCGCCGGCGGTGGCGACTTTGTGAAGTTTATGGCTTCCGGAATCATGGACTTTGACCATTTGGGTGCAGTCACTAGCGAACCATTGACGCTGCCCGAGCTCAAAGACATGGTATCGGCGGCCCACGACCTGGGATTTGCCGTCATGGTCCATGTCAACGGCGCGGAAGCCGTGCGCAATACACTTCTGGCTGGAGCAGACAGTATCGAACATGGCGCGTATCAGGATGACGAGTGCTTGCACCTGCTTGCTGAGTCCGGAGCGATCTGGGTCCCCACAGTCGTGACAATAGGTAATCTGCGAGGAAAAGGCAGATACAATGAACGAGCGGTTGAACAAATTTTAGAGAGTCACCTACAGAACATCGAAACCGCCCATCGCTACGGCGCAAAGCTGGCCTTGGGAAGCGATGCGGGCGCATGGGAGGTCTTCCACTCCGATGGCGCAGCCGGCGAATTGTCATTGTTCCGCCAAGTCCTTGGGAAAGAAGCAGACAATGTCTTGCAGGCCGGCGGGAGGGAAATTCAGGCGCGCTTTAAAAAGAAGCCGTAAAATATGCCGTAGCGTCGGACATGGGATTGGTCTCGCTCTAACATAGTATCTTGCAATTTTACCCCCCCAGTGGTATGATATGTAAAATGGGAATTGAGGAATGACCAGCGCGCCACAGCTTGCGTTTTGCGCACTACATAAAGCCCTTAATTCACATGCAAAACCAACCCCAAAGGAGTGGTCTTTGATGAAACGGTTCATCCTGGCTCTCTGCGTGTTGCTATGCGTCCTGTCCGGCTGCGCCAAAAAGCACGGCGCGGCCCTGCTCGACCCAAAATCCCCGGTCACGGTCACAGTATGGCACTATTACAATGGCATCCAGCAGACCCAGTTCGACGAGATGGTGCGGAGCTTTAATGAGACCGCCGGGGCCGAACAGGGCATTATTGTGGAGGCAAAGTCTAAAAACTCGGTCGGCGAGTTGGCCGACAGCGTGGTTGCCTCCGTTAACAACGAGCCCGGCGCGGACGATCCCCCCGATATCTTTGCCACCTACGCCGAGACCGCCTACCAGCTTGACAAGCAGGATATGCTGGTAGACCTGTCCCAATACCTGACCGCCGAAGAACGTGCCGAGTACGTCGAAGCCTATCTTGACGAGGGGTCTCTGGGTCAGGAGGGTGCGCTCAAAATCTTCCCAACCGCCAAGTCCACCGAGGTCTTTATTCTCAACAAAACCGATTGGGAAAAGTTCGCCGATGCCGCCGGCATCAGTTATGACGATCTGACCACTTGGGAATCCCTGGCGGAGGTCGCCGCCCAATACTATGACTATACCGACGCCTTAACTCCTGACGTTCCCAATGACGGCAAGGCTTTCTTTGGACGCGACGCAGTAGCCAATTATTTGATTGTCGGCGCAAAGCAGTTGGGCCATCCCTTTGCCGAGGCCGGGGTTGACGGTTCGGTAACGGTCAACGCCGACAAGGACACCCTGCGCACCCTCTGGGACAACTTCTACGTTCCCTTTGTAAAGGGCTATTATGCCGCCGAGAGCCGTTTCCGCAGCGACGACGCCAAAACTGGCAGAATCACTGCCCTGATTGGCTCCACCTCTGGCGCAACCTACTACCCCACGGAGGTCACCATCAACGACGAGTACACTTACCCAATTGAGAATGAGGTGCTGCCGGTCCCCAGCTTCACCGGCTGTGAGCCCTGGGTTGTGCAGCAGGGAGCGGGCATGTCCGTTCTGACCTCCGACGAAAAGACCGAATACGCCTGCACCGTCTTCCTCAAATGGTTTACTGAGACAGACCGTAATCTAACCTTCTCCCTCGGTTCCGGCTATCTTCCGGTAAAAAAGGCAGCCAACGACTACGCCGCCATAGAGGCCCGCAGCGCTGATTTGGCCATCTCAGACACCATGCTCTCCACCTTCCGGGTGGCCACTGCGGAGATAGCCTCCCACCAGCTCTATACCAGCCCGCCCTTTGACCATTCGGCAGACATGCGCGACTATATGGAGTCTTCCATGCAGGGTGCCGCTTCGGACTGCGAGGCGGCCCGCGCAAGAATCGCGGGCGGCGAGGACAGGGAAACCGTCTGGGCTGAATACACCGGCGACGAGGCCTTTGAGGCGTGGTACGCCAACTTTTCCACCGGTTTGAAGGCATTCCAATGAAGCGGACATCTCTTCTCTCGGCGGTAATGCGGCCCATGCTTCTACTTGCCCTTCTTCAGGTCCTCTCCTTAGGCGTTCTTTTGGTGTTGAGCGGCGGCTTCGACAATGTCAAGCAATACGCCTATAACCAGGTGATTGAGAAGACTGAAAACCGCAAGTCCTATTTGGAAACCGCCCTCAATCAGAAGACCAATATTGTCTATGAAACCGCCCTGAAGGTGAGCGAACGGGCCAATACCCTCCTGGATGGGCGTGATTCCTCCGCTTTTCAGCAGGACAAAACCCTCTGCCGCCGTTTGTTGGATGAAAGTGTGGAGGATTTGATCTCCCTAATCCGCCGGGACATGGTCAACGACGCTTTCCTCATCTTGGATACCGGAACCCTCTACGATGCGGGCGGCCGTTCCCTGCGCTCCGGAATCTACCTCCGGGACACCGACATCAAGGAAAATAGTCTTACCGGCAACGAGGACATCTTTATGGAGATGGGCCCCTCCGAGCTGGCCCGCGCCCATGGACTGCCCCTCGACTTCGCGTGGTCACTGCATCTGGACACGACCCAGGAGGAGAACTTTGACTTTCTCACCGCCCCCCTCGCGGCTGATTCTTCCGGAAAGCCCCTGTATCAGTTGGGCTACTGGAGCAACCTGTCCGCCATCTCCCCTTCTCAGCTCAGCAGCGTGAAATACGTTCTTCCTCTGGTCCTGGAGGATGGAACGGTCTGCGGTGTCCTGGGCATCGGTCTTCTGGAAAAGACCATCGGGCAAAGTCTCCCCTCGGGCGACTTTATGTTTGACAGCGCCTGTTATATCCTGGCCGCTGATCTAAACGGCAGCGGCCGCTATCAGCCAGTCCTCCACCAAGGCGCCGCCTATAGCCGTCTGGTCCGGGAGGATACGGTATTCGATCTGACCCGCGAGGAGGCGTATCACCTCTACGACTTCACCGCCAGCAACGGTCCCGCGTCCCTGGGCAGCGTTCAGACGCTGAACCTCTACGGCTCCGGCTCCCCCTACCGCAGTCAGAAGTGGGCCCTGATTTCGGTGACAGACAAAGCGGCCCTGCTCAGCGCCTATTATGGGCTGCTGCGGGTGTTTACCATCTCCGCCGTGTTTGCATTGGCTGTCAGTCTGTTTTTCTCCCTGTTCATCAGCAGAAAGATCAGCCAGCCGGTACGCCAGATGGTCAATCAACTAGACGAACGCCGGGGCAGTCATGACGCGATGGTTTTTCAATCTTCCCGCATTACCGAGATTGACCGCCTTGCCGACTCTATCTGCAGTCTCCAGGCCGACCTCACGGAATACGCCTACCGGGTCTCCCGGATTATCACCGCCTCGGGAAGCAAGCTGGGCGTGTTTCTCTACGACCGATACGGCAGTGTCTTCGTGGGCGAGAGCCTGGCAAAGCTGTTGGGCTTTGACTGCTTCCACGGGAAGGATGAGACCATCTCAACCCAGGAATTCCGCAAACAGTTACATAGAATTGACCCGGAGGAAAAGATTTTCAGTCTTCCCATTTTTGGACCCGAGTACAGGCCGGATTGGAGCATGACCGAGGAGTTGGCTTGTCAAACCAGCGACGGCTCCCAGGTTTTTTACAAATTCTCCCTCACCCGGGACAAAGATACCGTACTTGGCATCGTGCAGGACATCACCGACACCACAGCCAAGCTACAGGAATCCAACGCGGCCCTCAGGCTAGCCTGTGAGGCGGCCGAAAAGGCCAACAGCACCAAATCCGATTTCCTGTCCCGCATGAGTCACGACATCCGTACTCCCATGAACGCCATCCTTAACCTGACCACCATTGCCCGAAACCACATCGGTAACAGGGAAAAGCTAGAGGATTGTTTCCAAAAGCTCGCAGCCTCCGGTCAATACCTGTTGTCCCTCATCAACGAAGTTTTGGACATGAGCAAGATTGAAGCCGGCAAGCTTGAACTGGCAGAGGAAAAGGTAGACTTGCTTCAATTGACCGACAGCCTTTTGGAGCTGATTCGCCCCACCGTCCGGGACAAGGGCCATACCCTGACGGTGGAACGGGAAGGAATCGAGCATACCCACGTGATCGGCGACAGTCTGCGGCTACAGCAGATTTTCATGAATATCCTGAGCAACGCGGTCAAATACACCCCTCCTGGCGGCGAACTCCTCTTCCGCATGACCGAGAAACCCGTAACGCGGGACAACATCGGCTGCTTCGATTTCGTCTTCCGCGACAACGGAAAGGGCATGAGCGAGGAGTTTCAAAAAAAGCTTTTCACCCCCTTTGAGCGTGAGGAGGACGTGCGGGTCGCCAAAGAACAGGGCACCGGCCTTGGCATGACCATTGCCTACAGCATTATCAAGATGTTGGGGGGCGATATCAAGGTCAAAAGCAAGCTCAACGTGGGAACCACCTTCACCATAACCCTCTATCTTCCTCTGGACACCGACACGCACGAATCGGGAGCCATACACTCCGAGGGGCAGGAGGCCGACGTACTGGAACTCCTCCGGGAGGGGGATTACACCGGCTGCCGGGTGCTGCTGGTCGAGGACAACGACCTCAATGCCGAGATCGCGACCGAGATTTTGGAGATGATGAATCTAACCGTGGAACGGGCGGAAAACGGCCTGGCTGCGGTCCAACGGTTCACAGAGTCCCCCCAAGGATGGTATGATCTCATCTTCATGGACATTCAAATGCCGGTCATGAACGGTTACGAGAGCACCAGTTCCATCCGCCGCTCCACCCATCCGGACGCAACGCGGATTCCCATCGTCGCCATGACGGCCAACGCCTTCGCCGAGGACGTCCGGGACGCTGAAAACGCCGGCATGAACGCCCATATTGCCAAACCCCTGGAAATAGAAAAACTCCGGGATGTTTTAGGCCACTGGCTCAAAAAATAAACCTTGACGCAAACAGGACGGGGCTGTCAAAGAAGTATAAATTCATGAGGCAAACAAATGGGTAGTGTGGATGCAGCGAGAAAGGGAATCTGGAACATCAAAGAGTCAGTTTTTTGAGATCCATAGCATCAAATTTGAGCCTCACCTACACGGAAACCCAAGCCAGACTGTAAAGCCTCGAAAGGCGGTCATAGAACAGCTCGCTCTTCATTCTGGCCCACATGCTCTCGCCGCAGGCATTGTCGTGGCAGCGGCCGCCGTCACTGTCCATACTCTGACGGATGCCATGTCTTTCCACCGTTGCCTGGTAAGCCGCGCTGGTATACTGGGAGCCCCGGTCGGAGTGGACGATAGCGCCCCTCAGCCCCGGGTAGGCCGCCGCCGCACTGTCCAATGCGCGAACACACAGTTCGGCTTTCACGTTGACATCCATGGTCAAACCCAGGACGGTGAGGTCGAAGCAGTCGAAGATGGCCGAGGCGTACAGTTTTCCGTCCTTCGTCTGGATCTCAGTGATATCAGTGACGCACTTTTCCAGCGGCTTGTCCGCCCAAAAGTCTCGTTTCAGCAGGTTATCCGACTTTCTGGGCTCCCGATCCGCCTTGGTGATGCCGTTGGGCCTGCGCTTCGGACGGTGGACCAGGACGATCCGCTCCATCACCCGGCGGACGGTCCCTTCGCTGGGAATCCGGATCCCATCGGGCTGGGCCAGCAGTAGCGCCTGGCGCATCCGCTCGCGGCCATAGGTATCTTTGCACGGGTCCTCCTCGTGGATCGCCCGCATAGCAGGTCAGGCCCTGGAGGTACCAGGGCCTGACCTGCCGTGCAAGATATCGGTAGCCCCCCTCCCAGCTCACCTCCAGTACCCAGCAATACAGGGATAGTTTTCCTTTCTTCCTGCCGCCGTCCGTCTCTTTCGTAAGGAACCTCATTCGCTGTTCCTTGCTGACTTCCGACGGCTCGCGGTGAAAAAAGCGCTGGCCTCCGCCAAAAACGCATTCTCTTCCTTCAGCCGCCGAATTTCTCTCCCCTGGACCTCGACCTGCTTGCGCAGCGCCGCCAGCTCTTCCGCCAGGCTCATTGCTGTCTCTGTCATATGGCTTCCGGGACCTGCGTCCAACTGTCGACTTTTGTGACTGGGCCAGCAGACAGCCCGACAAACCGGTAAATGCGTTGGCGACGCAAAGTCCCACCGTTGTGGTGAAAACCGGATTTACCGATGAG
>JAAWHG010000053.1 GCA_022795735.1 Oscillospiraceae bacterium
ATCCATATTCAACAGTGTTCGGAAAGCACACGGCACAGACGTGCCGCCGCCCGGAAAGCGGCATAGCAGATAGATTGTCCGCAAAGTCTGTCCGTCCGACCTGGAGCAGCGGGCGGGCCGCTCCCTGCGGCAAGGCAATCTGAATCAGAAGGTCAAGATGTTCAAGTACGTCACAAAGGGTACCTTTGACGCTTACAACTGGTCGCTGGTTGAGAACAAGCAGAAGTTCATCGGCCAGATTATGACCGGCAAATCCCCCGCCCGGTCGGTCGAGGACGTGGACGCCACCGCCCTCTCTTATGCCGAGATCAAGGCGCTGGCCACAGGCGACGGCCGTATCCGGGAAAAGATGGAGCTGGACGTCGCGGTGACCAAGCTGAAAACCCTTAAAGCCAACCACACCGCCCAACAGTATGAGCTTCAGGACAACGCACTGAAATATTACCCGCGGAAGATTGCGGAAACCAAGTTGTATATTGAGGCGTGGGAAAAGGATTTGCCTTTGCTGCAAGCCAACCAGGCAAAAGACGGCGCGTTCTCCATGACCGTTCTCGGCAGGAATTATACCGAACGCAAGGCGGCGGGGAATGCAATTTTCGACGCCTGTTCCCTGACGAAAGACCCAGACGTACCGGTAGACCTGGGCGAGTACCGGGGCTTTCCTATGCAGCTCCGATACCAAAACGCCAAATTTTATGTGACGCTGAAAGGCGCGCTTACTTACGAGGCGGAGTTGTCCAACGATCACGTTGGCAGCATCATGAAAATAAACAACGCGCTGGAGGAGATTCCGAAAGCGCTTGCGGAGGGCAGGGTCCGCCTTGCTTTGTTGGAGGACGCGCGTAAAAGCGCCTGGGAGGGCTCGAAAGAGCCCTTCCCGAAAGAGGCTGAGCTGCGGGAAAAGCAGGCCCGCCTGACCCAGCTCAATCTGGAATTGGAGAGTACGGACCGGAACCCCGTCAGGGCCGGGGAGGAACCGGAGGAAAAAAGTCTTTCAGACGGCGCGGAGCGCGCTTCTGAAGACAGCGGCGCGCCCGCCCCGGAGCCCTCCGCGCCCAAACAGAAGGACGGCAAGTCATCTATCCTCCAGGCCCTTCGTGGCAGCAGGCCGCCCGCGCCGGAGCCGCCGGGACCGGATAAGGACCTGAACAAGGAGGCGGCGCTATGAGAAAAAACGAGGGCCGCACGGTGGGTCTGTACACAAAGGTATCCCCGGCGGAGAAGGAGGTGATAGACCGGAAAATGGCCCTTCTTGGGACCACCAATCTGCGGGCCTATCTGCGAAAGCAGGCGGTGGACGGCTACGTCATTCAACTGGACATGAGCGGCGTCGCCGAGCTGGTCCGTCTCCTGCGCTCCATTTCCAACAACGTCAATCAGATCGCCCGCTTCTGCAACAGCACCCGCAGTCTCTACGAACAGGATGTGGAGGATTTGAAACAGGGCTGCGCGGCGGCGTGGGAGGAGATTGCCGGGCTGATAAAAAAATTTGAGAAGTTATGACCAATGGGGGCGGCGGAGCGTTTGACGTTTCGCCGCCCCCCATTTTAATTTTAGGAGGTGGCATAATGCCAGGCGTAACAAAAGAACAAATCGCAAAGGCCAAGGAGTGGGATCTGCTTTCCTATCTGCAAACCTTTGAGCCGGGGGAACTGAAGCGCTGCGGCCCCCATGAATACTGTACCCGGACCCACGACAGTTTGAAAATCTCCAACGGGAAATGGTGCTGGAACAGTCGCCAGATCGGAGGCCGGACGGCGCTGGACTATCTCATCAAGGTGCGGGGGATGGATTTTGTAGGCGCGGTGGAATCCCTCTGCGGCTACCGGTCGCCGCCGCCCCAGGCGCGGAAAGCGCCGGAGCCGGCAAAAGCCTTTTCCCTTCCCGAGGCCAAATTCTGCCCGTCGTCGGTTGTGGCCTATCTGCAGGACCGGGGCATTGACTCGGAGATTATCCGCGCGTGTCTCAACAATGGCAGCCTCTATGAGAGCCGGAAATATCAGAACTGTGTGTTCGTCGGCAAGGACCCGGAGGGCCGCGCCCGTTCCGCCTCCCTGCGGGGGACGCGGGACAGATTCCGTCTGGAGGTCGCGGGAAGCGACAAGCGCTACAGCTTCCATCTTCCCGCCGCCAGTCCGGACTGCCGCCTGCTGGCGGTGGCCGAGAGTCCGATTGACGCCCTCTCTCTCGCCACGCTGATGAAGCGGGCGGGCAATCCGTGGCAGGACTTTCACTATCTGTCGCTCGGTGGGACCGCGCCCCGGGCGATGCTCCAATTCCTCCACGACCATCCAAAGGTCACGAAGATCAGTCTGTGTCTGGACAACGACAAAGCCGGAATGGACGGCATGAAACGGCTGGAGCAGGCAGTGCGGGAGGACCCCGAGCTTTCCCAGCGGGTGAAACTGGTCTACCACAACCCGCCGAAAGCGGAGTTTGGCAAGGACTACAATGAAATGCTCTGCGCCTAGGTCCAGGCCGCGCGGGCGTGGCAGCAGCAACAGCAGCAGCGCGCGTGCGCCGGAGCGCGATGAGGCATGGCAATCTCCAACATCATCCCCCGGCACACCATGCGAAACCGTACCCGGCGGCAGTCGATGGCGGAGCGGAACGAGTATGACCAGAAGACGGAGAAGACCCGGGACGGCGATCTTGTGTCCGCCTATATGTGTTCGCCAGAGACCGCCGCAGAGGAGTTTGAAATCAGCAAGCAGCTCTACCGCAGCCTCACCGGACGCGAACAGTCCGAGGACGCGGATATCATCATGTACCGGGTGATTCAGTCGTTCAAGCCGGGCGAGGTCAGCCCGGAGGAGGCCCACCGGATTGGCTTTGAGCTGGCGATGAAATTTACCGGGGGACAGCATCAGTTTGTAGTGGCCACCCATGTCGATAAAAGGCATATCCATACGCACATTGAGTTCAACAGCACCAACCTCAATTGCGATGGAAAGTTTCATGCCCATTACCCGGCGTTCACCCTGCGGCGGCTCAATGATGAACTGTGTAAAGCGCACGGCCTCTCGGTCATCCAAAACCCGAAGAAGAAAGCAAAAACGCAGAAGGAGACGGCGGCGGCGCGGTATGGGACCAGCCATAAGGAATGCCTGCGCCAGGCCATTGACCAGGCGCTCTCCGGCTGCCGGAGCTACGAGGATTTTCTGGCGAAAATGCGGGCCGGGGGCTACGAGGTCAAGGAGGGAAAATATCTGTCCTTCCGGGCCCCCGGCTGGGACCGTTTCACGCGCTCAAAAACACTGGGGGATGATTATACCTTGGAGGCTCTGTTGAGGCGCGCGGGCAGCCCGCGCGGGCGCGCCGCAGAGGCGAGAGGGCCCGCCGGCGGTTCCGGCTGGAAAATCAGCAGGCTCATTGACATTGAGAAAAAGATGGCCGAAGGCAAAGGCGCGGGCTACGAACACTGGGCCAGGATTTTCAATCTCAAGGAGGCGGCGAAGACCCTCAACTACCTCGTGGAAAACGGTCTGGATGACTATGATGAATTGGCCGCGCGGACCGCGCAGTCCGAGACGCGGTTCCAGGACCTGTCGAGGCAAATCAAACGGCTGGAAGCAAGGATGGCGGAAAACGCGCAGCTCAAGACCCACATCATCCGTTACGCCAAAACCAGGGACATCTATGTGGCGTATCAAAACTCGCGGCACAAGAAGGAGTTTCGGGCGGAGCACGCGGAGGAGCTTGCCCAGCACGAGGCGGCGAAGGAAGCCTTTAACGACCTTGGCCGCAAGCCCATCCCGAAGGTAGCCCAGCTCTCCGAAGAGTACGCCGCGCTGCTGGCGGAGAAAAAGGCGTGTTACGCGCAGTATAAGGAGGCGAGGGCGGAGATGCTTCACTACCAAACCCTGAAGCAGAATATTGATAAGGTCCTCAGCCTGAACACCGGGCGGGAACAGACGCGTCGGACACAGCGGCAAGACCGCTGAGTATCTAACAGAGGAAGACTGACTCAGACAGAGGCCCCCATGCAGCGCTGTGATATGATCCTCCTAAAGTAGACCAAGGAAAAACCAAAAGTCTACTTTAGGGGGATCATATCACTGCGCATTGCACGCCGCATGGGGGCCTTTTCACGCATTGACATTGTACCGGTATACCGTTATAATGTCAATGACAAGCAGCGTAGAAGGAGGTATCCGGTTATGTTGATAAACGATTTACTTGCTGAGCGGAACATGACCCAATATTATCTGGCGCAGACCAGCAGCATACCCTATACGACCTTGAACGATATTTGCAGCGGCAAAACTCGTCTTGAGAAATGCAGCGCGGAAACGGTGTACCGGCTGGCAAAGGCGCTTCAAATACCCATCGAAGTACTTCTTGAGCCGTGCTTGGAAAAGCGATGCTCTTTTGAATTGTTCAAGAGTAATGTGTGCCACAGATTAAAAGCACTCGGTGACATTGACTTCCTGATTGATGTGCTGGAGAACAATGAAATTGAATCCTATTACGAAAAAAAATGGTATCCGGAAAGCCTGTACCTGTTGGCCATGGTGGATTATATCAGCCGCGTGAATGGGGTGGACATTTGCGAAGAGTACAGCAGCTTGCGAAAGCAACGGCTTTCCGATATTCTGTACCCGTCAAGCATATTAGCGCTTGCCGCCGCGTTGAATAATGACGCGCCCAAAAAGCAGGCAATTGAAAATGCAATACCAGAATTTATGCGGTTTAATATCGTAGAATGTGAGGTAAGAGATGTCGTCTGAAAAAAGCGGGGCCTTTACGAAAGAAAACCTTGATCTGTATTTGAAAGAGCTGGCAAAGGAATACAAGAAACTCGGCGGGAGAAACCATCCGCTCGAAATTATTCTGATTGGTGGGGCAGCAATTATTGAAACTTACAGTTTCCGCGAGATGACCACTGACATTGACGCAATTCTTCCCGCTGTTTCCATCATGAAGAGCGCCATCAATCATGTGGGGGATCGGTTCCATTTACCAGTTGGCTGGCTGAACGCCGACTTTGCTAAAACGGGTTCTTATTCCCATCATCTCAACCAGTATTCCGCGCCGTATAAGACCTTTAGCCAGGTGCTTCATGTGCGGATTATAACTGGAGAATATCTGATTGCAATGAAACTGCAAGCTGGCAGAAAGTATAAGAATGATTTTTCCGATATTGCCGGTATTCTGGAGGAGCAAAAGCAATTGGGAAAACCAATCTCTTATGAAATGATTGACACAGCCGTTCATAATCTTTATGGCGGATGGGAACGATTTCCCGAGGATGCTGTCTCCTTTATTCACAGTATTCTCGAAGTGGGCGATTATGCGAAAATTTATGAGCAGATTAGGGCGAATGAAGTACAGGCAAAGAAGACGCTGCTGGATTTCCAGGAAGTCTATCCCGGCGTAATCACAGAGGAAAATGTGGACGGCATTCTTGCATCAGGAATAAGGCAGAGCGGCAAGCCCTCCATCCTTACTGCTTTGAAAGAAGCCAAAGAGCAAAGCGCCGCGAACGCCTCACCGCCAAGAAAGGAAAAAATGAGGGACGATCCCTCAAGATAGACAACAGGGCCGTATCTCGCCTGTTACGGAAACAGGAGAAAATGTTCGTCTTTGAGTAGCATGTGATAGATCGCCATGAACAGACGGCGCGCAATGGCGCCAACCTTGTTTCATTTCTCGTTGGTGCTGGAAAGGAATGGTCATATGAGCAGCTGTTTTTCCACTCCAGACAGCTATGAAAGGGTATATCTTTCCTTTGAACCCATGCACCGTGTTATGCAAGAGCGTAACATTACCGATTTACAACTGGCGCGGAAAGTGAGCGTGAAAGTGAATGTGATTCGGAACATCGACAGGTACCAGGACACTGTGACGCTCTCTCTGGTTCGGAGCATCTGCGAGGCCCTTGACTGCGGCCCCGAAGATTTGATGACCGCCAAGAAAGCCATATGAATCCCTGCCAAAAAGAAACTCCGGACGTTTGAACGTCCAGGGCCGGGGAAATAGTGGTATATAACATATTCGGAGTTGTCATTTAATGGGGGCAAAATATGGGAAAGCACTACACGTATTTGACCTGGCGGGAACGGCTGCTTGGCCGGTATAGGCAAGGGCGAGTAAGAACAAGGAATCCCGGAGGGGCGCATCCCTCCGGGATTCTGTTTTTTTGCGTGTACGCATTGGCCTTTATCGCGTTTCTTGGACATGAATAGCATAGCACGGCCTCCTAGTATATGCAAGAGGAATTTAGAATTTTCTTTGAATTTCATGATACCACCGGCACAGCGCCAGCGGCGGCGCACATGCTCAGTATTCTCAGCGCGGCGCGTGCTGTCTCTGGCAGCAAATGAACGTGAGCCTATCTTACCGAATAACAGAAATTTTGTCAACCGTCTTGCGGGAAAAAACCGGAGATGTAAACGCCGGTGCCAGCGGAAAAACGACGGGATACCAAGACAAAGAATCCCCACGGAAAAGCGTGTCCAGGCAACAATCAATACCGCTCTGTTTCCTCCTTCCTGCTGGTTGTTCTCCCACGGGAAAAACGTGTCGGAATCCGCTCTTTCCTCCAGGCCGGAACCGTTAAAAAAACGATTTCGGTCCACATCAGAACGGCGCGTTTCGCGCCGTTTTTTTGCCGCGCGGATGTGCGGCAATCCAGCGACCGGAGGGAGCGAAAAAGCCACGCCGAAAGGCGTGTTCGACAAGACGCGAAAGCGTCCTGTCCGGGGCTTGGGGAGACCCCAACAAGCAGCGCCGTGATATCCAAAAGGATATCGCGGTGCACTGCTTGCATACGTTTTAGGAACGTTTCCTTTTTGGAGTGTCTGCGTACTGGAAAAATTTTCTGCTTTTGGGCGGTGAGTTATTGACTTGCGCCTAGGTCTGTGCTATCATCTGAGTTGGGAAAAAGAATTTCATATGACAAATTGTCACTCCTTTGCGCGTGCGGGATAGGTCCGTCTATGCGAGGGGGTGTTTTTTCATATCCTGGCCAGGTGTGCAGGCAGGAGCGAACGCGTTAAACGCACTGGAGGCGTTCCGCAATGGAAGGTGTAACCGGCGCTGCAATTTGGCCGTTATTTTCCGCGCGGCCCGCCCACCCTCCGAAAATTAAAAAGCTCATATTTTCGGAGGTAGCATAATGCACAAAATTCAATCGAATAAATTGCACAAGTTTTCCACAAAAAATTTTTTCAAATACCGAAGGTTTTGCGGTATTTGTCTGCTAGAATTGGAGGCGGAGGTAGAAAAGGAAGTAGATTGGGAGGGAATCACATGAATGTAAAAGGCGAAAATTTGCATACGGCGGAGCGTCGAAGAGCGCTGCTGGAGCTTCTTTGCCTGAGACGCTATGACACGTGCGAACATCTCGCAGATGATCTCAACGTATCGTATGATACGATTCAACGTGACATCGCGGTCCTTATGTGTACCTATCCCATCGAAACTATGCGAGGTCATGGAGGCGGAGTCAGAGTTGCGGACGGATTCTACTTGCACCGCACTTTTGAAAGTCTGACCACACAGCAACGCGATGTACTCAAGAAGGTGAGCGCATCACTCGGCGACAATGACCGTGCTGTCCTCGATAGCATTCTCGCAAAATTTGCTCCATAACGCCGTACCGTTTTTTTGAAAACCCAACGGCATGTAACTTGACAAACAACGAGACGCACGCCGCGGTGCACGAGGTATTGCCCCCGTTCATATCAGTATGCAAGTGATACGTTCTGCATTGGCCGGCTGGCCGCCAAGACTGCCTGCGGACTGAGAGCAAATCTCTGTCCGTCAAACCAATCACATCAAAGGCACGAGCGACACCCAACCGGCTGCCCGGCGCATGGCAGCGCCGCAGACGCGGAACGCACCGCAGCTACCCGTACCGCAGGGTTATAGGGGATACTGAGGGAACGGCGTGGGCGGCCCAGTCAACCGCCGTCACCGTCTGTCGGTATCGCGCCGCCGCGCCACGGCGGGCTTGCATATTTCCCGTGCCGGGGGTGAGCATCAGGACGGTCCCGCCGTCTGAGAATACGGCACACATTCCGCAAAGTAAGGAGCGATTCACAAGGAGGCCCCGCGCCGGTCCTGATTCCGCAATAGCAACATGGAGACGACATAAGGACCGGCGCGGTTTTCCCTCCCGGAAACCGGATGAAAGACCTGAACCCACAAGGCAGCTTATGGTCCCAGGTGTTCCATCCGCGCGAAGCGGAAAACACAGACATGGAGGTTTCATGAGATGAAACAGACGAACACGCCAAACGTTATCACCGCGTATGACAAGAGCGAACTGGTGGATATCCAGAACGTCTCGGTGGACCCCAACCTCCCCCGGGAGGAACGGATCGCCGAGTTTGTCCGGCAGATCAAAAACCCGTATCATTTCCGATGCGGCGGCTTCACCATCCACGCAAAATATGCCCCCGACGGTCCGCCCCTGGAAGACTGTCTGCGGCAAGCCTTGACTTAGCGATTTAGTGTGTTGACTTCTCCCCGAAGCTATGCTATACTACCGTCGGAAAAAGAATCGAATAAGGGCGCATTGTCACTCTTTTTGCGCGGGGAAAGTCCGGCTATGCAAAGGAGTGATTTTTCTATGCAAAAATACAGAGCGGACGCATACCTGCGTGTCTCCTACACGGCGGACGGATGTGTGGAAAGCGACAGCATTGCCAATCAAAAGAAACTGATCGAGGACTTCGTGGCGGCGCGCCCGGATATTGCGCTCGTGTCTGACCGTGTGGACGACGGTCACAGCGGCGTTCTGTTTGTTGAGGTAAGATAACGTAACCTTTTTTTCAGAGGGCGTTATCTTACCTCTTTTTGATGTATGTTAGATAGCATAACTCTTTACGTCGGCTCCTAT
>JAAWHG010000015.1 GCA_022795735.1 Oscillospiraceae bacterium
CCTGCCCAACAACCTCTCCGGCGGCCAGCAGCAGCGGGTGGCCATCGCCCGGGCCCTGGCGGCCAAGCCCGCCATCATCCTGGCCGACGAGCCCACCGGAAACCTGGATTCCAAGACCAGCCAGGACGTCATGGGCCTGCTCAAGGTCACCAGCCAGAAATTCACCCAGACCATCGTCATGATTACCCACAACGAGGAAATCGCCCAGATGGCCGACCGCGTCATCCGCATTGAGGATGGACGGATTGTGGTACGGGGGTGAGGGCAATGGGAAACGTCTCCAACCGAAAATGTATCCGCCGTCTGGGCTTCCGTTCCATGCGGGCGGCCCGGACCCGGAATATCGTGGCGGTGCTCGCCATCGCGCTGACCACCATTCTGTTCACCTCTCTCTTCACGATAGCGTCTTCCATCAACTACTCCTTCCAGCAGGCAAACTTCCGGCAGGCCGGAGGCGACGGTCATGGTTCCTTTAAGCGTATTTCCTTTGAACAGGCGGAGGCGCTGCGCGTGGACCCGCTGATTGCGGACGGCTGGGCAAGACTTTTCGTCGGTATGCTGGAGGAAGTCCCCTTCAACAAAGCCCATGTCGAGGCCAGCTATCTCGAGCCCCACGGCACGCCCCACTACTTTTGCAACCCCGAGCATGGTGCGCTTCCCCAGGAGGGGACCGACGAGGCAGCCACCGACACCCGCGTTCTGGCCCTGTTGGGGGTAAAGCCGGAGGTCGGGGCAAAGATCACCGTGCCCATCACCATCGACACGGGCGTCCGCAATCCACGGACGCTCACCCGTACCTTCACCCTGTCCGGCTGGTGGGAATATGACAGCGCCGTCGTGGCGAGTCACGTCCTGCTCCCCCGGTCCGCCGCCGAGGAGCTGTGCGCCCTGTCCAACGGGGATCCCAGCAGCATGACGGGCAAGTGGAATTTGGACGTGATGTTTCAAAACGCCGCCCATATCGCAGAAAACCTCGCCGCCGTTTTGGAGCGCAACGGCTATCAGTGTACCGAGGCCGGAGCGGCCAATTTTATCGACGTCGGCGTAAACTGGGGGTACACCCGCAATCAGATCAGCCAAAAAGCCGACCCCTTCACTGTGGCCGCCATCACAGCCATTTTGCTGCTCATCATCTTTACCGGCTACCTGATTATCTACAACGTGTTTCAGATTTCTGTCGCCAACGACATTCGATTTTATGGCCTGCTGAAAACAATCGGGACCACCGGACGTCAGATCAAGCGGGTCGTCCGGCAGCAGGCTCTGCTGCTCAGCCTGCTGGGCATCCCATTGGGACTGGCAATCGGCTTTGTAACCGGAAATCAGCTAACCCCGGTTATCATGAGCCAGCTCAGCTATCAGCATGTTTTTGTCTCCTTTAACCCCTTGATTTTCATCGGCGCGGCGGCGTTCGCCCTGCTGACCGTCTTCCTCTCCTGCGCCCGGCCCGGCCGGATGGCCGCCCGGGTGTCGCCGGTGGAGGCGGTCCGTTACACCGAGGGCGGCGGACGGCGGGGCGTCAAGCAGGGAAGCGGCGGCGCGTCTCTGCCGAGAATGGCCTGGTCCAACCTGGGCAGAAGCCGCAGTAAGACGGTGATAACCGTGCTGTCCCTGACCCTGGCGGTGGTGCTGATGAATCTGGTGGTCACCTTCGTCAACGGCTTTGACATGGAAAAGTATTTGCGGGGCCAGGTGGTTTCGGACTTTGTCGTCGGCCACGCCGATTATTTCCAAACCAGCGGCGGCTTTCATTCATCCGACGAGGCGTTGCCGGAAGAGGCCGTCGCGGACATCCTTGCCCAGGGCGGTGTTACCGGGGGCGGCCGGGTGTACGGACAGGAAAAGAGCATTCAGGCCATCGTACCGGAGGCTTTCTGCCGGAACAGCTACGCCCGGCTTTATTCGGGGGAGGCGCTGGACGGCATTATGGCCGCGATGGAGCGTGTGGACGGCGACCGTGTGGCGAGCGACGCGCAGATCAGCGGCATGGAGAATTTTATCCTCGACAGGCTGACCGTGCTGGAGGGAGACCTCGCCCCCCTGTCCGACCCCAGCCAGAACGCCATCGCCGCCGTTTATTCCACCGATGATTACGGAGAGATCCGTGAAAATTCCAACTGCTTCCGGCTGGGCGACACGGTCACCCTGCGCTATGTGACCGAGTGGAAATATATCGACCTCGCCACCGGGGAAGAGGTCTCCGCCGACGAGGTGGACGCCCGCTATATGCGGGGCGAGGACAACTTCTACGCCCGGCCCAAGGTGTACGAGGAGAAGACCTACACCGTCTGCGCCCTGGTACAGGTCCCCTCCGCCGTCGGCTACCGCTTTTTCACCCTCGGCGCGAGCCAGCTGGTGATGGGGGCGGAGCGGTTCCGGCAGGACAGCGGTATGAACTCGGTCATGGTCTACGCCTTTGACACCGACGAGGAATCGCAAGCCGCTATGGAACAGTTTCTGGCGATGTACACCGAATCGGTCCAGCCCCTCTCCGACTATGAGAGCAAGCAGAGTAAGGAGGCGGAATTTGAGGGCTTCCGGCGCATGTTCCTCACCCTGGGCGGCGTGCTGGCCGGCGTGATCGGGCTGGTGGGGGTGCTCAACTTCATCAACGCCGTCCTCACCGGCATCCTGGCCCGCAAGCGGGAGCTGGCTGTGCTGCAATCGGTGGGCATGACCGGCAGGCAGTTAAAATCCATGCTCGTGTACGAGGGGTTGTACTATACCATGTTGTCCGCCGCGCTTTCGCTGGTTCTCAGCGGAGCGCTCGGGCTGGCCGCCGCGCCTTTGTGTTCCATTTTCTGGTTTTTCACCTACCGGTTTACCATTTTGCCGGTGATGGCGGTCATGCCGCTGTTTCTGGCGATGGGGATTCTGGTCCCGCTGGCGGTCTACCGCCGCTTCGCCCGCGCCACCATCGTGGAACGGCTCCGCGAGGCGGAGGGGTAAGGCCGGGGCGCGTTGACCGCCGCTCTTGCATTCCGGCCGCGTTTTCGTTATAATCCACGTAAACAAAACGCACAATATGCGGGATATAAAGGAGAGCCGTCATGGATTACGCGAAAGAGTCGCTGCGCCTGCACGAGGCGTGGCGGGGTAAGATCGAGGTGACCGCCGCCGTACCGGTGGAGAGCCGGGACGACCTCAGTCTGGCATACACGCCGGGCGTGGCGCAGCCCTGCCTGGAAATTCAGAAGGATATCGACAAAAGCTACACCCTGACCCGGCGGCACAACCTCTGCGCCGTCATCACCGACGGAAGCGCCGTTCTGGGTCTGGGGGACATCGGCCCCGAGGCGGGAATGCCGGTGATGGAGGGAAAGTGCGTCCTCTTCAAAGCCTTCGGCGGGGTGGACGCCTTCCCCCTCTGCGTGAAGACCAAGGATGTGGACGCGTTCGTGGAGACGGTCTACAACATCTCAGGTTCCTTCGGCGGCATCAACCTGGAGGACATCTCGGCCCCCCGGTGCTTTGAAATCGAGCGGAAGCTCAAGGAACGGTGCGATATCCCCATCTTCCACGACGACCAGCACGGCACCGCCGTCATTACGCTGGCTGGCCTCACCAACGCGCTCAAGGTGGTGGGCAAGAAGAAGGAAGAGGTGCGGGTGGTGACCTCCGGGGCGGGGGCCGCCGCCATCGCCATTGTCAAGCTGCTGCTCTCAGCCGGTTTCCGGACCATTACCATGTGCGACCGCAAGGGCGCGATCTACGCGGGCCGGGAGGACCTCAACTGGATTAAGCAGGAGATGGCCCGCGTGACCAATTTGGAGCGGAAGCCGAGAACGCTGGCGGACGCCTTGGTTGGGGCGGACGTGTTCATCGGCGTCTCCGCGCCGGGGACGGTTACGACCGAGATGGTGCGGACCATGAACCGGGATGCCATCCTGTTCGCCTGCGCCAATCCGACCCCTGAAATTTTCCCGGAGGACGCCAGGGCGGGGGGAGCCAAGGTGATTTCCACCGGACGCAGCGACTTCCCCAATCAGATCAACAACGTGCTCGCTTTCCCCGGCATCTTCCGTGGAGCCTTCGACGTGCGGGCCAGCGACATCAACGAGGAGATGAAAATGGCCGCCGCACAGGCTTTGGCGGAGTTGATTTCGGAGGATGAGCTGGACGCCGGGTATATCATCCCAAAGGCGTTTGACAAGCGGGTGGGCCCCGCCGTTGCCAAGGCGGTGGCGGAGGCGGCCAGACGGTCCGGCGTCGCGCGGCTTTGAGTGGGAGAGCGGAACGGAGCGCCGGCGGTTCCCGGCGAAATACGCTGATTTTGGCGGCGGCGCTGCTTGTCCTCCTGCTGCTGGGGCTTGCGGTTCAGCGTTATCTGCTGAACAAGCCCGGCCTGCGGGCGGTGGTGGAGGTCAACGGAGAACGTGTGGCGGTTCTGCCCCTTTCGGAAGACGGGGCGCTGACTTTGGACGAGACGGGTTATAACCGGATCCAGGTTTCGGACGGCGCGGTGTTCATGGCGGAGGCCGGCTGTCCAGACCAGGTCTGCGTAAAGACCGGACGGGTAGGACAGCCGGGCGGGGTAATCGCCTGCCTGCCCCACCGTTTGATCGTTTACGTCGAGAGCGGGGAGGGCGGAACGGGTTGAACCGGAAAACGGCTTATCTCGGCCTGTACTGCGGGGCGGCCATCCTGCTGAGCTATGTGGAAGGGCTAATCCCGGTCTTTACGGCTATCCCGGGGATGAAGCTTGGACTGCCCAACCTCGCGGTGGTCACCGCCCTCTATTTCTACTCCTGGCGCGAGGCGGCGTTGGTGTCCGTGGTTCGGATCGCGGTTGTGGGGCTGCTGTTCGGCAATCTGTTCAGCGTTTGCTTCAGTCTGGCGGGCGGCTTGCTGAGCCTGCTCCTGATGGCGCTGGTGAAATGGACCGGCTTGCTGGACTGCACCGGGGTCAGCATGGTTGGCGCTTTGGGCCACAACGTAGGACAGATCGCCGCCGCCGTGCTTCTGGTGGAAAACGTTCGCGTCGCTTACTATTTTCTTCCTTTGGCGATTACAGGGTTGGCGGCGGGCGTTGCGATTGGTCTGCTCAGCGGTATGATGCTCCGCCGGTTGGAACGGCTTGTGCCGGGGTGGAAGCAAAGAGATCAGTAGGTTTGCACGGTAAACAGACCCCAAACCGTTTATCCCACGCTGGACGGGTTGGCGGAATGACGCCGCCCTCATGGCCCAGTGACGGCAGCATCTTTTTTCTTGTAAAAAACCAAGAAGCAGTTATTTCAGCCAAATTTATACCCAGTAAAAACTATGAAAACCATATGCAGCCAGTATATTGTATACACTGGGAAGTCATGGTACACTAAAGCCGGTCCTTTACGGGACCGGCTTTAGTGTACATAGACGGGATAAATGAAGAGGGGTTGAGGCTATGAAAGTCAAAAAAAGAAATATTTTGGAAATTGTCTTGCAGAGTGCCGCCATTCTTATGCTGTTTATACCCGGCGTATTTCTGGAGGAATACTGGTGGTGGGATAAGGACGCCTCCACCATCGGCGGGAAGGTCATCTATCATGGTGTGATGCAGCTGCGGCAAAAGAATCCCATTTCCTTTTTCGGTGTGGCCACCGGCACCAGCACCATCATGATGATTCTGGGCTTTGCGGCTTTCGCCGTGACCGCCGCGGCCTTGATTCTGATGATCCGCCAGCTTGTAAGCAAGGGCGAAGCCAGCAACCGCAGGTCAGTCCCGATTCTCTCCGTTTTTTCTTTGGTGATGCTGATTGTTTTCTCGGCGGCAGCGACGTTTATCAATCAGGATTTTACCGGCGCGGAATACCGTTATGGAATGAATTGGATGTTCTATTTGCTCGCGGCGGTTTATCTGGCGGCGGCGCTGGTCAGTGTCATCGGTTACCGTCAGGCCAAACGGCTGGGCATTCAGGCGGAAACCGCCGACATGGAACAGGCCGCGCAGAGGAGCGGTTCCGCCGATGAGCTGCTGAAATATAAGCGGCTGCTGGATGAGGGCACCATTTCAGAGGAAGAGTTTACAGAAATCAAGAAACGACTTTTATAATTAGAGAGGGGAATGCGCAATGAGTACGGCGGACGAACTGAAAAAATATAAGGAGCTGTTGGATCAGGGTGTCTTGACGCAAACAGAATTTGACCAAAAGAAGCGGGAGCTATTGGGCGCGCAGCCCATTTCCACCAAACCATCCCAACCGGCAAAACCGAAAAAGAAGGGCGCGGGCAAGAAGATTTTACTTGTTTTACTGGCCCTGGTGGTGGCCGCGGCGGCAGTGCTGGGCATTCGAGCCTGGGGCAGGCACACCCGGGAGCAGAAGCGCATCGCGGCGGTGGATGAAAAGGTTGGGCCCATCCTAGCGGCATATGGCCTGAATGACTATGAGATTTTTGACGTCGGCGTTTTTACCGAGATTCGCTGCCCCGCTTTTGAGGAAATGTCCAGCGGCGAGCAGTTAGTACTCCTCAAAGAGCTGAATGATCTGGATGATATACCGGACCCCGTGGAAGAGGACCGCGAAATCGAATTGGACGCCAACCACATCTACGTTGACAAAAGCAGCGCCTACTATTATTATATCTCCGAGTCCACCTATAACACCCGCAAAACCATGCGCGATGTGATGGGTTACAGCAATGTCAATGTGGAAGTTCCCGGCCTTTATCTTGCCGGCGTCCTTTTATTAAGCGACTGACGGGAAACATACATCTGCGCACCCTGGTAAACCGTGCAAAAATTGAAAATCCAGCCAGTCCGCATGCGGACGGCTGGATTTTTTTACTTGTGTGCGGCAGGGCGGAGTGCTATAATACAAAGAGCTTTTAAAGAAGGGAAACCGTAACCATGGAATACCGGATCGAACGCGACTCGATGGGCGAAATGCAGGTCCCGGCGGACAAGTACTGGGCGGCCCAGACCGAGCGCAGCCACGAAAATTTTCTCATCGGCGTGGGCATTGAAACCATGCCGGTGGAGATCACCCATGCCTTCGGCATCTTAAAAAAAGCGGCGGCCATTGCCAATCATGCCCTAGTCCCCGAACGGATGACAGCGGAAAAGCTGGACGCCATCTCCCGCGCCTGCGACGAGGTGCGCGCCGGCAAGCTCAACGACAATTTCCCCCTGGTGGTCTGGCAGACCGGCTCGGGCACCCAGTCCAATATGAACGCCAATGAGGTCATCGCCAACCGGGGCAACGAGCTGGCCGGGAAAAAGCTGCTCCACCCCAACGACGACGTCAACATGTCCCAGTCCTCCAACGACACCTTCCCCACCGCCATGCACATCGCGGCGGCGCTGTCCATCGAGGACAAGCTGCTCCCGGCTATAGACCGGCTGGTGGCAACCTTCCGCCGCCTGGAGACGGAAAACGACGACGTGGTAAAGTCGGGGCGGACCCATCTGCAAGACGCGACGCCGATCAAGTTTTCTCAGGAGATTTCGGGCTGGCGGAGCAGTCTGGAAAAGGACCGCAAGCTGCTGTTGCTGGCCCTTCCCGAGCTCAAGGAGCTGGCGTTGGGCGGCACCGCCGTCGGCACCGGTCTCAACGCGCCGAAGGGCTTTGCCGTGGCCGTCGCCAGGGCGGTCAGCGAGATTACGGGACGGGACTTCGTGACCGCTGAAAATAAATTCCACGCCCTGACCTCCCGCGACGAGCTGGTTTTCGCCCACGGGGCGGTAAAGGCCCTGGCGGCCGACATGCTCAAAATCGCGAACGACGTCCGGTGGCTGGCCTCCGGCCCGAGGGACGGTCTGGAGGAAATCACCATCCCGGCTAACGAGCCGGGTTCGTCCATCATGCCCGGCAAGGTCAATCCGACCCAGTGCGAGGCGGTGACTATGGTGGCCGTCCAGGTTATCGGCAACGACGTGGCGGTCGGTCTGGCGGCGTCCCAGGGCAACTTTGAGCTGAACGTCTACATGCCGGTGCTGGCCTACAATTTTCTCCAATCGGTGCGCCTGCTCTCCGAGGCCATGGTCTCCTTCAACGACCGGTGCGCCGCCGGCATCAAGGCCAACCGGGAGCGGATGGCCGACAACCTAAACCGGTCCCTTATGCTGGTGACCGCCCTCAATCCTTACATCGGTTACGACAACGCCGCAAAGACGGCAAAACTCGCGTATCAGGAAAATATCTCCCTCAAGGACGCCTGCGTCAAGCTCGGCTTTCTCACCGCCGAACGGTTTGACGAGGTTTTCCACCCGGAAGAGATGGTATAAAGAAATTGAGATAGAGGCGAATGGCAATGTATCACATCATCGACGCCCACTGTCACGTCTACCCGGCCCAGATCGCCCGTAAGGCGGCCGACGCCACGGGCCGCTTTTACGACGGCCTCCCCACCACCTGCGACGGCACCGTCGCGGCGCTGCTCGAGGAGGGGGCCCGCTCCGGCATCGGCCATTTTATCGTCCAGTCGGTGGCGACCAAGCCGGAACAGGTCCGTTCCATCAACCAGTTCATCGCCCATGAGGTGGCGCAGCATCCCGGCGTCCTCACCGGCTTGGGTACCCTCCATCCGGAGAGCGGCGACATCGCGGGGGACGTGGCCGAGCTGCTGGATTTGGGCCTCAAGGGGGTCAAGCTCCATCCCGACATTCAGCGCTTCAAGCTGGACGATCACCGCTGTCTGAAAATCTACGAGCTGCTGGAGGGCAGGGTCCCCCTGCTGCTCCACACCGGCGACAAGCGTTTCGACTACTCCAATCCCAACCGCCTGATTCCGGTGCTGGAAATCTACAAAAACCTGACCGTCATCGGAGCCCATTTCGGCGGGTACTCGATTTGGGAGGAGGCGGCCCAACAGCTCGCCGGCTTCCCCAATCTCTATGTGGACTGCTCCTCCACCATGTTTGCCCTGGACGACGAGGTCGTCGTCCGGCTGATTCGCCTCTACGGCGCGGAGCGGGTGCTGTTCGGCACCGATTATCCCATGTGGTCCCCTGCGGCGGAGGTCGAGCACTTTATGCGCCTGGAGCTCACCGGAGAGGAGCGGGAGCTCATCCTCCACCGCAACGCCGAACGGCTCTTTGGGCTTGCTTGAAAACAGACATAAAACCACATAAATATGAGTTGACATTATGTCTGCTTTGTCGTACAATACACAGAAAGAGCAAACGCCAAGGAAAGGATGAATTTCATGAAAACGAGAGCAGTACGCCTGTACGGAAAAAACGACCTTCGGCTGGAGGAATTTGAGCTGCCCGCAATCCGGGACGACGAGATTCTGGCCCGGGTCATCTCGGACAGCATTTGCATGTCCAGCTACAAGGCCACCATTCAGGGCCCCGACCACAAGCGCGTCCCCAACGACGTTGCCCAGAATCCGACCATTATCGGCCACGAGTTCTGCGGCGAGATTGTCGAGGTGGGCAAGAAGTGGCAGGACCAGTTCAAGCCCGGCCAGAAATTCGCCATTCAGCCCGCGCTGAACTATCAGGGCACCCTGGACGCCCCCGGCTATTCCTTCCAGTACATCGGCGGCGATTCCACCTACGTCGTCATCCCCCACCAGGTCATGGAGATGGGCTGCCTGCTGCACTATGAGAGCGACAGCTTCTTCGGCGCGTCGCTGGCCGAGCCGCTGAGCTGCATCATCGGCACCTTCCACGCCATGTACCACACGACGCGCGGCTCCTATGAGCATGTGATGGGCATCAAGCCCAACGGCAGCATGGCCATTCTCGCCGGCGTTGGGCCGATGGGCCTGGCCGCCATCGACTACATCATCCACTGCGACCGCCGCCCCGGCCTCCTGGTTGTCACCGACATCAACGATGACCGTCTGGCCCGCGCCGCCCAAATTCTCAGCCCCGAAGAGGCCAAGAAAAACGGTGTGACCCTGATTTACCAGAACACCAAGGACGGCGACCCGGTGGAGACCCTCAAGGCGCTCAACGGCGGCAAGGGTTACGACGACGTTCTGTGCATCCCCTCCATCGCCGCGCTGGTGGAACAGGCCGACGCGATTTTGGGCGAGGACGGGTGCCTCAACTTCTTCTCCGGCCCCAACGACCCCAAATTCTCGGCCCCCCTCAACTTCTACAACATCCATTACGCCTCCACCCACGTGGTCGGCACCTCCGGCGGCAACACCGCCGACATGGCCGAAGCGCTGGATATGACCGGCAGGGGCCTGCTCACCCCCTCCATTTTGGTCACTCACGTCGGCGGCCTCAACGCGGTGGTGGACACCACCAAGAATCTCCCCAACATGACCGGCGGCAAGAAGCTGATTTACACCCACATCGACATGCCTCTGACCGCCATTGCCGACTTCGCTGAAAAGGGCAAGAGCGACCCGATGTACGCCAAGCTGGCCGAGCTGGTCGCCAAGACCAACGGCCTTTGGAACGCCGAGGCGGAGAAATACCTGCTGGATACCCTGATGAAATAAGAATAGGAGAGTACGAGATATGGCAGAAGGCGTATTGATGCCGAAGGCCGGCATCACAGTCGAATCCTGTATCATTGGCGAGTGGAAAAAGGAAGTGGGAGACAGCGTCGCGGTTGGCGAAGTGCTGTTCACCTATGAGACCGACAAGGCGGAGTTTGAGTGCGAATCCACCGCCGCCGGCACTCTGCTGGCGAAGTTTTATGAAAATGGCGACGAGGTCCCCTGTCTGGTGAACGTCTGCGCCGTGGGCAATCAGGGCGACGACGCGGAAAGCCTGCGGGGCGGTTCCGCCGCGCCCGCCCCCGCCGCCGCAGAGCAGTCCGCTCCGGCGGCTGCCGCGCCCGCTGCCGCCGCGCCCGCCGGTCCCGCCGCCGAGGCGGTGGTCATGCCCAAGGCGGGCATCACGGTGGAGTCGTGCATCATCGGCGAGTGGAAAAAGGAGGTCGGGGACAGCGTCGCGGTCGGCGAGGTGCTGTTCACCTACGAGACCGACAAGGCGGAGTTCGAGTGCGAGTCCACCGCCGCCGGTACCCTGCTGGCGAAATTCTATGAAAACGGCGACGAGGTCCCCTGTCTGGACAACGTCTGCGCCGTAGGTCAGAACGGCGACGCCTTTGCCCATCTGCGTCCGGGCGCCGCGCCTCTGGATGTGGCCGAGGCCGCCCCCGCCGCTCCCGCCGGGGACCATCTGGCGGTGTCGCCGAGGGCCAGGGCGCTGGCCGGCAAGTCGGGCGTCGATCCGTCCGCAGCGTCGGGCACCGGCCCCAACGGACGGATCATCGAGCGCGACGTGCAAAAGCTGATTGAACAGGGCGTGCCGGTCCAGGCTCCCGCCGCCGCGCCGGCCGCCGCGATTGCGGATGAGTACGAGGACGTCAAGTTTAACGCCGTTCGCAAGGCCACCGCGAAGTCCATGATGAAGTCCCTGTCCACCATGGCCCAGTTGACCCAGCAGTTCAGCTTCGACGCCACCCAGCTCCAGCAGTACCGCAAGATGCTCAAGCCGCTCGAGGGCAATATGGGAAAAATCTCCCTCAACGACATGGTGATGTTCGCCGTATCCCGCACCCTGCCGGGACACCCCGACCTGAACGCCAACATGCTGGAGGAAAATGTTGTCCGCCGCTTCCGGCACGTCCATCTGGGCTTCGCCTGCGACACGCCGCGCGGCCTTCTGGTCCCGGTTATCCGCAACGCCGACCAGATGACCCTGCTGGAGCTTTCCGGCGTCTGCAAGGGTCTCGCCGCCGCCGCCAGAGAGGGCGGGATCAGCCCCGATCAGCTTCAGGGCGGCACCTTCACTGTTTCCAACATCGGCGCGATGGGCTGCGAGGCGTTCACGCCGGTCATCAACCCGCCTCAGACCGGTATCCTGGGCGTCTGCAATATCCAGACCCGGGTCAGGACCGATCAAGACGGCAATATTGAGACATACCCCGCGATGGGCCTGTCGCTGACCTTCGACCACCGGGTCGTGGACGGCGCGCCGGCGGCCAGATTTATGGCGGAGCTGTGCAAAAATCTGGAGAACTTCATGACCCTTCTGGCGAAATAATATACGGAAAGGACGTCTTACATCATGCCGAAATCTCTTTATGTCGATCCGGTAGCCACCAGGGCCCCCGGCAAGATTCATTTCGAGGACATCCCGGTCTGCGCCTACGACAAGACCGTCGCGCAAGAGCGCGCCAATTACTCGGACCAGGACCTGATCCGCATCTACCGCGACATCACCATCCTGCGCGAGTTTGAGTACATGCTCAACCTCATCAAGACCCAGGCGGTCTACAACGGCATTGAGACCACCTATCCCGGCCCCGCCCACCTGTCGCTGGGGCAGGAGGCCTCCTGCGTCGGCGAGGCCTATCTGCTGGACAAGGACGACTATATTTTCGGCTCCCACCGCAGCCATTCCGAAATTCTGGCCAAAAGCCTGAGCTGCATTGAGAAGATGAGCGACCAGGAGCTGATGCAGGTCATGGAGAGCTTCCTGGGCGGCAAGACCCTGCGGGCCGTCGAGAAGTTCGGCAAGTGCGACGACGTCAAGGAGCTGGCGACCCGGTTTGTGCTCTACGGGACCCTGGCTGAAATCTTTGCCCGCGAGACCGGCTTCCACCACGGCATGGGCGGCTCCATGCACGCATTTTTCCTGCCCTTCGGCGTGTATCCCAACAACGCCATCGTGGGCGGCAGCGGCACCATCGCCGCCGGCGCGGCCCTCTATAAGAAGGTCAACCGGAAAAAGGGCGTGGTCGTGTGCAACATCGGCGACGCGTCGCTGGGCTGCGGCCCGGTGTGGGAGGCCTTCAACTTCGCGGCCATGGACCAGTACAAGACCCTCTGGGAGGAGGGCATGAAGGGCGGCCTGCCGGTCATCTTCAACATCTTCAACAACTCCTACGGCATGGGCGGCCAGACCCGGGGCGAGACCATGGCCTACGATATGCTCGCCCGCATCGGCGCCGGCATCACCCCCAACCAGATGCACGCCGAGCGCATCGACGGCTGGAATCCGCTGGCCGTTATCGACGCCTACAAGCGCAAGCTTGAGCATTTGGCCGCCAACGACGGCCCGGTCCTGCTCGACGTTGTGACCTACCGGCTCGTCGGCCACTCCACCTCCGACCAGAACGCCTACCGGACCAAAGAGGAGATCGAGGATTGGCGGAGCTGGGACCCCATCGTCAAGTACCGCGCGTCGCTGGTCGAGGCCGGGGTCGCCGGGGACAGCCGGTTCGAGGAGATTCTCCACGAGACGGCGGAGCGCATGACCATGATCTGCAAGGCGGCGTCCGACGAGGCGGTGTCCCCTTACGTCGATTTCCATACCCATCCCAACTACGTCTCCGATCTGATGTTCTCCAATGAGACCGTCCGCACCATGGGCCCTGCGTCGGAGGTGCGGACCGACACCGCCAAGGAGGACAACAGCCGCTGGAAGGCCACCATGGGCAAGGAGCGCAGCGCGTTCAAGGACGGCCAGCCGGTGTCCAAGATGAAGGTCTACAACATCCGCGACGCCATCTTCGAGCCCATGTTCAACAAATATTATGAGGACCCCACCCTGGTTGCTTATGGCGAGGACGTCCGCGATTGGGGCGGCGCGTATGCCGTTTACCGCGGCATGATGGACTCCATCCCCTACTCCCGCCTGTTCAACGCGCCCATCTCGGAGGCCGCCATCGTCGGCACCGGCGTGGGCTACTGCATGTGCGGCGGACGGGCCGTCATTGAACTGATGTACTGCGACTTCATTGGCCGCGCCGGCGACGAGGTCTTCAATCAGATGTCCAAGTGGCAGGCCATGTCGGCGGGCATCCTCAAGATGCCGCTTATTCTCCGCGTCTCGGTGGGCGCAAAGTACGGCGCGCAGCACTCCCAGGACTGGGTGGCTATTGTCTCCCACATTCCGGGCCTGAAGGTCGCTTTCCCCGCCACCCCCTACGAGGCCAAGGGCATCATGCAGGCCGCCCTCAACGGCACCGACCCGGTCGTCATCTTTGAGTCCCAGCGCATCTACGACAAGGGCGAGGAGTTCCATCCGGGCGGCGTTCCCGCCGAGGAGTACGAATGGGCCCCCGGCGCGGTCAACAAGGTCCGCGACGGCAAGGACCTGACCATCCTGACCATCGGCGCGACCCTCTACCGCGCGCTCGACGCGGCCAAGGAGCTGTCCGAGAAATACGGCGTGGAGGCCGACGTCATCAACATGCCGTCGCTGGTCCCGCTGGACTACACCGATCTGATCGCCTCGGTCAAAAAGACGGGCCGCGTGCTGCTGGCCTCCGACGCCTGCGCCAGAGGTTCCTTCCTCAACGACGTGGCCGCCAATCTGGGCAGTCTGTGCTTTGACTATCTGGACGCGCCGCCGGTGGTGGTCGGCGCGAAGAACTGGATTACCCCGCCCTACGAGTTTGACGAGTTCTTCTTCCCGCAGGCCGAGTGGATTGTGGACGCCGTCAACGCCAAAATCGTTCCCCTGCCGGGCTACACCTCCCAGATCACGCCCAGCGAGGAAGAGTTCCTTCGGACGGCAAAGGGCGGCGTATAACCGATGGACTTTCAGTCGATCAAAGCCGTCGTCTTTGACCTGGACGGCACCCTGCTCGACACCCTCCGGGACATTGCCGCGGCGGCAAATCAGGCGCTGCGCCAATACGGCCTTCCGGAGCACCCTGTCGAGCGCTACCGGGCCTATGTGGGGCACGGCATCCGGGGGCTGTTCCAACAGGCGCTGCCGGCAGGATGTGAGGCAGCGGAGCAGATCCTGGCCAGCTATCTGGAATATTATCCCGAGCATTGTACCGACCTGACGGTGTTCTTTCCCGGCATTCCCGAAATGCTGCGGGCGCTCCAGGGCCGCTATACGCTGGGCGTGCTGTCCAACAAGACCGAGCGCACCGCCAAGCGGATTATGGACCACTATTTCCCGCCGGACCTGTTCCGGTTGGTGTGGGGCAACGACGGGCGGCGTCCCCTCAAGCCCGACCCGGCGGCGGGGCCGCTGCTGTGCGAGGCGCTGGGCGTCGGGCCGGAGGAGATTCTATTCTTTGGCGACGGCGACACCGATATGGAATTCGCCAGCCGGGCCGGATTTCTGCCGGTGGCCTGCTCATGGGGCTACCGCAGCCGCGAAGAGCTGGAACAGGCCGGGGCGCGTTACATGGTGGACCGCGCAGAGCAGTTGACCAAAATGTTGCAATAATATCGGGACGCGCTGCGGGATGAGTCCTGCGGCGCGTTCTTTTACAGAAAATTTTCTTTTTCCCTCTTCCTTTATTGGAAAAGGTTGTGTATAATAACTAAACCATACCGGAAAGGGGAGAGACTATATGGAAGAAGACCGTCAGGAGCAGCTCGAGACGTCTGTGGAGCCGGACAGCAGTCCACAGGACACGGCGGCCCCCGAGCAGACGGCGGCACCGGAGACTGCAACGCCCGCGGAGGAAAAAAAGGACCCCAAGGGCACCGGGCTCTACTTGATGCTGCACGACTTCGTCTATATCTTCGCCTTCGTGACCGTCATTTTTGTTTTTGCAATCCGCCTGGTTGGGGTGGACGGGGACTCTATGTATCCCACGCTGCACCACGGGGATTATCTCTGCCTGCTGAGCAACGTGCTGTACCGCGACGTCCAGCCGGGCGACGTGATTGTCGTCACCCGGGAAAACGGTGAATTTGCCGGGGAGCCCATCGTCAAGCGGGTCATCGCCACCGGAGGACAGACAGTGGACATCGACTTCGACGAGGGAATCGTCTATGTGGACGGCGAACCGCTCAGCGAGCCGTATATCAACGAGCCAACCTATCTCAGCTATCACGAGTTGGGAATGGGCATGCAATACCCGCTGACGGTGGATGAGGACTGCCTGTTCGTCATGGGGGACAACCGCAACCATTCCGCCGACAGCCGCTATTCGCCGCTGGGGCAGGTCGAAAACCGCGAAGTACTGGGCAAGGTGCTCTTTATGCTCCTCCCCGGCCGGGGCTCCAACAACGGCTACGCCGACTGCGAGCGGCGGGACTTCCGACGCATCGGGGTTGTGTCATGAGCGGAGCCGGTCCCATTCAATGGTATCCCGGCCATATGACCAAGACGCGGCGGCAGATGGAGCAGGACCTTAAACAGGTGGACGCGGTGTGCGAGCTGCTCGACGCGCGGATTCCGCTTTCCAGCCGGAACCCGGACATCGCCTCCCTCTGCGGGAGCAAGCCGCGCCTTGTGCTGCTCAACCGCGCCGACCTGGCCGACCCGGCTCTGACCGAGCGCTGGCGGGAACGGTTTCGCCGGGAGGGGCTTGCCGCCGTCAAGAC
The DNA here is from genome assembly GCA_022795735.1 of Oscillospiraceae bacterium. Classification (GTDB taxonomy): domain Bacteria; phylum Bacillota; class Clostridia; order Oscillospirales; family Oscillospiraceae; genus Avoscillospira_A. Next base: position 16,195 of record JAAWHG010000015.1, read on the forward strand.
CGACTGCAAGAGCAAAAAGGGAGTCGCCGCCTTTCAGCCGGCGGTGCGGGAGCTGTTGGCCGAAAAGCTACAGCGTTACCGCGAAAAGGGCCAGACCGGCCGCGCCCTGCGTCTCATGGTGGTCGGCATTCCCAACGTGGGCAAGTCCACCTTTATCAACCAGATTTCCGGCAGAAAGAGCGCCAAGGCCGAAAACCGGCCCGGCGTCACCAGGGGGCGGCAGTGGATTGCCGCCGGGCCAGAGTTGCTGCTGCTGGACACGCCCGGCATCCTCTGGCCCAAGTTTGAGGACCCGGAGGTCGGACGGCGGCTGGCCTACACCGGGGCTGTCAAGGATGATATTTTGGACACGGCGGACTTGGCCGCCGGTCTGGCCGAGCTGCTGTGGCGTCTCTATCCGGAACGGCTGAAGGAGCGTTACGGCATGGACGCCCCGCCCGGCGCGCCCGGCTGGCAGTTGTTGGAGGCGCTGGCCCGCCGTCGGGGCTTTTTGATTTCCGGCGGCGAGGCCGACTCGGAACGGGCGGCCAGGACACTGCTGGAAGAATACCGGTCCGGTAAGCTGGGCCGTTTGACATTGGAGACGCCGGAGGAGGAGCGCGCCGAATGCTGAGCCTTTTAGAGATAGAGGAAACACGCCACGCCGCCGGTTACGAGTGGATTTGCGGCGTGGACGAGGCCGGACGCGGTCCCCTCGCGGGGCCGGTGTGCGCGGCGGCGGTGATATTGCCGCGCGGGCTGGACATTGCCGGCCTCGACGATTCCAAAAAGCTGTCCGACCGGCGGCGGCGTGAATTGTACGATGTAATCACCGGCGCGGCGGCGGCTTATGCAATCGCTTTGGTAGACCAGGAGAGAATCGACGAGATCAATATTTTACAGGCGACGTTCCGGGCGATGGAGGAGGCGGTTGCCAAGCTGTCCCCCCAGCCGGACCTGGCGCTGGTGGACGGCAACCGGGAGCCGGTGCTCTCCATGCCATGCGAGACCATCGTGGGCGGAGACGGCAAGTGCGCGTCGATCGCGGCGGCCTCCATTTTGGCCAAGGTCACCCGGGACCGCCTGATGGAGGAATTGGACCGGCAATACCCGGAATACGGCTTCGCCGTCCACAAGGGTTACGGCACCAGGCGGCATTACGAAGCGCTGCGGCAATACGGCCCCTGCCCCATTCACCGCCAGAGCTTCCTGAAAAAGTTTTATGCGCGACAACAATCTGCTGGGCCGGTGGGGTGAGGCGCTGGCGGCGGCCTATCTGCGGGGGAAGGGCTTTGCCATAGCGGCGGCCAACTACCGGAGCCGCTATGGAGAAATCGACCTGATTGCCCAAAATGAGGCTTATGTGGTTTTCGCGGAGGTCAAGCTCCGGGCGAGCGTCCGCTTCGCCGAGGCGCGCGAGTTCGTTGACGCCAGGAAGCAGGAACGCATCCGGGGCACGGCGCTGTTGTGGCTTTCCCAACATGAGAGCGAGCGGCAGCCGCGATTCGACGTAATTGAAATCTACGCCCCCGACGGCGTAAATACGAAAAAACCAAGGCTGATCCATTTGGAAAACGCCTTTTAACCTTTATTCTTAAGTGAGGAAATGGCAATGCACTACATCAGCACCAGAGACGCTTCTCTTCGTTACACGGCCGCCGAGGCCATTGTCCAGGGCCTGAGCCGGGAGGGAGGACTGTTCCTGCCCGAGCGCATCCCGCAGCTCTCCATGGACGAGCTGCGCGCCCTCGCCGGGATGACCTACGAGCAGCGGGCGGTCCGGGTTATGAAGCCCTATCTCGACGGCTTCACCGAGGAGGAATTGGCCGGCTTCGCGGCGCGGGCCTACGCGGTCCCCGGGAAGTTTGACCACCCCGGCGTCGCGCCCCTCTATGAATATCACAAAAAGACCCATTTCCTGGAGCTGTGGCACGGCCCCACCTGCGCCTTCAAGGATATGGCGCTGCAAATGCTGCCCTACCTGCTCACCGCTTCCCTGAAAAAGACCGGCGAGGAAAAAACCGCCTGCATTCTGGTGGCCACCTCCGGCGACACCGGAAAGGCGGCGCTGGAGGGCTTCCGAGACGTGGAACGAACCAAAATTCTGGTCTTCTATCCCAACGGCGGCGTCTCGGAGATTCAACAATTGCAGATGGTGACTCAGGCAGGCGGAAACGTCGGCGTGTGCGCGGTGGAGGGCAACTTTGACGACGCACAGACCGGCGTGAAGGCCATTTTCTCCGACGAAGCGCTGCGCGAAGAGCTGGCGGCGCGCGGTTACCTCCTTTCCTCGGCCAACTCCATCAACTGGGGCCGCGTCCTGCCCCAAATTGTCTACTATGTCTCGGCCTATGTGGATCTGGTCAAGGCGGGACGGCTCCAGCTGGGCGACCCGCTCAACGTCTGCGTCCCCACCGGCAATTTCGGCAACATTCTAGCCGGTTATTACGCCAAACGCATGGGCGTGCCCATTGATAAGCTGATCTGTGCCTCCAACGCCAACAACGTCCTGACCGATTTCCTCCGCACCGGCGTCTATGACCGCAACCGGCCCTTCCACACCACCATCTCCCCCTCCATGGACATTCTGATCTCCTCCAACCTGGAACGGCTGCTCTATCTGCTCTGCGGCTCCGACCGGGAGGTCGCCGGATATATGGAATCCCTCCGGGAGACGGGCCGCTATCAGGTGCCCGAGGCCATGCTGGCCGCCATACAGGAGACCTTCCGCTGCGGCTGCTGCGACGACGGCAGAACGATGAACACCATCGGCAAGTTCTACGAGGCGGGGAACTACCTGATGGACACCCACACCGCCGTCGCCGCCACGGTGCTGATGGATTACCGCGCCGCGAGTGGGGACGATACCCCCGCCGTCGTGGTGTCCACCGCCAGCCCCTTCAAGTTCTGCTCCAGCGTGCTGACGGCGCTGGGCGAGGAGGAACAGGACGCCGGCGCGGCAATCATCGGCCAGCTCGCCCGCCGTACCGCCGTACCGGCCCCCGCGCCGCTGGCCGGGCTCCAAGGCAGGGAAATCCGGTTCCGGGACGTCTGCCGGAAAGAGGCCATGAGCGCCCGGGTGAAGGAACTGCTCCCCTGATGGCGCTCTATGCCATCGGGGACCTCCATCTCTCCCTGGGGACCAACAAATCCATGGACGTCTTTGGCGGGGCGTGGGAGGGCTATGTGGAAAAGCTCAAGGCGGGCTTTTCCATCGTCGGCCCCGGCGATACCACCGTTTTGATGGGCGATCTGAGCTGGGGGCAGGGCCTGGAGGCCGCCGCAAAGGACTTCGCCTGGATTGCGCAGATCCCAGGCAAGAAGTATCTGCTCAAGGGCAACCACGACTACTGGTGGTCCACGGCGGCCAAATTTGAGAAATTCTGCGCGGCGCACGGGTTTCAAAACCTGGAGCTGCTGCACAACAACTGCAAGCTTTACGGCGAAACCGCCCTGTGCGGTTCCCGGGGCTGGTTCTTCGAGGAGGACCGGGCGGGAACCCACGACGACAAGATTTACAACCGGGAATTGCGCCGTCTGGAGGTCTCGCTTCAGGCGGCGGGGGAGCGGGAGAAAATCTGCTTTCTGCACTATCCGCCGCGCTACCGGGGCTACCGCTGCCCGGAAATTTTGGAGCTGCTGTCCCGCTACGGCGTCAAACGCTGCTTCTACGCCCACCTGCACGGCGACAGCCACCGTCTGGCCGTCGAGGGAGAGGCGGAGGGGGTGACCTTCTCCCTCGCGTCCGCCGATTATGTGCAATTCGAGCCCCGGCGGGTCCTCTAGCGGGAGGTTTGTGAAAATCAGTCGGGAATATCCGAAAAAAAGGGTGGAAATCTGGGCTTGTTTCTGATAGAATAAAACAGTATGGATAAGAAAGACGCAAACCGCAGCCTGCGGTGATTTTTAGGAGGAATCGCAAAATGATTGTTAAGAGCGTCGAGAAAGAGAACGGCAAGGCTACGTTGGCCGTCGAAATAGAAAAGGACCAGTTTGAGCCTGCGCTGAACCGGGCCTACCTGAAGAACCGGGGACGCATCCAGGTTCCGGGCTTCCGCAAGGGCAAGGCTCCGCGCAAAGTCATCGAGGGCATGTACGGCGCCAGCGTGTTTTACGAGGACGCGATCGACGAGCTGTTCCCCGATGTGTATGAGAAAGCCGTCACGGACAACGAGCTCAAGCCGGTGGGCCGTCCCTCTCTCACCGAGATGGAGCGCACCGGGGACGGCGGCGTCTCGCTGACCATCGAGATCGAGCTGTATCCCGAGGTCAAGCTGGGCCAGTATCTGGAGCTGGAGGTACCCAAGGCCGAGGCCAAGGTCAAGGACGAGGAGGTCGAGGCCGAGCTGGCCCGTCTGGCCGAGCGCAACGCCCGCATCGTCACTGTGGACCGTCCCGCCGACGTGGGCGACAGCCTGCTCTTCGACTTTGAGGGCTTCGTGGACGGCAAGTCCTTTGAGGGCGGCAAGGCGGAGAACTATACCCTCAAGCTGGGCTCCGGTCAGTTCATTCCCGGCTTTGAGGAGGCGCTGGCCGGTGTGTCCGCCGGTGAGGAGCGCGACGTCAACGTCACCTTCCCCGAAAATTATGACCCCAAGCTGGCCGGCAAGGACGCCGTGTTCCACTGCAAGGTCCACGAGGTCAAGGAAACCGTGCAGCCTGAGCTGGACGACGAGTTCGCGAAGGACGTCTCCGAGTTTGACACACTGGCCGAGTTCCGCGACAGCATCCGCGAGCGCCTGCTGAAGGACCACGAGGAGGAGCTGGGCCACGCCTTTGAAAACGCCGCCATCAACATCGCGGCGGCCAATATGACCTGCGACATCCCCAACGCCATGATTGAAGAGCAGTTGGACCGGCAGATTCAAGAGCTGACCTTCCAGCTCCAGTCCAGCGGCATGAGCATTCAGGACTATGTCAAGTACGCCGCCGGCGGCATGGAGAATTTCCGCAAGAATATGCGGCCCGTCGCCGAGGCCACCGTCCGCTCCAATATCCTCCTGAGCCAGATCATTGAGGAGGAGAAGATCGAGGCGAGCGACGAGGAGGTCGAGGCGCACTACCAGAAGCTGTCCGAGCAGTACAAGATGGAGCTCGACAAGATCAAGGAATCGGTGCCCGCCGACGCCGTCCGCAACGACGTGCAGGTGCGCAAGGCCATCCGCCGTATTGCCGACTCCGCCAAGCCGGTGGCCGCTTTGCCTGTCGAGGACAAGAAAGAGGAATAATATTCCATCCAGCCGGTTAGAATGGCTTTGCATGATATTGAAACGCGCTTGACCGGGATTCCGGCCGGGCGCTGTGGAAAAGGAGTTCACTGCGTTATGAGTTTAGTCCCCTATGTTGTGGAGCAGACCAGCCGGGGCGAGCGGTCCTATGACATCTTCTCCCGCCTGCTCAACGACCGCATCATTATGCTCTCGGAGGAGGTCAACGACACCACCGCCAGCCTGGTCGTGGCCCAGCTTCTCTATCTGGAGGCCCAGGACCCGGATAAGGATATCCAGTTTTATATCAATTCCCCCGGCGGTTCGGTGACGGCGGGCATGGCGATCTACGACACCATGAACTATGTCAAGTGCGACGTGTCCACCATCTGCGTCGGCATGGCCGCCAGCATGGGCGCGTTTCTGCTCTCCTCCGGCGCAAAGGGCAAGCGGCTGGCTCTCCCCAATGCGGAGATTATGATCCACCAGCCCTCCGCCGGCACCCAGGGGCAGATCACCGACATGGCAATTCATCTCAAGCGCCTGGAAGTCATCAAGAATCGGATGAATCAGATTCTGTCCGAAAACACCGGCAAGCCCATCGACGTGGTGCGGGCTGACTGCGAGCGCGACAACTTCATGAGCGCCGACGAAGCGGTGGAATACGGCCTGATCGACAAAATCGTCACAAAGAAATAGGAAAACGCGGTTTGATGTCCGGCGCGCGGCCCGTGGAGCTGTACGCGCCGCGTCAACCGGCGGTTCCATAGAAAAAACGGTTCGAGAGGAAGGGATTATCCATGGCGCGCAACGAGGAGCGCAACATCCGCTGCAGTTTTTGCGGCAAGCCACAGAACATGGTCGCGCGTCTGATCGCCGGCCGCAACGTTATGATCTGCAACGAGTGCGTTGAGCTCTGCTCCACCATTTTGCGCGAGGAGATGCTGGACGACGCCGAGCAGTTCCACAACTCCGACCAGTTGCCGGTCCCCAAGAACATTAAATCCTACATGGACAGCTATATCATCGGACAGGAGGAGGCTAAGATCGCCCTCTCCGTCGCGGTGTACAACCACTACAAGCGAATCCATTTTCACAACGCCTCCGAGGTGGAGCTGCAAAAGAGCAACATTCTGCTCATCGGCCCCACCGGCAGCGGTAAAACCCTGTTTGCCCAGACTCTCGCGAAAATGCTGGACGTTCCCTTCGCGATTGCCGACGCCACCACCCTCACCGAGGCCGGCTACGTGGGCGAGGATGTGGAGAACATTTTGCTCCGGCTGCTTCAGGCCGCCGATTTTGACGTCGAGCGCGCCCAGCAGGGTATCATTTACATCGACGAGATGGATAAAATCGCGAGAAAGAGTGAAAATGTATCTATCACCCGCGACGTGTCGGGCGAGGGTGTGCAGCAGGCCATGCTGAAGATTTTGGAGGGCACCATCGCCAACGTCCCGCCCCAGGGCGGACGGAAGCACCCGCAGCAGGAGTTCATCCAGATCGACACCACCAACATCCTGTTCATCTGCGGCGGCGCATTCGACGGGCTGGACAAGATTATTGAGGCCCGCGCCGAGCAGAGCGTCATCGGCTTCGGCAGTGAGATCGCCAGCAAGAAGCACCGGGACGTGGGTAAGCTGTTCAAAAAGGTCCAGCCCCACGACCTGCTGAAATTCGGCATCATCCCCGAGCTGGTGGGCCGCATGCCTGTCATCACCAGTCTGGACAGCCTGGGCAAGGAAGAGCTGGTCCGCATCCTGACCGAGCCGAAGAACGCGCTGTGTAAGCAGTACCGCAAGCTGCTGGAATATGACAACGTGGAACTGGTCTTCGAGCCGGACGCCCTGGAGGCGGTGGCGGAAAAGGCGATGGAGCGGCAAATCGGCGCTCGGGGCCTTCGCGCTATTTTGGAGCGTGTGATGACGGGAATTATGTACGAAATTCCCTCCGACCCGACCATCACCAAAGTGACGGTCACGGCGGACAGCGTCAAGGAAGACAAACCACCCCTGGTCGTCCGGGACAGCACCGCCGCCCGGCTCACCGGAGAGGCGGACGCGTCCTGACGGCGCGGAAGCATAAACGATATTTTTTAGGGCAGGGCTGTTCAGCCCCGCCCTAACTGTCAAATGGGAGGATAGGAAGCGTATGCGAGAAGTTATCATTTCCCAACGGCTGCCGGTATTGGCGCTGCGAGGCATCTGTGTCTTCCCCGAAATGGTCGTACACTTCGACGCCGGGCGGGACCGCTCCATCCGCGCGGTGGACGAGGCGGTCAAGCACGGACAGGAGATTTTCCTCGCGACCCAGCGGGACATTGACGAGGAGGACCCGGGACCCGAGCGGCTATACGAGGTGGGCGTGGTGGCGCACATCCGTCAGGTGCTCAAGATGCCGGGCGGGTTGGTGCGCATTCTGGTGGAGGGCAGCTACCGCGCTCATGTGATTGAATGGCTCCAGGAGGAACCGTATCTTCAAGGTCGGGTGGAATCACTGCCCGATTTGAATTACCAGGCCGGAACAAGCAAGGCTGAGGCCCTGCTCCGTCAGGTGCTGTCGCTCTTTGAAGATTACGTCGAAATGGCTCCCAAGAACATGCAGGACAGCCTGATGGAAATCCTGTCGTCACGGGACGCCGGGCATGTGGCGGACTTTATCGCACAGCACGCCAATTTCACCTATGAGGAAAAGCAGCGGGTGCTGGAACAGCGGCATCCGCTCAAGCGCCTGTCGGAGATTCACCGGATGGTGGCCCGGGAGCTCGAGGTGATGCATCTGGAGGGGGAAATTCACAAGCAGGTTCAGGAGAGTGTAGGCAACCATCAGCGCGACTATTATCTCCGCGAGCAAATCCGCGTCCTCCATCAGGAGCTGGGTGAGGAGGATGAGGACGCCGAGCTCTATGAGTACGAAAAGCGGATTAACGCCCTTCAGCTTCCCGCCGAGACCGATGCGAAGCTGCGCAAGGAGCTGAGCCGCCTGGCCAAGCAATCCGCCGGTTCCTCCGAGGCGGCTGTCATCCGCACCTATCTGGACACCTGCCTGGAGCTGCCTTGGAATACCACAACGAAGGAACGCGTGGACCTGGGCGCCGCCCGGAAAATTCTGGACGCCGACCATTTTGGCCTGGAAAAGGTGAAGGAACGAATTTTGGAGCTGTTCGCCGTCAAAAAGATGGCGCCCGATCTGGCCGGTCCGATTCTCTGCCTGGTCGGTCCGCCGGGTACCGGCAAGACCTCCATCGCCACCTCCATTGCCCGCTGCCTCAACCGCAATATGGCCCGTATCTCCCTCGGCGGCGTCCATGATGAGGCAGACATCCGCGGCCATCGGAAGACCTATATCGGCGCGATGCCGGGCCGGATTATCAACGCCATCTCCCAGGCGAAGTCCAAAAATGCCCTGCTTCTGCTCGACGAGATCGACAAAATGGGCACAGATTACCGGGGCGACCCTTCGGCGGCCCTCTTAGAGGTGTTGGACAGCGAACAAAACGCCACCTTCCGCGATCACTATATTGAGCTGCCCTTCGACCTCTCGGCCTGCATGTTTATCACCACGGCCAACACGCTGGATACCGTGCCCCGTCCCCTGCTGGACCGCATGGAGGTCATTGAGCTCTCCTCCTATACCGATGAGGAAAAGCTTGCCATCGCCCGGGACCATCTGCTCCCCAAGGAGCGGAAGAAGCACGGCCTGACCAAAAGCCAGCTTCGGGTCACCGACGACGCGCTGCGGGAAATTATCGAGTGCTATACCCGCGAATCGGGGGTCCGCAATTTGGAGCGCAAGCTGGCCGCCGTCTGCCGCAAGGCCGACGTCCGCCTGGTGCAGCCGGACGCGCCCGCGCGGGTGACGGTCAAGGCGGGCGGGGTAGAAGAACTCCTCGGCCCGCACCGGTATGTGCCCGACGAGATCCCCGCCGCCGATCAGGTCGGTCTGGTGACGGGCCTGGCGTGGACGGCCGTCGGCGGCGAGACGTTAGAGGTTGAGGTCAACGTCGTGGACGGGACCGGAAAGCTGGAACTGACCGGTAACCTGGGCGACGTGATGAAAGAATCGGCCCACGCGGCGATGAGTTATATCCGCTCCCGCGCCGGGGCGCTGGGAATTGACAAGGATTTTTATCAGAAAAAGGATATTCACGTCCACTTCCCCGAGGGAGCTGTTCCCAAGGACGGCCCCTCCGCCGGCATCACGGTATGCACCGCCATGGTGTCCGCCCTGACCGGCGCGACGGTGCGGCGGGAGATTGCCATGACCGGCGAGATTTCCATCCGGGGCCGCGTCCTGCCCATCGGCGGCCTCAAGGAAAAGACTATGGCCGCTCTGCGCCATGGGATTAAAACCGTCATCATTCCGGCGGACAACGAAAAGGACCTGGAAGATATCGACCAGAAGGTCCGCCGGGCGCTAAACTTTATTGCGGTGCGGCACGTTGACGCGGTAATCGACGCCGCGCTTGATTTCTCAACCTGCCCAAAGAAGGTTGCAGAGGAAAAGAAGGCCGAGCCGGTGCAGGAGCTGCCCCTGTCGGTCCTGCCAAAGCCCGAAAAGCCCCAGAAGCCCGGCATTCGCCAATAGGGCTTTGCACGTGATTGGTAGACAGCAATGAATCTCAACAACGCCGAGTTCGTCATCTCTGCCGCATCGGTGGCCCAGTGCCCCAGGGACGGCCTGCCCCAGGTGGCCTTTGCCGGCAAGTCCAACGTGGGCAAGTCGTCGGTCATCAACCGCCTGCTGCGCCGCAAGAACTTTGCCCGCGTCGGCGAAGCGCCCGGCAAGACGACCCATATCAACTATTTTCGCATCGACGAAACCTTTTATCTGGTGGACCTCCCGGGCTATGGCTACGCCAAGGTCAGCAAGGCGGAAAAGGCCCGCTGGGCGGCACTGATGGAGGCCTATTTTGCCGCCGCGCCCTTCTCCTACGGCGTAATGATTGTGGACGCCCGCCACAAGCCCACCGCCAACGACGAAACCATGGCCAACTGGTTCCTGCAATGGGGCGGTCCCTTCGCGGTTGTGGCCAACAAGCTCGACAAGCTCAAGGCGAGCGAACGGGAACCCAATTTGGCCCGTATTCGCGAAACCCTTCAATTGCCTGTGGAGACCCCTGTGATTCCTTTTTCCGCCCAGAGCGGCGCGGGGCGGGATGAGTTGGCCGCGCTGTTGATTCGGGCGGTCGAAAACAGAACGGAGGTATAGACATGGCTGGAAAACCTTTGCATGAGCTCCGGCGGGCCGCCGCCCAATCGCGTGTGAAAGCGGCTCCGGTGGAACGGGCGGAAGTGGTCAAGGCCCCCGCTCCGGAGGCGCAGCCCGTGGAACAAAAGGCGGCGGAACCAGAGAAAGACCGCAGCCTGAACGACATTCTGTCCGACGCGAAAATGCGGGCCGCCAGGGGAGAAGAAAATGAGGACATTCTTGCCATGGTAAAGTCGCTCAAGGGAATGCTTCGCGGAGATTAGAAGGTCTGGAAAAGGCTTTGGAAAGAACAGCGGAGGCCTCCGTCCCAAGGGCGGGCGCCTCCGCTGTTTTTTGACCGGGCTGGACGGAAAAAGGAGAGTTGGCATGGGCGAGATCATGGAATTTGCCTGTAGAGACGAATTTAGGGAGTGGCTTTGCGCGCATTGCCAGGCGAACACCGGCGTTTGGCTGTTATTTGGCAAGGCGGGCGGCCCGACAACGATAACGGCGGCAGAAGCCCTGGAAGAGGCGCTCTGCTTCGGATGGATTGACGGCCAGATGCGGAGAATCGACGATAAGACCTACAAAAAATACTTTTCCATGCGCAGGGAAAACAGCAAGTGGTCCGAAAAAAATAAGGCGCTGGCCGAAAGCTTGGAAAAACGGGGTCTCATGACCGATTTCGGCCGGGAGAAAATAGAGGCGGCCAAAAAGAACGGTCAGTGGTACGCGCCAAAACCCCTAGCGGTTACGGAGGAGCAGATTGCCTGTTTATCCGCGCTGTTGGAGGGGTATGAGCCAGCCCGGACCAATTTCCAAGCCATGTCCTTGTCGGTCAAGAAGACTTACGCGCGCGCCTATTTCGACGCGAAGACCGAAGCCGGTCGGAAACGGCGAATGATCTGGATGACGGACCGGCTCAATCAAAACCTGAAGCCCATGTAACCCCATGAAAAAGCCTCCGGGCCAATGCGGTCCGGAGGCTTTCGCACATCCATCAACGGTCTTCCCGGAAGTAGGCCGAGCCCAGCGCGGCGGGGGGCTGTTTATCCTTGCTGTTGCGCATACTGGTGAAGATCAGCACGATGACCGTCACGATATAGGGCAGGATTTTATAAATCTGGTCTGGGATGAAGGGGAGCTGGAGGCGCACATAAAGAATCATCAGCGCGCCGAAGAGTATGGAGCCCCAGATGGAGGCGACGGGCCGCCAGAGGCAGAAAATGACCAGCGCCACCGAGAGCCAGCCCTCGCCGGAAAGCCCCTCGTGGTTCCAGACGCAGCCGGCAATGGTCATGATGTAGACCATGCCGCCGATGGCCGAGATGCCGCCGCCAATGACGGTGGCGAGATATTTATAGCGGGTGACGTTGATGCCGGCGGCGTCGGCAGTGGCGGGACTCTCGCCCACCGCCCGCAGATGCAGGCCGGGTCGGGTCTTGCCCAAAAAGACCGCCATGCAAACCGCAATTACAACGCCGAGATAGACAAAGATGTTGTAACCGAACAGCAGCGGGCCGATAATCGGGATGTTTTGCAGCGCGGCGGGGAAGGGGGAGTTTTGGAAATAGATCTTCAGCCCGTTGCTGATGGCGATAAAGCTGCCCTCCTGAACCCGCATATATTCGCCCACGAACTGCCCTACCCCGGTGCCGAAGATCGCCAGGGCGAGGCCGGTGACGTTCTGATTGGCGCGCAGGGTGATGGTGATGAAGCTGTAGAGCAGCGCACCCAGGCAGCCCGCGAGAAAGGCGAAGACCAGCGCAATCAGAATAGCCGCCGGGCCGCTGGCCGCTCCGCCGGCAAGCTTTTCATAGTAGAACGCGCCGCCGAGGCCAAACGCGCCGCCCATGTACATCATACCCTCGACGCCGAGGTTGAGGTTGCTGGACTTCTCCGACAGAATTTCCCCGACAGTGCCGAACAGCAGGGGCGTACCCTGGAGAACCGCCGCCGTAATCAGCGCCAGCAGCGCAGTAACAAATCCATTCATGGACGGGTCGCCTCCTTTCTGTGCCCTTCTTTTTTGCGGAAGATCATCTGGAAGTTGATAAAGAACTCACAGCCAAGCATGCAGAATAGGAAGATGCCGGTGATAATGTCGGAGATGGAGGCCGGCACCTGGAGCAGCGTCTGCAAGGAGTCCGCCCCCTTTTCCAGCACTGCCAGCAGGCCCGAAATGGCGACCATCGCGAAAGGATTCAACTGCGCCAGCCAGGCCACCGTTATGGCGGTGAAGCCCACCCCGCCGGCAACACCGTCATAGAGGGTGGTGTTCGCGCCCGACGACACGATAAAGCCCACCAATCCGCTGATCGCGCCGGAGAGGAACATCGTCCGCATAATGATGCGGCCCACGTTCATGCCGGCATAACGGGCGGTGTTTTCGCTCTCGCCGATGACGGCGATCTCATACCCGTGCTTGGTGTAACGCATATAGATGAACACCAGAATGGTCAGGATTAACACAATAATCCAACCGCAGTGGACGCCAAACACCTTGGGCAGCACCGCGTCGCTCTTGAACATGGGGATGAGCTGGGAGCCTTTGCGCCCCTCCCAGGGGCCGCCCTGGAGCCATTTAACCACGCCGATAATAATGTAGTTCATCATCAGCGTGAAGAGGATCTCATTGGTACCCCATTTTGCCTTAAAGAAGGCGGGAATCAGCGCCCAGATGCCGCCCGCGACGGCGCCGGCCAGACCCATGATAAGCAGCAGAACGGGCGCGGGGACCTTCCCGACCCAGTGCAGGGCAAAATAGGTGGCCGCGACCGCCCCCGCCGTGATCTGCCCCTCCGCGCCGATGTTCCAAAAGCGCATCTTGAAGCAGGGGGCGATGGCCAGCGCGGTGCCCAGCAGGGGAATGGCAATTTTGACGGTCTGCCGCAGGGCGGTCTTTTTGCCGAGCGAGCCCACGACGATATTGTAGTAGGCGTTAAAGGGATTGACGCCGATCATTCGGAGAATCGCGCCGCCCAGCAGGACGGCCACCAGGAAGGAACTGAGCCGGATACACCAGACTTTCCACCCCTCCATCCCGTCCCGCTTGGCGAGACGAATCCAGGGTTCCTTTTTCTCATGCATGGCCGTTCGCCTCCTCTCCGCCGCCCACATGGGTCATCAGCAGGCCGACCTGTTCCTTGGTGGCGGTTCGCGCGTCCACGACGCCGCTGACCCGCCCGCCGCACAGGACCAAAATCCGGTCGCAGAGCTCCAGCAGTACGTCCAAATCCTCGCCGACAAAAATCACCGCCGCGCCGCGCTGCTTCTGGCTGGTCATCAGATTGTAGATGGCGTAGGACGTGTTGATATCCAGTCCACGAACCGCGTAAGCGCTCATCAGCACCGAGGGGGAGCTGGCGATCTCGCGTCCGACCAGCACCTTCTGCACGTTGCCGCCCGACAGGCGGCGCACCGGGAAGTCCACGCTGGGGGTTACAACCGATAGGCTCTCCATGACCTCCCGGGCAAGCCGGTTGGGGTCCCTCCGGTTGACGAAGACGCCGCGGCCCTTGCGCCATGAGCGGAGCATCATGTTTCCCGTCATGCCCATGCCGCCCACCAGCCCCATACCCAGCCGGTCCTCCGGGACAAAGGCCATGGCGATGCCGGCCTTTTTGATGGCCATGGGGGACTTGCCCACCAGCTCGCACGGCGCGGCCCCCTCGGGCATAAAGCGGATGGAGCCGGACGCGACGGGATACAGCCCGGCGATGGATTCCAGCAGTTCCCGCTGTCCGGAGCCCGAGATGCCGGCAATGCCGAGTATTTCGCCGCTCCGGGCGGTAAAAGAAACGTTATCCAGCTTATAAATTCCCTCCGCGTCCCGGACAGTAAGGCCCTCCACCTGGAGCCGGGGCTGGGGATCGGCCGGCGCGGGGCGGTTAATATTCAGCGAGACGTTGCGGCCCACCATCATGTCGGTCAACATCTGGGGATTGGTGTCGCAGGTGGCGACGGTGCCGATGTATTGCCCCTTGCGAAGGACGGCCACCTTGTCGGACAGGGCCATGACCTCGTGGAGCTTATGGGTGATGATGACGATGGCCTTGCCGTCATCGCGCATGGTGCGGAGGATGTCAAAAAGGCGTTCCGTCTCCTGCGGCGTCAGCACGGCGGTGGGTTCGTCCAAAATCAGGATATCGGCCCCCCGGTATAGGACCTTGACGATTTCAATGGTCTGCTTTTCCGAAACTGACATATCATAAATCTTTTTGTTGGGGTCAACGCCGAAGCCGTAGCGGTCGCTGATCTCCTGGACCTTGGCAGCAATGACCTTTCGGTCCAGCCGCTTGCCATCGTGCAGGCCCAGCACAATGTTCTCCGCCGCGGTGAACACATCCACCAGCTTGTAGTGCTGGTGGATCATGCCAATCCCGCAGGCGAACGCGTCCTTGGGCGAGCGGATGGAAACCGGGCTTCCGTTCACCAGAATCTCGCCCTCGTCGGGGAAGTAGATGCCGGCCAGCATGTTCATCAGGGTGGTCTTGCCGCTGCCGTTTTCACCCAGCAGGGAAAGAATTTCCCCGCGCTCCAGGCAGAGGTCAACCCCATCGTTGGCAACCACCTTGCCGAAGCGCTTGGTGATGCCGCGCATCTCAATGGCGTGGACAGTTTCCAAGGCTGTCATCCTTTCTTATCACCGCAGTTTTGCGGGCGTTGGACTTGGGAAACCGGCAAGGGGGACTGCTGGCGCAGTCCCCCGAGTCAGAGGTTCCTTAGAACGCGGAGTTCAGCCACTCGATGCCGTCAATTTGAATGGCGAAGTAGGGAGCGGACTGGAAGTAGGACTCGTGGAACGCGCCGTCGAACACGGCCTCCTCGGAGTCGGGCGTAAAGTCACCGTCGGTGTCCAGGGCCATGGCGGTGGTCAGCGGCGCGCCCTCGACGGTGAAGGTGGTGGTATCAAAGACCTGCAGGGAGCCGTCGGCCAGCGCGGCGGAGACCTCCTCCAGCTTGGCGGCGGTACCTGCGGCGGCAATGTCCTCGTTGAGCGGGGTCATGACGACCGCGCCCTCGTCCATGCCGTGGCACCAGTCCTGGTCAAATTCCTGCCCGTTGGCGACCGCCCGGATGCAGTAGTCGAAGTAAGGGGTCCAGTCAATCCGGGTGCCGATGAGGGAAGCCTCGGGGGCAACGCTAATCATGTCGTTGTTATAGCCGGTGTGGAACGCGCCCTTGGACTGGGCGGTGGTGGCGGGGGTGGTGTTGTCGGAGTGCTGGGAGATCATGACACAGCCCTTGTCGGCCAGCGCGGCTGCGGCGTTGGCCTCCTCGGTGGCGTCCGACCAGGAGCCGACGAACTGGACCTTCATGGTCACGCTGGGGCAGACGCTCCGGGCGCCCAGGAAATAGGCGGTGAAGCCGGAGATTACCTCGGCGAAGGAGAAGGCGCCGACGTAACCAATGGCGGCCTGATCCTCCGTAATGTCGCCGTTGTCAATCATTTCCTGCATCTTCATGCCCGCGGCGACGCCGGCCAGATAGCGGCCCTCATAGATATTGGCGAAGGCGTTGTGGGTGTTGGGCAGATCATCGCCCCAGGAGGCCTGGTTGGTGCAGGAGACGAACTGAATGTCGGGATAGTCGGGGGCGACCTTGAGCATGAACTCCTCGAAACCGAAAGAGTTGTTGATAATGAGCTGGCATCCGGCCTCGGCCAGCTCGATATTGGCCTCCTCGCAGGTGCTGTCCTCGCCGATGTTGTACTTGGTCAGCCATTCGACGTTAATGCCGTCGGCGGCGAGCTGCTCGGTGACGGCTTCCTTGCCCCGGATGAAGTTGTAGGTATAGCCCTGGTCATTTTCATCGCCGATGCAGATCAGGCCGACCTTGACCGTCTGCCCGGCGGGCTCGGCAGGAGGCGCGGGCTCGGCGGGCTCGGTAGTGGGCTCTCCGGTGGGAGCGGGGTCGGCGGCGGGCTCGGTAGTGGGTGCGGCCGGGGCCGGGTCGGCGGTGGGAGCCGAAGGTTCAGGCGCCTTGCCCGGCTCGGCGGTCTTTCCGCCGCAGGCGGCGAGGCCCAGCAGCATAGCGGCGGCCAATAGAATTGCAAGGGTACGTTTCATACTTTTTCCTCCTTATGTACGTGGTCGGTTTGTTCCTGCCGTTTCATCAACGACGCCGGTTCCAGGCCCGCCCGGGGGCGGACTGTAACTGATTCCTCTATTTTACATGTATTTTACGAAAGATACAATACTCTTTTCAAAAAAACACAAATTTAGTGAATGTTACCTGAAAAAAAGTCTGATTTTTTAGAGATATCTAAAAAATTTTCAGCATCCGTTCCCCGTTCCACTCCGTTTTGCCTTGCCGGAAAAAGGGGGGCGCACTGCGAAAGTCCGCGCAGTACGCCCCTTGCGGTCAGGTTTTGAAATCTACGTGCTGTACGGTTCCGGTGGAGCCGCTCTCCTTGAGGTAGAATCCGGTACTCCGGATAACGGCCTTGTCCTCACCGCTCGCGTCGGTCAGGCCGAATTGGGTGGCGCTGCTGCCCAGGAAAATTGCGCCGACATCGGCCTCCTTGAGGGTGAGCAGCTTGCTCTCCCCGTTGCCGCAGCGGGTCCACACCCGCAGCTTGGAAAAGATTTCGTCGTTTTCGTCGATCCAGCCGTTGCCGTCCTGGTCGTACCGGGCCAGGTCAGCGAAGCCGTCGCCGCTTTGCGCGCCGAACAGCTCAGAGCCGTCGTTGATTTTGCCATCGCCGTTTTTGTCCAGCGCCAGGAACCCGCTCGCGCCGTCCAGGGATGAGATGTTTTCCGCCACGCCGTCGCAGTCCAGGTCAAAGTAGAAGCTGACGTCGGAGAGGGAGGCGGCGTCGGTGTCCATATTTATCACCAGCGGGTCGGTAAAAATCGCCTCGCTTCCCACGTTGACAAAGGCTTTCTCAAAGCTTCGCGACATCTCCAGCGACATGCCGAAATGGAGGGTGCGTCCGTCGGTCGTGACAACGGTGCCGGTGGACTGGAACGCGGTGTGCTCCTCCCCCTTGACAAAGCCCGAGGAAATGGTTTGCCGGGTCCAGTAGCCGTTGGGAGAGGTGCCGGCGGGAAGCAGCTGAACGGCTCCGCCCAGGTTCATGTTTTCCTTGTAGCGAAGGGTAGCGGCGGAAATTTTCATTTCCATACGCTCCAGGGAACGGGTGATGGAAGCGCTGCGGGGCAGCGAGGACTGGAGCTTGCCGGTGAGGCGGTCGATCAACTCCATGCACTTGCGAAAGAGCTGGACCTTGGGGTCCTCCTCCGCCTCCCGAACGGCGTTCAGCCAGTTCTGCGCCTCGGTCTGTCCGGCGGCGATGGCCTGCGCCTGTCCATTGGGGCTTTGGCCTTTGGTTTTTGCCTGCTCGATCTGGCGGCCCTTTCCGTTGGACGGGGCCGCAGCGGTGGCGGAATG
Source organism: Oscillospiraceae bacterium (assembly GCA_022795735.1). Lineage (GTDB taxonomy): Bacteria > Bacillota > Clostridia > Oscillospirales > Oscillospiraceae > Avoscillospira_A. Next base: position 33,963 of record JAAWHG010000015.1, read on the forward strand.
GTACAGGCTTTCCGCGCCCGACAGCTCCTGAATGGAGGTCTTGGTGTTGGAAACCGAAACGACGGTCCGTTCCACCCCCTCCTGTCCGTGATAACGTTGAATGCTTTTCAGACTGACTTCCTGTTCCGCCTGATAGCTCCGGCCTGAATGTAAGGCCACTGTGCTGTTTTGTATTCGCATGTTCACGCTCTCCTTCTCGCGCATTGCGTAATATTGGGAGAGCCGTAAGGCCGGCGGTACCACGGCCTTATTTCACTCCATATAGTTTATCGGCCATCGAAACACGGTTTTTAATACCACCGGTACGCCAATACTGGAAAACAGGGGAAAATTTGGTAATTTATACAAGAAGACAGCAGCAAATTTGTATACTTTAAGCGGCCCCAGGTCGCATACTGGGGCCGCTTCCGGAACATTATTGTGCGCGGACCGCCTCGTGCAACCGCTGAAGCTGTCCGGCTAGCCTGTCAAACGCTTCGGGCCGCAGGGACTGGGGGCCGTCGGAGAGGGCGTGTTCCGGGTCGTTGTGGACCTCGATGAGCAGACCGTCCGCGCCGGCGGCCAGCGCGGCCTTGGCGAGGGGGGTAACCAACTGATATTTGCCCGCCGCGTGGCTGGGGTCCACCAGCACCGGCAGGTGGCTGAGCTGCTTGAGCACCGGCACGGCTGAGACGTCCATGGTGTTGCGGGTGAAGGTCTCGAAGGTGCGGATGCCGCGCTCACAGAGAATAACGTTTTCATTGCCGCCCGCCATGATGTACTCGGCGCTCATTAAGAGCTCCTCATAGGTGGCCGAGAGGCCTCGCTTGAGGAGGATGGGCTTGCGGGTCTCACCCAAAACCTTCAGCAGCTCGAAGTTCTGCATATTCCGCGCTCCGACCTGAATCACATCCACGCTGTCGAAATATTCCAGATGGGACGCGTCCATAATCTCGGTGACGATGGGCAGGCCGGTCAGCTCCTTGGCGGCGGAGAGCATACGGATGCCCTCGGACCGCAGCCCCTGGAAGGAGTAGGGGGAGGTGCGGGGCTTGAACGCGCCGCCGCGCAGCATGGTCGCGCCGCTTTTTTTGACCGCCTTGGCGATTTCACAGATCTGTTCCTCCGACTCGACGGAGCAGGGACCGGCAATCAGGGTCAGATTCCCGCCGCCGACCTGTGTGCCACCGATTTGGAGGACGGTATCCTCGGGATGAAATTTACGGTTGGCGTCCTTATAGGGCTCCTGAACGCGCTTGACGTCGTCCACCACGTCGAGGGCGGCGATGAGGTTGATATCCAGGTGGGAGGTGTCGCCCACCAGACCCCAAATGGTCTGGTTCATACCGATGGTGGGGTGGATGGAAACATGGCGTTCCTCCAGCCAGCCGCGGAAGCGCTCCAACTGTGAGGGATCGGGGTTTCTCTTTAGTATGACAATCATGATAGGTTCCTCCCATTTCCGTATATTGGACTATCATATCATAGGAAAAGGCGAAATTCCATAGGCATGTTTTACAAATCAGAGAAATAAAGCGTCCCGCAGTCCCCGCGCCGGTTTGTCTACGTTGGCTGCTGCATCGTCAGGCTGATTCGCTTCTTGCCCTCGTCAACCTCCAACACCCAGACGGTCACAACGTCTCCCACCCGCAGCAGCTCCGACGGATGCTTGACCCGCCTGGGCAGCTTGCTGATGTGCACCAGTCCGTCCTGATGCACGCCGATGTCGATGAACGCGCCAAAGTCCACCACGTTGCGGACCGTGCCCTTGAGCTCCATCCCCTTTTGCAGGTCCTTGGCTTCCAGCACGTCGGTGCGCAGGACCGGCGGGGGAAGCTCGTCGCGCGGGTCCCGGCCCGGCTTGAGCAGTTCCTTGACCACGTCGGCCAGCGTCGGCGCGCCCGCCCCGCAGGTCTCCGACAGCTTGGCGTATCCGATTCCCTCGGCCCGCGCCTTGAGCTCGGCCAGCTCCCCGGCGGCCACGTCGGCCAGCGTGTACCCGCACTCGTTGAGCAGCCGTTCCGCCGCCGTGTAGCTCTCCGGATGGACGCCGGTGTTGTCCAGCACCAGCTTGCTCTCGGGCACCCGCAGAAAGCCGGCGCACTGCTCGTAGGCCTTGGGACCCAGCTTTGGCACCTTCAAAAGCTGCTTTCTGGCCGTAAACGGCCCGTTCTCTTCCCGGTAGGCGGCGACGTTTTTCGCCGTGGCGGCGGTCAGTCCCGACACCCGCTGCAGCAGGGACGGCGACGCGGTGTTCACGTCCACCCCCACCGCGTTGACGCAGTCCTCCACCACGCCGTCCAACGCCTCGCTCAGACGGGCCTGCGGCATATCGTGCTGGTACTGCCCCACGCCGATGGCCTTGGGGTCGATTTTGACCAACTCGGCCAACGGGTCTTGGAGCCGCCGCGCGATGGACACCGCGCTCCGGAGGTTGACGTCGTACTGCGGAAACTCCGCCGCCGCCAGCGGACTGGCCGAGTACACCGACGCGCCCGCCTCGCTGACGATCATGTAGGACACCCCGCCGCCGACCTCGCGAATCAGCTCCACCGTCATCTGCTCGGTCTCCCGGCTGGCGGTGCCGTTGCCGATGGCGATGTGGGCGACGCCGTGCTTGCGGATCAACTTGGACAGGGCGGCGATACATTCCCGCTTCTGCTTTTCGCCGTAGGTGGGGTAGACCACCGCCGTGTCCAGCACCTTTCCGGTGGGGTCCACCACCGCCACTTTACAGCCCATGCGGTAGCCGGGGTCCAGCCCCATTGTGACCTTGCCCTTTACCGGCGGCTGCAACAGCAGCGGCTGGAGATTGAGGGCAAACATGTGGATGGCTCCCTCGTTGGCTTCGTCGGTGAGGGCGCTGCGGAGCTCCCGCTCAAGCGACGGCTGGACCAGCCGGTCCCAAGCGTCGTCCGCCGCCGCCCGCACGAAGTCCATGGCCGCCCGTCCGGGGACGGTCAGGCGGCGGATGGCCTGATGGGCGGTCTCGGATTCCAGTTCGACCGACACTTTCAGCACATTTTCCCGCTCGCCCCGGTTGATGGCGAGAATTTGATAGCCCTGCGCCCGGCCCAGGGGGAGCTTGAAATCGTAATACAGCCGGTAGACGCTGTCCTCCGGCTCCTTGTCCGCAGCCTTGGAGACCAGCAGGCCCCGGCGCTGGTAAAGCTCCCGGAGCTCCTTGCGGATACCGGCATCGTCGGAAATCCGTTCGGCCAAAATGTCATTGGCCCCTTGCAAAGCGTCCTCGACCGTCTCCACCCCCTTTTCGGAGTCGAGAAAGTCCCTCGCCGCCTCCTCGGGAACGCAGCGCCCCCCCATCGCCCAGCACAGATCGGCCAACGGCTCCAAACCCTTTTCCTTCGCCATGGTGGCCCGGGTACGGCGCTTGGGCTTGTAGGGCCGGTACAGGTCCTCCAGCTCTGCCAGGGTGGCGGCGGCGTCCAGGGCGGCGGACAGCTCGTCGGTCAGCGCCCCCTGCCCTTCGATGGATGCTTTGACCGCCTCCCGCCGCTGGGCGAGGCCCCGCAAATATTGCAGCCGTTCCGCCAGAGTGCGGAGCAGTTGATCGTCCATGGAGCCGTGCAGCTCCTTACGGTAGCGAGCGATGAAGGGGATGGTTGCCCCCTCATCCAGAAGCCGGACCACGTTTTCCACATGCTCGGGTTTCCGGTCCAGCTCCTTCGCCAGCGTTTCCAGAATCAAATCCATTCCTTTGTACTCCTTGTCTTTGCAGGTTGGTTAACCCGACTATCATAGCCCATTCCTGGAAAAATAGCAAGCCGAAAAAGGCTTCACCCTCCGCTTTGGAATATGATATAATAAGCATGAGAACAGACGCTTTACGGAGGAGGCACTTTATGCACTATGTAACAGTAAAGGGCATTTTGTCCTCCAAGAATGGAATGAATTTGTACCGGGGCTGCTCCCACGGCTGCATCTATTGCGACTCGAGAAGCACCTGCTATCATATGGAGCATGACTTTGAGGACATTGCGGTCAAGGTAAACGCGATTGCATTGTTGGAATCCGCCCTGCGGCGCAAACGGAAGCGGTGCATGATCGGCACCGGCTCCATGACGGACCCCTATATCCCGCTGGAAATGGAAACCGGCAACGTCAGAAAAGCCCTTTCCCTCATTGCGCAATATGGCTTCGGCGTCACCGTCATCACGAAATCCAGCCGCGTCTTGCGGGACATTGGCCTCCTGCAAAAAATCAATGAAACCGCCAAATGCGTCGTACAGATGACTCTGACCACCTTTGACGACGGCCTGTGCCGGAAAATCGAACCCAATGTCAGCCCCACCAGCGAGCGGTTCGAGACGCTGAAGCGGCTTCACGACGCCGGGATTCCCACTGTAGTGTGGCTCACCCCTATCCTCCCCTATATCAATGATACGGCGGAAAACATCTCCGGACTATTGGAGCTGTGCGCGGAGGCAAAGGTGCGCGGCGTGGTCAATTTTGGCATGGGTCTGACCCTCCGGGAGGGGAATCGGGCGTACTTTTACCAGCAGCTTGACCGGTTGTATCCTGGCCTGAAAGAACAATATATTCAGATCTATGGGAATCAATATATTGTGAACAGCCCCAAAAACGGCGAATTGTCAGCGTTGTTCCATCAACGGTGCGAGGCCGCCGGACTTGCGCACGACAATGGACAAATCTTTCAGTATCTTTCTACCTTTGAGGACCAGTCGGAGAAAATGCAATTGCGCCTCTTTTGATCTGAATGGAGCTGCTCCTGCCTTCCAAGCACAAGAATATGAAAAACGCAAAATCTTCATAAAAATCGAAGATTTTGCGTTTAAGCTGGCACCCGCGAGACGATTCGAACGTCCGACCCTTCGCTTAGGAGGCGAATGCTCTATCCCCTGAGCTACGCGGGCGTATCAATTCAGATTCGTGCAAAAGAACGCGAAACGGCCCGCCTGAGGAGGGGGATACACCCCGCCCGGCGGATGAATTATCATGATATTTTCTCACGCAAGGAGCGCCTGCTCCCTCGCAAAACAGGCGCCCCTTGGCTTGAAATCCGCTCAGAAATACTTCTTTACACTCTCGGGGACGTTAGCCGGGTCGTCCGAGACGATAATCGTGAAGCGGATGCTGTTAACCTTGCCAAATTCGGCGCACCAGTCAAGGAACGGCTCCAGCCCGGACGCGTCGGCCTGCCCGGCCACGCGGTAGAGACCGTCGATGAAGATGTGGGAGATATCAAAGTTGCCCGCGTGCAGGCCGCTGATAAATCCCTTTAAAAACGTGTAGCTGCCCATCTCGTACTCGCTGGCCTCAATGAGCCTCACGCGATAATCTATATCAAAGGTAAGCTTGTTGCCCTTTTCAATACACACCATGCTGCCGGACTCGGTGGCGATGGCCTCGTTGATGGATTGAATCAACTGCTTGGTCTTGCCGGAGCCCTTCAGGCCCATAATAACTTTAACCATAGGAAAGCCCTCCTTTTCGATGGACTGGCCAACCGGCCTGTCCTTGCTACTATCTTACCAGTTTTATGGGAGGATTGCAAGTGTCACATTGGACAAAACTATCCCTCCTTTTCTGGAGGAAGGCGGCCCAATAGTTGGGACGCCGCCTCGGCAAAGCGGGCGGGCGGCTCTTCGGCGTACAGATTCCGCTTGAGCATCCCGGCGCACAGGCTGCTGGACAGCTCGAAAAAGTACATCAACTCCCCCAAGACAGCCTCCTCCAAGCGTCCGCAATCCACCGTCACCATCGGTACGCCGCCGTCCTGACCCGCCTGCAGCGCGCCGGCGATGGTCTGCTCCTGCAAAAAGTCCAGCGTATAGCCGTTGAGACAGTTGAGGTTGTCGAAATCGTGGAGGTCCATCGAAACCTGTTGGCGCTGGGGCGGCGGGGCAAAGCGAAGAAAGGTCTGCATCAGCGGCAATTTTCCGTCGGAGAGCAGCCCATGCAGCTGCTGAAGGTCGCCCGGAAGCTCGGCGGCCACCGGGAGCAGTCCCTTGCCTTTCCAGCAGGCGCGGCTTCCAAACAGGTCCTGCCACCAACGACACAAGGTCCAGGCGTCCGGCTCGGCGGCACACAGGTATTCCGCACGTTTCCCGCGTTTGGCCAGAATGATCCGCGCGGCGGCGTAAAGCCAGGCGGGGTTTTCAAACGAACGAATCTCCAGCTCCTTCCGCGTCCCGGCCGCCCCGGCCAGAATGGCCTTGACGTCCACCCCGGCGGTCATCAGGCACAGCAACGCGCCGGGGGCCAGAACGCTTTCGTGCCCGGCCAGCGTGCGTGGGAGGTTGAAGGCGGTGCATCCCTCCTGGACCGAGAGCTGGCGCAGCGCACCCCGGCTGGGGTCGGTGGTGACAATCAGATGTTCCTTGGCCCGCTCCATCCCGTACCGCCGCTCCAACGTCCAACGCAACGCACGCAGGGCGGCTGCGGATTGTAAAGACATCCCGTCCCGCCCGACGGCGTGGACGTAGAAGTCGTTTTGCTCCAGCAGCGCGTCCAGCCGTTTCCATGCGTGGGTGGAGAGGTCGCTGCCGGCGAAGAGCACCCGGACGCCGCCGCGCAGCGCGTGATCCCGGCCCAGCAGAAGCTCCAGCAGGGCCCGCGCGCCCAGAACGGCGCTGCCGTCTCCCACCACCACCAGATATGCCGCCTGGTCCCGCACCCTGTCCGCCGTTTCGGACAGGCGGGCCAGCAGATCGGCAGAATCGTCATCCAGCCAACTGAGAAAGCTGGCGCCGCCGGCGTCCATCAGCGCGGCATGCGCGCCGGAGACCGACGGCTCCAGTGTCAGCAGGTCGGGGAGGGAGACGCTGCACCAGATATTGGAGATATCGACGTTGACCATGGAATGCACCCCTTTGTTGTGGGTCCCCTCCTACCGGTAATAGCCCCAGCCGCCGTAAGGGAAGCAGCAGGAGCTGCCGCAGGCGTTGCAGAGGCAGAGGGTCAGACAGATGCGGGACAGGGCGTTGGTGGTAAGAAAGCTATGCTGGACCTGGCTGTAGACCCGGCCATTCTGCTCCAACTGGTTCAGGGTCTGGCGGTAACGTAGGTTGTTAGGGTCCAGCCGCACCGCGTTCCGGCAGTGCGTAAGGGCCTGCAAACGGTTGCCCAGGCCGGCGCTTGCCAGCGCGCTGAGATAGTACCACTCCGCGCCCCGTTCGGCGGCGGGAACCCCGGAGAGGGCGTTGACCGCCTCGCTGTAGCGGCCATAGGCAATATAGTTCTGCGCGGCGCGGATGCCGGCGGGCGTGGCCTCTTCGTAAGCTTGCTGCTGGCGGCGCTGGGCCTCGTACCAGGCGGCGAAGGGGTCGCCGTAAGGGCCGCCATAGCTGCCTGAGGCAGATTGGTGGTAGGTCTGCTGGGCCTTGGCCGGGTTTTTGATCTGGTCGTAGGCCGCGTTGATCTCGTTCATTTTCCTGGCGGCGGTCTGGTCGCCAGGGTTCATGTCCGGATGATATTTTTTTGCGAGCTGCCGGTAGGCCCGCTTAATTTCCTCATCGGAGGCGTCCGGCGAGACGCCAAGGACCTGGTAGGGGTCACGAATCATAGTGGCCCTCCTTCCCAGCGCGGGCCGCGCGTTTCTATTTTTGAGTTTCGTCTGGCATCGCTTGATCGAGCCGCCGCCACACACCGGCGTAGAGAATGCTGCGCAGGAGCGCCGTGTCCTCCAACAGGGGCAGACGTTCGAAGGCCGCCGCCGCCTCACCCAGCAGAACGGTCAAGTCCTGCCGGAAGGCCGCCGGGAAAACGCCGCCTGGGGCCAGACCGCTTAGGGGATTGTACCGTCTCCGCCGGAGGTCCTCCTTGAGGTCCGCAGCGGCGTCGGCCAAATAGATGAAGCGCCCCAAGCCCTCGCCTATGGCGCGCAGGTCGTCCGCCCAATGGTCTTGGGGATCGGGGACAAACAGCTCGCCCAGCAGTTTGGCAAACAGGTTGGCGGCCAGGTCGGGCTCCGGGTCTCCCTTCGCTTCCAGCGCGGAGAGCCTGCGCAGGCAGTCCGCCACCGTCCCGCTCTGCCGCGGGTAGGCTTGGGAGAGACGGCGGCTTGGACGGCGAAAGAGACGGGATTCGCACAGCCGGATCAGATTACGGTCGTCGTGCCAGTCATCGAGACACTTGTGGTGCAGCAAAATCACGCTCATTGCCGCGCCGTACCCGCTCCAGCGGGTTTGAAAATAGAACTGCCTTTTAAACGGATTGGCAGGACAGCGGGCCGTACCCGAGGCCTCCTCCCCGTCATAGAGAGAGGAGAGCAGCAGGATCAGGAAGACCATGTCAAAATTGACCGCCAGGCGGCAAAGAGGAGAGCCTTCCCGCCGCAGCGCGTGGCAGAGGCCGCAGTAGCAGCCTTGGTATCGCAGGCGCTGTCCTTCGTCCAGCAGGGAGAGATCGGCGGTCACGTATCCAAACATGTAGGGCCTCCCATCTCCTTATCCTACCAGTATACCCGGAAAATGTTACGAAATTAAAAATAAAACTTCTTTTTATTCCCGGCCCAACAAAAAATTTTTCATATACCGAAAACTGAGCCGCCCCTGTTGGGAGAGGCGGCACAGCACCGCGCCGTAGAACAGGATAGACATACAGAAATACAGCCACAGCAGGGACAGAAGGGCGATTGCCATACTGCCGTAAAAGCGGGAGCCGCCGCCATAGTTGACGTAGATGGAAAACAGGAAGGAAAAGGCGACCCACCCGACCGAGGCGGCCAGCGCGCCGGGGATGACGTCGTGAAGGGCCATGTGCCGGGCGGGGAAAAAGGCGTACATCAGCATGAACAGCAGCGCCAGCAGGGCGATGGTAAAGAGCACGCGCAGCCGGAGCACCTCGGAGAGAATGCGGTAGACCCGGACGTCCCAGTGGGCGGTCATACTCAGCAGGGTCTGCCCAAAGACCTGAAGCGCCAGGGTCAGGAGCACGGCAAGAACGAGGAAGACAGTGTAAAGGACGGCGGTGAACCGGCGGCGGAGATAGCCCCGGCGGTCCTCGCCGCCCATGATCCGGCTGAATCCGTTCAGAAGGTCGTATACGCCGCGGGAGGCCGACCACATAGCGGCGGCGGCGGATACCGAGACGATGGCAACCACATTGGAGGAGTAAAGATCGTTAAAGAGGTATTTCACCAGGGGCAGCATGGGCTGCGGCAGAATGTTGGAGAGGATGTGGAGGAGGTCGTCCGGCCCCACGGGAAGGTAACGGAGCAGCGAAAGTACCAACGCCGATAGGGGAAAGATAGAGATTACAATAAAAAAGGACGCGCTGGCGGCGTTGACGCCGACGTTGCAGTCGGAGAGGAACCGGGCGGCGCGGTTGATTCGATCCAGCATAATTGACCTGCCTTTGCCTGCCTGTAGACTGGGAAGATCAGGCGATTTTGCGTCTAGCTGGATTTTACACCATATTGCGGATAAATTCAATAGAAATTTGCTGGCCGCCCGCCTAAAAGCATCGTTGGACAGCATCCATTCAGCCTGCCCGGTTATGCAAAACAAAAAGCAATAATGTCTTGTAATTTTTTCATAAATCCGTTAGAATGTAAATAGCCAGCTTCGTTATATTTTCCAAATACGTGCTTGCGTTTAGAAAGGGGCAATTATGAAAAAGGCAATGAACCAATCTACATTGACCGCAATCCTGAATGTGGTCTCGATCTGCGCGCTGATCTTTTTAGCGATTCTGCTATTCCTATATAGCGGGGTGAGCCGCCGGCTCGATTCTTCCAATGAGCAGCGGTTTAATTTGACATACAACGCCAACCGGTTTATGAACGGGTCGGCGTACCTGACCAATGAGGTGCGGGCCTTTGCCGCCACGGGAAATCAAGAACACTATGATAACTATTGGAATGAAGTAAATAACCTGAAAAATCGCGATTTGGGCGTAGCCGCCATGCAGGAAATTGGCATCACCCCGAACGAGCAGGCGATGATTGACAATATGTCCTCACTGTCCAATCAGCTGGTACCCCTTGAGGAGCAGGCTATGGAGCAGGTTCAGGCAGGGCAGCGGGACGTAGCGGTTGATTATGTCTATGGCGCGGAATACAAAGCGTCCATTACGAAAATCAACGCGATCAAGGAGCAATTCCTCGCGCAATTAGACGAAAGAACCCTTCAGGATGTACAGGAATTGGGCCATAAGGCTATGATTATCCGTATCCTGATGGTGCTGGCGCTTGTCGTTGTGGGCGTCCTGCAGGTGTTCAGTATGTGGGTAATCCAGCGGCGCATTCTTCGTCCTGTCATTGCGGTGCGCGATCAGATGGGGGAAATTTCGCAGGGCCAGCTTTCCTCCGCGTTCAAGTGGGAAGCGGATACATCTGAGATTGGAATGCTTGTTGACTCCATCCACGAGACAAAACGCGAGCTGAAAAAGTATATCAGCGACATCAATGACAAGCTGGCGGAGGTCGCGCGCGGCAACATGGATTTGACGGTTACCAGCAGCTATCGCGGCGAGTTTTTGCCGATTCAGGAGGCGATGCGGCAAATTTTAGATTCCCTAAACGACGCCTTGCTCCACATTCATCAGACAACCCAGGATGTGTCAAACGAGTCCCAGCGCGTGGCCTCCGGCGCGCAGACGCTTTCGGAAGGCTCCATCCAGCAGGCGTCTACCGTCGAAGAGCTGTCGGCAAGCATTCAAGATATCTCCGGCCAGGTAGGCCGCACCTCCGAAGACGCGGGGCACGCCCGTCAGTTTACAATGGAGGCGGCGCAGCAGTTAAAAATGTGCAGTGAAAAAATGAGCGCACTGACCTCGGCCATTCGGAATATCGCGGAATCGTCACAAAAAATCAGCGGTATCACAAAGACAATAGAGGATATCTCCTTCCAGACCAACATCCTGGCGCTGAACGCTTCCGTTGAGGCCGCCCGGGCCGGAAGCGCCGGTAAGGGCTTTGCCGTCGTGGCGGATGAGATCCAGCGTCTGGCCAGCAAAAGCGCGGCGTCCGCCAAAAATATTACCGAACTGATCGCCGCCTCTGTCGATCTCGTTCAGTATGGCAGCTCCCTGTCCGAGGAGACCACACAGGCCCTTTCCGAGGTGGTTTCCAGCGCGCAGGAGTCTACCGCCCTGGTAGAGCAAATCGCTCAGTCCGCCAAGCACCAGGCTATGTCCCTCCGGCAGCTGACGGAAGGAATGGAGCTTATCTCCAACGTCGTGCAAACCAATGCCGCGACGGCCCAGGAGTCGGCGGCTTCCGCCGTAGAGCTCCGTCAACACGCGGAAGATTTGGAGTCGGCGGTGCAGCGATTCCAGTTACGCACCGGCAACGCACATTAGCCGCTCATTTTGAGCGATATAAACGGCCTGTCTGCTCGCAAAACAGACAGGCCGTTTTTCAGCATAAGTCAACATATTGGCCGCCCTTATCCCAACGCCACATCCAGCGCCAGCATAACCGAAAAGCCTACCGCAAAGAACAGCGTTCCCAGATTGGAATGCGCCCCGGCCGACGCCTCCGGAATCAACTCCTCCACCACCACATAGATCATGGCTCCCGCCGCAAAACTCAGCAGATAGGGCAGAGCAGGCAAAATCATCCCCGCCGCCCAGACGGTCAGCACGGCGGCCAACGGTTCCGCCGCGCCGGAGAGCACCCCGTACAAAAACGCCCGTCCCTTTCCAGCCCCTTCCCCCCGAAGAGGGATGGAGATAATGGCTCCCTCCGGGAAGTTTTGAATGGCGATGCCGATGGACAGGACCAGCGCCCCGGTGACGCTGATTGTTTCACTCCCCGCCATCTGTCCCGCCAGCACCACTCCGACCGCCATACCCTCCGGAATATTGTGCAGCGTGACGGCCAGCGCCAGCATGGTCGTCCGTTTCAGCCAAGTACGGGGGCCCTCCGGCTGATTGCTGTTCTGGTGCAGATGGGGAACCGCTCTGTCCAGTATCAACAAGAACAAAATGCCCAGCCAAAATCCCGCGACGGCGGGGAGGAACGCCAGCCGTCCCATATCCGCCGCCTGTTCCATCGCGGGGACCAGCAGGCTCCAGACCGACGCCGCCACCATGACGCCCGCCGCAAAACCAGTCAGCACCCGCTGGACCTTCTCATGCAGCGCGCCGCCCGTGACAAAAACGCAGGCCGCGCCCAAAGTTGTGCCGAGAAATGGAAGTAAAATTTCTCCTATCACTTCTGCCATCTTTTCTTCTCCGTCTTTTCCATGAAATCGGGCCGGCTCTCAGCCAAAAGAGAGACCGTCTCTATAAGGATAACCCTACAGAGACGGTTCTTTACACCGGGCGGCAGTTTTTTTCTGCCAATTCAGACAGTTATAAAAACGTGTCATTCAGAATTGGCATATTTTTCAACGAAATTAGCAACACTTCTACGATTGCAAAGAGGGCTCTTTTTTGTTAGCATAGGGAATGAAAAAAGAGAAGGAAATGGGGAACAACATGCTTACTATTGCCATATGCGAGGACCAACCCGAAGACATGTCGTATCTTCGCCGCCTGCTGGCCCAGAGTGAAATATCCTGCACCGTCTCATCTTACACCAGCGCCGAAGCACTTCTGGAGGATTTGGAAAATCATTCCAAACAGTTTGACATCTATTTTCTGGATATCTACCTCCCCGACCAAACCGGGATAGACCTCGCCCAGCGTCTGCGGCGCGAAAATGACGCCGCAATCCTCATCTTTCTCTCTGCCAGCGATTCCTTTTACCGCGAGGCCTTCGACCTGTACGCCTTTCATTATTTCCTCAAGCCCATTCAGCTCCCGGAGCTGCAAAGTGTCCTCCAACGGGCCGCCCGCCTCCTGGACAAACAGACCGATTCCTTCCTGCCTATTTGCTTTCGCGGACAGAATATCCGGCTCCGTCAGGCCGATATCTCCTATATCGCCAGCGCCAACCACCGCCTGCATTTTCACATGCGCGGCGGCCGGCAATATACCATCTACAGAAAGCTGGACGACATTGAGACCATGCTTTCCCCCTCCCTGTTCGTCCGCTGTCATAAAAGCTTCATCGTCAACCTAAATCAGGTGACCCGCCTCGCGCCGGAGGGATTTTATCTCGGCGACAAACTGATCGGCATCTCCCGCTCCTATTCCGCCCAGGCTAAAGTCGCCTACCACGACCACCTGTTCGGCGTCTTTTATAATGTGTAAATGGGATCCTATTGTGAAAACGGTTGTCTCGTATGGAATGTGGCGTTTCCGGTTTCAAGCAGGCAGCAGGCCCGGCACCATGTGCCGGGCCTGCTGCCGTTATATTCTGCTGGCGCTCCGGCGCAGCAGGGCTTCGTGCATGACAACCATCCCCGCGAGGACAAGCAGCAAATACACCGGAAACAGCGCCGCGCTGATGTGGGTGGCGATAAACCCGAACAGGGGCGGCATCAGGCAGGTGCCCATATAGGCGCTCGCCATCTGCACGCCGATCACGGCCTGCGATTTGTCCGCGCCAAAGTGGTCCGGGGTGGAGTGAATGGCGCAGGGATAAATGGGGGCGCACCCCAGGCCGATGAGCACCAGCCCCGCCAACGTGACAGACTTGCCCACCGGCAGCAGCATCGCGGCAATGCCCGCCGCCGCGACGCACTGTCCAAGGCGGATCATCGCCCGGTCGCTGAGCTTGATGGTGAGGAAACCGCTGAGCATCCGTCCGACGGTGATACCTGTAAAAAACAGTCCGGCGTAGCCCGCCGCCGCTTCGGCGGAAATGCCCTTGCTGAGGTTTAAATAGCTGCTGGCCCATAGGATGGCGGTCTGCTCCAAGGCGCAGTAGCAGAAAAAGGTGCCCATAACCGCCTTCGCGCCGGGGACGCGGAAAATCTGACGGAGGGTCAGCGGCTTCGCCTCTGTCTGCGTTTCTCCTTCCTCTTTCCTTTTGTTGATACGCCAGAGGGGCAGGCTGATTACCAGCGCCGCCGTCAGCGCCATTTGCATCACCGATATGGTACGGTAGCCCACGCTCCATCCCGCGCCGCCGGACAGGGCGTTCCCCATAATATAGGGACCGATAGCCGCCCCCAGGCCCCACATACAGTGCAGCCAGCTCATGTGACGGCTGGCGTAATGGAGCGCTACATAATTGTTCAGCGCCGCGTCCACGCTGCCCGCTCCCAGACCGTAGGGAATCGCCCACAGACACAGCATCCAAAATGAACCGCTGATCGAAAAGCCGAACAGCGCCACGGCGGTCATCCCCACGCTGATGGCAGTTACCCGTCCCGTCCCCAGCTTCCGGGTGAGGCGGTCGCTTTGCAGGCTGGACACAACCGTTCCGGCTGAGATAATCATAGAGATGATTCCAGCGTAGGAGACCGGAACGCCGAACACCCCGTACATGGACGGCCAGGCCGAACCAAGCAGCGAGTCGGGCAGGCCCAAGCTGATGAAGGACAGATAGATCACAGCTAAAAGCAGATGTACCATATTGCATTCCTCCTTAATTGCTGCTATGATTATAACAGCGAAGCAAGGGGAAAACCATAACAAAAGGGCCAGATACTATCAATATTCCGTCAGAAGAGGAGAGATCACCGGATGGCGCTTGTTACCCTGTGCGACCCCCAGGTGAACGAGCAGGGCCGTGAGCTGACCCGGCACGGCTCCGCCCTGTTCCCCATCGCCTGCTACCACGATGCGCTGTCCCTGGGCGCGGTCCCCTGGCATTGGCACCCAGAGTTGGAGGTGTTCACGGTGTCCGGAGGGACCGCCATTGCCGCCGCAGGCGCGGAACGGTTCGCCGTTTGCTCCGGCCAGGGCTTTTTTGTCAACACCCAAGTGCTCCATGCGGTGTGGCCGCAGAAGGGCTCGGATTGCCGTCTGCACTCGGCGGTGTTCCATCCACGGCTGGTGGGCGGAAATCTGGACAGTGTCTTTTGGTCCAAGTACCTGCAACCCCTCTTAAACAAGGGCGGGCCGCCATGCGTCCATCTGGACGGCGGGGAGGACTGGCACGCCGACGCGGTTTGCGCCATGGAACAGGCCTGGACCGGGTGCGTGCAGGAATCCCCGGGTTACGAGTTTCAGGCCCGCGAAGGACTGTCACGGTTGATTTTTCTACTGTCCCGGCACCATGTCCACGCCTCCTCGTCCAAACCGGACAGCTTGCTGCGTGAAGAGTCCCGCGTCAAGCTGATGTTGGAATACATCCATCAACACTATGACGAAAAACTGAATACCGCTGTCATTGCCCGCGCCGCCGCCGTCAGTGAGAGCGAGTGCTTGCGGTGCTTCCGCAGAATTATCGGGATGCCGCCCATTCAGTATGTAACCCAATACCGTATCCAAAAGGCGGCGGAGCTTTTAATGTCCGCACCGGAGCTGAGCGTGGCCGAGGTGGGCGCACAGTGCGGCTTCCAGGACGCCAGCTACTTTACCAAAACCTTTCACGCGCTAAAAGAATTCACCCCCTCTGAATATCGCCGCCAAGAACGCTCCAACTTTCTTTATGGGCTGAAAAAATAGGAAAAATAACTCTGGATTATCTAAAACAGACAATCCAGAGTTGTTTTTTGTTTCTTAAACGCTATACGCGGGCATCGTCCGGGATGGTATACTTTACCAACCGCCCGTCCGGTGGAATTATTTTTTCCGTTCACTGTATCTATCGGTCTGTTTTGTGATAAAGTTAATACTCTTTTTAAAAAATTTTTTTCGTTCGGAAAGGTATACTTTGCCGAACGATTTTCCATTTCCATGTATTTTATAGCCCGTTTCCCGTTGGAGTGTAATCCGTTTTCACCCGGCCCGCGCAAGCCGGTTGAAAGATACCTAGCGCGAACGACTGCGGCCCAAGGCCACGGCCAAAGCCGGTTCGCAACGCCGCCGCG